>NZ_JH815225.1:212723-914011 GCF_000238095.2 Peptoanaerobacter stomatis
AATTTTAAAATATTATTTTTTACATAAATATTGAAATTAAAACAAAAAATGGGGTTTAATAAAATTATGTTTTATATGATATATTATTACAAATTGTAATTAGTTATTGTGTTATATTTAAATTTATAGTAAAATTATATATATTTTATTTTACAGTGTTATTTATAGATTATAGTGGGGTATAAGATAATTGCTTTTGAATAAGCAAAAATTTACCTCATATAAGAGAAATAGTTTAAGCTTATAATTAAAACTTAATTATAAGTATTATTAGAGCAAGGCTCTACTACAAAATTAAATTTTAAAAAGGAGAATATTTTTTATGCAAAAATATGTATGTGATGTATGTGGATATGTTTATGATCCTGCTGTTGGAGATGAAGAAAACGGAATAGCACCAGGAACAAGCTTTGGGGATTTGCCGGATGATTGGGTTTGTCCAGTATGTGGAGTTGATAAAGACAGTTTTTCACAAGAATAATAAAAAATCTAAATCCTCTTTTTAATTATAAGAGGATTTTTTCTTTTTTGACAAAGTATTTAATTTTTAAGACAATCACCGATTTATTGAATTAATATATCAAATGATTATTTTATAAATATTTTTATTTTGAATATAAATTTAATTTTGGTGTAACTTATAAGAGGTGAATTATATGAAATTTTTAAACAAAATTATTTTTTCCTTTTTGTTATTATTACTTTTTAACATATCTTTCAGTGATGCTGAAGGTATATATATAAATAATAACAAAATTCAAAACTCGACTCCTGTATTGATACAAAATGATAAAGCTTTTATAGCAGCAGGTGACTTATCAGTTGCAATAGGTGGAAGCATATCTTGGAACAAGGATTCAAAAACTGCAACTATAAAAACAGATACTTTAAAAATAGAGTTTACGAATGGGAGCAATATTGTTAAATTAAACGACAACAAAGTTTCTATAGAATTAAAACCGGTATTAAAAAATGGAAAACTTATGATTCCTGCAACTGTTTTAAGAGATTTTTTAAATTTTAAAATATCTTGGAATTATAAAACTAAGAATTTTTTAATAAATTCAGATGAAAAATCCATTGTCGATACTATAAAATTTTCTCAAAAAAATGATACTGCAAAACTTGAAAAAACAATAGGGTCTGATTCAGAAAAATTCAGCTTTACCTATGCTCTAACCGACGATGTAAAAAACGAAAAATATTTAGTTGACGGAAAATATTTCATATTTAAAGCAGGAGAGAAGGGTAATGTTACAAAAGGACTTAACGGTTATTTTTATATGAATGTATATACTTTTGATGTATATTATTATCCTCTTGATTCTACAAATGACGGAAATGGTATAAAAAAGTACAGCAATGGAAAAGAAGTTTCAGATTTCAACAAAAATGGAAGAAATACTATACACTCTTTGATTGCAACTACTCATATGATAAATGACATAAAAGAATCTGACAACTCTTTGGCTAATTTTACCTATACAAGAAAAGATAATATAAATAAAGAGTATTTAAAACATATACCTAAAGCAACTTATTACTATTACCAAGCGAGTAAAAAAGAAAATAATGCACTTAAACCTCAGTTTGAGATAGCTCAAAATGCAAGCACACTGGATGTTTATATATTTTTGAAAAAGGAAAACGGAGTAAATATAGTGCAATTACCTGATAAGCTTATAAAAACAATAAACGTTAATAAAAAAGATTAAAGAAACTCAATATATAGTTTGATAAATATTTTTCAAATGTATTTGCAAATGAAAAGCTTTAGATAGTTTTCTAAGCATAGTATTACCTATATCTTTTGTGATAAACACGAGGATATAGGTTTTTTTATTCATTAAATTATTTACCAATTAATTCTAAAAACTGTTACAAATTATAATATTTTTAAATTGTATATATTTATTCTTTTGAAAAAGTATAGATTTTTAAGTATATAATTATACTATGATTTGTATACTATCACTTAATTAAAAGGACATATATTTATATTTTTAATAAGCTAATGAAAATTCATTGTTAACTATTATTCTATATGTTTTTTAATTAGTGTTATATGATAAGAAAATATAGCAAATAAAATCTATTATAAATAAATTGACCATAAATTGGAATTTTTACAATAAAATCGTAAATTAATTCAAAAATTAGTAAGGAAATATAAAAATTACTATTTTATAAATCTGAAGTAGTCTATAAAAGCCTCTGCCATATATTTTGTGCCTAATTCATTGGGATGGAGTCCGTCAGAGAACAATAGGTTTTTAACATTGTTGTATGGGCAATTTTCCAATGCCTTTCTGTAGTTGATCGTATCTATTTTAAAAGAATTTGCAAAATTGATAAGCCAAGTTTCATATTCTATCAAGGAGAGCTCTATTCGTTTGTAATCAGTGAATAATCCCCATTCATACGGAATGTCATCGACAACTATACCGGTAGAAATACCTAAAATAGGTATGATATTTTCATTTTGTGCTTGACGTATCATCTCCATTATATTAGATTTTACTATATTCAATTTTCCAATACAAATCAAATCATTAACTCCACCCATGATATGTACATATTGCGGATTTTGTGTAATGACATCTTTGTAAAAACGATTCAACATTCCGCTTGATGTATCTCCGTTGATTCCATAATTTAAAATTTCATAGCCTGTTCTTTGCTTTGAAATCTCTATCCAAGTTTTATTTGGCTCAATATTATATCCATAGGTGATGCTATCTCCAATACATACAATTTTCATAGTCTGCTCCTTATATGATTATGTAATACTATTTTCTAATAAAGTTATGGATAACTTGTATAACATTAATATAAATAGTCTACCAAAAAAATTAATTATTATGTTTTTCCATTATTCTATAAGATTTTAGTATAAAACGTTAATTTTCTGTTTCTCATGTATAAGATTATATCAAAACCACTTTATAACTTCAACAATAAGTCTATTTCAATACAGACAGTTTTGGTGTATAATAAGTATAGTAAGTATAGTAAAAAAATCAGAATTTTACAGGTGATTGAAAATTAACCCATGGTTTTGCAGATTTTATATTAATGGCATTAAAAGTATTCTTTAAGATATTAAAAAAGTAATTTAGGAAGGAAGGGAAATACATATGAAGAAGAAGATGGCTTTTTTATTAGTGTTATTTATGCTCATGTCAGGTTTTTCTGTATGTCAGTCAAAGAAAGATGGTTTGTCAAAAGGAAGTTTAGATGCCGATACTAAAAAAACACAAGAAACTCAAGAAAAGAAGAATTCTGATAAAGCATCACTTGGAAAAGAAGATGCTAAATCTGATCAAAAACAAATTTCTCAAAAATCTGTAAATAAGGTATCTAAAGATGATATAAAGGGAAAAGAAGCAGAAGCTCTAAAAATCTATTCACCGCTTTTAGATGAATACCATAAAATTATTTCAAATTATAGCGAAGATTTTGCTCAAGACTATGAAGTTGACGATGATAAAATAGGAGTTTTTGAATATTTGTGGACAAACTCTTCTGATAATCTGGTTTTGTTTGGTTATTGCTTAGAGGATTTTAACAAAGATGGAGTTTTGGAGCTTGTAATAAGTACCCCTAAAAAACAGGAAAACGGAGAATATAAAAGTGAGGATATATTGGCTCTTTACACTATTTCAGATGACGAAGTGAAGCCGGTTATCATAGGTTCTTCAAGAGACAGTCATTGTTATCTTGGAGATGGAAAATTTTATAATCTACGTTCTTTAGGTGGCTTGTATTATGCGAACGGTGTTTATAAATTGAGTAAAGATGTACAGAAGATGGAGTATATAGATTTTTATTTCAGTGATGAAAAAGAACCTTCAAGTGGAATAATAACTTATTATCACAATAACACAGGAGTTATGGATAAATCGGTTTCAGAGGAATTAAATATTAGTGAAGATGAATTTTGGAAAATAGACGAGAAATTTTTAAAACAAGCAAAACCTTTGAAATTTAATTTATTTTCAGATTATGAAGAGGGTCAATATTCAGGATTGCCGTTAAGTATTGCCAATTCTAAAAAAGAAGAATTGGATTATGTATATGATTATGATTCTTTTATAGCGGAAGATAAAAAATATCCGGTTAAAGCAACATTGCAGGCGAAAAAAGATTATACGGATCTCAAGATTTTAGAACTTGAGTATGTAGGGCAGGATAAAAAAGATAATCCTAAATTTTCAACTAAAGTTGTATATGAAGCAGGTGAATCTCCATCAGCAAGACCTTTTATATTGGGATTGAAATTTTTGGGAAGTATTCCAAACAATGGAATTTCATTTGTTGATGAAAATGGAAAAACAAGATACTTTATGATATACGAAAGTGGTAAGGATGGCTCTTTGCTCTTAAGTGAGTTTTAATTCATTTTTTATATATATATTATCTGATGCTAAAATCCATTTAAGATGATATAAACAATAGCAAAAGATATAAAATTATAAATTCATTCATGTAATTGACTTGTTCGATTACTTATACTAAATCCTAATAGAATAATAGGTAATTTATGTGAGGAATCCATAAATATTGTTAGATTTTTATTAAACATATCCAACAATATTTTTCTATTGTTATATTGAGTTTTAGTATTATAGTATGTAGTTGTAAATAGCTTTGATTGAAGAAAAAAGTAAAGAAATTTTTCTTTAGTTATTAACATTTTGCAATGTTATTTAACAGGTCAATTATATTTTTTTTGTCAAAAAATAAACTAATATTGCATTTATGAGATAATTAATTTAAAATGAAAATTGTATACTTGATTAATATAAAAATTTATTATTTCAATGCAAGTTTACAAAAAAAGTAATACAAATTATATATAAAAAGATATATATTAATAAATTATAATTATATTGTTGCTAATTACATAATAAAAAAGTTAATCTACTTATCACCAATTTACTGATAAGTAGATAAAATATGGCAGAGATAACGATGTTATAAAACTATATATTTTATATATGATTGGTAAAAAGAAAGGGGATTTTTATATGAGTAGATTGGAACTTCGTTCCAGAAGTAATTCTCAACTTATAGTCGAAGATATATACGATGATTTAAGCCTAAGAATAAAATCAGGTCCTATTGGAGTCTGTCCGGTAGATACCACAAGAGCATTTATAGAGATGAGTCATTCTCAGACTTGTGGAAAATGTGTCCCGTGTCGTGTAGGACTTTTACAGCTTAAGCATCTCATAACGGATGTACTCAGAGGAGATGCAGATATATCTGTTATAGATCTTATAGAAGAAACAGCAAAATCTATATATGAAACAGCTGACTGTGCCATAGGTTATGAAGCGGCTCAAATGGTATATAAAAGCGTAAAATATTGTAGAGATGATTATGAAGAACATATAAACAGCGGAAGATGTACTTGCTTAAACACACAGCCGGTTCCATGTGTTTCGCTTTGTCCGGCGGGAATAGATATACCTGGATACATAGCTTTAGTAAAAGAAGAACGTTATGCAGATGCCATAAGGCTTATAAGAAAAGACAATCCTCTTCCTACAACTTGTGCTTACATATGTGAACATCCTTGTGAAGAAAGATGTAGAAGAAATATGATAGATGATTCTATCAACATAAGGGGAATAAAAAGAGTTGCGTCTGATTTTGCAGGAGAAGTAGATCCACCAAAATGCAATGTTTCTACAGGAAAAAAGATAGCTGTAATAGGAGGCGGACCGGCAGGATTAAGTGCAGCATACTATTTACAATTAATGGGTCATCAAACAACTGTATATGAGATGTTGCCTAAACTTGGAGGGATGTTGAGATATGGTATACCTAATTACAGACTTCCTAAAAAACGTTTAGATGATGATATAGATGCAATTTTAAAAACAGGTGTAGAAGTTAAATTTGGATTAAAAATAGGTGTTGACATAGATTTTAACGAATTAAGTAGAAAATACGATGCAACTCTAATAACGATAGGAGCTTCAACTGATAAAAAACTTGGTCTTGAAGGTGAAGATAATGAAAATGTAGTTTCAGCAGTAAAATTTTTAAGAGAAGTGGGACTTGATAAAGCAAAAAGACTTGACGGTAAAAAAACAGTAGTAATTGGCGGAGGAAATGTTGCAATGGATGCTGTAAGAACTGCTGTAAGGCTTGGAAGTGAAAAAGTGAGCTGTGTTTATAGAAGAAGAACTGCTGATATGACGGCTTTACCTATGGAGATTGAAGGAGCTTTAGCTGAAGGAGTAGAACTTATAACTTTAAAAGCACCTAAAAAACTTGAAATTATAGATGGTGTACTGAAAGGGATATGGGTAACTCCACAAATGATATCCAAAATAAAAGATAAAAGGGCAAATGTAATACCTTCCGGAGAAGAGGACGAGTTTATAGAATGTGATAATATAGTGGTAGCAATAGGACAAGATATAGAAACTAAGCATTATGAAGATGCAGGAATACCTGTGGCAAAAGGGAAAATATTTTCTTTACCTACAGGAGGTTTTGATGCTCTACCTAATATATTTTCAGGAGGTGACTGTGCATCAGGTCCATCTACCGTTATAAAAGCGATAGCGGCAGGGAAAGTACTTGCAGCGAATATAGATGAATACTTGGGATATAGACACGAAATAAGTTGTGACGTTGATATACCGATACCAAATAAAGATGACAGACCGTCTTGTGCAAGAGTTGAACTTGGAGAGCGTGAGGCATGTGAAAGAAAAGATGATTTTGAAGAGATTGAATTATGTATGCCTAAAATGGCAGCTATGCAAGAATGTGGAAGATGCTTACGCTGTGACCATTATGGATTCGGTATATTCAAAGGAGGTCGTGAAAACTTATGGTAAATTTAATAATAGATGGTGTAAATGTAAGTGTTGATGAAGGAACAAGTATAATGGATGCTGCTAAAATTGTCGGTATAAATATTCCCAAACTTTGTTTTTTGAAAGACATAAACGAGATAGCAGCATGTAGAGTGTGCGTTGTAGAAGTGGAAGGCATAGATAGATTAGTTACCTCATGCAATAATTCTGTTGAAGAGGGAATGATTATACATACTGACAGCCAAAGAGTGAGACTTGATCGTTATAGAACTGTTCAGATGATACTTTCTCAGCATGATTGTAAATGCGCAACCTGTGTTCGTTCAGGAAACTGTTCATTGCAAGCACTGTCAAATGACTTAAATATAAGGGATATTCTTTACGGAGAAGTGCTTGAAAGACAAGAGTGGGACAGAACATTTCCGCTTGTAAGAAATTCTACGAAATGTATAAAATGTATGCGCTGTATACAGGTCTGTGATAAAATTCAAAGTCTCAATGTATGGGAGCTCGAAGGAACAGGAGCAAGAAGTACCGTAAATGTTTCAGGTTCAAGAACAATAAAAGAGGCGGATTGCTCTTTATGCGGACAATGTATTACACACTGTCCTGTAGGGGCATTAGTGGAACGAGATGATACAGAAAGATTGTGGAGAGCATTTGCAGACCCTAATAAAGTAGTTGTAGTACAAGTGGCACCGGCTGTAAGAACGGCTTGGGCTGAAGACAGCAATCTTGGGAGAGAAGCAGGTACAGTAAATAAGATATTTGAAGGACTAAAAAAGATGGGAGCGGATTATGTATTTGATACATCATTTTCAGCTGATCTTACAATAATGGAAGAAGCATATGAATTTATAGACAGATTCAGTAATGGAGATCTTAAGGAAAGACCTATGTTTACTTCTTGTTGTCCGGGCTGGGTAAGATTTATAAAAAGCCAATATCCTCATTTGGTAAAACAACTTTCCACTGCAAAATCTCCTATGCAGATGTTCGGTTCAGTTATGAAATCATATTTTGCTCAAAGTATAGGTAAAAATCCTGAAGACATAGTTTCAGTTGCTATAATGCCTTGTCTTGCAAAAAAAGGAGAAAGCAATATGGAGTTATTCCATGGAGAATATGCAGGGCATGATACAGACTTAGTTATAACTACAAGAGAATTTGTAAGAATGTTAAGAGCGTCACATATAAATATTGAAAATTTAGTTGGAATAGAGCCTGATAAGTTATTCCATGATTATTCAGGCGCAGGAGTTATATTTGGAGCTACCGGAGGAGTGATGGAAGCGGCACTCAGAACAGCATACCATGCAATAATGGGAGTTAATTGCCCGGCAGACGCATTTGATGTGGTTAGAGCATCTTCACAAGAAACAGGAATAGTAGAGGCAAATTTTGAATTAAACGGTACAAATCTCAGAATAGGTGTAGCAAACGGCTTAGGAAATGCAAGAAAATTGATAGATAGTGTAGAAAATGGTGAAAAGCACTATGATTTTGTTGAAATAATGGCATGTCCCGGAGGATGTGTAGGGGGAGGAGGTCAACCCATACACGATGGAAGTGAGCTTGCATTTGAAAGAGGAAAAAATCTTTATTTTATAGATGAGAGTTCAACCATTAGATATTCTCATGAAAATCCTGATATAAAAGCTATTTATGAAAATTATTTTACAGAGCCTAATAGCCATAAAGCACATAGTCTTTTGCATACAGATCATAATTTATGGGAAATGCCTTCAGCGCCTAAGAAGAACAGAAACGGTTATGTACTTCCTGCAAAAATTAGATAATATATATATTTTTAAAACCTAAACTATATTTTTTTAAAAGAATTTTTATTCAAATAAAATAAATTAAAAACAGGTACATAGTTTTGATAAATTGTTGTACCTGTTTTTTAGCTTTAAATAAACTCAATAAATATTTTTATTTAATAGGTTTTATAGTATAATTGATGTGAATAACATAATATATTTTTTGATATAAAGAGAATTGAAAGGATATAACTATGCAGTTTGAAGTAATATCTTCATACAAACCTACAGGTGACCAACCACAAGCCATAAAAGCTATGAGCAAATCAATAAAAAAAGGGAATAAATTTCAAACTTTACTTGGAGTAACAGGTTCAGGTAAGACATTTACAATGGCTAATATAATACAAGAGGTTCAAAAGCCTACACTTGTAATTACACATAATAAAACTCTTGCAGCTCAATTATACAGTGAATTTAAGGAGTTTTTTCCAAATAATGCTGTGGAATATTTCGTATCGTATTATGACTATTATCAACCGGAGGCATATGTACCTCACAGCGACACATATATAGAAAAAGATTCATCTATAAATGACGAAATTGATAAGCTTCGTCACAGTGCTACAGCAGCTATATTGGAAAGACGAGATACAGTTGTAGTCGCATCAGTATCTTGCATATATGGACTTGGAGATCCTACGGATTATCTTGAAATGATGGTATCATTAAGACCGGAGCAGAACAAAGATAGAGATGATGTAATCAGAGAATTGGTAGAGATACAGTATGAAAGAAATGATGTAAATTTTGTCAGAGGAACGTTCAGAGTTAGAGGAGACATTCTTGAAATTTTACCTGCTAATACTGATGAAAGAGGATTGAGAATAGAATTTTTCGGAGATGAAATAGAAAGAATATCAGAGATAAATTATCTTACAGGTGAAGTTTTAGGGACAAGAGATCATGTTTCCATATTTCCGGCATCACATTATGTAACAAATAGAGGTAAGATGGAAAAAGCCATAAAAGGTATAGAGCAAGAATTAAAAGATAGAATACAATTCTTTGAAGATAATGATATGTTGTTGGAGGCGCAAAGAATTTCTCAGCGTACAAAATATGATATAGAAATGTTGAAAGAGATAGGAAATTGTAAAGGAATAGAAAATTATTCGCTTCACTTGACCGGAAGAAAAGTTGGCGAAAGACCGTTTACGCTGATAGATTTCTTTCCTGAGGATTTTTTGATAATAATAGATGAATCCCATGTAATGTTACCACAGCTACACGCTATGTATGCAGGTGACCATTCAAGGAAAAAATCATTAATAGATTACGGTTTTAGACTACCATCTGCATTTGACAACAGACCGCTCAAATTTGAAGAATTTGAAAGTATAATAAATCAAATAATGTTTGTATCTGCAACACCTGGAAAATATGAAATGGAAAAATCATCAGAATTCGGTGAGCAGGTTATACGGCCTACTGGTCTATTGGATCCTATTATAGAGGTCAGAAAAATTGAGGGACAGATAGATGATTTAATAGGCGAAATAAATTTAAGAGCTAAAAAAGATGAAAGAGTTTTGGTGACGACACTCACGAAGAAAATGGCGGAAAAACTTACAAGCTATCTTGAAAAAGTAGGTATAAGAGTAAAATATTTGCACTCTGATGTAGATACACTCGACAGAATAAAAATAATAAGAGATTTGCGAATAGGTGAATTTGATGTACTCGTAGGCATAAATCTTTTGAGAGAAGGACTTGATATTCCGGAGGTTTCGCTTGTTGCGATATTGGATGCAGATAAAGAAGGATTTTTGCGTTCAGAAACTTCACTCATACAGACTATAGGAAGAGCGGCAAGAAATGCTGACGGAAAAGTAATAATGTATGCAGATATAATAACAAATTCAATGCAAGTGGCTATTGAAGAAACAGATAGAAGAAGACATATACAAGAGCAATATAATAAAAAACACAATATAAAACCACAGACTATATATAAAGAAGTAAGAGATTTGATAGTTGCAACAAAAGTAGCAGAAACCGGTGAAAATTACGGTGTAAAAGATATTATAGAAGTAGAAGAATTGAAACAAAGAATTATATTGCTCACAGAGCAGATGCTTGCAGCAGCTGAAAACTTGGAATTTGAAAAAGCCGCAAAGTTAAGAGATACAATAAAAGAAATAGAAGCGAAGATTAAATAGGATAAAATGTTTCAAATAATATATATGTGGTATTTTTTAATTGTATTTTTGAAAATTTTTATATTGTTATATAATTAAATACAGTTCGTAAAAAATATAATTAATAGTATTTATATTTTCAAAAATAACATAAAAAATATATGAGGTTTTATAATGAATGATAAGATTATAATAAAGGGAGCAAAGGAGCATAACCTTAAGAATGTAGACCTTGAACTTCCACGAAATAAAATGATAGTTTTCACAGGTTTGTCAGGTTCCGGAAAATCGTCTTTGGCGTTTGACACTATATATGCTGAAGGGCAAAGACGATATGTGGAGAGTTTGTCATCTTATGCAAGGCAGTTTTTGGGCAGAATGGATAAACCTGATGTTGAATATATAGAAGGTCTTCCACCTGCCATATCTATAGACCAAAAAACCACATCAAACAATCCACGTTCTACAGTAGGTACAGTTACAGAAATATATGATTATTTGAGACTGTTATTTGCCAATATCGGTATACCTCATTGTCCTATATGTCATAATGAAATAAGACAGATGAGTATACAGGAGATAGTAGACAAAATTATGCTCTTTGACAGCAAAACCAAGATACAGATAATTTCTCCTATAATAAGAGGTAAAAAAGGCGCTCATGAAAAAGTTATTGAGGGAATAAAAAAAGACGGATATATAAGATTGAAGATTGACGGTCAGGATTATACAGTAGAAGATGAAATAAAATTAGAAAAAAATAAAAAACATGATATATCAATAGTAATAGATAGGCTTATAATAAAAGATAATTTGGAAAAAAGATTGGCGGACTCAATAGAAACTGCTGTAAATTTATCTGACGGTATACTTATAGTAGATGTCATAGGAGAAAAAGAAATTATGTATTCTACTAAACTTGCATGTCCTGAGCATGGTATAGCTATGAGTGATTTATCTCCTGCTATGTTTTCATTTAACAATCCTATGGGTGCGTGTCCTACTTGTCTTGGTCTTGGAACTATGAGCAACATAGATATAAATTTGCTCATACCTGATGATACACTTACTCTCAGACAAGGTGCGATAGATGCATGGAATACATCTGATGCAGCAAAAGAAGAAGGATATTATTTTAAATTAATTGAAGCGTTGGCGAAGAAAAATAAAATTTCGCTTGATATACCATATAAAGAACTACCTGAAGATTTTAGACAAAAACTTCTATATGGAACTAATGAGATAGTAGAATTTTCATTTGACAGTAAATTTGGTGGAAGCAGAAAATACAAATCTACTTTCGAAGGTGTAATACCGAATTTGGAGAGAAGATACAAAGAAACACCATCAAATCTTATAAGAGAAAAAATTGAGCAATATATGGTGGAAAGTCCCTGTCCGAGTTGTAAAGGAGCAAGACTTAAAGAGGAAATACTTTCTGTTACAGTTGGAGAAGAAAATATTGCAAGCGTTACAGATAAATCAATAACAGATTTGATAGGATACATTGATAATTTAAAACTTACAAAAAAAGAAAGCATAATAGCCGGAGAAATATTAAAAGAAATAAGAGCAAGAGCCACATTTTTGAAAGATGTCGGACTTGAATATTTGACTTTGTCAAGAAAAGCTGGAACATTATCTGGTGGAGAAGCACAAAGAATAAGACTTGCAACACAGATAGGTTCTGCACTTGTAGGAGTATTATATGTACTTGATGAGCCTTCGATAGGATTGCACCAAAGAGATAACGAAAGATTATTGGCGTCCCTTAGAAATCTTGCTGATATTGGAAACACTCTTATCGTAGTAGAGCATGATGATGATACTATAAAATCAGCAGATTATATAGTCGATATAGGACCCGGTGCAGGAACATATGGCGGAGAAGTTGTGGCTTGTGGTACAGTTGATGAAATAAAAAAATCTCCACGCTCAATCACCGGTCAATATTTATCAGGAAAGAAAAAAATACAAGTTCCAAAAACGAGAAGAGCTATTGAAAAAGGATATATAAATATTAAAAAAGCATCTGAAAATAATTTAAAGGATATAGATGTAGATATACCTCTTGGAGTTTTCACTTGTGTGACAGGCGTGTCAGGTTCAGGAAAAAGTACATTGGTAAATGAAATATTATATAAATCAGCATCATCAAAATTATATAAAAGTAAATTTAAAATAGGCAAATGTAAATCTGTAAACGGACTTGAAAAAATTGACAAAGTAGTAGATATAGACCAGTCACCTATAGGAAGAACTCCACGTTCAAATCCTGCAACATATACAGGAGTTTTTGACATAATAAGAGATGTGTTCGCAATGACACCGGAATCAAAGGCAAGAGGTTACAAAAAAGGAAGATTTTCATTCAATGTAAAAGGTGGAAGATGTGAAGCCTGTAACGGTGACGGAATAATAAAATTGGAAATGCACTTTTTGCCGGATGTATATGTACCATGCGAAGTATGTGACGGTAAGAGATATAATAGAGAAACATTGCAAGTGACTTACAAAGATAAAAGTATATCTGACGTATTGGATATGGATGTAAAAACTGCGATAGATTTTTTTGATTCAATCCCAAGAATAAAGAGAAAATTGGAGACATTGATACAAGTAGGACTATCTTATATAAAACTTGGACAACCGTCAACACAACTCTCAGGTGGAGAAGCACAGAGAATAAAATTGGCAACCGAGCTTAGTAAAATTTCTACAGGAAATACATTGTATATACTTGACGAGCCTACTACCGGACTTCATACAGACGATGTGAGCAAGCTTATAGAAGTTTTGCAAAAATTGACTGATTTAGGCAATACTGTAGTTGTTATAGAACACAATTTAGATGTCATAAAATCTTGCGATTATATAATAGATTTAGGACCTGAAGGCGGAGTAGGTGGTGGAACGATAGTGGCTACAGGCACGCCTGAAGAAGTTGCAAAAGTAAAAAAATCATACACAGGTAAATTTTTAAAAAATATGTTGTAAAAAATATAGACTGATATTATTATCTAACCAAACATGTTTCAGTATAAACTTAAAATATTTTATTGCTTGATTAAACTATCTGTCAAAATCATAAATTTGGCAGATAGTTTTTTAAGTAAAATTTAATTGAAAAAAAAATATAAATGTTTTATAATTATAAAAGTAAAAAACTAACTTTTATCTAAAAATTTTATATAATAATAAATACAACAAAATTATATATACAAAATATTAGAGAGGGGTAGCTTATGAGAGATATAGCTATAGTTACTGACTCTACATCAGATTTGCCTGATGAGTTCATTAAGGCTAACGATATACAAATTATACCTTTGCAGGTAAATTGTTCAAATAAAACTTATAAAGACAAGATAGAAATAACCTATGAAGAAATATATGTAAATTTGGATAAAGAAATTCCTACAACATCTCTTCCTTTTGCAGAAGATATTATAGATGTGTTTGAAAGGCTTAAAGCAAACAATATAAAAAATGTAGTGGGTTTGTTTTTGTCATCCAATTTAAGCGGTACTTACAATCTTATAAGTCAAATTGCAAAAGATTATTTGGAATATATGAACATAAAACTGATAGATACAAAAACCATATCAATGGGTATAGGTCATGCAGTAATACAGGCGGCAAATGCTGTAAAACTTGACAAATCTTTTGATGAGGTTATTGATATTGCAGTGAATACTGTCAAAAATACAAGAACTTTTTTTATGCTCGATACATTGACTTATCTTATAAAAGGTGGACGTATAGGCAAAGTAAGTGGTGTAGTAGGTAATATACTCAATATAAAACCCATAATAGGTGTTGATGAAATAGACACAGGTCAATATTATACAATAAAAAAAGTTAGAGGAAGAAATATTGCTCTTAAAACACTTAATGAAATAGTACAAAAATTGATAGATAAAAAGAAAGAATGTGTTGTTGCCATTGCAGATGCCATCGCTAAAGATGATAGAGATAAAGTATATGATATTATAAAATCCAATAACAACAATATTAAAGATTTTATAAAAACATCTGTTACCCCTGTAATAGCAGTGCATACAGGTCCGGGGCTTGTAGGAATATCCATATATTGCAAAGAAGGTCTTGACGATTTGAGAGCATATTGATTTTTTAGAAAGGGAAATTGTATTTAAATGAACGAAAAAGATTTATACAATAGTTTATCAGGAGATAATCTTCCTGTATATTTTTTGTGCGGACAAGAGAGATATCCCATAGACAAAGCTATACAAATTGTAAAAGATTCGCTCAATCCTAATTTTAGAGAACTTAATTTTACATTGATAGATTCTGAAAATGAAACGGATATAGATAATATGGTCAGCTGTTGTGAATCAATCCCTTTTATGGATACGAAAAGAGTCATTGTTGTCAAAAACTCCGATTTGTTTCAAACTACTAATAAAAGTCAGTCTAAAGAGCAGATGCAAAAGATAATAAACTATTTGGACTCCCCTTGTAATACAACTGTTGTAATTTTTGCACCTATGCAAGTGGATAAACGAAGCGAGTTATATAAATTTATGAAGAAAAAGTATGATATATATCAATCAGATAAACTTGATAAGGTAAAATTTTCTTCATGGGTTTCAGACAAGTTCAAAAGTAAAAATGTTATTATAGACAGTCATTCAAAGGAATACTTTATACAAAAAAGCGGATATTTATTCAAGGATTCTGAAATTACATTGCTTGATGTAGAAAGTGAAATAGATAAAATCTGCCTTAATTCCAATAACAATAATAATATAGTAAGCGTAATAGATATAGAAAAAGTAAGCAGTACAGTAAACGATAATGATGTTTTTAAATTTATAGACTATGTTTTTGCAGGAGATTTTAGAAATTCGCATTCGATGTTATATAATATTCTTGATGTGCAAAAAAATGCTATATTACTTCTATCACTTTTGGGAAGACAGCTTTCACTTTTGATAAAAATATATATACTTACAAAAGAAAAGTGTTCTAATGATACTATATCCAAAATGCTTATGTTGCATCCCTTTGTTGTAAAAAAATGCAATCTACAGCTAAAAAAATATTCATATAAAGAATTGCTGGATTTATATAATTTGTGCAGTGATATGGATTATAGAATAAAAAAAGGTCAAATAAGAGAAAATATAGGCATAGAAGTAATAGTAAGCAGAATTTGCAGAAATAAAAAATGATTTTAAAAACTGTATTAAATCATAATTAATACAGTTTTGTTTTATACTAAAAACCTAATAATAGATACGATAAATAAAAAATTATTTTTATAGGAGAACACTACATTGTATGAATGAAGAAAACAAAGAAATACTGTTTTTTGCACTGTCTTTGGGAGAACTTATGCTCTGCAATGGTGGTGAAATATATAGAGTTGAAGATATGATGCTAAGGATATGCAATGCAAGGAACATTAGCGGTATAAATGTATTTGCAACTCCTACAGTAATTATGATATCTTATAACGACCCTGAAAAATTGTGCATATTCAATAGAATAAATTCAAGGGGCTCTGATCTTGATAAAGTATCTATGATAAATAATCTTGCAAGAAAATTTACATCTACAAATATGAGTGTGCAAGAAGCAAAAAAAGCAATGGAAGTTATAAGAAGAAAAAAGCAAAATCATATAGTAAAGCTGATATTTGCAGGAATAGTAGCATCTTTTTATGCGGTGCTTTTTAACGGAAGTATAATTGACTTTTTTATAGCATTTATATTAGGTGTTGTATCACAGGCAGTATATGACTATTTTAATGCTGTCGCTGAATCACCTTTTTTATCCAATATATTGGCAGGCTTTGCAATAGGCTTTTTTGCACATATATCCGAAAAATTTATGGGAACATCTATTGATACAATAATAATCGGTGCCATAATGCCGTTTGTACCGGGACTTATACTCACAAATGCAGTGCGTGATTTTATATATGGAGATTTATTGTCAGGCTCATCACGATTTTTTGAAGCTATACTTGTCGGTACATCAGTTGCTGTAGGTGTATCTTTCGGTATTTCGGTATCAGGCTTAATAAATACTCTGTTTGAAAATATAATTGCAAAAATATAAAAAACTTTATAATTTAAAAACAAGCATATCTAATTTTACTTAGTTAATAAACCCTTAAAGATAAGGATTATTATTCTATTAATTTTTATACTAAACGCTAATTAAAAACTATATATACTTAAAAATTTATTTGAAATATAATGTGTCAATAGAAAGTGTATCAGATTAAAAACTATATATACTTAAAAAATTTATACTTTTTTTAAACAATATATTTTATGGTTTATAATAGAGCTTTAGTATTATTAATTATAAGTTAATTATGCATTTATTTTTGTTTAAGAGTAATTATACAATTTAACATAAGATAAGAATTTAATTCAATCATATGAAATATTTATAAAACGATATTTTCGATTTTATATTAAAAATAAAAGGAGAGTTATGTTTTATATATTAAAAAACTTTGTATTTTCATTTTTGGCTACAGTTGGATTTTCCATGCTTCTAAATGTACCGAAAAAATCTATACATTTATGCTCGCTTTCAGGGGCAGTAGGGTGGACATTTTATATAATACTTAGAAAACACGGTATAGACAATGTAAATTCGAATTTATATTCATCTATAATTATAGCGCTTATGGGAGAGATATTTGCGAGGCTTGATAAAGAGCCTGTTACTATTTTTGTTATTCCGGGAATATTTTGTATAGTGCCTGGATATGGTATATATAATGCAATGAAAAATCTTATGGAAAAAAATTATGAGCAAGCATCAAGAATAGGATTTGAAACTGTATTTGTTGCAGGAGCCATAGCCACAGGAATAATAATAGTATCATCTATATTTAAAATTTACAGCAAGTATAAATCAAAGGCAAAAATTTGATAATATTACCTAATTAAATTAGGAATATAATAAAAATTCTAAATTAAATGTATTTTTAGCTATGTCGGTGTTAGCAATCCATTTGATTAAATATATTTTTATATTTTAGTGGTACATATTATTTTAAATAGGTTTTAGTATAATAGGAGATTTTTTATGAAGATATATATTCTCGGACTTGGTGCAGGGAGCATTGATATAATAAGCAAAAAAGGATATGAGCTTCTCAAAAAAGAAGATATAAAAAAAATATTCAGAACAAAAGAACACGAAATAATACACGAATTGGCAAAAGAAAATATAGAGTTTGAAACTATGGATTATGTATATTTAAGTGAGCCGAATTTCGAAAGCGTTTATGAAAAAATAAGTGATATAATAATTGAGAAAGCAAAACAATATGACGAGATAGTATATGCTGTTCCGGGAAGTCCTTTTATTACTGAAGATACTACAAATATGATTATAAAAAAAGCACAAAATGAAAATATAGACATTCAAGTCATACCTTCTGTAAGCTTTATAGATGCGGTTATATGCACAATAAAAAAAGATCCTACAAAAAAACTGTATATAACAGATATATTTAATATAGATAAAAGCAGGATAAATCCTTTAAATAATATTATGATATCTCAAGTGTATGACAGATTTAAAGCTTCTGAATTAAAACTTATGCTAATGGATAGATACGATGATGAGCAGGAAATATATATAATAACTTCCGCAGGCGGTAAAGATGAAAAAGTAAAGACAGTAAAATTATATAAAATGGATTATTCTGATAATGAATACAGTCATTTGACGAGTATATTCATAGAAAGTGTTGAAGATAAAAAATATAACGATATAGAAGATTTGAGAAATCTGCTCAGAACTTTGAGGGGGAAAAATGGATGTCCTTGGGATAAAAAGCAAGATTTTTCTTCAATGGTAAAGTATGTGAAAGAAGAGGCAAATGAGGTAGCAGATGCTATAAACAATAACGATATGGATAATTTGCTTGAAGAGTTGGGAGATTTATTGTTTGAGATAGTATTTTTAACTAATCTTGCAGAAGAAAAAGGCATATTTTCTTTTGAAGAAGTAGTCGATGAAATAGTTAAAAAGATGATAAGAAGACATCCTCATGTATTTGAAAATATGGATATAAGCGGCAAAAACGTTGAAGATATATGGCAAGAAATAAAAAATATTGAAAAACAGCCAAAAAACTCTTGACGAACTGCAAAACACATTGTAAAATAAAGACGTGGAAAAAACCATAAGCCTTTATAATTTTTAAGGAGGAATTTTATAATGAATAAGTCAGAATTAGTATCAAAAATGGCTGAAAAAAGTGGACTTACAAAAAAAGATTCAGAATTAGCACTAAATGCTTTTATGGCATCAGTTGAAGAAGCATTAGTTAAACAAGAAAAAGTTCAATTAGTTGGATTTGGAACTTTTGAAACAAGAGAAAGAGCAGCAAGAGAAGGTAGAAATCCGAGAGATCCTAAAGTAAAAATAAAAATACCTGCATCAAAAGCACCTGTTTTCAAAGCTGGAAAAGGATTAAAAGAAAAAGTAAATGTGAACGGAAAAAAAGCAACAAAGAAAAAATAAGGAATTATATAGAAAATTACTATCACCTCAAAGGTAATAGTAATTTTTTTAATTTACGGACTTATATATTATATATCTTTTTAAAGATTTACTTTGTTTTAATAAACTACGTTGTCAATTAATTGAAAGATAAATTGTTTCGGATTTATCTTTATCCTTGCTTTTAGATTTGTCTTCTTTTTGTTTATAAGTATCGTATTTCTTTTTTGATTAGCTCATTTAACACTTTTAATTTAGTCAAAATATATTAAAATGACTAAATTAGAATTATTGACAACTAAATTAAAAAATAGTATTATAGGGATAGTTTAATCAAGTTATATATTAAATGAATGATTGAAATAAAAATGCTAATGAGGTAATTAGATGCGAGATTATAATTACGTAGAAAAATGGCATAAATTATTAACGCCTCAAATAGTTAAGAAGCTTGTTCTTATAAATGAATATAAGGGTAAATGTGGGATAATCATTGAATCGTATAAATATGAACTTAATGAATTGATAGAAATTGCCAAAATTCAAAGTATAGAGGCTTCAAACAGAATGGAAAGTATTTTGGTAGCAAAGGACAGATTGAAGAACTTAGTGCATGCGAAAACAATGCCTCGAAATAGTGAAGAGTGTGAAATAGTCGGATATAGAGATGTATTAAATATAATTCATGAGAATTATGATTATATTCCAATAAATATTAATTACCTTCTACAATTGCATAGGGATTTATATAAATTTATTGGAAGTATTGATGGAGGTGTATTTAAAACATCGGATAACATTATTAGCGATACTAATGAGAATGGAAATGAGAGCGTTATATTTAGACCTGTATCTGCATTGGAAACATATTCTTCCATAGATGCATTGTGTAATGCGTTTCATGAAGCAAAGGAAGAAGTTGATCCATTACTGCTTGATATAATGTTTATTTTAGATTTTATATGTATTCATCCGTTTAATGATGGAAATGCAAGAATTAGCAGGCTAATTACGTTACTTTTGTTACACCAATCAGGTTTTATAGTTGGCAAATACATTAGTATTGAAAAGATAATAGAAGAATCAAAAGAAAACTATTATAAAGCTATTGATAACAGCTACATTAAATGGCATGAAAATAAAAATGATTATAAGCCGTTTATAAATTATATGCTTGATGTGCTTATAAATGCTTATAAAGAATTTGAATATAAAGTGAATTTGTTGACGAATCCCCATTTTTCTAAAACGGATCGTATTCGAGAGATAATAAAAAATCATATAGGTACAATTACAAAATCTGAGTTGATGGAAATGAATCCTTATATTAGTGATACAACAATTCAAAGAGCTTTAGCAGATTTGTTAAAAAATGGAAAAATAAAAAAAATAGGCGGAGGCCGTTACACAAAATATGTGTGGAAAGTGAAGGACTAAATGATAACAGGTGAATTAAAAAATAAAATTGATAGTTTATGGGATATATTTGCTGCAGGTGGATTAGTTAATCCTCTTGAAGTGATTGAGCAGATTACATATCTGATGTTTATTCATGATTTGGATGATTCAGATAATATAAGAGCAAAAGAAAGTGCAATGTTGGGGCTTCCTTATAAGAGTATTTTTTCAGAAGAAGTAAAAATTGGGGAAAGAACTGTCGATGGTTTACAATTAAAATGGTCTATTTTCCATGATTTTCCAGCAGATAGAATGTACTCTGTAATACAAGAATGGGTATTCCCATTTATTAAAACATTGCACAGCGATAGAAATAGTGCTTATTCAAAATATATGGATGATGCAATTTTCAAATTACCAACACCACTTGTTTTGTCAAAAGTTGTAGATTCATTAGATGAAATATATAAAGTAATGAATGAAATTCAGACTGCTGATGTACGAGGTGACGTATATGAGTACCTTTTATCTAAGATTGCACAGTCAGGATTGAATGGACAATTTAGAACTCCAAGACATATTATTCGTATGATGGTTGAAATGATGAACCCTTCAAGCGATGAAGTGATTTGTGATCCTGCATGTGGAACTTCAGGATTTTTAGTTGCATCAGCAGAATATCTGAAAGAAAAGAAAAAGGAAGAAATTTTCTTCGATAAGCAGAAAAAAGACCATTATATGAACCATATGTTTTACGGATATGATATGGATAGAACCATGCTTCGTATAGGAGCCATGAATATGATGACACATGGAATTGATAATCCATTCATTGAATATAGAGATAGCTTATCAGATCAAAATGCCGATAAAGATAAATACACACTTGTACTTGCAAATCCGCCATTTAAAGGAAGTCTTGATGCAGAATCAGTATCAGGAGATTTGCTCAAGATTTGTAAGACAAAGAAAACAGAATTATTGTTCCTTACTTTATTTCTTCGAATTCTTAAAATTGGCGGTCGTTGCGCTTGTATAGTTCCGGATGGAGTTTTATTCGGCTCTTCAAAAGCACATAAGGATATTAGAAGAGAAATAGTTGAGAATCATAGATTAGAGGCAATCATTTCTATGCCTTCAGGAGTATTTAAACCGTATGCAGGAGTTTCAACTGCTATTCTTGTGTTTACAAAAACTGAGCATGGAGGAACAGACAATGTTTGGTTTTATGATATGAAAGCAGATGGCTTTAGCTTAGATGATAAACGCTCACCAATTGCAGAAAATGATATTGCAGATATTATTGAAAGATTTAAGAATTTAGAAAAGGAAACAGACAGAAAACGTACAGATAAATCATTTATGGTTCCAAAGAAAGATATTGTAAGTAATGATTATGATCTTAGTATCAATAAATATAAAGAGATTGAGTATGTAGCAGTAGAATATCCTCCAACATCTGAAATTATGACAAATATTCGTGAAATTGAAATGGAAATTGGTAGGGAGATGGAAGAGCTGGAGAGATTGTTGGAGCTGTAGTATAAAAAATATGAAAGGGAATCCGAATTATGTCTTAAATAAATTCGGGTTTGTATGGGATAGTGTATGAAGATGATAAAGCTTGGTGATTTAGCTTCTTATATTAATGGGTACGCATTTAAGCCTGAAGATAGAGGAGATGTTGGACTACCTATCATTAGAATTCAAGATCTCACTGGAAACGCACATGACTTAGGATTTTATAATGGAGAATATCCACCAAAGATAGAAATTAATAATGGTGATGTGTTGATATCTTGGTCTGCAAGTTTAGGAGTATATGTTTGGAACAGGGGTAAAGCATTATTAAACCAACATATTTTTAAAGTTGTTTTTGATAAAGAACATATTGATAAAAATTATTTTATATATGCATTGATGTGTAAACTTTCTGAAATGAAGACAAAAACTCGTGGTGCAACTATGAAACATATTATAAAAAAAGACTTTGATGCAATCATGATTCCCTATCCTCCTATATTGGAACAAATCAAAATTACTAATAAATTGGATAGGATTACTAAAATTATTGAACAAAGAAAACAAGAATTACAGTTATTAGATAAGCTCATAAAAGCCCGATTTGTAGAGCTGTTTGGTGATCCAATTAGAAATCCCAAAGGCTGGGATGTTGTTACCATAGGTGATATCATTGCCGATGTTAGGTATGGAACAAGTAAGCCGGCTGTTGAAGGTGGAAAATATCCTTATTTACGAATGAACAATCTTACTTCTGATGGTCATTTGGATTTGAATGATTTGAAATATATTGACATACCAGATGATGAAATAGAAAAGTGCGTTGTTAGAAAAGGCGATGTACTGTTTAACAGAACTAATAGTATTGAGTTGGTTGGAAAGACTGCAGTATTTGATTTGCCAGGGGATATGATTGTTGCTGGTTATATTATTCGTGTAAGACTTAATGGAAGATTGTTACCAGAAGTTCTTTCGCAGTATATGAATCTTGAAGTATTAAAAGATATACTGCGCTCTATGGCAAAAGGTGCCGTTAATCAGGCTAATATTAATGCGCAAGAATTACAGAGTATTAAAATTTATGTGCCTGATATGGAGTTGCAAAAACAGTTTATTGAGATGAAACGCCAAGTCGATAAATCAAAAGTTGCAGTGCAAAAAGCACTTGATG
This sequence comes from Peptoanaerobacter stomatis, assembly GCF_000238095.2. NCBI lineage: Bacteria > Bacillati > Bacillota > Clostridia > Peptostreptococcales > Filifactoraceae > Peptoanaerobacter > Peptoanaerobacter stomatis. Next base: position 236,122 of record NZ_JH815225.1, read on the forward strand.
AAACGCAATTGTTGTTTGATTCATTAATGCAAAAATATTTTGGATAAATAAGTTTATTTATGGTTGGATGATGTTGGTAGATATAAGGAGATACCAACATGGAAGAGAAAATAGTATTAGTACTTAATGAGATGGCAGAGTACTTGTCAATTAGTCAAATGAAAAAACTTCAAGAAGTGATTATTCGTAATTTTTCAGAAAATGAGATCAAGAAAAAGGAAATATCCGATGAAGATTTTTTGAGAATGTTTCTTGAAGCAAAGCAGATAGAAGGTTGTTCGGAAAGAACAGTCAAATATTATAAAACAACGATAGAACACTTATTTTACAAAGTAAAATCAGGCGTAAGAAAAATTACTACTGAGGAAATGCGAGAATATTTATCTAATTATCAAAAGATAAATAATTGCACCAATGTAACAATTGATAACGTCCGTAGGAATATTTCCAGTTTCTTTTCGTGGCTTGAAGAAGAGGATTATATTTTAAAAAGTCCGATGAAAAGAATTCATAAAATTAAGACAAAAACGGTGGTTAAAAGTACAATCTCTGACGAGGAGATTGAACAATTAAGAGATAGTTGTAAAGAAAAGAGAGATTTAGCTATTATTGATTTGCTATATTCAACAGGAATAAGAGTGGGAGAGTTGGTAAACCTTAATATAGATGATATAGATCTTGAAGGTCGTGAATGTATTGTATATGGAAAAGGAGATAAAGAACGTAGAGTATATTTTGATGCGAAAGCAAAGGTTCACTTAAAAGAATACATAGATGAAAGAAAAGACGATAATAGAGCTCTTTTCGTTACTTTAGATTCACCTTATGACAGATTGAAAATAAGTGGTGTGGAAATTCGGCTTAGAAAACTTGGAAAAGAATTAAATTTGGAAAGAATACATCCGCATAAGTTTAGGCGTTCAATGGCAACCAGAGCTATTGATAAGGGTATGCCAATAGAACAAGTACAGAAAATTCTTGGACATTCACAAATTGATACAACAATGCAGTACGCAATGGTAAATCAAAATAATGTAAAAACATCTCATCAAAAATTTATGTCTTAAATAAATTCGGGTTTGCAGGAATAACATAAATGTTAAAAACAGTCGATGAGTGTTTCTTTTATATACAAAATGGAGCAAATATAAAGCAGGGAGATATTGATGGTGGATTTCCTATTACAAGAATAGAAACGATAGCAAATGATAAGTTTAACAGAGATAGAATGGGATTTGCTGGAATTATAAATCCAATAAAATATGAACAATATATACTTGAAGATGGAGATTTATTAATGTCACATATTAATAGCGTTCAATATTTGGGAAGAACGGTATTATATGAAAAGATGGAAGATGAAGTTATAATACATGGTATGAATTTGTTGAGACTAAGAGCAAATAGAAATATAATTAATCCAGCTTATGCAAAATATTATTTTTATGGATATAAGTTTAAAAAACAGCTTAATAATATTATTAAGAAATCTGTTAATCAAGCAAGTTTTTCAGTAAAAGATTTAAAAAAAATAATAATTGATATTCCTACAATATCAGAACAAGACAAATTAGTTAAAATTCTTGATAAAGCACATAAAATTATAAGAATTAGACAAAATGAGTTGCTTGAAATGAACAATCTTATTAAAGCCCGATTTGTAGAGATGTTTGGTACACCATATGGTAATGAAAAATGCTTTCCAATGATGACTGTTGACGATGTTATTGAGTTTACAGGTGGAGCTCAGCCAGATAAAAAATATTTTGAATATGAACCAACTGAAGATAATATCCGTTTGATTCAGATAAGAGATTATAAGACGGATAATTATATTACATATATTCCAAAATCAATGGCTAAGAGATTTTGTGATTCCGATGATATTATGATTGGTAGATACGGACCACCTATTTTTCAGATTCTTAAGGGTATTGAAGGTTCATATAATGTAGCTCTTATGAAAGCAATGCCAAAGATAGGAAATAAAGAATTTATAAGATATTTTCTTAAACAAGAATGTTTATTTAATTACTTGGATGGATTATCACAGAGAACTGCTGGGCAGAGCGGAATAGATATGCCTGCACTAAAAGCATATCCATTACCGTATCCACCGATAGAACTTCAAAACGAGTTTGCCATTTTTGTAAAGCAAGTCGATAAATCAAAATTGATATAGGAGATTTACATAAGAAAAATAAGATTAAAAATGGAAATTGACAATTTTATAAATATATTTAGAAAAAATATTGAATAGGAGGTTTCCTATGATTACAAACTTTGATTATCTAAAAAATGAATCAAAATTTTCTACATTTGCAGATGTTGCAATATCTGCAGAGAAAATCATCCTTATGGATCCTCAGGCAAGTATTATAAATAGTCGTAGAGCTATGGAGTTTGCATTAAAGTGGATGTATTCTGTAGATGCGGAACTTAAAATGCCATATCAAGATAATTTACAAAGTTTGATGAATGCAGAAGAGTATAGACAGATTGTGGGACATGATCTTTGGAAACGTATGGATTATATCCGTAGAAGTGGAAATAATGTTGCGCATAGTAACAAAAAACTTGGAAGAGATGAGGCTATGCTTTGTCTTGAAAATCTGTTTATTTATTTGGACTACATTGCATATTGTTATTCTGATAAGTACGAAGAACATTTTTTTGACAAAACAATAATTATTTCTCGAATAGAGAAAGCAAAGGAATCAAAAGAGAATGTTAATGTTGTAAAAGAAGAATTAGCAAAAGAACAGGAAAAGTCTGCAAAACAAGAACTTGATTTACAGAAATTAATTGCAGAAAATGCCTCACTTAAAGAAGAACTTTCGAATAGAAGACAGGAACAACAGCAAACTTATGTGCCTAAGCCTCTTGATTTATCTGAATATAAAACAAGAAAACTCTACATTGATTCTATGCTGATGGATGCAGGTTGGATAGAAGGTAAGAATTGGCTTAATGAGGTCGAACTTTCTGGAATGCCAAACAAATCTGAAGTGGGATATGCGGATTATGTTCTTTATGATGACATGCATAAACCATTGGCTGTAATAGAGGCAAAAAGAACTTGTGTTGACGTTTCTAAGGGAAGGCAACAGGCTAAACTATATGCTGATTTATTAGAACAAAAATATAAGAGAAGACCGGTTATTTTTCTTACAAATGGATTTGAAACTCATATTATTGATGGACAATATCCGGAGAGAAAATGTTCGCTTATTTATTCAAAAAGAGACTTGGAAAAGTGGTTCAATTTGATGAGAATGAGAACAAGTCTAAAACATGTCGTAGTAGATAAGAATATTGCCGGACGATATTATCAAGAATCTGCTATTAAAGCAGTTTGCAGTAGCTTTGATGAAAAGAATCGGAGAAAAGCTTTGCTGGTTATGGCAACGGGTTCTGGGAAGACAAGAACAGTTATTGCATTATGTGATTGTTTACTGAAATCAGGATGGGTAAAGAATATCTTGTTTCTTGCTGATAGAAACTCACTTGTTACACAGGCTAAAAGAAGCTTTGTAAATATGTTGCCTAATTTATCATGTACAAACCTTGTTGAAGAAAAAGATAACTATAGTGCACATTGTGTATTTTCAACGTATCAAACAATGATTAACTGTATTGATACGATAAATGATAAAGAAGGGAAACTCTTTACATGTGGTCATTTTGATCTTGTAATTTGCGATGAGGCTCATAGGTCTATTTATAACAAATATGCAGATATTTTTTCATATTTTGATGCTCCACTTATTGGACTTACAGCTACACCGAAGGATGAAATTGATAAGAATACTTATGAAACCTTTGAATTGGAAAACGGAGTACCGACTTATGGTTATGATTTAGCACAGGCTGTAAAGGATGGATATCTCGTTGATTATGTATCTGTTGAATTAAAACTTAAGTTTATTGAGCAGGGAATTGTGTATGATGAATTATCGGAAGAAGATAAAAAAGCATATGAGGAGACATTTCAAAATGAGCAGGGTGATTTGCCAAAATCAATAGGTTCATCAGCACTTAATAGATGGATATTTAATGAGGATACTATAAAACAAGTATTAAATATTTTGATGACAGATGGTATCAAGATTGATTACGGACAGAAATTAGGAAAGACTATTATTTTTGCAAAAAATCATGATCATGCAGAAAAAATTTTGGAAGTTTTTAATAAAGAGTATCCGTATCTTCTTAATTATGCAAAGGTAATAGATAATTATATGACCTACGCACAGAGTGTTATTGACGAGTTTTCTGATTCAAGGAAAATGCCTCAGATTGCAATTTCCGTAGATATGTTAGATACAGGTATTGATGTACCGGAAGTTTTGAATCTGGTTTTCTTTAAAAAGGTTATGAGTAAAGCAAAATTTTGGCAGATGATTGGTCGTGGTACAAGACTTTGTCCCGGTCTATTAGATGGAGAAGACAAGGAGAAATTCTATATATTTGATTTTTGCGGAAACTTTGAATTTTTCAGAATGAATAAAGGAAAAGCTACTGCTAACATGATTGCAATTCAAGGGGCAATTTTTAATCTGAAATTTGAGATTTCATATAAACTTCAAGATATAGATTATCAGATTGATAGCTTGATTGCATATAGAAATACATTGGTTAAACAAATGAGCGAGAAGGTACAGGAATTGCCAAGAAATAACTTTGCTGTTCGTCAGCACTTGAAATATGTAGAATTGTACTGCTCAGAAGCAAATTATCAGACTATAACATATGAAGATACATTGATTGTAAAAGAAGAGGTTGCACCTTTGATATTACCGGATAGAGAAGATATAAGCGCTGTGAGATTTGATGCGATTATGTATGGAATTGAACTGGCTTATTTATATGGAAAGAAGTATTCGAAAGCTCGTACTGATTTGTATACGAAAGTTGCAGGTATTTCAATTGTTGCCAATATATCTGAAATTCAAGCACAGTCAGCTTTTATTAATCAAATTCTTAATACAGATTATATTGATAATGCCGGAATAAATGAATTTGAAGAAATAAGAAAAAGGCTACGTAATTTGATGAAGTATATTCCAAAAGAAATGATTAAATATGTAACAAACTTTACTGATGAACTTATTTCAACGCAATGGAAAGAATCTGAGCTTGAGAATGATGAACTTAAGAATTATAAGGCAAAGGCAGAATATTATATTAGGCAAAATCAGAACAATATTGCTATTGCAAAGTTAAAGACAAATCAACCTTTAACTAAGCAAGATGTTGCTTCATTAGAAGAAATATTATGGTGTGAAATTGGAACAAAGCAGGATTATGAAAATGAAATTGGAACAAAACCGCTTGGTGAATTTGTTCGTGAGATTGTAGGGTTGGATATGAATGCAGCCAAAGAAGCATTCTCAGAATATTTGACAAGTACAAGTCTTGATAGCAGACAAATTTACTTCGTAAATCAGATTGTTGAATACATTGTTCATAATGGAATGATGAGAGATCTTTCTGTGCTTCAGGAATCTCCGTTTACAGATCAGGGAAGTGTCGTTGAGATATTTAAAGATTTGACTGTATGGATGGGAATTAGAAAGGTTATAGATACAATAAATAATAATGCGGCAGCATAAACTTTAAATTTTATTAGATAGGAATTTAAAATATAATTTTTTATTAAAATCATCATATCTGTTGCCGGTTTTATTAGTTATTGCGATAGATACATCCTTTTTGCTTAATATACATTTATTGTTTATATCTGCTTATTTAGTATAGATCCGGTATGAAAGGAATAAGGTTGAGACATTATGTCAAAAAAAGATTCGAAATTTCAAGTTAGATTTATGTCTTTTCTATTTCGTGGAAAAGAAATATTTAAACCTTTAAATACAGGTTTTATTGATAAAAAAGTAAGCTGTATCAGGGAATATGTAGCTAATATTTACTTTTATACAAAAGATGGTTATACTATTATGATTGATGCAGGATATAATTATGATAGACTTGCAGAAAAAATGAGTTGGCTTAATATTAATCCGAAAGATATAAAGGAGATTTTAATTACTCATCAAGATACTGATCATGTAGGAGCTATTGAAAGAGGCAGTGATGAATTATTTAATGAATCAACAATATATATCGGAAGAATTGAAAATGAGTATATAGAAGGTCATAAACGGCGTAAAGTCTTTTGGGGATTACATAAATTACCTCAAGTGTATATTGATAATAAAAAAGTCTTGATTGACGATGGACAAGTGTTTTATATTGGAAATATTAAAATAGAAGCTTTTCTTGTGCCGGGACATAGTTGGGGACATCTTGTATATTTGATTGATGATGCTTATTTATTTACAGGAGATACAATTTGGTTTGGAGCAGATGGCGGTTACGCATTTTTAAATATTCTTGCTGAAGATAGAAAGTTGCAAATTAAATCACTTAAAAGATTGGAAGAAATACTGAGAAAAAGAAATCTTAGGTTAAAGATTATTACAGGGCATACAGGCTGGACTGATGATATAGACTTTGCTTTTGCTCATGTAGATGAGGTTTGTAATTCATTAAGGCGAAAACCAAAAGTTCATGATCCTAAAGCACCATATGATGGCTTTGATGAAAGAGATGATACAAAAGCAAACGCAAGAGATGGTTTCCTTGATAAGTGTTAGAAATGTATATTTGCTTATAGTGAAAAGTATGCTTATTTGAAAAAAGGCAATAAAAATTGTATTAAAGTTTTTAAAATTTATATTTAGTAAAAAATAGTACACAATATGAACGAAAAAAATAACATAAAAAGGAGAAATTAAAATGTTAGAAATAGGAACTAAGGCACCTGAGTTTGAACTGCAAGATCAAAATGGAGATTTACACAAATTAAGTGATTATTTAGGTAAAAAAGTAGTCTTATATTTCTACCCTAAGGACAATACCCCAGGTTGTACTAAGCAAGCTTGTGGTTTCAGCGAGATGTATCCTCAATTTATAGAAAAAAATGCGGTGGTTATAGGCGTAAGTAAGGATAGTGTGAAATCTCATAAAAAATTTGAAGAAAATCATAATTTGGGATTTACATTGTTATCTGATGAGCAATTAGATACTATAAAAGCTTATGATGTTTGGAAAGAAAAAAAGAATTATGGAAGAACATATATGGGCATAGAAAGAACAACGTATTTAATAGATGAAAAAGGTATTATAATAAAATCTTTTGGTAAGGTAAAAGCGGCAGACAATCCATCGCAAATGTTAGGAGAAATATAGTGAGAATAATAATTTCGCCTGCAAAAAAGATGAGTGTTGATGAAGATGGCTTGCAATATAGTTCTTTACCTGTTTTTTTAGAGGATAGTGCAAAGATAATACGTTTTATACAGTCTTTAACTTATGAACAAGCTCAAAAATTATGGAAAGCTAATGATAATATAACCACGCAAAACATAGAAAGGTTTGCTGATATGAGCCTTACAAAAATGCTCACGCCGGCAATTTTTTCTTATGAAGGAATTCAATATCAGCATATATCTCCGTCCTCTTTGGAAGAGAGTATGATTGAATATATACAAAAAAATCTTAGAATTTTATCAGGATTTTATGGTGTGCTTAAACCTATGGATGGGGTAAGTCCATATAGATTGGAAATGCAAGCAAAAATTGATATAGATAATGTAAAAGGTTTATATGATTTTTGGGGAAGAAAATTATATGATGAAGTTATTGATGAATCACGCATAATTATAAATCTTGCCTCTAAAGAATATTCAAAATCTATAGAAAAATATATACAATCTGAAGATAAGTATATAAGTATCAGCTTTTATGAAATGTCAAAAGAGAAGTTAGTCCAAAAAGGAACTTATGCCAAGATGGCAAGAGGAGAAATGATAAGGTTTATGGCAGAAAATAATGTTCAATATATAGAAGATATTAAAAAGTTTAATTTTATGGGATATAAATTTGAGCATAATATATCTAATGAAAATGAATATGTATTTGTAAAATAAATTTTTATTGAGATTAGAAAATATTATTCAAATAATCAAGGATAAGGATATGAAAACAAAAGAAATTGAGATAATGGGTTGTATAAACGTGCCTATAAATACAGATACAGACTATGTTATAGACAAATTTATTGATTTTGTAGAGCAAAATAATTGGTTTTTTGGTGGTGGATATAGGGAGATAATAGATGGTCATTATGTAAATGAAGATGGAAGTCTTGGAGAAAATATATAAATTAGGTTTAGCTTTTTTTAAAATCCCCCATTTGAAATGGGGGGTTAAGTATCTTAGATATAATTAAATACGTTTTTAATCAGATAGACTTCAGATAATATTCAAACAGCATTATATCTTCTTTTGTTGTGAGTTTCAGATTTGGTAGGTCATTTTCTATTATATGGATGTTGTCATAGTAGGACATAACTATTTGTGTATCGTCTGTTATATCTGTGTTGCCTGAGTTAATGGCATTAATATGAGAATTATATATTATATCAAATTTGAAGCTCTGTGGTGTTTGTACATTATAAATGAAATCTCTGTCCAAATATTTTGAAATTTGACCGTTTTTTGCAATTATCATAGTATTTTTGGTCTTTTGTGCAAGTGTAACAGCTTTATATTTTTTTGTTTCTATAACGCATTTATCTATCATATCTGGCATTATCATAGCACGCACTCCGTCATGTATCAAAACTATATCATCATCTTTTGCATAGTTTTTTATATGAGATATCGCATTGAACACAGATTGTTGTCTTGTATTGCCGTTTGATATTAATGAATTGAATTTGCTTATTTTGAAATCTGATATTATAGTTTTTATATGCTCTTTATAATCATCAAGACATACTATAACTATTTCATCAATCAGTTCAGCTTGTTCAAATGCCATAAGCGTGTATGAAATTATAGGCTTGCCGTTTATTTTTATGAATTGTTTAGGTGTTTTTGACTGCATTCTACTGCCTGTACCACCTGCTAATATTACAGCTATATTCATACTATTTCCTTTCAAGAGTTTATTTAAAAAAAATATAATATACTTTAATTAACTATACTATTATCTAAATTATGGATATTTTAATTAGATAATAGTATTTAGAGTTATATTTCAAGTTGAAATACAAAAATTATAAAAGCATATTATATTTGAGAAAAATCTATATAAATTTTTTAATCTTTGCCTATATCATAAGACGCATATGCGTTCATACTCATATCGGATATGTTACCGCTAAGGTATTCATAATATCCACAGCTACCTATCATAGCACCGTTATCAGTGCATAGAGAAAGTGGAGGATAATATAATTTTAATTTTTCTTGTTCGCATATTGCGGTTAAAGTGTCTCTTAAATATGAGTTTGCTGATACACCTCCTGCTATGGCTATGTCTTTTATGTTTAATTCTTTTGCTGATTTTATCAAATTTTCACACAGTACGGATATTACAGCTTTTTGAAAAGAGGCTGCGACATCTGCTCTATTCACTTTAATATTTTTCATTTTCATAGTGTTAATATAGTTAAGTACAGCTGACTTAATACCTGAAAAACTGAAATCAAGCGAATTTTCAAAATGTGCTTTTGGAAAATCTATAGCATTTTCATTCCCTTCTTTTGCCAAGTTGTCAATTTTAGGCCCACCCGGATATCCAAGTTCAAGGCATCTCGCTACTTTGTCAAACGCCTCTCCTACAGCATCATCTCTTGTTTTTCCAAGTACAATATATTTTGTATAGTCCTCAACTTTTACAATATGAGAGTGCCCGCCTGATACAACAAGGCATAAAAATGGAGGTTTTAATTCTTTATGTGCTATATAATTTGCACATATGTGAGCTCTTATATGATGTACTGCTACAATAGGTTTATCAAGTGCAAAAGCAAGAGATTTTGCAAATGATACACCTACAAGTAATGAGCCTACAAGACCAGGTCTGTTGGCTACACTTATAAAATCAATATCATCAAAATTAATATTTGCGTCATTTATTGCTTTTTTGCATACATCATTTATATTTTGTATGTGATTTCTTGATGCAACTTCGGGTACAACTCCTCCGAATTTTGTGTGTATAGGTATTTGAGTGTCTATTATGTTTGACAGCACATCTCTGCCGTTTTTTACTATTGCTACAGCTGTTTCATCACAGCTCGTTTCAATGGCAAGTGTTATTAAATCTTTCATATTAAATCCTTTTTTTTAAATTATTTTGCTCCAAACTCAAACATATCAGGGAAATAATATACAGATGAAGGCGAACATATAAAAAGTACATAATCAGGTTTTAAAGTTTTAATTGTGCTTAATAAATTTTTTCTTATATTTTCGTATCTTGTATCCAATAAGTGAATTTGAGCTATATTTGTGCTTAAATATGCACTAAAAGGCATAGCAAATGAGTCCTTTATTATAGCTATTTTTGAATTGTTATCTATATTTTCATTTGTTATGATTTCATAAGGGCTTCCATATCCCATCATAGTAGTGTATTTATCTATATATATATCTTTACTTTCCAATATTTCTTTGTTTACAAAAACTTTTTCAAAATTACCCATTTTTTCACCTAATAAGGCAAAATTTTCATCGTATTTTTTATAACTGTAATTTGTTTCAAACGCAGGAATAATTAACTCGTAGTCATCTTTTTTTACAATATAATCTTTGCCAACTCTTTTACCCATTGAGCCTATATAAGTATTTTCGGTTTTTTGTACACTATAATTTGTAAGCAGATTGGAGTTGTTTTTGTTGTAATAATCATATGAAAGAGTATTTTTTAAAAATTCTAAGGTTTTTTGATATGCCCAAAATGCAGTTTCATTTTTCCAATGCGTATCTGTCATATAAAAATATCTTGTATCGTCCATTTGCTCTTTAAAGTAGTCAGAGTTCAGATTAAGCGTTGTTATACCATTTTCCATAAGAGTTTGATAAAGTTCATCTGAGTTTGTAGTTGCATAGTCGAGTACACCATAAGGAAAATTTTCTGAGTTTATGCTGTGTTTATTAGGAGGCATTATAAATGCTGTAGGTATTTGCGATTTTTCAAGCTCAGTCTTTACATAAGCGATATTTTTTACAGCTTTTTCATTTATATTTTTTTGAGGAATAATATAATAAAGCATATCGTTATTGCCTTTATATACACGTCTTTCAGCTAAACTGTCATCTACAAGTTTTTTACCGAAAAGTTTTTGCAATGCACCATATTTTTCAACAAAAAACAATTTTCCTGCAAAATTTTCATTAAAACTGCTTTCCAAGTAGTTGTGTTTTTCTTTTAATATTGAATCTTTTTCAAATAATGACAGCTTTGAAGTGTCAAAAGTTTTAGTGTTATCGCTGTTTATCAAATTCAAATAACTTATCGCTCCTAAAATTGTTAGAAACAACAAGAAAAATGAAATCAAAAAATATTTTTTCAATATATTTAATATATTCATTTAATCACCTGTTAAATAATCTAAAAATTGAAGTAAATAAAAGGGTTATAACTTCCTTTTATTATATATAATGTGCAAAGTATCAATAATATTACAATAACTATTGTACTGAAAATATTGTATACATAGGATTTTTCTGGATTTTTGAATATTATTTTAGGCAGTATTTTGAAAAAATTTGTGCAAGATAATATTGCAAATACATAAACCAATAAAAAGTCTTTTATATAAAATAGTGATTGAGAATTTACAAGACCTCTATTAGTTATGTTGAACATATTTGCTATATACAAAAAAGCACTTCTTATACTGTCGCTTCTAAATATAACCCAAAGTAGTACAATTACTACCATTGTATAAATTCTGCACAAAAAATATGGCAATATTCTATCTATAGATTTGTTGTTATGAGTGGCTTTAAAGTGTTTTTCAAAGGTTAAGAATACAAAATACAACAATCCCCAAAGTACAAAAGTCCATTTAGCACCATGCCATAAACCCGTTAATACCCAAACTATGAGTAGATTTATTATGGTTTTATTGAATCCTTTTTTTGAACCACCGAGTGGAATGTATAAATAATCTTTAAACCAAGAAGACAATGTTATGTGCCATCTTCTCCAAAAATCCGTCACAGATTTTGCAAGATATGGATTTTTGAAGTTTTCAGGAAAATGAAAACCTATCATTTTACCTATACCTATTGCCATATCAGAATATCCTGAAAAATCAAAATATATTTGCAGAGTATAAGATATTGCACCAAGTGTAAGCATTGCAAAACCGGCATCTTTAGGATCAAGCATAAAAGCTCTGTCAGCTACAATAGCCATAGAATTTGCAATCAAAACTTTTTTTGAAAGACCATAGACAAATCTTTTAAGTCCGTCATTTATATCATTAAGATTGAATTTTCTGCTTTTTATTTCTTTTGCAATATTGCTGTATCTTACTATAGGACCGGCTACTAATTGTGGAAACATACTTATATATAGCGCAAAATCCAATATATTTTTTTGATAATGTATAGAATCATTTCTTCCGTCATCATAATAAACATCAAACACATAAGACATTGCTTGAAATGTAAAAAATGATATACCTATTGGTAAAGGTATGTTTATAAGAGAAATATTGGCTAAAAATAAAGAGTTTATTGTAGCTATCAAAAAATTCGTATATTTGAAAAATGCCAACAATCCTATATTTAGTATAATGCTGATTATGAGAAGTTTCTTTTGTTTAGCCTTATCCCTTGTAGAGTGTATATTTTTAGCTATAAAGTAATTCACTATTATGGAAATAATCATAGCATATACAAAAATAGGCTCACCTGTAGAATAAAAATACAAACTGGCTATCAGCAAAAATATATTTTTTAAGCGTATATTAGGTAATAAAAAATATATTATTAGAAATATCGGGAAAAATAAAAATAAAAATAATGTGCTTGTAAAATTCATAATTGCTCCAAACTATATATTATTAAATTTAATTTGAGTTTATAATCAATTCCATAAATTGATAGGTAAATATTTTATTTTAAAATATATTTTTATATTATAACATAAAATCTAAAAAAATTCTTAAAATACAAAATAAAATTAATTACAGAAAAATTTTAATTAATATAATAGGTATTTAAACTTTCATATAAAAACCTCAAAAAAGTATTGACATATTTAATAAAATCAAATAAACTATATCAGGTGTAAAGTTAATTTGCTTTACGGTGGAGATTATGGAGATAAAAAAAATACTTGAAATTAATGAATTACTTGATATATACGGAGATTTGTTGACAGTAAAACAAAGACAGGTTATGAATCTGTATTATGAAGAGGATTTATCATTAGGAGAAATAAGTGAGGAGTTAAATGTGTCAAGACAGGCAGTTTATGATACAGCAAAAAAATCCGAGCAGTTATTATATTCTTATGAAAAATCTTTGGGTGTCAGAAATACCGGTTTAAAAAACAAAAATTTTAAAGAAAAATTGATAGCATATCTTATTTCTTTTGAAGATAAATATTCAAACAGTCTTACACAAGACGAACTGATTGATATAAAAAAGATTACTGAATTTTGTAAGGAGAGCTTGATATGATATTTGAGGGACTTGCAGAAAAACTTCAAAATACACTTCAAGGGTTAAGAGGTAAAGGAACTTTAAGTGAAAAAGATGTAGATGCTGCAATGAGAGAGGTTAAGCTTGCCTTACTTGAAGCTGACGTCAATTATAAAGTGGTAAAAGATTTTGTAAAAAGAGTAAAAGAACGCTCAATAGGTGAAGAAGTTCTAAAAAGTCTTACACCGGGACAACAAGTTATTAAAATTGTAAATGATGAGCTGAAAGAGTTAATGGGTGGAGTACAGAGCAAATTAAACATATCATCAAAGCCACCTACTGTAATACTTATGTCAGGTCTGCAAGGTGCAGGTAAAACAACAACTACAGGTAAACTTGCCTATAATTTGAAACAACAGGGTAAAAATCCTATGCTTGTTGCTTGTGACGTTTATAGACCTGCAGCTGTTAAACAATTGGAAATATTAGCGGATAAAGTCGGAGCAAAATTTTACAGTGAAGAAAATAACAACAATCCTGTACAGATAGCTACGAACTCTGTAGCAGAGGCAAAAACATTAGGATTTGATATAGTTATAATAGATACAGCCGGTAGACTTCATATAGATGAAGAATTGATGGATGAATTAAAAAATATTAAATCATCAGTAAAACCTCATGAGATATTGTTAGTTGTAGATGCTATGACCGGACAGGATGCAGTCAATATAGTAAAGACTTTTGATGAGGCTTTAGGTATTGATGGGGTAATTTTATCAAAACTGGATGGAGATACAAGAGGAGGCGCTGCACTTTCTATAAGAGCAGTTACCGACAAACCTATAAAATTTTCTGCAACAGGCGAAAAAATAGGAGATTTGGAGCCGTTTTATCCTGATAGAATGGCAAACAGAATACTCGGCATGGGAGATGTACTCTCACTCATAGAAAAAGCGCAATCATCAGTTGATATGGATGCCATAAAAGGATTGGATTCAAAGATGAAAAATATGGATTTCAACTTTGATGACTTTTTACTTCAAATGCAACAGATAAAAAAAATGGGTTCATTGAAAAGTTTGATTGAAATGATACCGGGACTTTCAAAACAGATGAAAAATATAGATGTAGATGATAAGGAACTTGTTAAAATAGAAGCTATAATACAATCTATGACAAAACAAGAGCGTGCAAACCCGTCAATAATAAACGGCAGTCGCAAACTTAGGATAGCAAAAGGCTCAGGAATGCAAGTCAATCAAATCAACAGATTATTAAAACAGTTTGAAGAGACAAGGAAGATGATGAAGCAGATGAGCAATTTTACTAAAGGTAAGAAAAAAATGAAATTCCCGTTTTTAGGAATGTAAATTTCAGTTAATTATTTTAAATAATTATTATAAATAATCCGGAAATATAAAAAATATATTTCTGAAATATCATTTGGGAGGTGAAAAAATTGGTAAAGATAAGATTAAGAAGAATGGGAGCAAAAAAAAGACCATTTTATAGAATAGTAGTAGCTGATGCAAGATCTCCAAGAGATGGAAGATTTATTGAAGAAGTAGGCTTTTACAATCCTATGGGTTCTAAAGATGTGAAAATAGATTCTGAAAAAGCGAAAAAATGGTTATCTACAGGTGCACAACCAACAGAAGTAGTTAAATCATTATTTAAGAAAAATGGCATTATGGAATAACAATCACAAAATAGGGGGCTGAAAATGAGAGAACTATTAGACGTAATTGTAAAATCTTTGGTTGATAAACCGGAGGAAGTAGTGATAACAGAGAATCACGGAGAATATTCTGTAATAATAGAACTCAGAGTTGCAAAAGATGATATGGGTAAAGTTATAGGAAAACAAGGAAGAATTGCAAAAGCAATCAGAACTGTACTTAAAGCTGCATCTATAAAAGAAAATAAAAAAGTAACTCTTGAAATAATAGGCTAATAAAAAAACTGCTACAATTTATGTGGCAGTTTTTTTATTAGCATGTTATAAAAATATTAACTGTAAATAAAAAATAATTTATAAAAATTCACTACTTTAATAAAATATGATATAATATAAGGGATAATTTTAAAAGAAATTGGGGGTGTTTTGTATGTATATAAGTTCTGATAATAAAGATAAAGATATGTTTTATACAAAGATGAAATTATTTACAAATTATGATAGCAGATGGATTGATGGAAATATAGTCAAATATGAAAAAATACATTTTAAAGCTCCTGATGAAAAAATATATAATTCCAAGAAAACTATAATAAAATATTATCAGGTGGATTATGAAAATGTCCAAGATAATGAGTTAACAGAAAATGAAAATGAAATATAAATGTAATAAGAAATATTTTCAATAATATAAAAATTTTAGAGGGTGCTGAACTTGGAACGAGATAAAATAAGAATAGGCAAAATAATAAAATCGCATGGTCTAAAAGGTGAATTTAAGATATATCCATATACAAGCGATGTTTCTTCATTTAAGAATTATAAGACTATATATGTGGAAGATATTGAAACTCCATACAACTTGCAATATGTTAAAAATATGAATAATTTATTGATAGGTAAATTTAAAGAAATTGACAATATAGATAATTTGCCTGAAATTTTAGGCAAAAGTATATTTATAGACTATAGTGAAAAAAGACAAATGCAAGAAGATGAATATCTTATAAGCGAGTTAGTAGGGTTGGAAGTCTATGAAGGAGATAAGTTAATAGGAATAATTGTTGATGTCTTACAATATGGAGCAAATGATGTATTTAAAATAAAATCTGGCTCTATAGAAAGATTTATACCGAATGTAAAAAAATTCATTAAAAAAATAGATATGATTGAAAAAAAGATAACAGTAGAACTTATAGAAGGAATGTAGGATATATGGTTTTTAATATAATGACGCTTTTTCCGGACATTATAAACGCATATGTAAATCAAAGCATCATAAAAAATGCAATAGAAAACGAATTAATACAAGTAAATGTACATAATATCAGAGATTATTCGGCAAATAAGCATAAAAAAGTAGATGACTATCCTTATGGTGGCGGTGGTGGAATGATAATGACAGTACAGCCCATATATGATTGTTATGTAAATATAAAAAAAAATAATCCTTCTACAAAATTGATATATTTTTCACCAAAAGGAAAAGTTTTAAATAATAAACTTTCATACGAATATGCTAAATATGATAATATAACTTTGTTGTGCGGACATTATGAGGGAATAGATGAACGCATAATAGATATGATAGTTGATGAAGAGATATCCATAGGAGATTATGTGCTTACAGGTGGAGAATTGCCTGCACTTGTGTTTTTAGATTCAGTTTCAAGAAAGATAGACGGTGTTTTGTCATCACAAGACAATGTTCAAGACGAAAGTTTTGAGGACGGTATGCTCGAATATCCGCAGTATACAAGACCGGCAGAGTTTAACGGAATGAAAGTGCCTGATGTGTTACTTAGCGGAAATCATCAAAACATATACAAGTGGAGAAAAGAACAGTCGCTTGAAATAACAAAAAAAAGGCGACCGGATCTAATGAAATTTTAATTTAAGGTATGATATGAATTTAAATGATAATGTTATAAATTTGCCGAAAATAGGCGAAAAAAAGCAAAAAGTTTTACAAAATATGGGAGTGAGTACGATTTATGACTTACTCCATTATTTTCCGAGAAAATATGAGGACAGGAGCATATTTAAAAAACTAAATGAAATAAAAGCAAAAGAAAAAGCAAGTGTAAAAGCAAAAATTATAAGATTTGAAAAGGTAAATCTAAAGTTCAAAAAAAGCATTATAAACATATATGTAAGTGATGATACATCTACAGCTTGTATAAAACTGTTCAACAACAATTTTATATTACCTGAGCTTGAAAAAGGAAGATATATATTTTTTTATGGTCAAGCTGAAGAAAACTATGATCTACTGCAATTCAATTCACCTGAAATAGAATTTGATAAAGCTGAAAAAAAAATAGGTATGATATATCCAATATATCCGCTTTCAAACGGTATAAAAAATAGTGAGATATTAAGTGCAGTGAAATATTCAATTGAAAATGCGGATATGACATCATTAGAATATCTGCCGAATGAATATCTTGAAAAATACAGACTTATTCCTACATATGACGCTATAAAAAATATTCATATGCCTAAGAATATAAATATATTGAAACAAAGTAGATACAGATGTATATTCAATGAATTTTTTGAATTGAATATATTTTTAAATGCTCAAAAATCTAATGTTCAAAAAAGTGTCGGTATAAAATTTAAAAAATCGGAAAATATAAATGACATTATAAAAAAACTGCCTTTTGAACTTACAAATGCACAAAAAAAAGTATTAGATGATATATTTTCAGATATGAATAAAGATGTTCCCATGAGAAGATTAATACAGGGTGATGTAGGTTCAGGTAAGACTATAGTAGCGTTTTTAAGCATATATAATAGTTGTATGAATGGTTACCAAAGTGTATTTATGGTACCTACAGAAGTTTTGGCTGTTCAGCACTATGAAAATGCATTAGATTTTTTTAAAAATACTGATATAAAAGTAAAATTACTTATAGGCAGTACAAAAAATAAAACTAAATTATATGAAGAAATTGAAAATGGTGAAGTAAATGTGGTAATAGGAACTCAGGCTCTTATACAAGACAAAGTTATATTTAAAAAATTGGGATTGGTCATAACTGATGAGCAACACAGATTTGGTGTAAATCAGCGAAAAAAACTTGAAGAAAAATCAAATGAAAATCCTGATATAATTGTAATGAGTGCAACACCTATACCACGAACTCTGTCACTTGTAATACATAAAGACCTTGATGTGTCTGTTATAGGAGAATTACCACAAAACAGACTTCCCATAAAGACAGTTGCGGAACGTAAAATAAATGAGCAAAAGATTTTTGAATTTATAAAAAAACAAGTGCAAATAGGTAGACAGGCGTATATAGTTTGCCCGCTTGTTGAAGAAAACTATGATTTGGATCTTATATCGGTTAATGAATTGTACGAAAAATTACTTGATATTTTTCCTAAAGAGTATTCGATAAAAGTTCTGCATGGTAAGATGAAAGCTAAAGAAAAGGAAGATATATTAAAAGATTTTCAAGAAAACAATATTAATATATTGATTTCTACAACAGTTATAGAAGTTGGTATAAATGTACCGAATGCTACAATAATGGTAATCTATGATGCTCAGAGGTTCGGATTATCACAACTTCATCAATTGCGTGGAAGAGTAGGCAGAGGAGATAAACAATCGTATTGTGTACTGCTGTATGACAACGCAAATAAAATTACAATGCAGAGAATACAAACTTTAGTTGATACAAATGACGGTTTTGAAATTGCAAAGAAAGACTTGCAATTAAGAGGAGCTGGAGAGATTTTTGGAGTAAAACAACATGGCATACCTGAATTTAAAATAGGTGATATAATGCAAAATATAGATATATTGGAGTTTGCGCAAAAATGTGCAAATGAAGTAATGGATCATATGGATAGCAGATATATAACAAACATAATAGAAACAATATATTCAAGGATGAATATATCGTAGTTTTAATAAAAATTAAAGAAAAAGTTATCTCTTAGTAAATACAAAATAATTTTAAAATTTTTTAGAGTAATTAAAATAGGGGGTTTTTATGAAATTAGCTGAAGCTTTGCAAGAACGTGCAGATTTGAATAGAAATATTGAACAGTTGAGAGTACGTTTAGAAAACAACTGTATTGTTCAAGAAGGTGAAACAACTGCAGAAGATCCGATTGAATTGATAAAAGAACTCGATTTGTCAGTAGAGAAATTAAATAAGCTTATGGCTGCAATAAATCTTACAAATTGTACTACAATTGTTGATAATAAACCACTTACAGCTATGATTGCTCAAAAAGATGCGTTATCTGTTAAATTGTCCGTATATAGAGATGTTATAAATACGGCAAGTCGTACAGCTTATAGAGCAACAAGAAAGGAAATTCGTATATTATCAGCTATAGATGTAAAAGAGCTACAGAAAAAAGCTGATGAAATTGCTAAAAATATAAGACAGATAGATAATAAATTACAAGAGACTAATTGGAATACAGATATTGATTTTATTTGATTAAATTTTAAATTATTATAATATTAAGTTGGTAGCTTAAATAGGGCGAATGTTATCTTAGTGGTTTGAAATAAACCTCTTTAATACAATAAT
The DNA here is from genome assembly GCF_000238095.2 of Peptoanaerobacter stomatis. Taxonomy (NCBI): domain Bacteria; kingdom Bacillati; phylum Bacillota; class Clostridia; order Peptostreptococcales; family Filifactoraceae; genus Peptoanaerobacter; species Peptoanaerobacter stomatis. The sequence goes on from NZ_JH815225.1 coordinate 255,880, forward strand.
AGTACCGTAGGGCAGGTAAAAATATAATTGTTATGCCCAGATAATGTACAAGCGTATATTTATTTTGTAAATGTAATTACCGAACATTGACTATATTAAGTGAGGGCGGGAATGGGGGATTTTCATCAATATCATTCACTATATTTATAAAATCTGCTTTTAATACAAAAATGTGGGTATAAAAAATAAAAGTATATTACATTTTCACAAAATTCTTATGAAAATGAAAAATGCTTATTAATTTTAACCCAAATAAATATGCTATTGGAGAACAGAATGTTAGAAAGCAATTTTTTAGACCTTATTAATGATAACTACTATATGATATGTATATTTGATGAAAATAAAAATGTTGTTTCAAAAAACAAAAAATTTAATATATTTTTTCAAAAATTAAACAATTATGCAGAGTTTGAAAAAAACTTCATAGAGTATGACGATAGTGGAGTAAGTAGTACGGCTTATATTAAATCTCCTGATTTTGACGGTATTATGAAATTTGAACTATCAAAATCAGAGGGAAATATTCTTGCGATAGGTACAAAGATAAACTATGATAAAGTTATGTCTATGCTGAAAATGGTGGAGAGTAAATATGAAGATGAAGACGAAATTAAAAGTATAAACTTCAATAAAAATAAACTCAAACCATATTGTACATTTATGGTGGATGATTTATGGACTGTTAAGTATTTTTCAGACAATATATATTCATTGCTGAATATAAAAAATCCGTATCTTAAATCAGTAAGCGATGTTTTCGGCAAGGAGTTTTTTGAAAAGATAAATGAACAATTAGATTATTTAGACATATTCAATGATTTATGTATAGAGTATGATGATAAACTCGTAGTAATGACAAAATCTCAATATGGTTATACTATAATAAACATATATCCGTATTCAAATAATGTCTGTAATAAATTTGAAGAAGTTACAAGATTGAAGTATCAAATAGAAAAATTAGAAAATGAGTTAGAGAGAAGAAAAAAGCTTATAGATTTACAAAAGGATATGATAAAAGATTTAAGTACAAAGATAGGATGATATCTTTGTTCTTATTTTATTATCAATTTTATACTAATTTTCTAATAGAATAATAGATGATTTATATAATAAATTTTAAATAATATTGTAATTTATTAAACTTACACAATACTATTTTTTATTGTTCTATTGAATTTTAGTATTAAATGAGTTAAATCAATTTTTGCAAAACTCTACAATATATAAAATGAAGAGGTTGTTTATGATTAAAATCGAAAAATATGAAGTTTCACCTAAAAAGATGACTTCCGATATAAAGATAACAAATCTTAAATTTGAATCTACAAAAGATTTGAAACCGATGGAAGATATGATAGGTCAAAACAGAGCCTGTCAAGCTATAAATTTCGGGATAAATATGAAGGTGAAAGGATATAACATATATGTATGTGGGATAACAGGTACAGGTAGGAACAGCTATGTAAAAAAAGTATCCGAAAATTATGCAAAAGATAATTTCAGCAGAGAATCATTAAAAGACTATGTATATGTATATAATTTTAAAAATGAATATGAGCCTATAAGTATATCTTTTCCGGCAGGAAATGGAAAAGTCTTCCAAAAACATATAGAAGAAGCAATTGCTTCTATAAGAAAAGGATTGTCAAAAGATTTTACATCTGTTAAATATGGAAATGAATCTATGAAGTTTTCTATAGATTATGAAAATAAAGTAGAAAAAATAATAGATAAATTGAATGAAAAAGCCATAAAAAAGCATATCGTATTTCACATAGGTGAAGATGGACTTGTAAGTATGCCTTTAAACAAAGATTATTCTCTGCTTAGTGAAGAAGATATAGAAAAATTGACAGAAGAAGATTTTGCAAAATTCAGAGCGTCATCCAACAAATTACATAAAGAGCTTACAAAAACATTGGATGAATTAAGGCGTGCAGAGGAAGAGTATAACAATATAGTTGAAACTTATGACAGGAACATAGCCGTAACGGCAATAGAAGCAATACTTAAAAAATATATCGTAATCTATTCATATGACAAAAAAATACTGACTTATTTCGAAAATATGAAAGAAGATATATTGCTAAATTTAGAAAAATTTAAACAGAACAACTCAAAAAATAAAGTTATATTCACAGCTATGAAGGTGAATAAATCATTTTTTGACAGGTACAAAGTAAATCTTTTTGTTGATAATTCTACCGCTGAAAAATTACCTGTCATAATAGAGACAAACCCTACTTATTATAACTTAAACGGATATATGGAGTACAAAAACAAGCAAGGTTCTTTCATAACAAGTTTTTTGGATATAAAAGCCGGAGCTATACAAAAAGCAAATGGTGGTTTTTTGATACTTAATGTAAATGACGTTTTAAAAAATCCATATTCTTGGGATTGCATAAAAAGAACTTTGAAAAATAAGACGGCTACTATAGATTCATTATCAGAATACAACAATTATATACTTACCACTTCTATAAAGCCTGAAAAGATTGATATTGATATGAAAGTTATTTTTGTAGGCGATTATGATACCTATGCGCTTTTATATGAATATGATGATGATTTCCAAAAATTATTTAAAATATTGTCGGAATTTGACACTCAAATGGATAATAATGTTGAAAATCAGAAGAATTTTGCACGTTCATTAAAATCTCATTGTGAAAGCAAATCACTTAAATATATTTCAAGAGATGGCATATTTGAGATGATAAGATACAGCAACAGATTGGCTGAAGATAAAAATAAACTCTCATCAAGATACAACAAGATTATGGAATTGATATACGAAGCAAATTATATTGCCGATAAGGATAAAGATGTAATCGATGCACAAGATATATTAAAGTCATTGGAATTCAAAAAATTTAGAAATAATCAATATCAAGAACGATTATATGAAATGTATAAAGACGGAACCTTACTTTTGGATATAGATGGAGAGAAAATAGGTCAAATAAACGGACTTGTTGTAATATCGGAGGGAGAATATTCTTTCGGCTCACCTTCAAAAATAACAGCTTCTACATATATAGGAAAAGAAGGCATAATAAATATAGAAAGAGAAGTAAAAAATACAGGTTCATCTCATGATAAAGGGGTTATGATTTTATCAGGGTATCTTGGAGAAAGATATGGTAAGGATAAATCTTTATCGTTTACAACGTCTATTACTTTTGAGCAAAATTACGGTTATATAGATGGGGACAGTGCTTCATCTACTGAGCTTTATCTGATGTTTTCATCAATAGCCGATATTCCTATCAAACAATATATAGCGGTAACAGGTTCTGTTAGTCAAAAAGGAGAAATACAGCCAATAGGCGGCGTAAATGAAAAGGTAGAAGGCTTTTTTGAAATATGTTCAATGAAAGGCTTAACAGGTAAACAGGGTGTTATAATACCTAAACTTAATATACAAAACCTAATTTTGAAAAAAGAAGTTATAGAAGCTTGTGAAAAAGGTCTATTTCATATATATGCGATTTCTACAGTAGATGAAGGTCTTGAAATACTTACGGGGCTAAAAAGAAATGAGATAGATAAAAAAATGAATGACACATTCCAAAAATTTATCGATTATTATGAATGTGATGATGAAGAATAAATGGAGAATTATATGAAACCTGAAATTAAGACTATAAAAGAATTGGCGACTACAAAATTTTTGAATATGTATGATGTTGATTATTTAAATAAAATAGGCAATTCTAAAAAATGGACTTCCGTATCAAGAGTATCTTTAAAAGAATATGAAAACAGATTATTAACACATAACACCACTACAGATGCTGTATTAATAGCACCTTATCATATTGAAAAAGAAAAATTGGTACTTGTAAAACAATATAGAGTGCCATTAAATCATTATATATATGAAATCCCGGCAGGATTGGTAGATAATAATGAGGATATAGAAAATTGTGTGAAAAGAGAGTTGCTTGAAGAAACAGGACTTGAGCTTGTTGAAATAAAGAAAGTATTTAAAAATGTATATCTATCTCCAGGAATTACAGATGAGTGTGCAAGTCTTGTTTTTTGCACTTGTAAAGGAGATATATCATATGAGTATTTGCAAGAAGATGAAGATTTGACAATACATATGTACAGTCAAGATGAGATTGATGATATAATAAAAAATGAAGAAAAATTAGACTTAAAAACATTGTTTGCTATGCAATTATTTAAAAATTCAGGTAGAGATTTTTGGGAATAATATTTCATTAAATAAAAAATATGCCACATTGCATTTATTTTTATAAAAAACATTATATAATTGATGAAGATATACGATTTATATCGTAAAAACAATGTTAATATTTATAAATTTTAAAATCTGTGTTTTACTACAAATCTATAAAATATAAAATAATCGGAGGTAATGTTATGGATTATATGAAAGAGTATGAAAGATGGCTTGGTAATGAAAAATTAGATGAAGAAAGCAGAAAAGAGTTAGAGTCTATAAAAGACAACAAAGAAGAAATACAAGATAGATTTTATCAAGAATTGTCATTCGGTACAGCCGGATTAAGAGGAAAATTGGGTGCAGGCACTAACAGAATGAACTCTTATGTTGTTGCAAGAGCAACAAATGCACTGGCAAAAGTAATCTCATCATATGGAGAAGATTTTAAGAAAAAGGGTATAGCAATAGCCTATGATTGCAGAATATGCTCGGACGAATTTTCAAAAATGTCAGCATTAATAATGGCAAGCTATGGAATAAAAGCATATCTATTCGATTCTTTAAGACCTACTCCGGAGCTTTCGTTTGCAGTGAGATATTACGGCTGTGCATCAGGAATAAATATAACTGCAAGTCATAATCCGAAAGAATATAACGGTTATAAAGTGTATTGGCAAGAAGGTTCTCAAATAAAAGATGATATAGCCGACAAAGTGCTTGCAGAAATAAATAAAATGGATATATTTGATTTACCAAGTGTAATATCTGAAAAAGAGGCTCTTGACAAAGGATTACTTGTCTATATAAACAAAGAAGTAGACGAGGCTTATTATGAAAAAGTTCTTTCACTATCTATGAGAGATGACAGTGAAGTCAATAAAGATGTAAAAATAGTATATACACCGCTTAATGGAGCAGGAAATATAGCTGTTCGTACAGTGCTGGATAGAAAAGGATTTAAAAATGTATATGTAGTAAAAGAACAAGAAAATCCTGACGGAACATTTCCTACTATAAAATATCCTAATCCTGAGGATACAAAAGCTTTTGAATATAGTGAAAAACTTGCAAAAGAAAAAAATGCAGATATATTGATTGCGACAGATCCTGATTCAGACAGACTTGCGGTTGAAGTCGTTCATAAAGGAGAAATCATATCTTTAAATGGTAATCAAACAGGAGTTTTACTTATAAATTATATATTAAACTCACTAAAAGATAAAAATTTAATACCTAAAAATCCTGCAATAATTAAATCAATAGTTACAGGAGATATGGGAACAGCTATTGCTAAATCATTCGGTGTAGAAATGATAAGTGTACTTACAGGATTTAAAAATATATGTGCATTACCTAATGATTGGGATAAGACAGGCGAAAAAACTTATGTATTCGGATATGAAGAAAGTATAGGTTATAACCCGGGAGTATTTGTTAGAGATAAAGATGCGGTATCATCAGCTTTGTTGCTTGCAGAAATGGCAGGATATTATAAAAAACAAGGAAAGACACTTATAGATGTGTTAAATGAGTTATTTGAACAGTACGGATATTATAGCGAAAACACAATATCAGTAGTATTGGAAGGTTTAGAAGGTCAACAAAGAATAGCAAGAATGATGAAGGAAATAAGAAATATATATCCAAAACAAATAGGAAATGCATCAGTTTCAGAAATAACAGATTATGAAAAACAAGAAAAGACAGATTTGCTAAGCAATAAAACAGAAAAGATAGATATAGAGAAAACAAATGCAATAAGATTTTTATATGATGACGGTTGTTGGTATACATTAAGACCGTCAGGAACAGAACCTAAGATAAAACTGTATATCTATACAAAAGCAAAAACCATGCAAGAATCAAAAAATCTTTTAAAAGAAATAGAAAAGACCGTATTAGACGTGCTTTATACAATAGAATAAATTAATTAATACAAGTATTAATTATAAACAAAAAGACTTTTATGCTAATATTTTTTATATTGGTTTAAAAGTCTTTTTATTATTTTGCTTAATTGTAAATATATGATTGTAATATATTGAAAAAAACAAATTCATCTGATATAATCTATATTTGCGTAATCATATTTTTAATTTTCTATTTTTGTAAATATAAGAATATAATCATATATAATTGATTATGAAAGATTTTGATTTGGTAGCATTTAAAAATATAAATTATACCTTAAAATAAAGGAGAATACATATATGAAGCTTGGAATCGTAGGACTTCCTAATGTAGGAAAGAGTACACTGTTTAACGCCATTACAAAAGCAGGTGCTGAATCTGCAAACTATCCTTTTTGTACAATTGAACCGAATGTCGGTGTGGTTGCAGTACCTGATTATAGAGTTGATAAATTATCAGAGATAAATCACTCAAAAAAAACTGTTCACACTTCAATAGAATTTGTTGATATTGCAGGTCTTGTAAAAGGCGCAAGCAAAGGAGAAGGTTTAGGTAATAAATTTTTGTCTCATATAAGAGAAGTTGAGGCAATTGTTCATGTTGTAAGAGCGTTTGACGACAGCAATGTAGTGCATGTAGACGGAAATGTCAATCCGCTTCGTGATATAGAAACTATTAACTTGGAATTAATATTTTCAGATATAGAAATATTGCAAAGAAGACTTGCAAAAGCTCAAAAAGCATTGAAAGGCGATAAGAAAATAGCATCTGAAGTAGAACTTATAAACAAAATAATGGCTGTATTGGAAGACGGTAAATCAGCAAGAACAATAGATTTCACAGAAAAAGAATTGGAAATAATGAAGGATTTCAATTTACTTACAAATAAATCTATAATATATGTTGCAAACGTGTCAGAAGATGAGGCATCATTAAATGGAGAAGGCAATGAATATGTATCAAAAATAAGAGAGTTTGCAAAAGAAGAGAATTCCGAAGTTGTAGTTATAAGCGCTAAAATAGAAGAAGAATTATCTCAGCTTTCAGAAGATGAGAAAAAAGAATTTTTAAACGATATGGGAATGGACTCTTCAGGTCTTGAAAAATTAGTAAAAGCAAGTTATTCATTGCTTGGACTAATAAGTTTTTTGACTACCGGAGAAGATGAAACAAGAGCCTGGACAATAGTAAACGGCACAAAAGCACCGGAAGCTGCCGGCAAAATACACTCTGATATACAAAGAGGATTTATAAGAGCAGAAACAATAGGATATGACGAGCTTGTAGAAATAGGTGGTAATATGGCGGTTGCAAGAGATAAGGGGCTTATCCGTTCAGAAGGAAAAGAATATACAGTAAAAGACGGAGATGTTATATTGTTTAGATTTAATGTATAATTTTAATTATTATTTTGAATAAGTTTTTGTAAAAATATATACTTATTTTTAAAATATAATATTATTCGAATAAAAAATTGCTAAAAATCTAAAAATATATTTACTTTATATAAAAAATATGCTAAAATTCAATAGTTAAGTTTATGCTATGTGGGTAGAGACACCGACTTTTCACTTGGCATAGACATATTTAAAAATTTATGGAGGTGTAATAATGACTAAGGAATTAAAACAAGAAATCATAACTAAGTATGCAATTAAAGAAGGAGATACAGGTTCTCCGGAAGTGCAAATTGCTTTGCTTACTCAAAGAATAAATGAGTTAAATGAGCATCTACAATTTCACAAAAAAGACCATCACTCTCGTAGAGGACTTTTGAAAATGGTAGGACACAGAAGATCGCTACTTAGATATCTTAAAGAGAAAAGTCTTGATAGATATAATACATTGATAAAGAGTCTTGGACTAAGAAAGTAATCTGTATAAAAGAGCAGGATAGTCCTGCTCTTTTTTTACAAAATATGGAGGAATATTCAATATGTGTAATAAATTTGAAATGGAGCTTGGAGGCAGAACGCTTAGCGTTGAAATCGGCAAGATAGCTCAAATGGCTAACGGCTCTTGTATAATAAGATATGCAGATACAGTTATATTGGTAACTGCAACTAATTCTGATGTTCCAAGAGATGGAATAGATTTTTTCCCGTTAAGTGTTGATTTTGAGGAGAGATTATACTCTGCCGGAAAAATTCCGGGCGGTTTTGTAAAAAGAGAAGGCAGACCGTCTGAAAAAGCCATACTTACTTCAAGACTTATAGACAGACCTATAAGACCTTTATTTCCAAAAGGTTATAGAAATGATGTACAAGTAGTGGCTACAGTTTTATCTATGGATAAAGATGCAAATCCTGACACAATAGCTATGATAGGATCATCAATAGCTCTAAGCGTTTCATCTATACCGTTTAACGGTCCAACAGGTTCGGTATCTATAGGGTTGATAGATGATCAATTTATAATAAATCCTAACTTGGAACAAAGAGAAAAATCAGAAATGTATCTTGTGGTTTCAGGAACTAAAGATGCTATAATGATGGTGGAAGCAGGCTCAAATGAAGTCAGCGAAGATGTTATGCTGAATGCTATACTCTTTGCACATGAAGAAATCAAAAAAATATGTGATTTTGTGCAAAAAATAGCTGATGAAGTCGGTAAACCTAAAGATGATTATTATGTATTTAAACCTGACGAAGAAGTAGAAAAAGCAGTTGAAGAATATTCAAGCAACAAAATGAAAGATGCAATAAAAACTGTCGATAAACAAGAGCGTCAAGATAATATGGAAAAAGTAAAACAAGATGCTATGGAGCATTTTGCGGAGATTTTTCCTGACAACTTAAAAGATGTTGATGAAGTTATATACAATATAACTAAAAAAGAAGTAAGAAACATGATAGTAAAAGATAAGGTAAGACCTGACAACAGATTGCAAAACGAGATAAGACCTATATGGTGTGAAGTCGGTGTATTACCAAGAACTCACGGAAGTGCAGTATTTACAAGAGGTCAAACACAAGTAATGTCAATAACTACACTTGCAGGGTTATCTGAAGTACAAGTAATTGACGGTTTGGATGAAGAAACTGAAAGAAGATATATGCATCATTACAATTTCCCGGCTTTTTCAGTAGGAGAGGCAAGAGCTTCAAGAGGACCAGGAAGACGTGAAATAGGTCATGGAGCGCTTGCGCAAAGAGCTATAGAGCCTCTACTTCCTTCTGAAGAGGAGTTTCCATATGCAATAAGAGTTGTATCTGAGGTAATGTCATCAAACGGTTCTACATCACAAGCAAGTGTTTGCGGTAGCACACTTTCACTTCTTGATGCCGGTGTACCTATGAAAGATATGGTTGCCGGTATAGCTATGGGACTTATAAAAGATGAGGAAGATGTAGTTATATTATCAGATATACAAGGTATGGAAGACTTTTTAGGTGATATGGATTTTAAAGTTGCCGGTACAAAAAAAGGTATCACAGCTATACAAATGGATATAAAAATTTCAGGTATAGATGAAGATATATTAAGACGTGCATTATCACAAGCAAGAGAAGGCAGATTTCATATACTTGGAGAAATGCAGAAAGTAATAAAAGAACCGAGAGAGCATTTGTCACCATATGCACCTATGATAATTAATATGATGATAAATCCTGATAAGATAAGAGATGTAATAGGTAGCGGTGGAAAGATAATAAACAAGATAATAGATGAAACAGGTGTGAAAATAGATATAGACAATGACGGTAAAATATCAATACTATCCAACAATGAAGAAATGTGCCTAAAAGCAAAATCTATAATAGAAGGCATAGTAGCAGAGCCTGAGGTAGGAACTATATACAAAGGTAAAATTACCAAAATAATGGCATTCGGTGCTTTTGTAGAGATACTTCCAGGAAAAGAAGGATTACTTCACATATCACAAATGGACAAAAAAAGATTGGAAAAAGTAGAAGATATGTTCAAAGAAGGCGATGTTGTAGAAGTGAAATTGACAGAAATTGATACACAAGGCAGATTGAACCTTTCAAGAAAAGTATTGTTATAGTCTATGTGATTTATTGAATATTTAAAATGATTTATGACAAGTCTTTCTTTTATGAATAAGGAAAGACTTGTATTATTTAAGGATAGAATATGGCAAAAAAAACAAAAAAAACTTTAAAGAAAAATATAAAAAAGAAATCTAAGCTTAATGAAAATTTTTGGGCTTTAATAATGCTGAGTATAGCTTTGATATTAACCATAATAATTTCTATGCCTAATATCGGTTTTATCGGAGGATTTGTGAAATTTGTAATACTTTCATTATTTTCAAAATTCTTTTATTTTATATCTATTACAGCGATTGTTTTAGGAGTCTATAAACTCATATTTTATAATACATATAGTTTCAAAAGTTTGAATAAGATAGATATGACAATATTTATGCTTATGATGATGTTTGTATATATAGCTTTTAATGTATCACAACTGCAAGAAAACAGCAGTATTTCTTTTGACAGTTTAAAAAATATAGTATCAGATGCACAAGGATACAAAGGTCTTGGTATAATTTGCTATATAGCATCATTTTTTTTCTATAAGCTGATCGGAAAAACAGGGATAATTCTTTTTGTACTTTTTTCCTTCTTATATCTTGTGATTAAATATCAAAGAAAAAAATTAATCAACATTATAGATTTAACTAAGAATAATATATATAATAAAACTCAAGAGGTAAAGTCTAAAAGAGAAAAACAACAAGAATATAAAAAAGAAAAAAGCAAAATTAACGATATTGTTGCAAATTATTTTAATGATGCACCGGGCTATGATGATATTTCAGAAAAAACAAAAAAACCATTGTTAAGATATGATGATAATATTTCAAACGACGTAAAAATAACAGGTATAAATGATGTGCAGGATGAAAATATAAAAGACGATTTCATAGAAGATTATGAAGAGAAAAACGAAGTAATAAAAACTGAAGAACTAAATATATCTAAAAATGATGTATCAGATGAAAACAATGTGATTGACGAAGAAATCAACGATTTAGATAATATAAAATTTGATAAAAATGAAACGGAAAAAACAGAAACAATAATAGAAAATGATAATCAAAAAGATGAAGATGATATAAATCTATCACAAGGTTTAAAATTGGAAACTCCTAAGAAAAAAATATACAAAAAGCCTCTTATAGAATTATTGAATGAATATAAAAAAGTTGTCGTTAAAGATAAAACTGAAAAATTAAGAAATGCACAAGCACTTACTCAAACTCTTGCAAGCTTTGGAGTAGAAGCTAAGGTTGAAAACATAGCCGTAGGTCCGACAATCACAAGATATGAGTTAAAACCTAAAGTAGGAACTAAAGTGAGTAAGATAACGAATCTTACTGAAGATTTAGCGCTTGCTCTTGCAGCAAAAGCTATAAGAATAGAAGCTCCAATTCCTGGGAAATCATTTATAGGAGTTGAGGTTCCTAACGAAATATCGCAGACAGTCAGTTTTAAAGAAGTAATTAAGACATGTATAGATAAAAAAGACAGTTATAATATAGTTTTTGCAATGGGAAAAGATATATCAGGTGAAGTTATATTATCTGATATAACAAAAATGCCCCATGCACTTATTGCAGGCTCTACAGGTTCAGGAAAGTCTGTTTGTATAAACACAATAATTTGTAGCATTATTTATAATTATTCACCTGAAGAAGTCAAGCTTATACTTGTAGATCCTAAGGTTGTGGAATTGTCTATATATAATAAACTTCCGCATCTTATAATACCGGTTGTAACAGATATGAAGAAAACACCTCAGGCATTAGCTTGGGCAGTGAATGAAATGGAAAAAAGATATGCCTTGTTTGCAGAACATAAATCGAAAGATATCAACAGTTACAATCAAAAATCAACAGAAAAAATGCCAAGAATTGTAATAATAATTGATGAGCTTGCAGATTTGATGATGGTAGCTCCAAAGGAAATAGAAGAAGCTATATGCAGATTGGCACAAAAAGCCAGAGCTTGCGGTATACATTTGATAGTTGCAACACAAAGACCGTCAGTAGATGTAATAACCGGTCTTATAAAAGCAAATATACCTTCAAGAATAGCATTTGCAGTATCATCACAGACAGATTCAAGAACAATATTGGATTCCAGCGGTGCTGAAAAATTGCTCGGTAAAGGAGATATGCTATATTCGCCAATTGGTATGAATAAACCTATAAGGATACAAGGAGCTTTTTTGACAGAAGAAGAAGTAGAAAAAATAACGGAATTTATAGAAATAAATAATCCTGTAGAAGATTTACAAGAAAAACAGGAAGAAGTATCGAAACAGATAGATGATATTGTACTTGAAACTGATAAAAAAGGTAAATCTGATGACGATTTATATGATAAAGTCGTAGAGTTTGCAATCAGTAATGGAGAAATATCTGTGTCATTGGTGCAAAGACAATTCAGGATAGGTTACAATAGGGCATCAAGAATAGTGGATGATATGGAGAAAAACGGAATAGTAGGTAAGAGTGACGGCTCAAAACCGAGAAAAGTTTTAAATAATTAAGTTTAGATTTTTGGTGATTAATATGCAAAATATAAGTCTAAGAGCGAATGCAAAGTTAAACCTTTTTTTGAAAATAAACGGAATAACAAACTTTGGTTATCATGATATGACTATGATAAATCAAAGCATATCATTGTATGATGATATAAAAATAACAAAAAATGATAATCAAGGCATAAAAATAATAGATGAAACAACAGATATAGAATTTAAAGAAAATATAATGTATAAGACAGCTAAGATTATAAATGACAAAATATCAAAAATAGACGTTGACATAGAAATAAATAAAAAAATTCCGATGCAAGCAGGTTTAGGTGGGGGAAGCAGTGACGCTGCTGCTGTAATAATAGGACTTGATTATATATATAATTTAAACCTAAGTGATGAGCAGAAAATAGATATTGCCGTAAAAGTTGGTGCAGATGTACCTTTTTGCTTATTTGGAGGCACTAAGTATGTTGGAGGTATAGGAGAAAAAATAAATCATATAAAATCAGACAATTTTTTATTTATAATAATAAAACCTGATGAAAATATGCCTACAAACCAAGCATTTATGCTCTGTGATAACAGTGAAAAGATAAAGAGAAGTACCGACTTTCTTCAAGGCATAAAAAATATAGATTTAGATTTAATAAGAAAAAACTTCTATAATGATTTTGAACCTGTAATATCCGATAAATTTTCTATAATAAAAAAAATAAAATCAGATTTTTACAAAATAGGTGCAAGTTTTACTATGATGAGTGGAAGCGGAACAACTGTATATGCAATATTTGATGAAGAAAATACAAGACAAAGAGCATATGATTATTTGAAAAATGAATATAAAAATATATTTTTGTCAAATACTACAAAATCAGGTATTGAAATAGTAAGTTTCAGTTAAAAGAGCAAGTATATTCTTATATGTAATAGACTAACGCTAATCACTGTGGTATAATATTTAATTGATATGATAAGGAAATGGATATGAATGTAACTGTAAAGCTGAAAACCTTGCAAATTGACCTGACTTCAAACAAGAAGGACAATATAGATTTTGAGTCATTAGCCAGTATAAAGTCTGTTAAAAATATAGATTTAATAAAATATGAAGAAAGTGAAATAACAGGCTTAAAGGGAAATACAACAGTTTTGAAAATAGAAAAAGATTCTGTAACCATGATTAGATATGGAAAAAACAGCGGAACTATGTATTTTAAAGAGGGAATCAGCTCAAAAACTTTATATAATACAGATTATGGAAACTTTGAACTTGAAATTTTTACAAAAAAATTGAATATAGAAAAATATACTGATGACTTACTATATAAAATAAATATAGAGTATGATATAAATATCAAAGATTTATTTAATGGATTAAATATACTTGATATAACTGTCAAAAATATAAAATAGTTTATTGTTTGGATTAATGGATGAAGCTTTTGAACATATGTAGATTTAGGGGATTTAATATGCTAATATATTCAGTTAAAGAAACAATAGAAAGAGAAAATCTGATAAAACATGGAGACAAAATATTAGTTGCACTTTCCGGTGGACCTGATTCGATATGTCTTTTAGACATACTTGTAAAATTGAGAGAAGAATATAGTCTTACAATATATGCAGCACATTTAAATCATAGAATTCGTGGTATAGATGCGCAAAAAGATGCGTTATATTGCAGTGAAGTATGCGAAAAAGATGGAGTTATATTTTTTCTCAAAAGTGAAGATGTACCTGCTCTTGCTAAAGAAAAAGGCGCATCTATAGAAGATATGGCAAGACAAGTTCGCTACACAATGTTATTTGACATAAAACAAAAATTAGGAATAGATAAGATTGCCGTTGCTCATAATCTTGATGATCAAGCCGAAACAGTTCTTATGAAATTGCTAAGAGGCTCAGGATTACAAGGATTAAGAGGTATGGACTACGTCAGAGATGACGGCATAATAAGACCTTTGCTGGACATATACAAATATGATATATTGCAATACTGTGAAGAAAATTATCTAAACCCGAGAATAGACAAAACCAACTTTGAAGATGAATATACAAGAAATAAGATAAGATTAAATCTCATACCGTATCTGGAAAAAAATTATTCATCAAATATTAAACAAATACTTTCAAGAACTGCAAATATAATAAGAGAAGATTATAATTTTATAGAAAATGTTGCTAAAGAAAACTATGAGCTTATAAAATCATATCAAGATGACAATGAAACTGTATTAGATATAGAACTTTTAAAAAATATTGACAAATCAATAAAAAGAAGAGTGATTAGAATAGCAATAATATCAATATTGAAAGATTTGGACAATATAGAAACAGTTCATATAAACGATATTATAGAGCTTATGGATAAAGATAACGGAAAGATGATAAATCTTCCAAGAGGGTTAAAAGTATATGTAAATTATGGGAAATTGACATTTACCTTAAAAGAAAAAGTAATTGAGGAAAAAAAATACAGTTACAAAATAAATCTAAATGGGTATACAAGAGTAGATGAGTTAAATTTAACAGTTATTTCAAATATTATATCAAAGCAAGAATGTTTAAGATATCCGACTACTAAATATGCAAAAGCATTTGATTATTCAAAGATACAAGGTGACTTGGTGATAAGGAATAGAGAAAATGGAGATAAAATAAATGCAATAGGATTGAAAGGCACAAAAAAAATAAAAGATATATTAATTGATAAGAAAATACCTGTAGAAGAAAGATATATGTATCCTATCTTTAGTGATGATAATGGAATTTTGTGGCTATTCGGATATAGAATTGCAGAAGATTATAAAATAGATGAAAATACTGACAAAGTAGTTAGAATACAGTTAAAGTATGATGTTAACAGGAGGGACATAATTGAAAAATTTATTTAAAGAAAGTATATTCTTTATAGTTGTTATACTTGTTGTAGCTTTCGGTCTTAGACTTGTAAATTTTGAAACTACACAGACAAGTTCAACAATACCGTTTTCGGAAGTGTATAGCAATTTAGAAAAGGGACAATTAAAGTCTATAACATTTACAGATAGGAAGATAAAAGGTCAAACTATAAGAGGCGAAGAATTTGAATCATATTTGCCATATGCAATAGATACAGATGCGTTTTCTAATGAATTAATCAAAAATATAACTGAAAGTCATCTCGTTGTAACTGGTACTCCGGAAGCACAAACTCCTTGGTTTTTGAGTTTTCTTCCAAGTATAATACTGGTTATAGCTTTAACCGGAGCACTTTTCATAATGATGCAACAGCCACGTGGCAATGGCGGTGCTAAATTTAATACATTCGGAAAAGCTAAAGCAAAGACTCAAGTATCTGAAAATAAAGTCAGATTTGAGAATGTTGCCGGGCTTGATGAAGAAAAAGAAGAGTTGCAAGAAGTTGTAGATTTTTTAAAGAACCCAAAAAAATATATAGAGTTAGGTGCAAGAATACCAAGAGGTATATTGATGATAGGACCTCCTGGAACAGGTAAGACATATTTATCAAAAGCAGTCGCAGGAGAGGCGAAAGTGCCCTTTTTTTCAATAAGCGGTTCAGACTTTGTTGAGATGTTTGTCGGAGTAGGGGCATCAAGAGTTAGAGATTTATTTGAACAAGCCAAAAGAGATGCTCCATGTATAGTGTTTATTGATGAAATTGATGCAGTAGGTAGAAAAAGAGGTGCAGGCTTAGGTGGCGGACATGATGAAAGGGAGCAGACACTTAATCAATTATTGGTAGAAATGGACGGTTTTGGAGAAAATCAGGGTGTTATAGTTATGGCAGCAACAAACAGACCTGACATATTGGATCCGGCATTGTTAAGACCGGGAAGATTTGATAGACAAGTAATGGTTGGAGCACCTGATATAAAAGGAAGAGAAGAAATATTAAAAGTTCATTCTAAGAATAAACCGCTTTCTCAAGATGTGAATTTAAAAACACTTGCTAAAAGAACACCGGGTTTTACACCGGCAGATATAGAAAATCTTATGAATGAAGCTGCAATATTGACAGCAAGAGTAAACGGCAAAAAAATAAATATGGAAACAATAGAAGAGGCAATAACAAAAGTAATTGCAGGAATACCTAAAAAATCAAGAATAATAAGTGATAAAGAAAAGAAATTAGTATCTTATCATGAGGCTGGTCACGCAGTTATAGCAAGATTATTGCCGGATTTTGATCCTGTACATCACGTAACTATCATACCAAGAGGTAGAGCCGGAGGATTTACAATGACTTTACCTGAAGATGATGTAAACTATATGACAAAATCAAAAATGAAAAATGAACTTGTAGATTTACTCGGTGGAAGAGTGGCAGAAGAAATCATATTGGAAGATGTATCTACAGGTGCACAAAATGACTTGCAAAGAGTATCACAGATAGCAAGAGCTATGGTTACAAAATATGCTTTCAGCGAAAATTTACCGTCAATGTCATTTGGTGATTCTTCAGATGAAGTATTTTTGGGTAGAGATTTTACAACAAGGAGAAATTATTCAGAAGAAGTTGCATCTCAAATAGATAAAGAGGTTGAAAAAATAGTGCAAGTCGCTTATGATAGAGCTAAGCAGATTTTAACTGACAATGTAGATAAACTTCATAATGTGGCAAAAGCGTTGATGAAATATGAAACTTTAGATAAAGACCAATTTGAATCAGCTTATAACGGTACACTTAATCTTGAAGAAGATGAAAATACCAATTCCAAAATAAACTCTCATGAATCTGAAGATGTTGATTCAAATGAAAGCCAGAAAATAGATTTGGATAAGCCTTTACAAGAAAGCTGATTTATATTGTATTTAAAACATATTTATGTAATATAAAAATAGAATCTATTAATATAGGTTCTATTTTTATATTACATATTTTTTTACTGTATTCTACAAAAAACTATTATAATATTAATATATGCTTATTAATAGATAGAATTTATATAAGTTATTTATTTTAAATATACTTAATTTTACTTAGATAATAAATTCTTAAAAACAGAAATATACATTATTCTATTAACTTTTAGTATAAATTATAAAATATCTAAATTTTATATAATTTGTTATTTTAAAAAATATAAATTTTTAAGAGTATAATTATAATGAGATTTTAATTAGTATTTAGTATTATATGTTATTTTTAATATATTTTAGTATAAAAAATAATTTTTTTATTAGGAAGGAGAATAAATGAAAGAAAATTATAGTGTATTTTATTTGTTTGAACGATTCAGACCATATTATAAAAAGTATTATGGAACGCTTGCCATAGATTTAGTATGTGCAATGTTTTCAACAATGTGTGATTTGATATTACCCATAATTTTGAGATTTTTGACTAATACGGCAAGAGAGGATATAAATAATCTTACAATAGGGTTAATACTTATGCTTGGCGGATTATTTGCAGTTCTTAGAATACTCGATACTATGGCTAATTACTATATGCAATATATAGGTCATGTTATGGGGGCTAAGATAGAAACAGATATGAGATATGATGTGTTTTCAAAATTACAACAATTGCCATATTCGTATTATAATACTAATAAATCAGGTCAGATATTGTCAAGAATAACCACAGACTTATTTGAAGTTACAGAGTTTGCACATCATTGTCCTGAAGAGTTTTTAATAGGAGGTGTAAAACTTATAATTTCATTTTTGATACTTATAAATATCAATGTACCGCTTACTTTGGCTATATTTGCTACATTACCTGTAATGGTTATATCAATATCGAGATATAATTCTTCAATGAGAAATTCACAAAAGAGTCAAAGAAATCAAATAGGAGAGCTTAATTCAGGAATAGAAAACAACATATTAGGGGCAAAAGTTGTAAAATCTTTTGCAAATGAGGAGCTTGAAATAGAAAAATTTCATAAAGAAAATCTTAAATTTTTAGGGATTAAAAAGATTTTTTACAAGAGCTTAACAGGTTTTCATGCAGTATCGAGAATATTTGACGGAATAATGTATCTTATAGTTATAGTTTACGGCTCATATCTTATGAAAATAGGTGAGATAACAGCCGGAGATATGTTTTTATACACATTGTATATAAATATGCTGCTTGCTACTGTTAAAAGAATAGTAGAATTTATGGAACAATTCCAAAGAGGAATGACAGGTATAGAAAGATTTATAGAGATAATGGATGTTGAAAATGATATTAAAGATAGTGAAAATGCCATAGAGCTTACAGATGTAAAAGGTGATATAAAGTTTGACAATGTAAGTTTTTCATATCCGCTTAGTGAGGTAAATGTCCTTGATAATGTAAGTTTTTCAATAAAACGTGGCGAAAATGTTGCACTTGTAGGTTCATCAGGAGTTGGAAAAACAACTATATCCAACCTTATACCAAGATTTTATGACATAAATTCAGGCAGTATAACTCTTGACGGAATAAATATAAAAGATATAAAGCAAATTAGTCTAAGAAACAATATAGGAATAGTTCAGCAAGATGTGTATTTATTTTCAGGTACAGTTTATGAAAATATAATATATGGTAAAAAAAATGCTTCAAAAGATGAGGTAGTAAAAGCAGCTAAAATGGCAGGTGCGTATGATTTCATAATGGAGCTGGAAAATGGATTTGATACCCACATTGGAGAAAGAGGAACAAAATTATCAGGTGGACAAAAACAAAGGATAAGTATAGCGAGAGTATTTTTGAAAAATCCTCCTATTTTGATATTGGATGAAGCAACTTCAGCATTAGATAACACAAGTGAAGCAATAGTGCAAAAATCTCTTGAAACTTTGGCAGATGGAAGAACAACATTTACTATAGCTCATAGATTATCAACTATTAAAAATGCTACAAAAATATTGGTCCTTACAGAAAATGGCATAGAAGAAAGTGGCACACATAGTGAACTTATGAATAAAAAAGGCGTATATTATAATCTATATAATAAAAATATAGACGAAACAGCTGTAAATCTATAATGTATTTGATGTTTAACTATATTTTATACTAATAAGCATTTATAATGCCCAGTATTTAATATTTGATGATTCATGGAGTATCAATAAATTTGTTGTAATATGATTACATGGCTATTTAATAGGTTTTTAGTATTAAATGTTTTTTAACATACAAATTTTATAAAGGATGATGTAACATATATGGTTATTGAATGCAAAGAAAAATGTGATGTTTTAGTTATAGGAGCAGGTATAGCCGGTATTAGTGCGGCTATACAAGCTGCAAAATGCGGTTCTTCGGTTGTACTTACAAGCAGTACGGCAATTTTTTCAGGTTCAAGCTTTTTCCCAGGAACCTGGGGCTTGGGTTTGATAGGCCCGGAAGATGAAAAAGACGAAGCTGATCTCGAAGAGAGTATAGCAAGAGTTGGATGTGGTATGACAAAACCTGAAATTGTCAAAACTTTTGTACATAATATAAATCCTTCAATATATGACCTTGAATCAAGGGGAGTTAAATTGAGAACTGCAGAAAAACAAGATGAAAAAGAGTTTATCCCTTGTTTTGATCATAAGAGAAGGAATTGGAATGGGCTTGAAGCAGAAAGCATGAGAGCAGTTTTTAAAAAGGAGCTTTTAGAATATAAAGTAAAACTTTGTCCGTATTATGAAGCACTTGAACTTATAAAGAATGATAAAAGAGTGTGTGGAGCGGTATTTGGACACAAAGATGCTATACTTGCTATAAGAAGTAAAGCTGTAATTCTTGCAACAGGTGGATATGGAGGATTGTTTAAGAATTATTTAACTACATCTGATATTATGGGTATGGGACATGCCATAGCTCTTAGAGCAGGTGCAAGTTTGATAAATATGGAGTTTATGCAGATGATGCCTGGATTTATTTCACCTTCACCAAAGACGGTATTTAATGAAAAAACATTTCGTTTCTCGTCATTTAGTGATGATAAAGGTAATAATATTTTTAAAAATATACAGGATTATACAGAACTTTTAGAGCAACGCTCCACTCATGGACCTTTTACTTCGGCTTGTATGGATAGAGAAATTGATTTTATAATTGCTAAGGAAGAACTTAAAGGAGGAGTTTATGTAAGATATTCTGATGAAATGAAGAATAACCCTCCCGAGTTTATAAAGACATATTTTGAGTGGCTTAAGGATAAAAAAGGACTTACATTTAATGATACTGTTAGCGTTGGAATATTTGCACATGCAGCTAATGGAGGTATAAAGATAGAAAGCGATGCCTCTACAGAAGTATCCGGACTTTACGCTTGCGGTGAGGTAACAGGTGGCATGCATGGAGCAGATAGAATAGGAGGTCTTTCCAGCGCAAATGGTCTTGTTTTCGGAAGAATAGCCGGAAATTCTGCTGCAATAGACTCAAATACTGAGACGATTTCTGATGAAAAAATAATTTTAAAAGCACATTATGTGTTTGATTATAGCTCAAAACTTGCAATGCTTAGAAAAATAATGACTGAGAATGCCATGATATCACGAAACGAAATCGGATTAAATAAAGCTATAAATTTTTGTAAGCAAACCTTAGAAGAAATTAACAGAAGCACTGAAAATTTATCAGATAAAGCTAAAGTAATCGAATATTATCGTCTTTCAGCCAATCTTTTTACTGCGATGGCAGTATTAAAACCGGCTATTCTTAGAAAGGAAAGCAGGGGTTCTCATTATAGGGAAGATTATCCTGAAATTATTAAATCTGAAGATAAAAGAATTTGTATATTTGAAAAAGACGGAAAAATAAAGGCTATGTATGAAAGATAGAGTTAAACAAATATATAATCATTGAAATTCAAACATTATAAACAAGAATAACAAAAATATTACATTTATATTACAAATATAAAACCTGCACTTTTTACCGGGGAAATTTTGATTAAATAGTGATAAAATGTTTTTAGTAATCAAGTTCAATATTTATATCAACTGTCACCTATTTAGTAGCTGTTAACATTACATACATATTTTTTTAAAAGTGAGTGAAATCTTAGAATTTTATGAAACAATATTTACCATAAAATTTCAATTTAATTACACGTCATAGTAAAAGTCAATAGAATAATAGATATTCTTATTTTAGAACATTAATTATTTAAGACGAAAATTAACATAATTAAAGTAAAATAATGTGAAATATAAGCATTGTTAAAAAATATTAGTAATATTTTAAAAAACAGATAAAAAATAGAAAGGCATTTGATTAATATTGGACAATTACATATCAAAAAATTATCAAAATTAAAAGGAGGTAATATTGATGTTAAAAGCAAAAAGAATCTCAATGTTAACGATTTTTATGCTAATTATGAGTATCATAAGTACACAAGTATATGCAGAGAAAATTCCATTTACAGATGTCTCAGAGAAATCCTGGTACTATGATGATGTCAAATCAGCGTATGAATCAAACCTTATCAATGGTAAAAAAGCAGATAAGTATGCACCAGACGACAATATGACAGCAGCAGAAGCAGTAAAACTTGCAGCAGCAATGCACAAGTTAAAAAACGAAGGAAAGGTAGACTTTGCATCATCAAAGCCATGGTACAAAGTATATGTAGAGTATGCCAAGCAAAAGAATCTGATAACAGATGATTTAGATTGGAATAAGAAGATAACAAGAGCAGGGTATATGCAAATCTTCGCCCAGATACTAACAGACGAAGAATCAAAGAAAAATAGCGTAGCAGATGGCTCAATACCAGACGTACCGATGACACATCCAAGTGCACAGGCGATATATAAGCTATATAGAGCAGGAGTAGTAGTAGGAGTAGATGATAAAAGAAATTGTTCACCAGGAAGCAATATAAAGAGAAGTGAAGTAGCAGCGATACTAATAAGGATGATGGATGTAAAACGCAGATTATCATTTAGTATAGAAGCACCAGCACCTGGAACAACACCACCAGCTACAACGCCACCTGGAGGCACAACTACACCAGAAGAAAAACCACTTAGAATAACTAAGCAACCAGAAAATGTAATAGGAGATTTTATTGGAGATGTAGTGACATTAGAAGTTAAAGTAGAAGGAGGAAAGGAGCCATATAACTATCAATGGCAATATAGAAAAGTAGGAGACAGAGATTATACAAACATTAGGATAGTAGACGAAGCAACAAATGTATTAAAATATACTGTAGATAGAGATGCCTATGATTGTAGGTGTGTGATTACAGATGCAAAAGGTAATAAAGTAACAAGTAATGCAGCAAGAGTAGAACTGACTACAGGTCCGCTTAGAATCACAAAAGAACCAGCTGAACTTATAGAAGGAAAAGAAGGAGATTTTGTGACATTAGAAGTTGAAGTAGCAGGAGGAAAACAACCATATACCTATAAATGGTATCGAAAAATAGCTGTAGCCAATATACAAGCTATTGAAGAAGTTCCATATGAAGGAAGTAAAACAAGGTCAGTAAAAGTTCCTTTTGTTCCAGAAACCAGGTATCAATATTTATACCGATGCGAAATTATAGATGCAGATGGAAACCGTGTGGTAACTAAATTTGCATTAGTGAGAGTAGATCCAAGTACAGCACCGCCTATAATAATAAAACAACCTGAAAATAAACTTGGTATTCCATCAGGTCATACAGTGTCATTGGAAGTCAAAGCATCAGGAGGCAAGGAACCGTATAGATATCAATGGGAAGAAAGAAAAGAAGGAGACATAAATTATACAAACAGTATGGTAGAAGGAAATACAAGAAATGTATTAAGACCAAAAGTAGAAATGTTTACCTATTATTATCGATGTGTGATTACAGATGCAAACGGCAATAAAGCGACAAGTGATGAAGCAAAAGTAGAAATAGATCCAAATACAGTGCCAATTAAAGTAACCAAACAACTTGTGGATGTAAGAGGCGTGCCAGGAGATGTTGTTACGTTGGAAGTTGCGGCAGAAGGAGGAGTGCCACCACTAAGATATCAATGGCAAGAAAGAAAAGTTGGAGATGCAGAGTACAAAAACCTTCCATTTGCTACAGCAACTACACATAGAGTACCTGTAACAGGTGAGCCATATGATTACCGATGTGTAATTCATGATGCAAAAAACAGATGGGTTATGAGTAATAAATCAAGAGTAGTATGGAAAGTTCGAATTGACAAAGAACCTGAGGATGCAAGTGGTAGGTTAGGAGATAGGGTGACGTTGGAAGTCAAAGCTGAGGGAGGTATAAAACCTTATAGATATCAATGGGTATATGTAAAAGATGGAGACACAGTATTTAGAAATAGTACGTCAGAAGGAAATACAACAAATGTATTAAAACCTCCTGTAGAAAATGATATCTACTGGTATGTTTGTAACATTATGGATGATGAAGGAGTTCAAGTGATGAGTAGAAGAGTACAGGTTCGTAAAAGATAAATTCTCCTTGAATCATTTTTATACTTCATTTAAAAAATAGCAAGGTATTTGATTAATATTGAGTTGTTATGAACTAAAATACAAAACATTTTTATCGATATGACAAGAGTTGTTATTGCAAATATAATTTCTTGTTATGTTTGTAAATGGTTAGATAATTTATTCAGCGATAATTAGTCTACAATATATAAAAAGCACACTATTTTATGTAGTGTGTTTTTTATGCTAAAATGCCATAAATTTATTATACTATTGCCTAATGAAAATAACATATATTTATATTTTAATAAACTAATGCACTTTATTATTAGCTATTACTATATATATTTTTTAAACAGGTTTTGGTATTAAATTATACTACATAATTATATATTATAAAGTATCTACTATTAAAATTATATTTTGATTTTTCTTATCATACTATAAATTATATTTAAAATTATCATAAAATATAATAAATTTTTATATTGTTGTTAGATTTTATATAAAAAAGGTATAAAAATAATTATATAAAATATATTAATTTAGAGGTTATTATGCTTGATAAATTACAAAAATATGGAATAAGCGACAATATTATAAATGAACTTAGATATTTTAGACAATATTATAAAACAGATGATAGTGTCATTAATAGAATACAAGAGCCTAAGAGTTTTTATTATGGCATAGATGTTTGGGAACAATGTCTTTATGCACTTTTAAATTCACAAAATATACTTTTAGTAGGCACAAAAGCTACTGGGAAAAATATACTTGCAGATAATCTGGCATATGCTTTTGCAAGACCTAAATGGACAGTATCTTTTCACAACTTTTTAGATGCTGATGATTTGATAGGGGTAGATACTTATAAAAACTCACAAGTAGTTTTTAGAAATGGTTCAATAAGTGAGTGTTCCATATATGGAGGCTTTGGTATATTAGATGAGATAAACATGGCTAAAAATGATGCCATATCGGTTTTATACTCAGCACTTGACTATAGAAGAGTAATAGATATATCAGGATATAAAAAAATAGATATATCCGAGCCTACAAGATTTATAGCTACAATGAATTATGGCTATTATGGAACAAAAGAACTCAATGAAGCATTAATATCAAGATTTGCAGTAATACAAATGCCAAAGCTTAATAAAGATATGATATTTGAAATATTAAAAGGTTCTTTTACGAATATAAATGAAGACAGCTTACAATTATTATCAGAAATATTTGAAAATTTACAGACAAAAGCACAAAATGGACAAATATCATCAAAAGCTGTAGATTTAAGAGGGCTTATAGATGCTGTATCTCTTGCCAAAAAAGGAATGAATATAAGCAAGGCACTTCAGATATGTATTACAAATAAAGTATTTGACGAATATGAAAGACAAATAATATCTGATTTAATAAAATTAAAATTATCGAATAAAATTTCTTTGGCAGGTGATTAATATGGAAGTATCTTCATACTATGATAGGGGCAGAATATCAAATATAGTGTGGACAATCACAGATAAATACGGATATGAAGTCGATTTTTCTCTTATAGAGCAAGATTATTTTTCCTATGAATTAATATATAATGCCACTATAATAGGCTCGGTATATAACATACTTGACTATAAGATGATAGCAGATTTTATAAAAAGTATTAAAGAGCAAATAAATAAAGCTAAAGAGATACTTACACTATTTTTTATGTGTATTGAAGAAACTTGTATAAATAAAAATATGGAATTTATAAAAAATATAGAAAATATCAGATATGAAAATTATAAATACAATATAAAAATTTTGAGTGAAACAGGAAAAAAAGACAAGCTATATAATATGTTGAGATTGGCATATTGGCATAATAATACAGATAAAATCATGATATTTCCACACAATATAATTCACATAATAAGAAGTATAGGTGAATTTAAAACAGTAGATAACACCATAGACTTTATAGAAAAATTTAAAAAAATAATTAATTTATACTTTAAATTTGAGGAAGACAACATAAAGCAAAATATTGAAAATTCACAGAATATAAATGAAAAAACTAAATCTGCCATAGCTATATCAATAAAAAATAATAAAGAGAAGATATATGAGTTTTTCGAAGAATATACATCTTCAGAATTCAATCCTAATGAAAGTATAATTGAGAAAAATTTTTCTGCAGACTCATCTACCATAGATGAAAAAGAAGATACATCAAAAGAAGAAGAAAACCTAAAAAAAATGGAAAACTACTATGGTAAAACTATGTTTGACATAAATAAACTGCATATATTGGAAAAAAAGTATTGCAAAGATATACATCACGCATATAAACTTTTTTTTACAAAAGGGGATTTGTCATCTATAAAAGAAGATTATAGAAAAAATCAAATTGAGCAGGAGCAAAATAAAAATAAATATGAATATATGAGCAAGAAAGAGTATTACGATAGGTCTATAGAAAAGTTGAAATCCATAATAAAGCAAAGTTTGGCTCAAAATGAAAATGTAAAAAATAAATCATACAGCGGTAACGTAGATGCAAGGCTTATATATAAAGCAGAAAAGATAAATGATTATAAAATTTTTTGGAAAGAAAAAAGAAGAGATGAAATAAAATTTCTCGTGGATATAGTTATAGATTCAAGTGCCTCGTTGCTTGAAAAGCAGAGCAAATTATCGGTTCAAGCTTATATAATATCAAAGGCATTGGAAGATTTGAAGATAGAAAATTCTATAAAAACATTCAACAGTTTTATGGATTATACAGTTATAAAAATATTGAAAGACTATGATGATATGAAAAGTGAAAATTGCTTTGATTATTTTTGTAGCGGTGGAAACAGAGATGGGCTTGCAATAGATGTTATAGGTTCGATGTCAAATAATATGAGTGATTACAAAAAGATGATGATAATATTCACAGACGCAAAACCGTTTGATGTACAAGTATTACACGCTATAGGAACAAAAGCTAAAAAACCATATCAAGGAGATATCGCAATAGATGATACAGCAAATGTTATAAGAAAACTAAGGCAGAAAAGCACAAAGGTATGTGGTATATTCAGTGGTCAAGAAGAAGATGTAGGCGTAATAAGATATATATACGGCAGTGATTTTTTGCATATAAATTCAGTAGAACAGCTTTCAACCAAAGTAGGTAGATTTATAAGCGATTATATAAGTAATTTTTACGAATAATATGAAAATTTTTATAAAAAAGCTCAAAAAAATATTGAAATATGATAATTTATATATTATAATCTATAAGATATTAAAAAGATATTGCAAGAAGAGTAAGATTTTATATATTTTTCAGAGAGAAAACGTAAGGTGCGAGTTTTTAAATATATGTCCGAAAGCTGACTTGCAAAATGAAAGTTAATTCATTTAATCTTCAAATTCTAATAAAATTTGACGTTGATTACGTTATAATCCAAAAGATATGAGATTTTTAAGTTCTTGTATGAACAAGGGTGGTACCACGATAATTCGTCCCTAATACTTTATAAGTGTTAGGGATTTTTTTATGCTGAAAATAAATTTATATTAATACTATTACCTATTCAAATCCATTTTTTATATATGATGGTTTTAAACTTATTTAAATCACTGTCGTTTGAAAAAAGTATGGCTTTTTAATAGTTTTTAGTATTAATCATATTATATTTATAGAAAGGGATTGATTGAAATGGAATTTATGAAAGCAAATGATATAAGAAAAAAATATCTTGATTTTTTTAAGAGCAAAGAACATTATGTAAAAAACAGTTTTTCATTAGTGCCTAAAAATGATAAGAGCCTTTTACTTATAAACGCAGGTATGGCTCCGCTAAAAAATTATTTTTTAGGAATTGAAGTACCTCCTTCAAAAAGAATGGCAACTTGCCAAAAATGTGTAAGAACCGGAGATATAGAAAATGTTGGAAGAACAGCAAGACACGCTACTTTTTTTGAGATGCTCGGAAATTTTTCTTTTGGAGATTATTTTAAAAAAGAGGCAACAAGTTTTGCTTGGGAATTTGTAACAAAAATTCTTAAACTTGATGAAGATAAACTTTGGGTTACTGTATACGAAGAAGATGATGAAGCATTTGATATATGGAAAAATAAGGTGGGCGTATCAGAAGAGAGAATAGTAAGACTTGGAAAAGACGATAATTTCTGGGAAATAGGAAACGGTCAAGGTCCTTGCGGTCCATGTTCTGAAATCTACATAGACAGAGGAAAAGAATATGGTTGTGATGATCCAAATTGTAAACCGGGTTGTGATTGTGACAGATTTTTAGAGTTTTGGAATTTGGTATTTACACAATTTGACAAACAAGTTGATGGTAGCTACAAAAAATTGGAGCATCCTAACATAGATACAGGTATGGGATTGGAGAGAATGGCTTGTATAATGCAAGGTGTAGACTCTATATTTGATATAGATACTATGAAACAGATAAGAACAAAAATATGTGAAATATCAGGTAAAAAATATAATGAAAATGAAAAAACAGATGTATCTATAAGAATAATAACAGACCATTTAAGAGCTATAACATTTATGGTGAGTGACGGTATAGTGCCTTCAAATGAGGGAAGAGGATATGTTCTTAGAAGATTGGCAAGAAGAGCGATAAGACATGCCAAATTGATAGGCATAGATAAAAAATTTATAAATGATGTTGCAAATGTAGTTATAGATGTATATGCAGACGGATATGAAGATCTTGTAACAAATAAAGATTATATAAATAAAATACTGAAGATGGAAGAAGAAAAATTCAACGAGACATTAGACACAGGAATAAATATCTTAAACGCATATATTGAAGATGCAGTTAAAAATAATGACAAAAAAATAAAAGGCGAAGACGCATTCAAATTATATGACACATATGGTTTTCCGTTGGAGCTTACAATAGAAATTGCTGAAGAAAAAAATTGCTCAGTAGATAAAGAAGAATTTGAAAATCAAATGCAACAACAGAGGGAAAGAGCAAGAAATGCAAGAGCAAAAGGCACTGATATAGGCTGGAAAGATGAAATATCAAGTTTGGATTTATCAGTAAAAAATACAGAATTTGTAGGATATGACAGTCTTGAAATTGAAAATTCTATACAAGATATAATTTTTGAAAAAAAGATAGTAGATGAAGCATTGCAAGGACAAGAAGTTATATTGATTTTCGACAGAACGCCTTTTTATGCAGAATCAGGTGGACAAGTGGGAGATATTGGACAAATTTCAGGAGAAAATTTCAAAATAATTGTAAATGATGTAAAAAAATCTACTAACGGATTATACTTGCACCACTGCACAATAGAAGAAGGAAGAGTAAAAAAATCAGAAAAAGCTGTTTTAAAAGTTGATAAGGATATAAGATTTGCAACAAGAAGAAATCACACAGCTACACATCTATTGCACAAAGCGTTAAAAATTGTACTTGGAGATCATATACAACAAGCGGGTTCATTAGTATCAAGTGACAGATTAAGATTTGACTTTAATCATTTTTCAGGTATGAGCAAAGAAGAAATATCTATGGTGGAAAAAATAGTAAATGAGCAAATATATAATGCACTTGATGTGAAAACAGAAGTTATGTCTATAGAAGATGCAAAGAATACAGGAGCAATGTCATTGTTTGATGAAAAATATGGTGATATGGTAAGAGTTTTAAGTATCGGAGATTTTTCAAAAGAATTTTGTGGTGGTACACATGTAACAAATTCAAATGATATAGGTATGTTTAAAATAACATCAGAAGGCGGAGTTGCATCAGGAGTAAGAAGAATAGAGGCCATAACAGGATTGAAAGTATATGAGTATCTGCTTGGCGAAGAACGTCTTATAGATACGGTATCCAATATAATAAAATCATCTAAAGAAAATATAGAAAAAAGAATAACAGAAGTAGTGGAAGAAAATAAATCATTAGATAAAAAATTAAAACAGATACAAAATGAATCTGCCAAAAATACTCTTGATACTCTTATAAAAAATGCCAAGCAAATAAAAGATGTTAAGCTCATAACATATTCATATGAAAATATGCAAGATGATGTACTAAGGGATATAATGCAGGAAATAATTGACAAAACTGAAAATACAATAGTGATATTTTCAAATGTTATTACAGAAACAGGTAAATTATCCTTTATATGTATGGTTGACAAAGCACTTATACCTAAATACAACGCAGGGAAAATAGTGAAAGAAGTAGCCGTTACAACAGGAGGAAATGGTGGCGGAAAGCCTAATATGGCACAAGCCGGAGGAAAAGATATAAGTAAAATCTCTGAAGCTTTTGCAAAAGCAAAAGAATTTATAGAAAATATATAATTTTTTATAAAATTTAAAAATTGAATAAATGTTTTGATAATTTAAACTATTATTTATTTTTTACAAATAATAGTTTAAATTTTTGACTGTTTTATGTTATAATCTTATGGAAAGGATTTGATTACTTTGGAACATTATTCAAGAGATAGAGTATTACTTAGAATTTTGAACACCGTGTTTTTTGCGGTTTTATTATTTATAAATATAAGATTATCTTTTTTTTCAGGAGATAAATCATTTGTAAATTATGCTGATATAAAATATTTTATGTCACCATATAAATTTTTGTATATATTGAACTTTATATCACTTGTATATATGTCTGTATTTGTAATAATTCAACTGGATTCTTCCAGTCATGGCATTAAGAAAAAAGTAGTTGAAAATTATAGTTTTTTCTTAATGTTAACATTTATTTTTATGGGCATGCATTTATATTTTTTGATTCAAAAAAGATATAGTCTTGCATTTTTAAATATCATTATAGCCAATGCTTTGACAGTAATACTATATATAAAATCTCAAAATATGAAAAGATATATGTATAATGATGAAGTACGAGTATTTGTATATCCGTTTTCTGTTTTTTTCGCTTGGAATGCAATAATGCTTTTTATGACATTTAATATTATGTTTAAATCGTCTTTGGTTATTGGTAGTACTATATCTATAATATTTGCCTTCGTACAACTTTTCATTATAGTTGCAATAAGCATATGTGCATTATGCTTTTTTAGAGACACTATTTTCATAGTTATACAGCTTTTATATTTATTAACAGTAGCTGTAAATACAGGTTTGAATGATTATTTTATGCCTGTGGGATATTTATGCTTTTTATCAATAATACTTGTATTCGTATTTTTGTACAGGAGTAAAAAAAGAAAAAAATAAGTAAAGAATTTATCGAATAAATATATTAATTGAAAAAATATACAGGAGGTTTTTATGTCAGTTAGAGTAAGATTTGCACCTTCTCCTACCGGATTTGTTCATATCGGAAGTTTGAGGACAGCATTATACAATTATCTTTATGCAAAGAAGAACAATGGGGTTTATTTATTAAGAGTGGAAGATACAGATAGAACAAGACTTGTAGATGGTGCGATAGAGTCTATGCTAACTTCTCTTAAATGGGCCAATATAAGCTCTGATGAAGGTGTATGTATATCTGATAAAAATGAAATAACACAATTAGGAGAAGACGGACCTTATATACAATCAGAAAGACTTGATATCTATAAAAAATATATAGACATCTTAGTTGAAAAAGGCCATGCTTATTATTGCTTTTGTTCAAAAGAAAGACTTGAAAGTTTAAGAGAAGAGCAAAAACAAAGAGGTGAAGATACTAAATATGACGGACATTGTAAATCTTTATCTAAAGAAGAGATACAAAGAAGAATTGCAAACGGAGAAGAATATGTAATAAGATTAAAAATGCCTAAAAATGTAGATATAGCGTTTGATGATGTCGTTAGAGGCAGAGTTGTTATAAATTCGGATACAGTTGATGATCAGGTGCTTATGAAATCAGATGGTTTCCCTACATATCATTTTGCGGTTGTAGTAGATGATCATCTTATGAAAGTTACGCATATAATAAGAGGAGAAGAGTGGCTTACTTCAACACCTAAGCACGTCATGATGTATGAAATGTTCGGTTGGGAAAAACCTACTTTTGTTCATCTTCCAAATATATTGAATGCTGATAAGAAAAAATTGTCAAAAAGACAAGGCGATGTGGCAGTAGAAGATTTCAGAAAAAAAGGCTATTTACCTGAAGGTCTTATAAATTATATAGCACTGCTCGGCTGGTCTCCTGAAGAAAATAAAGAGATATTCTCTCTTGAAGAACTCGTTGAAAACTTTTCATTAGAGAGAGTTTCAAGTAGTGGCGGTGTATTTGATGTTGCTAAATTGAATTGGGTAAATGCACATTATATAAAAGAATATCCGATAGAAAAACTTGTAGAATTGTCAATACCTTTTGTTGAAGAGTCAGGATTGATGACAAAAGAGGATATTAAAAATAATTCTAAATGGCTGTATTTAGCAATGGATACAATAAGAGACAGACTCAGCTATTTAAAACAATTTCCGGATGAAATAAAGACTTTCTTATTAGATAATATAGAAAATGTTGAAGATGAAGCTATTCAATTCATGAAATTGGAACATATGAAAACACTTTATGAAATTGTAAAATTAGAAATAGAAAATACAGATATTATAAATGCGGAATTTGTAGACAATCTATTTGCGAAATTGAAAGAACAGAAAATAAAAGGTAAAAATCTGTTCATGGGACTTAGGGTTGTAATAACAGGACAAACACATGGACCTGATATCCATAAGTCAATGGAATTAATGGGTAAACAAAGACTGCTTAAACGTCTTGAACAGACAAAACAATATATATTTTAGCATATATATGGTGTATCTGAAAGGTATAATGCTCTTTTAGATACACCATAGTATTACCGGCAAGTAATACTAATATTCGTTTAATTGATATATAAAATTTATATGATTTTTTTACTTTGAGTATATAATAATTTTACTTAGTATAAAAATAAACTTATAATTATTTGGAGAAAAGAATGCTTTTAGTATGTGATGTAGGCAATACAAATCTTGTTTTCGGGCTTTATGAAGGAAGAACTTTAAAACATAGTTTCAGACTTGGTACAGATCCGACTATGACATCTGATGAGTATGGAGTATTTGTAAAAATGCTCATAGAGGAAGAAGGTTATAAATTTTCAGACATAGATGATGTTATAATATCATCAGTGGTACCAGAGGTAATGCACTCATTAGACAATTTTGCTTTTAAGTTTTGTAAGAAAAAACCGTATATAGTAGGACCGGGAATAAAAACGGGAATAAATATTAAATATACAAATCCTTCACAAGTAGGCGCAGATAGAATAGTGAATGCAACAGCCGGATATGAAAAATATAAATCAAATCTAATATTGATAGATTTTGGTACGGCAACTACATTTTGCAGTGTTTCTAAAGATGGAGATTATTTGGGAGGACTTATAACTCCCGGAATAAAAATATCAGCAGATGCATTGTTTTTAAATGCCTCAAAATTGCCAAAAGTAGAAATAAAAAAACCGGAGAATGTAGTTGCAAAAAACACTGTAAGTGCAATACAAAGCGGTATATATTATGGCTACTTAGGACTTGTAGATAAAATAGTATCTCAAATGTTATTAGAACTCGGTTGGAAAGAAGGAGAATACAATATAATAGCGACAGGAGGACTTTCACAGCTTATTGTAAATGAATCGATTCATGAAATAGAAGTGAATAAAACCCTTACATTAGAAGGCTTAAGAATAATATATGAAAAAAATAAACAATAATTTAAAAATAGGCGATAAACTGTATGAAGGTGTTATTGCAATACCGGCTCCTATGGCGGGTTATACGGATTTACCGTTTAGAACTATATGTGAAGAATTCGGTGCTAAACTGACTTTTACTGAAATGGTAAATGCTAAAGCATTGTGTTATGAAGATGAAAAGACATTTTCCATGTTGAACGTAAAAGGTCAAAAATATGATATAGCAGTTCAAATATTCGGTAGCGAAGTAGAATATATGACTGGAGCTGTTAAAATAATAAATCAGCTCGGTATATTTTCACACATAGATATAAATATGGGGTGTCCTGCACCTAAAATAGTAAAAAACGGTGATGGCAGTGCACTTATGAAAACTCCTGAGCTTGCAGCTGAAATAGTGAAAAATGCAAAAAAAGTATCAAAATTGCCTATAACTGTAAAAATAAGAAAAGGTGTAAATGAAAAATCTGTAAATGCGTTGGAATTTGCAAAATTAATGCAAGATAGCGGTGCAGATGCGATAACAATACATGGAAGAACAGCCAATCAGTATTACAGTGGCACAGCGGATTGGGATATAATAAAAGAGATAAAAGAAAATTTGAGTATACCTGTAATAGGAAACGGAGATGTAAAGTCACCGGAAGATGTTCAAAAAATCATTGAATGTACAAATTGTGATGCTGTTTTAATAGGTAGAGGCTCACAAGGAAATCCGTTTATATTTTCTCAGATAAATGACTTCTTTAAAAATGGTGTTTATGATGAAATAGATGATTATATAAGAATAGTTACAGCATTGAAGCATTATAAAAAAGCCATAGATATTTTTGGAGAAAGTACAGCAGTTAGAGAAATGAGGAAACAACTCAACTGTTATTTAAAGGGAATAAAAAACTCATGTTCTATAAAAAATGCTATAAACACAGAACTGTCATATAAAAAAGTTATAGAGGCACTTTCTGATTTTTCCAAAAGCTTGACATTAAATTAGCAATGGTATATAATTCTTACTTAAAGCTTATCATTCAGTTATTATTTCAAAATATTTTTATATAAATGAGTCAATATTAAGCCTAATATCATTTATAAAAAACAAATAATACTGATATACTTACACAAATATATATTAAATTTGTGTATAAACTTTTAAAAGCAATTAGCTATAACTTAATATTGAAAAAAGGAGAGCTGCAATTAATGTCTACACCAAACGAAAATTATATAATACTTACAAAAGAGGGATACGAGAATATAGAAAAAGAACTTGAAGAATTAAAATCAGTCAGAAGAAAAGAAGTTTCAGATAAACTTAAAGTAGCACGCTCTTTTGGAGATTTATCAGAAAATGCAGAATATGACGAAGCTAAAAACGAACAGGCACAATTAGAAGAAAGAATAACAAAACTTGAAAACATACTTAGAAAAGCCGAGATAATATCAGAGTCCGATATGAAGATGAATGTTGTAAATGTCGGATCTACTGTTAAATTTTCTATAAAATATCCTGATGGAGAAGTAGAAGAAGAAGAGTATACGATAGTAGGTAGTGCAGAGGCGAATCCTTCAGAAGGTAAAATATCAAATGAGTCTCCAATAGGAAAAAGTCTTTTAGGCACAAAAAAAGGACAAAAAGTAGATGTACAAGTGCCTGATGGAATAGCAAAACTAAAAATTTTGTCAATAGCATATTAAAATAGAGCATAAATTTATCCAAATTAGGAGGAGTAATGGAAGGCGAACAAATAATCCTTAATGATATAGAGAGATTAAAATATGAAAAATTATTAAAATTACAAGAAAATGGCAAAGATCCATTTAAAATAGAAAAATTTGATCAAACACATCATTCTAAAGAGATAAAAGATAATTTTGAAGACTTTGACGGAAAAGAAGTATCAGTAGCAGGAAGAATGATGAGTTTTAGAAGTTTCGGTAAAGCAACTTTTATTGATATACAAGACAAAGACGGAAGAATTCAAAGTTATGTAAGAAAAGATCAGCTTGGAGAAGAGCTTTATAAAGAATTTAAAGAATTTGACATCGGAGATATAGTAGGTGTTACCGGAATAGTATTTAAGACACAAAAAGATGAGATATCTATAAAAGCGTCAAGCATACAATTATTGTCAAAATCTCTTAGAATATTACCGGAAAAATATCACGGTCTTAAAGACATGGATCTTAGATATAGACAAAGATATGTTGATTTAATTGTAAATCCTGAAGTAAAAGAGGCTTTCCTAACAAGAAACAAGGCTATAAAAGCTCTTAGAGATTTCTTGGAGCAAAGAGAGTTTATAGAAGTGGAAACACCTATACTTAACACTATTGCCGGAGGAGCTGCCGCAAGACCGTTTATAACTCATCACAACACTCTTGATATAGATATGTATTTAAGAATAGCAAATGAATTATATCTTAAGAGATTGATAGTAGGCGGATTTGAAAAAGTATATGAAATGGGTAGAATGTTTAGAAATGAAGGAATGGATATGAAACACAACCCTGAGTATACAGCTATGGAACTATATCAGGCATATGCAGACTATGAAGATATAATGAAACTTACAGAAGAAGCTGTTGCATATATGGCTGAAGCCGCAACAGGTTCAACGCTTATAGAATATCAAGGCAAACAAATAGACTTAAAACCGCCTTGGAGAAGATTATCTATGACAGATGCAATAAAACAATATGCTAATATAGATTTTGACACTATAAAAACAGATGAAGAAGCGGTTGAATTGGCAAAAGAACATGCTGTAGAAATAATACCTGAAATGACAAGAGGTCATGTAATATCAGCTATATTTGAAAAATATTGTGAAGAAAAATTGATAGAACCTACATTTATAACACATCATCCTGTAGAAATATCACCACTTTCAAAAAGAAATCCTGATGATCCGAGAATAACAAACAGATTTGAGGCATTTGTAAATACTTGGGAAATAGCAAACGCATTTTCAGAATTGAATGATCCTATAGACCAAAGAGCAAGATTTATGGCTCAATTAAGACAAAGAGAGCTTGGGGATGAAGAAGCTCAAATGCTTGATGAAGATTTTCTGAATGCAATAGAAGTAGGTATGCCACCTACAGGTGGACTTGGAATTGGAATAGATAGAGTAATAATGTTACTTACAAATTCAGCAAGTATAAGAGACGTAATCTTATTCCCTACAATGAAGCCAATGGCTAAAAAAATGGCTGAAAATCAAGATTTATCATCTCAAGATGACAAATCTTGCAATGAATCTATTACAGATTTGAAGAAAATAGATTTGTCTAAAGTGAAAGTAGAGCCTTTATTTGAAGATATGGTAGATTTTGAAAAATTTTCTGAGTCAGATTTTAGAGTAGTTAAGGTTAAGAATTGCGAAGAAGTTACTAAGTCAAATAAATTATTAAAATTCACATTAGATGATGGAACAGAAAAGGAT
The DNA here is from genome assembly GCF_000238095.2 of Peptoanaerobacter stomatis. Classification (NCBI taxonomy): domain Bacteria; kingdom Bacillati; phylum Bacillota; class Clostridia; order Peptostreptococcales; family Filifactoraceae; genus Peptoanaerobacter; species Peptoanaerobacter stomatis. The sequence goes on from NZ_JH815225.1 coordinate 293,012, forward strand.
AGAATAATTTTATCAGGTATAAAAAATTACTATAGTGCTGAAGAATTAATAGGTAAAACTTTGCTTGCGATAACTAATTTACCGGAAAGAAAAATTATGGGTGAACCGTCACAAGGAATGCTTTTATCTGCTATATATGAATATAATGGTGAAGAAGCGTTAAATCTCATTATGTTGGATGGAAATATACCTGCTGGAGCAAAAATATATTAAAATAAGAATTTATTATAAAAAACTGATGTTGAATTTAATAATTTGACTTCAGTTTTTTATGTTTTAGTATTATTATATTTTCAATTATAAATACTGTGTAAGTCTAATGTTCAATCTAAAAATTACTTAATAAATAAGCTGAAAATAAACTGATAAAGTTAGAAGTTAAGGAGGTGATTTTATTGAATCCTTTAGTTGTATATTATTCATATTCAGGAATAACAAGAAAATTAGCAGAAGATATTGCATTGATTACAGATGGAGATTTGAGAGAACTTAAACCACAAAAGCCTTATTCCTTTTCATATAATCCCGACTTTATCACTTTTAAGACAGTACAATCACCTTATAAAGATTCAATACACTAGCTTTAAAGGTGATTGTTTTTAGTTATTTTTTGTTGTATACGAATCCTTTTGCATAATTTTTTAACTCTTCATACTTTACTATTCCTTTTTCCCACTCTATTCCTAATACTTCATTTAATTTTTTCATTTCTTCATTTTCTTGAAGTTTGTAGTAATCATCTTTTAGTTTACTTGCTTTTGCACTGTTTAAGCCATTTATTATTTTATGACTACTTATACTAAAATCTAATAGAACTATGGATATATTTCATAAAATATGATATACTAATATAGGGTGAAAAAAATGCATAAAATTAGTATAGAAGAAGCGAAAAAAATAAGCGAAATAAGAAATACAATTAAAGATAAAAAAGAAGATAAAAGACTACATGCTATACAATTAAGAGGACAAGGGAAAAGTAATAAAGAAATAGCTGAAAAACTTGATACCTCAATTAAAGTAGTAAATAACTGGATATGCAAATACGTAAAAGAAGGAATAGAAGGACTTTTAAGCAAGGGGCAAAAAGGAAATCATAGAAATCTAACATTTGAGCAAGAAGAAGAAATGTTAAAAAAATTTGAAGAAAAAGGCAAAAAAGGACAGATAATAACAGTCAAAGAAATAGAAGAAGAATATGTAAAAATAGTAGGACATAGTATAGGAACAGCACAAGTATACTATGTTCTAAAAAGACATGGGTGGAGAAAAGTAATGCCAAGAAGTAGACATCCGAAGAAGGCAAATCAAGAGGTAATAGAAACCTCAAAAAAATTAACAGTATGGCAGAAGAGTTATTAAACGTTTACCCTGATAAAATAGTAAGAATAATGTTTCAAGATGAAGCAGGTTTTGGAAGGATAAGCAAACCAAAGTATTGTTGGTGCACAAAGGATGTAAGAGCGGAGGTACCATATCATCACATAAGAGAATATAAATACGCATATGGAGCAGTAGAACCACAAACAGGAGAAAACTTCTTTTTAGTAATGCCATACTGCAATACAAATAATATGAACGTATTTTTAGAAGAATTATCGAAAGAATATAAAGAAGATATAATATTATTAGTATGTGATGGGGCAATATGGCACAAATCAAAGACATTAAAAATACCTCAAAACATAAAGATAACACATATACCACCATATACACCAGAGATGAATCCCATAGAGCAAATATGGAAACAAATTCGTCAGATGGGATTCAAAAATGAAGTATTTAGAACACTAAATGAAGTAGTAGACAGATTATGTGACACAATAAATTTATTAACAAAAGATATGGTAAAAAGTATCACAAGAAGAGAGTGGATAAAATCCATAGCTTAAATAGAGTTTAGTATAATTGAATTTTATATGAAAAATAAAAAGAAATTAAATCTTACTATGAAGGATATTGCTAAAAAAGTTGGAATAAGTGAAAGGACATTATATAGAGAAATAAAAAGAGGCATGGTTTATGGACTTTTAAACAGTGACCTTACAAAAAGAGATGAATATAGTGCACAAAAATCACAAAAGCAGTATACAGAAAATATAACTCAAAAACAAAGAGAACTAAAAATAGGAAAAAATAGTGATTTAGCAAACTATTTAGAATATTTAATGCTTGAGAAAAAATATTCACCATATGCAGCAATAATAAAGGCAAAGTCTCAAGGATATGAAGTAAATATATGTGAAAAAACATTATATAACTACATTAAGCAAAAACTATTCTACAAATTAGAAGCAAAAGATTTACCATACAAAAGACGAAAAAAAACAAAGATAAAGAGCCAAAAAACAATAAGAAAAATAGGAGAAAAAAGTATAGAAAAAAGACCCCTACAAGCAAATGAAAGGTTAGAATTAGGGCATATAGAAATAGATAGTGTAGTAGGGAAAAGACAGGGAAAAAGTTGCTGTTTATTAGTAATAACGGATAGACTAAGTAGATTACAGATAATAAGAAAGATAAAATCAAAAAAAGCAAAATACGTAGTAGAAGAGATACAAAAGCTGAAGAAACAATATCCAAAAACATTTAATGAAAGATTTAAGACAATAACAAGTGATAATGGAAGTGAATTTATGGATGCAAAATCCATAGAAGAAATGGGAGTAGATTATTACTATGCAGACAGTTATTGTTCATATGAAAGAGGAAGTAATGAAAACAACAACAAATTTATAAGAAGATTCATAAAAAAGGGAGAGGATATAAGCAAGGTATCACAAAGAAAGATAAAAGAAATACAAGATTGGATGAATAATTATCCAAGAAGAATGTTTGGTGGAAAAAGTGCTAATGAAGTGCACTTAGAACATAGGGTAATGGAGCAATAATGCTATTTATAACTTTTTTTTATTTTTTATGACACTTACTATTGCAATTTATGGTCTTGTGCAAAATTACTATATAACTTGACAAGCTACTTGTCAAGTTATATAATAAAAAAAATAATTTGTTGATATCTGTCGAATTAAAGAGAATAATTTTTTTCGTTGTATTGGAACTTACACGAAATGAGGCAAACTTGTCTAAAGACAAGGACGCAAAACTTGAGGGACTAAGCCATAATTATTGGTATGTCAGCCAGTTGCAGTATCGGCTGGCAATGTTTGCTAGCATTTATTTATTTAGGGAGCATTACTAAGGTGGAAATTGCTGAAATAAACAAAGAAGAATTATTGGCAGATTTTGTTGAAAAATTACCAACTATACGTAGAAAACTAAATATTTCACAGGGTAGACTTGGCGAAATGCTTGGGTTAAGTAGACAGTCAATATCTTCAATCGAAAGAGGAAGTGTTCAGCTGTAGTGGAATACATTTTTATCAATAGAACTGGTGATATTTGTCAATGATCCAGATATTTTTAGTGAAATAACAGATAGTGACAAATATATGGCAATAGTAGAGAGCCTAAAAACTGATACTTGATAATGAGTCAATACGGCTTAATTATATATTCTAAATTAAATCAAAAGAAAAGGATGGTGCATTTTATGTTCAAACGTGATGGAGAAGAAGCAATTGTAGGTCTTGTAATTGGAATCGCAATTATATGTTTTATTGTTTATGTGATTGTGCTTTTGGCAACAATTATCGCAGGTGTAGCAGCCGCAAGTGGAACAATTTTTGGCGGCGGTTCTGCTATCAAAAATTATACTCTTTCATTTAAAGAAAATGTAATTGATAGTAACAAACAAGCACCAATGGCTGCATAAATAATGTACATAGCAAGGAGGATTAGATAATGGCTTCAGTAGCACAACCGGCAAAGAAAAGCTATTTCTTTGGGAAGGGTTATTCTGATGTACTAAACACCATTAGAGGCGCTTGGCAAAGGAATTTCGATTCTATAGGCAGATATAAAGATAATATTGCAGATGCGAAATATAGCGGAAAAGGTAGCTTTATTTTTCAATTGATTTTGAACGTTTTAGCAATGATTTCTGTCATAGTATTTGGATCTATCATCACTGCCGTAGTAAGCTTCATAAATATTGTGGTTGTGTTGGTAATGATGAGCTTTATTTATCTTGGATTTTCTATTATTTGGCTCACTGATAGAATATACTTGATGCGAAAAAAAATTTTTACGGCTTGTCATGAATGTAAAGAGAAATCATTAATTCCTACATATATTTGTCCAAAGTGTGGAGCAAAGCATACTAATTTAACACCTGGCGTTTATGGAATTCTGAAGCGAACATGTGTTGGCGAAGATCCAAACTCTTATTGTGGAGAGCAGTTACCAACAACATTCTTTAATGGAAGAAGAAACCTCGAAGCAATTTGTCCTCATTGTTCAACTCCATTAGCTGATAGAGAGTCAGTTCCAATTTGTATTCCTGTTGTTGGAGGCAGATCAGTTGGAAAAACTGCGTTTATTACGGCGTTTTCAAAAGAATTTATAGATGAAGTAGCTCCTTCAAAACATTGGGAAACAGAATTTTATAATGCTAACAAAGAAAATATATATAAAGAAATTGAACAGGATTACCTGACAGGAAGCACTAGAATGACGGATAGACCTCAAGACATTAATAAGGCAAGTTCAGTTTCGTTCAGTTTCTTTGTTAAAGGTGCATCATTTAAACCAGAAAGGCTTGTCCATGTTTATGATATAGCAGGAGAAGTGTTTACTGATAATAGTGAGAATGAAATACAAAAGCAATATGAGTATTGTCAAGGTATTGTCTTGATGATAGATCCGTTTGCAATTCCTTCTGTTAGACATAGATGCGAGAGTCAATTAGCACCGGAAGATATTGCGGGTATCGGAAAAGCAGATATAAATGGAATCGTTGATTCTTTCTTAAATAAACTAAGAGAAGTTACTGGTTTAAGTGATAAAAAAATGTCCGCGGTACCGTTGGCTGTAGTTATTAGTAAAATTGATTCAGCAGGATTGATGACCGAAATAGGTGATGCGGCAATTAAAACTAAGATGGCAGCATTTCCTGATAAATTTACAGATTATTTTGATACACAGGATTATTTGTGCAGGAAATTTCTTAAAGAAAATGGAATGGAAAGTTTCTTGAACAATATTGATTTGAAATTTAAGGATAACAGATTTTTCTCATGTACAGCCATTGGACATACAAGAGATAAGGGACAATATAATCCACAAGGTATACTTCCTCCAATGCAGTGGCTATTTGGAAAAGCTGATTCAAAGATGGCGCAAACATGGGACGATATTAAGTTTAATAAAAAAGTAGCGAAGATAGAAGAAGATACACCTTAAGGAGAAGTTGCCATGCATGAAAATGAAAATAACGATAACGAGGTGGTTATGATAGGATCTGTGGATTCTCCCATTAATCAATCCGAGGATACTGTAGCACCAACATCTGATAATACAGAAAATCATTCAAAAATAAATGAAACGGATGCAGAAGATGGTGTAATAACAGATGAAGGTGAACCATCAGATATAGAACAAGCAAAAGAACCTGTATCAAACAATGATACGCAAATTGTGATAAAGAGTTTGGAAAGTTTGACGGAAAAAGTGGAACATATGAATAAACTTTTTGAACAAAAAATCGCACATACAACACATGAGGAAAAAATAGTAGACCAGATGCATGCAGAATTGCAAAAATACAAGCAAGATATGTATTCGCAACTAGTGCGGCCTATTTTAATGGATATAATAGAAATTCGTGATAGCATTCTACGTATTAGTGCGAATTATGCTTTAAAACCAGAAAACGAACAAAGTATCCCACTTAAAATGTTCAAAGACTATGCGTATGACGTACAGGATATTTTGGAAAAAAATAATATTACTATTTATGATGGAATTGAGGGAGAGACCTTTAATCCCATAAAGCAGAAGGCAATTAAAAAAGTAAATACGCCAGTGGAAGATCTTCACGGTAAAATTGCAGAAAGCTTAAGTAGTGGATATGAATATTTGGGAAAACCAATTTCACCAGAAAAAGTTTCAGTATATGTTTATCAAAAACCAGAAGAAACTGAGGAGGCATAAATATATGGCTAAATATGTATTTGGAATTGATTTGGGAACTACATATTCTTGTATTTCCTATGTGGATGAGACGGGAAGAGCAACCGTTGTAAACAATGCAGAAGGAACAAACACTACTCCTTCTGTTGTAAATTTTGCTAGTCCAAATCAGGTTGTAGTGGGACAGGTAGCAAAAGAGAATGCGGTTATTGACCCTAATAATACTATTTCATTAGTAAAAACATTAATGGGAAAATCAGATTTTGCGATTAATTATAATGGCGAAGACAAATCCCCAGAAGAAGTATCAGCATATATTTTAAGAAAAGTAGCAGAGGACGCAGGTAAGCAGCTTGATACGGAAGTTAAAGATGTTGTTATTACATGTCCTGCATATTTTGGTACAGCTGAAAGAACGGCTACAAAGAATGCTGGTATTATTGCGGGTCTTAATGTTTTGGAAATTATTAGTGAGCCTACAGCAGCAGCTTTATATTATGGGTGTGCAAAAGAACAAGCTGAAAAGACAATTCTTGTTTTTGACTTAGGTGGAGGTACTTTTGATGTAACCATTATGAGTATAAGTTCAGAAAAAATTGAGGTTGTATGTTCAGATGGTAACCACGAACTAGGTGGAAAGGATTGGGACGAGGCAGTAATGAGATATCTCGCAGAAGAATTTATCTCAGAAACTGGATTTGACGGAGAATTTGATGAATATGCTCAGCAGGATATGAGATTAAAGGCTGAGAAGGCAAAGCAACAACTTTCTTCACGAGAAGAAGTACCAGTTATGTTAGATGCAGCAGGTTTAAGAGCGAGAATTAGCCTTTCAAGAGAAAAATTTGATGAAATTACTTCTACATTACTTGGGGAAGCAATTGATAAAACAGATGCTGCAATAGCGATTGCTAAAGAAAAAGGTTACAATATTGATGAAATTCTTTTGGTAGGTGGCTCTACAAGAATGCCTCAGGTAACAAAAGCATTGGTTGATAAATATGGAATGGAGCCTAAGATTCTTGAGCCTGATGAAGCTGTTGCAAAGGGTGCATCTATTCATGCTGTTAATGTTTACGTAAATAATCAAAAGAGCCTTGAACCAGGAGATTCAGGCGAAACCACAGTAACCGTAGGCGGAACAACAAAAGAAATAAATGCTGATGATTACAAAGAAGAGCTAGCTGTTCAACCAGAAATGATGAGTATAGGTGGAAAAACTCAGAAAGTTGTAGTTGCAACAACAAAGAGCTTTGCAATCGAAGTGCTAGCAAACAATCAGCCTAAATGTTGCAACATAATTATTAAAAATCAAGCAATGCCTGATGGATCAATAACAGTTTCAAAAACATTTGGTACTAATGAAGCAAATCAGGATAACTGTGAATTAGTAGTATATGAAAGTGACTTTATGGAAGATTATTTCGATATTGACGAAGATTTTGTCTTAGGAACAGCAACATTGGAATTGCCAGGAAATCTTCCAGCCGGCGCTCCAATTGAAATAACCTTTACGTTGAATACAGAAGGAATATTGGAAGTTAGCGGTGTAGATAAGACAACTAATCGTGAAGTGCATGCTACTATGCAGTCAAAGGGGATTATGGCCGAAGAAAAAGTAGATGAACTTAAAGAAAAATCAAAACGTATGGTTGTAATGTAAAGATAAATATCCCGCTATGTATCTAGTGATAGATGTATAGCGGGATAATTTTTTAGGAGATTAGAATGAGTATTAGAGTAGGTATAGATTTAGGAACAACATTTAGCGCGGTGGCGAGAATCAATGAAGTGAGTGGCAAACCAGAAATTATCAAGAATAGTTTTGATAGTCCAATAACTCCGTCTGTTCTTTGTTTTGAAGAAAATGGCAGAATTCTATTTGGTGAAGACGCAAAGAGCATGCAGGGAATGGGAAATATAAATGCCATTGCTTTTTTCAAAAGAAACATGGGAAATGATCAGTTCTGTGTGGAGTTTTTTGGAAAAACATATAATGCAACGGATTTATCCGCAATATTTTTACGTAGTATTGTAAAGGAAGCTGAACAGTCATGTAGAGAAAAAATTGATTCTGCCGTAATTACTGTTCCAGCCTACTTTACTCATAAAGAAAGACAAGCAACTATCGAAGCAGGGAAAAAAGCAGGCTTGGAAGTAATTGCAATTATAAATGAACCAACCGCAGCCGCATTTGCATATGGCTTGAATGAAAAGGACATAGAACAAACCGTTCTTATATATGATTTAGGTGGTGGAACATTTGATGTTACGATTGCTCGCATTAATAAAGAAAAAATTGATATCTTAGGTAGCGATGGCAATCATGAGCTTGGCGGAAAAGATTGGGATGATTGCATAGCAAGATATTTAGCTAATCAATTCAACGAAGAATATGGTGTGGATTTAACCGAAGATGATGAAATGGTTGCGTCATTACTTGTAACCGCAGAATCTGTAAAAAAACAATTAACTTCAAAAGATGAGGTCACAATCCCAATAGTATATAAAGATATTCGCGGTAGTGTTTCAATAACAGAAGAATTATTTGAGGACATTTCAGATTTTCTAATTGGAGCAACAAAAGATCTCACAAATAATTTGATAGAATCAATCGGATTATCATGGAGTGATATTACTGGAGCTATTCTAGTTGGTGGATCAACTCGAATGAGAATGATACATAATTATGTGAGAGATATTTCAGGCAAAGATCCATTAGGTGGAGTTAATGTTGACGAAGCAGTTGCTCTTGGAGCGGCAATTAGAGCAAACATTGATGATGCCGGAAAAAGTGTTACACCGACATTAATGGGAATTTTAGGTGGCAAGAAAAATATTAATATAATTGGGGCAAAGGAAGTTTCAGATGTAACAGCACATGCTTTAGGAATGATAGCTGTTAGCGAAGACGGTGAACGGTATGAAAATAGTGTAATCATTCCGAAAAATACATCTATTCCTGCCACAATGACACGATCATATAATTTTAGAACGAGAGCTAAAGACAATGAACTTGAGGTATACGTGCTCCAAGGGGCGTACGCAAGACCTTTAGACAACACAATCATTGATAAATATACAATAACCAAAATTGAAAAGACAGATAAGAATCCATCAGTAATTGAAGTTTCATATAAATATACATCAAATGGTGTTGTGGATGTCAGTGCAATCCAAAAAGATACGGGAAAAACACTTCCTATACGTATTGAAAAGGTGCCGGATGACATGAGCTGGACAGATGGATCTCCTAAAGATCAGATGGTAGCAATTGTGCCACTAGAAGTTGAAGTAATTCTTGCTGTCGATCTTTCAGGAAGTATGTCGGGCAATCCAGTTGCTAAAGCACAAGATGCGATGAAAGGATTTGTAAAGGAACTAGATCCAGAATTTACGAAAATTGGATTGTTGGCATTTGCTGATAGGACCAAAATGGTTGTCAAACCTACAAATGATTTTATGAAGGTTATAAGAGGAGTTGAAGGCATTGATGTTGAAGATGTTGGAATATGTAATAGAGCAGAACCATTTACAGATGCCTTTAATGAACTCAAAATGTCAAGGTTTGATAAGAATAAAGATAAAATTCGATACTTGGTAGTCTTGACTGATGGTGTATGGGACGATCCTCATTCTGCTATTAGAAAAGCTAAAAGATGTCATAGTGAAGGAATCGAAGTAATGGCTTTAGGATTTGGAGGAGCAGATGAACATTTCTTGAAGCAGATTGCATCAACAGATGAATTTGCTTCGCTTACAAATTTATCTGAATTGACGGGTTCATTCTCTAAGATTGCACAGGCGATTGGAGATAGTACTCCAGGATCAGGCTTAAAAATGATTTAAAAAGGAGACTTAATCATGACAGAGAATTGGTATATAGTACTTGGATTGGATTTTGATCCAAATCCAGTCCAAGATGAGACTGTTATCGAACAGAAAATTGAAGAAAAAAGAAAATTCTGGTCAAGTAAAGCTAATGATTTTAATCATGGGGCAGAATATAGAAAATACTCTCAAATGCTTCCTGACATAAAAAAGGATATGATTGGACCAGAAAATATTAGAGCGGAACTAATAAAGGATGCTTGTGATAAAACATATGGTCCTATAGACAAGACTCTGAAAATGATTAAGAAGACAGAGATTCCGCAAGATACCATTGAAAAAATGGCAACGAAGTTAAAAGTAGATGTTGAAACTGTTAAGCGAAGAGCATCTGCACTCGGAATCAAAATCGTTGCTTCCCAAGGTGGTGATTTTCAGGCAACTTATGATAAATACTATAAGACTAAGCCTCAGAATGCAGATAAATACAATGGAATGAATGCCCTTTTGAAGAGCTTTAATGTTACAAATCTGTATGAGTTTTTATATGCAGGCACAACAATAAAGAATTCACAGAATTTACCATGTGATGCACTTAAACAAAGAGCAAAGGAAAGAAAAACTAAAGAATTCTATAAAAATGATAGTGTAAGTGGATCTGGATCAAAGATTTGTGGGCAGTGCGATGAGTGTTTTAAAGACGAAGCAACAAAACAGATATATGATAAATATCTCGAATATAATGCCAGAAAAACAGTTTTAGATGAGTTAAAATCTTTTTTTGAATTAAGTGGTGAACTAACTCAAGATACGTATGCAGATTATACAGGAAGACTTACTGAAATTTTCAAAAATAGAAAAGATGCTGAAAATCTATTATTGGCATTTTGCAAAGTTGAGAAGATTCCAGTTCCTGCATCTGGTGTAGAAAAGAAAGAAAACACACATATAAAAATATGTAGATGCGGTTGTACAAACGATGTATCAGATGGAAGAAAATTTTGTAAAGCATGCGGACTAGAGTTAGAAATCAAATGTCCAAAATGTGGAACTATTAATGATGCAACTATAAATGTATGTAAATGTGGTTTTAAATTCGAAAACATAGATAAGGCCGTATCACTATGCGAATTAGCGTCAGATGCATTAGATACAATGGACTTTAGCGTTGCGGAAATGCATTTAAAAGATGCAGATAAGTATTGGCCGGGGTCAGACAGAGTTTCGCAACTAAACGAGAGACTAAGAGATCTAAAAAGCAGGGTAGGAACAGCAGTTGAAGACATGTGTAAAGCATGCAAAGAAAAAAAATATTATGAAGCAAGAAGACAGCTGGAAAGTGTCAAAAAGTTTTCTCCAAGTTATAGTGAACCCGCTATAGAGGAAGAAATTAACAATGGAATATTAACGGCAGAAAAATTCAAATCAATTGCTCAGAGTGGAAAAAATGAAACGGAAATAGTTGATGCATGTACAAAAGCGTACGAAGCTTGTAACGATTGCCCTGGGGTACGTGAAATTATTTCTAAATATCCACCAGCTGCCCCTACTGAATTAGTTGTTGTAGCAGACTCATCAGCAAAAGTAAACGTATTGTCATGGAAGAGAAGTACAACAGACGGTTTGCTCTATTATTCAGTTATAAGAAAAGAAGGAGCGATTCCTATTAGTGTACAAGATGGTACTTTAATCGGCAGAGTAAGTATGTGTAGCATAAATGATCAGAATGTCTTACCTGGAATACAGTATTTTTATGCCGTATTTGCAGAAAGGGCGGGCGTATATTCGAATGCTTTAACTTATAAAGATGCCGTAAGTAATCTGTTTGAGATATCTGGAGTTAAAATTGCTGCGGGCGATGGCGTACTACAACTAAATTGGGATCCAATCGCAGATAATGCGACAGTTAATATTGAACGAAGCGATCATTTAGGGAAAACCACAAAGCTAAATTGCAATAGCAAATCTAACTTTGTAGATAAAGACTTAAATAATGATGAAGAGTATACATATAAAGTGTATTTATCATACTCAATTGGAATAAAGAAAACGGATACTAAGGGTATAAATATATCTGGTACACCAACAAGACCTCCACTTCCAATTGAAAAACTAGTGATTAAGCCATCTCAAGGAAATGAATTCCAAATAGACTGGGAAAACCCTGAAAACAGTGATGTGCAGTTTTTTTACTCTACAAAGAAACCAGATTTCATAAGTGGAGATCTACTCCCTGTATCTACCTTAGAAAGCACGATGAATACGCTTATTGTAAGCAAAACATCAAATACTACAGGCACATTCAAATATGAAGGTGATGATTTGATATATGTAATTGCAGTTGTAGTAAAGTCGGGGTCAGCTGTAATTGGAACTATATCAAGAGCTAGTAAAGGTGGAACCGTAAAAGTAAATAGTGCAAGCCTTGTAAACGGTAAAATCATGATTAATGTTGAGTTGCCAAAAGATGTTACGGGCTTTGTTGTATTGTATAGACATGATCAATTTCCTGATGATATATCAGATACAAGCACAACAAGAAAATATATTCCATTAAAGCAGTATCAGTATGATGGTGGTTTGGTCATTGATTCAAACGAACTAGAGAATTATTACTTTTCAGTATTTGCAGAATTTCGGCGAGATGGAGAGAGCGATTACTCAACAGGAACAGATTATTTATTTTCTAATGTATCCAAGGAAACTATCACATACTCAATTTCTGTGAATAAGAAACTATTTGGTGGAGGAATAATTAATCTTACATTTGAGAGTGAAAATAAAAAATTCAGACTGCCGGATATTGATGTAATGTCTGCACAGGATAGAGCACCGATGTTTAAAAAGTCAGGTAAACTCTTTCACCAAATAGAGGCACAAGAAACAAATGGAAGTGTAACAATTTCTATTCCGTTGAAAAAGGGATTGCCTCGAGAAACTTATATCAAACCGTTTTTACAAGATGAAAATCTAGCGGGAAGATATGTATTAAAAATAAAGTTAGGATCAGATCACAAGATCAGTTAGGAGTGAAATAAAATGGCATTAAAGCAAACATTTATTTGTCCCTTTTGTTTTGAAGAACATAAAATTTCAAACGTACAATTTAGATGTACAAATAGACGTTGTAAAGATGTAGAAGATATTGAATTAACAAGATATGAAAATGGTGACATCTCAATTCCTAAAATGGGGAAGCCTACATTTAGGGTAGCAAGTAAAGGAATGTCAATACCTAAATCTGCAAAATGCCCAGAATGCGGTAGCTCAACATATGCTGTAGTGTGTCCTTCTTGTCATAACAAATTACCTGAATCTACTCTTCTTGGTAAAGATATGATTATTTCTGTTGTAGGATCTCGTGATACAGGAAAGAGCCATTTCGTAGGTGTAATAATAAATGAGCTAATTGAGCGAATTTCCGTTAAGTACGGAGGAGCAATGGAAGGCTTTGATGATACAATGTCAAGATATAAAGCCGGAGCATACCAGAAATTATATATGGATATGCAAAAATTGGATTTGACAAAAAGTTCTGTTCAAGATGTCAACAATGGAGCATATAGACCATTAATTTTTACTCTCAAATTAAAACGTAAGGCATTGTTCAAGGAACAAATAGACAGTTTTACGTTGGTATTTTTTGATACAGCAGGAGAAGATTTAAACGATGAAGATACTATGAGTACTGTAAATAAATATATATGTAAATCTGCGGGTATTGTTTTCTTGCTAGATCCAATGCAATTTCCAGCAGTAAGAAATCAGTTGGATGAAAACACTGTATCTAGAGCATCCTCGGTTGATTGGAAACAGGCTACAAGATCTGATGATATCATGTCAAGAGTTTCTAAATTAATTAGAAATGATAAGAAGATGAAAAGCGAAGCAAAAATTAATATTCCAGTTGCAGCAGTTTTCTCAAAATTTGATGCCATTGCACCACTTATACCTGAAGGAAGCACTGTATTAGAAACAAGTCCTCATTGTAACGAAAAGGTATTTGATATGTCAGACTGGCATAATGTTGATAGTGAAATTCGTAGCTTACTAGTTGAATGGGGAGCTGAATCGTTTATATCACAGGTTGATGTGAACTATACCAATTATTCGTATTTCGCTGTATCGGCACTTGGAATGGACAACAATCCTAAAGAAGATAGAAGGATAGACAGACCTCGCCCACATAGAATAGAGGATCCTTTACTTTGGATTTTAAAGGAAAACGGAGTAATTAAGCCAAGCAAAAAATAATGGGAGGTAATGTTATGGCAAAACATCAGATTATATATACATCATGCATGCGCGGAATAGATGGTGTTAATGATGGACAGCAGATCTTTTCTTATGATGAGTCATTTGCTGATGGAAAAGCAGATGAAGTAAAAAGTCTATTTACATATCAAGTACCTGCGTTACCAGCGGGTACGTTAATGTCGGAGGAAATTGCATTAACAATGCCGGTAGCATTTAGCTATAGGCTACTCAAAAGTGGAAGTGCATCTGTAACATTAAATACTTATCTAGGCAGAGATTACATGGGAAGTGCAGGTAGATTTGGTAATCATTTAAGCCATTCTGTAGTATGTGACTTTAGTGATTTTGATATATATCCTTGCGAATTATATGCTAGCACAACATTAAGAAGTAGCATGACGTATGAGGAAGTAAATAATCCTGAGCCACCAGCTTATTTACCAACACCAGAGCTAATCAAAGGATATGTTATTGATCCTGATTCGATTGTAGAATTTTTAGGAATTTCAGACAATCTTGAAAGATATAAGCAGATGGTTACTGCTATGTTGCGATTTCAGACAGAGAAAAAAAGAATCGTAATATGTGATGAACCTGAAAATATAGTAAAGTGGATTGCAGCATTGCACTATACGTTGCCTTTGGATATTGCTAAAAATGTAAATTTTACAAGTTATGAATTTGACCCAGAACTATCACCATCGCAGATATGTGGTGTTGTTTCAGAAGGAACAAGATACAATTGTATAAATTATATTTCTTCAAACAGGCATTATGTATTTGATTTTATTAATAATAAATTTACTCCGGTTGAAACAAATAATATATTGATGGACTTTTTGGATACGGCGTTTAGTTTTTCATATGATAGTTTAACTGATTTTCACTCGTTTATACTAAACAATACAATTTACAGAGAATGTAATGATAAATTCTATGCAGCTTTTTATCTTTACAATTTACTTTCAGAAGGGATTTCTGAGATTACGAAAGAGGAGTTTAATGAAATAGAGCAATTTGCAGAACAGTTTCTAACTGATGGTAAAAAAAAGGAAGTGGTATTTAAGCTATTAGAGGAACAGTATAATATTAATCAACTAGAAAACGATTATGCCTTGCTTGTGTTGGGATATATGCTCCAATCTCTTAATATTCTTGAGCGCACACAACAGAATATGGTTAAGCAGATGATAGTGGACAGATTAATTATGTCTTTGTCTACAGGAAATATTTCAGAAGAAGACTATATACCTTTGTACAATAATATTGATAACATGGCTCGTTCAATCAATTTAAGTATTCCGGCGGAATTGATGGTCGAAAAAAATAGAGATTCTTTGCTAAACGTATTATCTGAAAGTCCAGAGATGTGGAAGGTATATTTTATTGTAAGAATAATTAGTGAGTATGTTAAAGATATGAGTCTTTCTACAGAAGAATTATATCCAGATAGACCAATAGGGGCAATTTACTATGGCTTAGTGGGAAGTGTATATAGAACAGGTAGAAACAATGGCTATACAGTAATTGAGAAAATATTGGAAGGCTTTGAGAGTGATGTTGAATACTATGTGGATATGACTCTTAATATCGAGGGCTTTTTAAAGGACTTGAATCTAGGTGAAGAAGATGTAGACCATCTTTGGGAGTATTTTTATGGTCAAGTGTTAAATAAAGATGATGTTTCATTTGAGGCAATCAACAAAAAGCTTGCAGAATATGATCTATTTGAAGAGATGTATCATTTGTATGAAAGAAATCTTAAGAAGAAAGCAAGTTTACCAGAGACAAGGGAATATTTTGAGTCATATTGGAATGCGTGGTTCTCTAGAAACAAAAAATATGGACAAGCATATGCCGCTATTGCATTAAAGACATATGAGGAAATTTATGAAAGAAAAATTTCCACTATTCCGGATAAAGAACAATTCGATTATACGAGTGAAATCCTAAATATGGCCATGAAAATGGGAATAACTGACGATTATGTGAGCCTACTTTGTGAAACAATTCTTGAATATATTCCGATGGGAAAACGGACTTCAGAAAACAAAGAAACTATTAGTGAACTATATAAATATAATCGTGAAGTATTAAATAAGGCAATTGAAGGGAAATTGCTTTTGTTTATAATTGCATTGCAATTGAATAGGGTCACGCGAAAAAATGACATTATTACAACTGTTCAAAAAATAAAGTCGGTTTCAGTTGAAAGTGGTGCTTGTTTTGAAAGAATTGCCGACGGAAAAATAAAAGATTATTTCGAATGGGCATTTGATTCATTAGGAAATTTTAACTTGACCAAGGAAGATTATGAAGCGCTTTATAGCTTATTTGATTTTACAAACTCTGTACATTCCATATTTATGGATTATTGGTGCAGAGCAATATATAAGGATAGTAAAGGAGACAAAGACTATTCAAGTTTTGCGGAGTTTTTGAGATTCATGTTTGACATGGGAAATCAGAATGATCAAGATATGGTCGGAAAATACTTATGCAAACTAAGTAAATCAAAACTAGAAGATTTAAACGTTGAAATGCTTACAATTCACTTCAAGAGAGATCGTAAAGCAGCTCATGCTTGGTCAAATATAAGAGAGATTGCTGATAGTACTAATCCTTTGTTAAATAATCTTTCAAACTTGGGAAATTTATTCAAGAAAAAATAGAGAGGTATTGATGTATGGCTGATTTTCCAGAATCTGCAGAGATGAAAAAAAATGTAGCTGATGTGATGACTAGGGGAATGGAACTAGTTGATTTATTTGTAAATAAAAATTATCTAATTGATATAGACCAATGTTCACCAATTCCATTAGATGACGGAGAAAAAACATTTTCAGCTATGTCCTTATTTCAAATCGATAAGATTGTATATGATTTGAATGAAAATATAAATGATAAATTAGTAAGTGTATATAGTGCTTTATCAAATTATGGTAGCTCTGCGATTCTGGTAATTTCTAGCGATGAAACAGGAGTTGGTTTTTATTTGGGTACAAGAGATACAAATAGACCAGATGTTGCAAAAGCAATTTTGAAAAAGAGCCTTAGAGGTAATTTTCCGGGTATAAATATCCTTGAAAAAAATGCATCCCAGATAGAAGCCTTTTTGCAAGATAAAATTCCAGAGGAATATTCTCACATGGCTGTGACAGCGGTTTCAATTGTGCCTAGTATGAGAGATGAAGAAGATAAGGATAGTTTTGTTCAAGGAATTGAAAAATTCATTGATTCAATGGCAGGAGAAAATTATACAGCTGTATTTGTATCATCGCCCTTAAGTAAGCAGGATTTGGAAGATAAAAAGCGAGGATACGAGGAACTATATTCTGCTTTATCACAATGTTCACAGATTGTAATGACATATGGTGAGAATGAAAGCGATTCAGTTGCAGAAGGAATTAGTAGCGGATTTTCAAAATCAATTAATGACGGAATAAGTGACACTACAGGAAAAAATAGCGGTACTAATAGAAGTAAAGGGCGTTCTCATAACCACGGCTTCAGTTTCGGCTTGTTTGGAACTGGATTTAATATGAGCGGCGGAACAAATACGTCTATGGGTAGCTATGAAGGAACAAACGAAAGCCATACTGAGAATTATTCCGAAACAGAGACTACTAGTGATACGAAAACCAGTACTAAAACAAAAACACAAGGTACATCTGCAAGTATTCAATTAACAAGGCATAATAAAACTGTTGAAGAGTTACTTAAAAAAATAGATGAGCAACTTGAACGTATAAAAAATTGTGAATCATATGGTTTGTGGGATAGTGCGTGCTATTTTATTGCAGATCAAGAAGAGGTGGCTATTGTTGCTGCTAATACATACAAAGCCTTAGTTGCGGGTGAAAAAACAAGTGTAGAAAATTCCTTTATTAATATTTGGGATAGTGAATATGAACATCATGAAAAATCGCTTCAAATAATGGACTATCTTCGTTATGGTATGCATCCAAAATTTACATACGAAGCAAGTTTTTCAGGAACTGAATATGATAGTCAAGAAGTAACGGCAGCATCGCTTATAAGTGGAGTAGAACTTCCAATTTTAATGGGATTACCGCACAAATCTGTCAGTGGAGTTACATCAATTGAGGCAGCGGAATTTGGAAGAAATGTATTTCGCAAAGGCGGAGATAAACCAGACAGGGCAGTTAATATGGGTGCTATATATCATATGGGAGAGGTATTTAAAAATAATAGAGTTGAGCTTAATCTTGAAACTCTAACATCTCATTGTTTTATTACAGGTTCCACTGGATCTGGTAAATCAAATACAACTTCAAAGCTAATTGATGAACTGATAAAGCCAGAAAATAATGTCAAATTCATGGTTATTGAATCAGCAAAAGGTGAATATAAAATAGATTTTGGTGGTATGCCAGGAATCAATATTTTCACCTCGAATCCCAAGTACTATTCAATGCTTTGCATTAACCCATTTGAATTTGATGAAGAAATACATGTATTGGAACATCTAGATAGATTAATAGAAATATTTAGTGCGTGTTGGCCTTTGTATGCAGCTATGCCAGCTATTTTAAAATCATCTTTTGAACGGGCATATATTATGCACGGATGGGATTTGAACCATTCAACACACCAAGATATGGGAAATGGAAAATTTCCTAGTTTTAAAGATATCGTAAAGATTTTGCCTGTGATATTAAATGAATCAGAGTTTTCTGCTGAAACAAAAGGAAATTACGTTGGATCACTTGTAACAAGAGTAGAATCTCTTACGAATGGGTTGGTAGGCCAAATTTTTAATGGTGTACCTATTTCTGATGAGGTTTTATTTAATGAAAATACAATAGTTGATTTGAGTCGTGTGGGTTCTACAGAAACAAAAGCCCTCATTATGGGACTACTTGTATTGAAGTTAAGTGAATTTAGACAAGCGACATCCAAGGGAACTAATCTTCCATTGCATCATGTGACAATTATGGAAGAGGCACATAATTTGTTAAAAAGAACATCAACTGATCAAGGACAAGAATCAGCTAATGTACAGGGAAAGTCTGTCGAAATGATCAGTAATTCAATATCTGAAATGCGAACTTATGGAGAAGGGTTTATTATAGTTGATCAGTCTCCAACTGCAGTTGATATATCTGCAATAAAAAATACAAATACAAAGATTATTATGAGGCTGCCAGAAGCATTAGATTGTAAAGCAATTGGTCATTCTATAGGACTGAATGATGAACAAATTCTTGAGTTAAGTAAGCTTGATAAAGGTGTTGCTGCAATTTTTCAAAATGATTGGTTAGAAACAGTACTAACAAAGATTGACAGATGTAGTGGGGCATATAAAATTTCGTCAGTAGTAAAAAATGATATGAATGCAGAGAAGGATGTCATTTTTAGCCTAATTGAAGAACTTATAAATGAATCTCAAGATAAAAAATATAATCTTAGTTGGCTAAAGGATTCGGTTCGTTCAAGCAAAGTAACAAAATCTTTTCAGACAACACTTGAAAAAATGGTCACTGATTTCTATGAAGAATGGATAAAGGGAAGCAAAAGAAATTTACTTGCTGAAGTAATCTTCAAAATTCTGAATTGCGGTGATTTGATCAAGATGAACGAACCTGAATTGCCTGCAGGAATAAAGAAAAGTTCTATGTTAACTCCTGAGATCAGAAAGCAAG
The DNA here is from genome assembly GCF_000238095.2 of Peptoanaerobacter stomatis. Lineage (NCBI taxonomy): Bacteria > Bacillati > Bacillota > Clostridia > Peptostreptococcales > Filifactoraceae > Peptoanaerobacter > Peptoanaerobacter stomatis. The sequence goes on from NZ_JH815225.1 coordinate 312,799, forward strand.
GAAATATATGGTGCGACAAGATATATAAAGGACTAGACGTTTATGCAAACTTTTTAGATAAGTTTGTCAAGGATCAAGTATTTATGAATATCATTTTGCATCTGATAGAGGTCGATAAGAAATCGGATCAATATAAAGTTGCATTATACTGTGCAAAGCATAAAAAATAAGGTGATTGAAATGAGCAAATATTGAATTGGATATTTGCAGTTGAATAGTAATAAAAAAATATTATATGACAAACTGGAAAAAGTAATAATAAATTATGAAACCACAGTAGATGTAACCTTAGGAAGTGATGTTGCTAATATATTAGGAACTGTTTTAGGAGACAATCCGGATATAGTACATGTTACAAATCCTAAGATTGTTATGGTTGGTGGACTCCTATTTCAAAAAGCTTCTTTGTTAGGAACTATAAATAGACGTCAAGGGACAGTAATGGAGGATGAATTAAAGAAAAAAGCAGAGGAGATAGTCTGAGAAGTAGATAAAAACGCTCGAAATGATAGAGATATTTTGATGGGAATATCTGACTATTTTCAAAGAAACATTAGATATGACTACAACGATGCAAATTCATCGAAGGGAAATAATCCAAATGCTCATAATGCATATGATGCCATTGTTCAAAACTTGGCAGTATGTGAGGGTATTGCCAAGGCATACTCCTTGATTTTGTCCTATTTTAATATAAGAAGTATGGCGGCATCTGGTAAAGCCGGAGGGGCTTTTTCGTTAATCCTGAATCATGCATGGAATATTGTAGAATATGAAAACGAATATTATCATTGTGATATTAAGTGGGATTTGTGTGGATATGTTGATAGACAGATATATTCGTATCAGTATTTTGGATTAGATGATTCGGAGATGTCCATAGATCACAAATGGAATCTAAAGACAGTCCCTAATTGTTCAGGAAGCAAATTATCATATTATAAAAATATAACAAATTATTTGCTTATTCGAATGATCAAATATCAGATATCATACGAAGGCAATATAACATTGGAAATAGTGTAATACGCTTAAAAATGGACGATAAGCTTTCTTTTCCACAGAATACAAATGCCTTTATGGAAGAAAGAATTAGGAATGCTTTGGGAATACATGGTTTTCAATATTATTTGGATGATAAATCAAGGTGTTTGATAGTACTAAATATAACATAAAATTTGAGGTGAATAAGATGAAGAAGGATACTCAACCAGCAAAAAAGAGCTATTTTTTCGGTCCTGGATGGAATGATTTAGGCAAGTTTATAAAAAGATTTTGGCAATTCAACCAAGACGATATAAAAAAGAAGGCAGAAAAAATTGAGACGGGAAAAGGAATCATGTCTTTTTCTGGCGCAAGAGCTTTAATGTCTTGCATATCACTAATATTATTTGGAACTATTTTCTTTTGCCTTATAGCAGCCACTGTATCTACTGTTTTGGGAGTGGCATTTTGCTTTGTGTACATATTGATATTAGCTATTTGGTTACTAGATCGTATTAATTTGATCAGTAAAGGAATTTTTGTTGCATGTCCAAATTGTAAGAGTAAATATTTAATACCGACATATATTTGTCCTAGTTGTGGGGAGAAGCATACAAAGCTTACACCAGGAAAGTATGGCGTATTTTTCAGGACTTGTAATTGTGGAAAAAAGTTACCATCCCATTTTTTGACAAAGAGAGGTAGTCTGGCCGCAGAATGTCCAAAATGTGGAGTTTCTCTAAGTGGAACGGCAACTAAGCCTTTGTGTATTCCAATTATAGGTGGACGTTCTTCTGGAAAAACTGCTTATATTAACGCATTTTCATATGAATTTATAGAAAAAGTAGCTCCAAGAAATGGTATAGAGATAAAACATTATAATGAAGAAACTGAACGTTTTTATAATCATGATATTAGTAATGACTATATGGGCGGAACTACTCGAATGACAAAAACTGAAATGGATCTTAAACAGGCCAGTTCAAAAGCGTTCAGTTTTATTATACATCACAATAAGATTAGTCCTGATCGATTAGTGCAAATTTATGATGTTGCGGGAGAAAGTTTTGTAGACAATACAGAGAATGAGGAACAATTGCAATACACATATTGTCAAGGAATCGTGTTTATGCTTGATCCATTGTCAATTCCTATGGTTAGAAATCATTTAGATGATACTATAAGCGAGATAGATAGATCTAGTGTAGGTACACTAGATGTAGACTTAGTATTGGATTCTTTCTTAAATAAAATTAGGCAGATTACGGGACAATCATCTACAGCGGTATTCAATATGCCTATAGCGATTGTTATTAGCAAAGGTGACATTAGAACTCTTGATCGGTTTATCGGTGATGAAAAAATTTCTGAGTATATGACTGAAAATAATCTTGATATGGATTCATTTACAGTAGCAGAGGATGAATTGTGTAGAAAATTCTTGATGGAAAATGGATTGGCAAGTTTTGTAAGCAATATTGATTTGAAATTCAAAAATAATAGGTATTTTAAATGTAGCTCAATAGGACATACAAGGGAAGTCGGAAGATATAATCCACGCGGAGTATTAGAGCCGATGGAATGGATTTTTCAAACCGCTGATAGTGGAATGAAATCTATTTGGCATGAAAATAAATTTGGAAATATTAAGAGAGGCGATGAATAAGAATGGAAATAATTATTGCTTTAATACTTTTAGTCCTTGCATTATATGCTATTGTCTATGGATCGATATTTTTTATCGCTGGAATGGCATATGGATATTGGGGATTATCGATAGGAATGGCACCTGTTCTTTGGTTACTCATGGGTATTGGTGCAATTGTAGGATTTATTTGTGCATTGAAGAATGCTTTTAGAGCGGTAAGAGATCTTAGCGGAAAGGGTGTGAAGTAATGGAACTAGAAGCGATTTGGCAAAAAATAGTTGAAGTTGCACTGACCTTCTACAATTATGCTATGACTCAAGGTGAAAGCAATTTTATGTTGGTAAATTCTGACTTCATAAATGGAAATGATGTACCAGAAGAAGCAATGTATTTTTTCATCGGTTCATTCATCATAATGATATTATGTGCAATTTTTGCATGTGATTCCTTTAATATATTCCATCCTATAGAAGGAATTAGCGAATGGAAATCCAAGATATCTATCTTGAAAGTGGTAATTTTTGCTGCGGCAATTTTTTCAATTCACACTTTTTACAAAATGTTGGTCGGAATTGCAGGTGGATTTATTGGAGCCGATGCAAGTATAAGGACATTAGAGTGTCTTGGATCATATATTAATCCAATTGCAATAATGATTTATGCGTTTGCAATTAGCACGTTGACATTCCGTAGACGGTGGTTTCAAGCATTTATGCTTGGATTAGCAGTATTTCTTACGCCATCAGCGATGTCGTTTTACGGTTTTACTAATGAGCACATTTCTCTATATGCGACTGCGGGCGCAGTAGCAATTGTAGGTGGAATATTGCATGCATTATTCATGTATAAAAAGTGTACTCCATTTGTAGCATGTTTTGTATTAGATATTGTCTTTTTTATTTCTAAATACTTTGTGATTTATTATTCAGATGAAGTAAAACTAATAACTGCTACAGATATGTTAGGAAGAGTAAAGCAGTATATCGCTTGTGAGCAGATGGATTTTATATTTGCATTGATATTATTGTTAGTACTTTTTGCATATGAAATCGCAACATCTGAAACAGCAAAGATTAAAATATATGTGGTTTTACCGATTGTTTTAGCAATTTTAACCGTGTTATCAATAATATTTGGAAAAACCGAACTTAAGTATCAACCGGACTATGAACAAGCGGTTTCATTATGGGAGAACAATAATTACGAGGCGGCTCGTAATGCATTTATGGCATTGAACGGATATAAAGATAGTGATGAATATATAAGTAAATGTACCGAAAGAATAAATGCATCAATTTATGAGCAAGGCTTGGATCTTATACAGCAAGGAGATTATGAAGAAGCGATAAGATTATTTAATCTGATTTCAGATTATAGTGATGCTGTGGAAAAAATTGAAGAATGTGAGACACACTTAACTAATAAATTGGCAGGAATATGGAATGGAGAACATGGAAGCGTGCTCACGCTAAATGAAGACGGAACTTGCTATTATGTTGATGGTTCATCAGGTGAAGGATCTGGTACATGGTATGTGGATGATAAAACCACAATTAGAATAGAAACAGAAGCTCTAAATTATCAATTATATGCTTCCTTGGAAAATGGATATAATACTGAGTCAGTGTTAATGAAAGCCACTGGATCAAGTTGGAGAGATGAAACCTTCAGTAAACAGTGAAAGGTATCGTACATGAATATAGTTCAAAATGAAATCGAAAAATTAAATATAGAAGGGGAAGAACTGGAAAACACCGATGTTGACTTTGCTGATGGTGATGGAGTAAATGAATTTGACGATTTTGTAAAAAAGATGAATGAAGGAGTAGATTCTTTAGAATATCCGGAAAGAAATTCTATATTCCAAAAATCAGATGAAAAACATCTGGAGCTTACTACGGAAGAAAATGTGAATAATATTATTGGTTCTATGACTGAAGAAAGAGAAATAAGATTCATACCAAATATCAAAGGTATGTGGGAAATAGAGAAAACTTCTTAGAAGAAGTAGCACCTACACTTTTAAAATATTATTTAGATAATTATGAAAATATTTCTGCGAATGTCAATATACCAGAAAAAATTAATAGGGATAATATCAATGAAGAATTGATTGTGAAGTTGATAAAAGTCAGAACTGTTTATTTTGATAGAAAAGGACAATATGGATGGTTGTGTGATTGTGTCTGGGATGAAGAACATGGCATATGTATTTTGCTATCTGGAAATACATTAACAATTGAGGACTATGATTACCTATTGTAATTTTAGAGAAAGAGCATAAAACTATACTGTAATTAAGGAGGAATTCCATAATGGATGGATTTTCAGATATCGATAGTGGAAGTGAAGTTGGATCAGAAATAAGCGAAGTAGAATCAACAGACAGTGATTTTGGTGATGGTGATGGTGTCAATGATTTTGATGAAACGTACGAGGACATGAACAGTGGTGACGAGACTATGGATTATTCTGAAGATACTCCAGAAGACCAAGATGTTTCAGAAAATGACACTGAAAATACAGATGCTACGGTAGATGAACAATTAGATGATTTTGATGATACGTCTGAATTGGAAGGAAACCAAGAAGCCGCAGATATCAGTGAAAGTAATAAGCAGACACCATCTGATTTTACAACAGATGAAAATGTAGACGATGTATTATCAGATTTTGATGATGATGCAGAATCTATAGAAGATGGAACGATGGAGGAAACAGAAGAAAATAGTGAAGATACTGAGGCGGTAGAAACAGCGAACGAGTCTAATGAAGTGGCAGATGAAACAACAGAAAATACAAATGAGGCAGTTGATAATGAAACTGAAGCCTACGAAGAATCATCAGAGGAAGTAGAAACAGAGGACGAGTCTGGAGAAATGGCAGATGAAACAGCTGAAAGTACAGATGAAGATTTTGATGCAGCGGAAGCTAACGACGAGTCATCAGAGGAAGTAGAAACAGAAGACGAGTCTGGAGAAATGACAGATGAAATAGACGAGACCCCAGATGAAGATGCTGATGCAGTATCAGAAACTAACGATGAGTCATCGGAGACTGTAGAAACAGAGGATGAGTCTGAAGAAACAGCAGAGAGTGCAGATGAAACAGAAGATAATAATGACGAAACTGCCGAATCAACAAGTGAAACTGAAAATACAGAAGAAAATCAAACAGATTCTTCAACTGGCGATTCTGCAGAAAAAAATGCAGCAGATTGGAGAAATGAGCAATCAGAATTAACTCCACATCAACGCATAGCAGAGTATATGAATGAGCATAACTATGGTAGAGAAGATTTTGCTACATATTCACAAGATCCTGTTTGGCAGGAATTGCATAGTGCTGCGTTTCCAGATTATGATTTAAGTGCTGTGACAAACACAAATGAAATAAATGCTGATGTTAATCCGATTTCCGGAGGACGATTTGAAAACGTTTCATACCAGCAAGGACAAAATGATATAGGAGCACAAGGAACATGTGGTCCAACATCAATAGCGAATTCGTTGAATAGAGTAACAGAATCATCAGCATATTCAGAAAATGGTGTTTTGCATAATGCTATGGAAAATAATCTTTGTAATAAAAGTGATAATCCATATGCATGTGGAGGCACGACCACAGGGGATGTAGTAAAAATCATTGATAATGTAAAGGATCCTGAAAGTAATATACACACAGAAGTATATGAATATGGTAATGCATTAAGTGTTAATGATTTAGCTTTACGATTAGATGATCCTCATACTGTGGCCATGGTTGGAGTTGATTCTGCAACCTTATGGGATCAAAGAGGGGATGTAGCATGTTCGGGATTATTCCAACATACGGAAGCACCTTCGGATCATTGGATAACAGTTGATAGTCCTATCAGAAGTGAGTCTGGTGAAGTGACGGGATTTAACATAATTGATTCAGGTGGAGGTGTGTCAGAGGTATCACGCGATAGATTTGAATCAATGTATATGGGAGATGCTGGACATACTGTATCAGACCCAACTGCAATTATAATTTCCAATGAGGGCGAAGCAACCAATATTTATCAGACATCTGAGGGAGCTGAAAGAGTCTCTAGCTATAAAGGTAGTGCAATGGAATCAGATGGGGGAGATCCACCAATAGAAATTGAAGGTGTTAAAATCTATAATACAGAGAAGACATTGTCTGGAGTTGAATTATCTGGAGAGCAAAAGGAAGTTAATCAATATTTTAGAGGGGATCAGTTTTCAAAAGAAGATTCTTTTGAGGGATCTTTGGAAAATGAACATAAAGAACAATTAGTAAAGACAAATTGTGGGACAACTTGTGAACTTAATGAAAATTTGAACGGTTCATTAGATTCAAATCCTAAATATAGTGTAAAGATGTCTGAAGCTCAGATAAATGATCTTAACGAGCTTAAAGAACTAAGAGATAATGTTCCTGAAGTCAAAGAAGATACAGTTATGCAAAAGGTAATTTCACCATAACAGTTTGAGGGTTACACTAAAACAGATAACCCCAATATGCAGGTAAGATGTTGCACCGTATACAAATAATATGGAACAAGCATATGAAACACTTCGCTTAGATTATAATGGTACATGCTATAAGGAACCATCCGAAAATGGCGGAGAAATGTATGTTATGCGATTTACATCTGATTATTGTCCAAGCAATGAAGAATATCCTAAAATGGATGGAAGTCAGCCATGGAATAAGCCACCTTGCACAGGAACAGGATATACTGGAAGTAGTGAACATCTTGTACCAGAATACACATATGGAAGAGGACAAGATATTACAGATGGAGCAATTTATAAAATTGACAAAGATGGTAATGAAACCATGGTTGCAATGTGGAATCACGATCGATTTGAAAGAATTGAATAGAGAGGTAAGTATATGATTGCAAGATATAATAAATGTAACTATTTATATATGTCAAATAGACGAAAAAAAGAAATTATAACAACAAAAGAGCAAAAGACAGATTCTAGTTTTACAAAAGAAGGTAATTTATATTTTAAAAATATTCTCGAGGAGGAACTTTCGGATATTTATGACGTAGAAATTTGGGTCTCTTATAATGCAAATATTCCGAATACACCAGAACAATGGAAACTTGGAAGTGATAAATATGTAATTTCTGAAAATGGTATTTTATTAGTTTTTGCCGAAGGAATATTACCTGGATGGAATGTTATAGAAAAAAATGTTTGTTCCCAGAGGATAAATCTATCTGAAATATCGAGTGCACGAGTGGTATTTGTGTATAAGAAAAAAGATGGAAAAATGTTAGAAAATCATTTAGTAGAGGAAATTTCTATTGCTACAAGCGAATTAAATGAGTATTTTGAAAGATATAGCAAGTTTGGTTTGTAAGAAAGGAGCATATGTATGGAAAAAAGTATAGTAGTTAATAGTTTGATACAAAAGAATATTTTATCAGGTGCAAAAATTTCTCATAGTACATCGTATCCTGTGATTTATAAAGAATCTAATAAGTATTATCTTGCGGTCTTTGTATTCTTTTTTTCAAAAGAAGATATTGTATCAGGAGCAGTGGCGCGTCCAACTATGTGGGCTATTATAGACATTGAGACAGGTGCAATCATAGAAGAAAGAGAAACAAAAAAAATTGACTTTTCAGATGCATCTTACGATGTGAAATACGATGTCAAAGCTGATGCACAATATGATACTTCAAAAAAATATTATGACGAGGCATTTGCTATTTTAGATTCTTGCAGAAGCAAGATTATAAATGATGGCAAATTTTATAAAGGAGAGTATCAATATTATCTTAATAAAATTGTTGCCAATATACCAAAAGAATATCAAAGATTTTATTACGATTTGAGTGTTTAATATGGTAAGTCCATTTGTCAAAGTATATGTGTACAGAAAATTACAAAGTAAGAAAAGATTTTCTGAAATAGAAGATATTTTACTGGCAGAAATAGAAAAATATTTAATATGTGAAAAAGTCATTAAATACAATTGGTTTTGGTCAGCTGGAGCAAATGTACCAAATGCTTCAGCTACCATACCTGGATTAATATTGATTAATGCGGAATGGGCGTACAGAATAGTAATAGACAGTGATAATTGTAATATGCATAATGCATTTGATATGACAATATGCCATGAACTGACGCATCAAGAAAATGATTTCTGCTACTTTGGATTGAAAAAGAATGATGTTAAATTCGTTAACTGGATAAATGAAGTACATGCTGACTTTGGTGCAACCCAAAAAGCATTTAATGGGAAAAGAAGTTATGTAAAAGATGCAATTGAGTATAAATTAAAATGCAAAATGCAAAAGGATAGGGATACATGGAGTCATCCATCATGGCTTAGGAGAATGAATTATCTTCTAAAATATAATTTTGATGAGAAATTGATAAATGATATAGCAGGTGACGTTGGCTGTAAAAATGACATATTAATAGAAGCAATAGGAAAGCATTTTGATAAGATTGTATTGGAGGAAAAATAATATGAAATTTGGCATGAGAACCCCAAGTTTAAAGAAATCTTTAAAAGCAAGAACGACCGGAAAGGCAAAGAGAAGTGTAAAGAAAGCTCTAATACAATGAATGATGTTTCTGTTTTCTATGTTGATAGTTCACCTGCTAAAAAGGGACATTTTTTTTATAACAATGAAATTCATTCTCCGGAAGAGTTGATAGAGTTTGCTCCTAATATCTTAGTGATAGCTGTTGGTGATGCAAATATGATTCCGGTTTTAAAGAGAACAAAAGATTTATTTGGAAGTGAATATAAAAATAAAAGGGTTTATATTTTGGGGAAAATGATGAATCATGAATTCCAAATGGATCAATTTAAAGAGCAGAAATCATGATTATTGGTATTTGGAATCAAAAAATGAAGGCGGAATATGGGAATATAATAGTCAAGAGAAAGCTGTAAAATCTTTAGATTTTGCATTGCATCCTTAAGCTATAACCTTTATGAAACTAGTAAACATATCAGGAAAAAACTTGTGATTAAAAATATTTGGGTAGATATGCTACGGCAAAGGACCGAGCGGAATATGACAATTTGGCTATATACTTGAGCCAGACATGATGTAAGAAGCTTTTGTTTAAGAGATAGTACTTAAGAAGTGTATTATCTATTAAATTATACTTGAAACTATTCCGATAAAAGAATATACTTATATTGGACTTATTGTATCGTTCGGAGGGTAAGTAATGGACTATATAACAACGGTAGAAATGTCGAAAATATGGGGTATTTCCTCAAGAAGAATATCCTTACTTTGTAGCCAGGGAAGAGTACCTGGTGCAGAGAAAAAAGGAAAAACATGGTTGTTGCCAAAGGATGCACAAAAACCAGTTGATCCACGCAAGAAAAAATAATGACGTATTGGAGGTGCCATACCTATGAGGAGACCAGAAGATTCCAGAGTAAAGATTCCTGCCCTTGTACATTTCACGAGGCTTGGATATACCTATATGTCAATTAAAGATAAAGAGAGAAATGTTGACTATGATTGGGATACGAATATCTTTTATAGTCAGTTCTTGAGTGCCTTAAATCGAATTAATAATACAGAACTTACGTTAGAGGATGCAAAGAAGATTATCGAAGAACTCAAAATTAAGTTAGATAATGAGGGCTTGGGTAAATCGCTCTTTCACATTCTACAAACGGATATTAATGGAATTAAATTGATAGATTTTAACGATGCTACAGGGACTCAGAATGATTATACAGTTGTCACTGAGCTACCATATGAAAATGGAGAAGATAATTTCAGACCAGACATCATCGTGTTAGTTAATGGAATGCCATTATCATTTGTTGAAGTAAAGCGTCAGAATAACAGAGAGGGTATCTTGACAGAGCGTAATCGAATGGAACGCTGTTTTGGAAATAAGGTTTATCGACGTTTTGTGGGAATAACACAGTTTACGGTATTTTCCAATAATAATGAGTACGATGATTCAGATATTGAACCAATTCAGGGAGCATTCTATGCTTCCAGCAGCTACAAGCGAATGTTCTTTAGCAAATTCCGCGAGCAGCGATATGAAGAGCTAAGTGCAAAAATGCACGAAATAAACCCAGAAGATGAATTCTTTATTCTAAGTGATACCAATTTAATTTCAATTAAAGGAACACCAGAATATGCTTCATCTATCAAAGAAGATTCGCCAACGAATCGTATCATTACATCGTTATATACAAAAGATAGACTCCTATTTTTACTTAAATACGGTCTTTGTTATAAAACGACAACTGATAAGAATGGTATTACGCAGATTGAAAAACATATTATGCGTTATCCACAGCTATTCGTAACACTGGCAATCCGAGATAAATTACGTGACGGTATCCGAAAGGGTGTTATATGGCATACACAGGGAAGCGGTAAGACGGCTTAAGTATATTCAAATGTGCGTTTTCTGACTGATTATTTCAGTAAAGAAGAGCGAAAAGTAGCCAAATTTTACTTCATTGTTGACAGACTTGATTTAGCAAAGCAGGCAAAGAATGATTTTTTAGCTAGAGGCTTGAATGTAAAACTCATAAAAAACAAAGATGAATTTGTCAGCGATATTACAAATCCGGGAGAATCAAATACGAGCGGAAAGGTGACGATGACAGTCATCAATATACAGAAGTTTTCTAAGGAGTCTGTAACAAAACCAGCTAATTATAATGTAGATGTGCAGAGAGGGTATTTTCTTGATGAAGCGCATAGAAGCTATAATCCTACAGGATCTTTTTTGGCAAACCTTATGCAATCCGATAGAGATGCGGTAACAGATAGCACTTACGGGTACACCGCTTATTGGAGATGGATATAATACGAAGGATGTATTCGGCAATTATATTCATAAATACTACTATAATCAATCAATTGCAGATGGATATACGTTTAAAACTGATTCGTGAAGAAATAGAGACTACATATAAAAATCAGATGAATGATACTCTGGATCAGATTGTTAAACAAGGTAGTATTGCTAAAAAAGACTTTTATGCACATCCCAAATTTGTTGAGAAAATGGTTGATTATATCATCTATTATTTGGGGGAAGGAAGGAGCGCCTTAGATTCATCAATAGGTGCAATGATCGTATGCGATTCTTCAGAGCAGGCAAGAGAGGTTGATAGTCAGCTGAATAGATTTACTGCATATTCTCATGCTTTAGTATTACATGATGAAGGAACAAAGCAAGAACGAAAAGATGTTCAGGAAGACTTCAAAAAGGGAAATATAGATATTCTTGTCGTATATAATATGCTGCTTACTGGATTTGATGCACCAAGGAAAGCGTCAATACGGTATTACGACCGAGTTTTCAGTTAGCAGTCAGAGACGATATAATAAGGAAAAATCCGGTAGATGGGCCTATACGGAAATCCGTAAAAGAAATGGTGGCAGGCGAAAGACAAGAAGAGCATTAACACTTGATTAGCAGAGAGCCTTTATGAGTTATGTGGCAGAGAATCCATTTTTCTATCACTGGTATCCGTTTTTTACATTCTTGTTAGGAACCGGATGTCGAATCGGAGAGGCAATCGGAATGCGATGGGAAGATGTAGATATGGACAAGCGTATCATTAGTGTGAATCACGGCTTGACCTATTATGATAGACATGAGAACTCATATAAATGTGAGTTTCGTGTATCACTTCCTAAAACAGATGCAGGTATCAGAAGCGTCCCAATGATGCAACCTGTATATGATGTGTTAAAAGATGAATATGAGCGTCAGACCGAGGAAGGTTTCTGTGAGGAATATGTCGATGGAATGACGGGATTCATATTTACAAATCGCTTTGGTATGCCACACAATCCGCAGGCGGTAAATCGAGCTATCAAACGTATAGTTGACGCTCACAATGCAGAGGAAGAAGTAAGAGCAAAGAAGGAGAAGAGAGAGCCGGTAATCATTCCAAGGTTTTCATGTCATATCTTCAGACATACATTTGCTTCAAGATTCTGCGAGAACGAAACCAATGTGAAGGTAATTCAGGAAGTGATGGGACATTCCGATATTTCTACTACGATGAATATCTACGCAGAGGTTAGCAATCATGTGACAAAAGCATCATTAGAAAACTTAGCAAAAAACTTAGATGTGTTTTAGAAAAGAGCCTATGATTTCTGTAAGGAATCTAGTATAATAAAGCTATCTCACATTTGAGATTGACTAAAAATAAATCCAATGACCAAAAGTTGACTAAAAAAAGGGTCTAAAAGGCAATCGAAAATAAGTCAATATAACTTGGTTGTTTGAAAGGATATAACTAAATGGATATGAATATAAATGAGTTCAACGAAGGGACAAAACAAGTCTCTACAATGAAGCCAATGGCTAAAAAAATGGCTGAAAATCAAGATTTATCATCTCAAGATGACAAATTTTGCAATGAATCTACTACAGATTTGAAGAAAATAGATTTATCTAAAGTTAAAGTAGAGCCTTTATTTGAAGATTTGGTAGATTTTGAAAAATTTTCTGAGTCAGATTTTAGAGTAGTTAAGGTTAAAAACTGCGAAGAAGTTCCTAAGTCAAATAAATTATTAAAATTCACATTAGATGATGGAACAGAAAAGGATAGAATAATTTTATCAGGTATAAAAAATTACTATAGTGCTGAAGAATTAATAGGTAAAACTTTGCTTGCGATAACTAATTTACCAGAAAGAAAAATGATGGGTGAACCGTCACAAGGAATGCTTTTATCTGCTATATATGAATATAATGGTGAAGAAGCGTTAAATCTTATTATGTTGGATGGAAATATACCTGCTGGAGCAAAAATATATTAAAATAAGAATTTATTATAAAAGACTGATGTTGAATTTAATAATTTGACCTCAGTTTTTTATGTTTTATACTATTTTCTAATAAAATTATGGATAACTTGTATAATTATATAAAATTAATATACATAGTCTACCAGAAAAATTAATTGTTATTATTTTCCATTATTCTATAAGATTTTAGTACTAGTATGATTATATTTTCAATTATAAATAATGTTTGAGCTTAAAATTAATTAACAAATAAGTTGAAAATAAACTGATAAAGTTAGAAGTTAAGGAGGTGATTTCATTGAATCCTTTAGTTGTATATTATTCATATTCAGGAATAACAAGGAAATTAGCAGAAGATATTGCATTGATTACAGATGGGGATTTGAGAGAGCTTAAACCACAAAAGCCTTATTCCTTTTCATATAATACAGCTGTAAAAGAAGTAAGAGAAGAAATTGAAAAAGGATATTGTCCTCCTCTTATTCAAGGGGCAGAAAGTATTGAAAATGCAGAGGTGATTTTTGTAGGTTCTCCTAATTGGCTTAAAACTTTTGCTCCACCCGTTTTATCGTTTTTAAGAACGGTTGATTTAAGTGGAAAGACCATAATTCCGTTTTGTACACATGGCGGAGGTGGTTTTGGGAGGATGATTGAAGATTATAAAAAGGAATGTAATCACTCAATTATAAAAGATGGAATAGCATTAAAAGGAGATTACAGTTTTGATGAACTTAAAACATGGTTAGATAGTAATTTGTAACTCCCGGTTTGACGAATTAAAATAATTAAATAAAAAAGTAAAGCATAGCAATTCAAAACAGTAAATCAAGCAGTTATAAAAAAGAGACAGTTGGAAATTTTATTACACAATTTCACAATTTTAGACTATAAAAATTGCTTTTAAAATGGTATAATGAATTAGTTTATAAAGATTAAATTCGCTTTTAATATATTGAAATTTGATAAGGTGAAATTATAATTATACAGGAGGAATGTATTATGGGCTGGTTTGGAAAAAAGAAAGAATGGGATATTCAAAAGTCCGACGCAAACAAAAGCAGATTAAGAGAATTGTTTAATGGAGTTATGGAAGATGGACACTCCTATGATATTGTTTATGGGTATGGCTTGAATATAAAAAACAGTGATTATATTTTAGCTCGTAAAACTACATACACATATACAAGTTTAATTATAGGTTATCGTGAATCTGATATGAGCATAGCACTACTACAAACAACTCCGGAGCTTGAGGGCTGTAGTGAAGCTGAAATTTTTAAAAAAGACAATATTAAAAAAGCAAAAATTGCAACAGGTATGTATACGATTTATCATCAAGGAGGATTGATGGCAGGCTATACTCAATTTGCAACTTTAGCAGAAAATGATGAAAAATTTCTTGCTTATATATATCAGCCGGAAGAATATGATAAGTTTGATACATTCTTTAAGAAATTTTCAGGAAAGTAAGCTATGAATTGGATAACATATTTTTTAATCTTTTTAGCTATCTGTATTGTATGGTTTGTTATTACACGAATTTGGGTAAATGGAATAGATTTGATTATATCTGTTTTCAAGAAAATATTTGGATTAAATAAAAATAATAATGCAGAAAGTTGGCATACTTTGGAAGATATTAGGGATAAGAACAAAAAAGATTAAATAACAAATACAATTAAATTTATAAGGCTATGAAGAACAGTAAATCAAAACGGTTTACTGTTTTTTATCGTTCAAAATCAAGAATAAATATAAACATAAAATGAAAAACATAGAAGAAAAAATTTTTAGAAATTGCAATATCAAATTGAACAAAATTTTAATATTCGATGAAAAAATTAATCAGTTGGAAAACAAAAGAAATAAACTGTTAAGCGAACAGAAGTTACAGGATAGAAAGAAAAGGGGGAAACGATTTTACAAAAAAGGAGCAGTTTTTAAAAATATCTTTACAAAAAGTAAAGATTTAGGCAAAGGGGAATTTTATAAGCCTATCATATTTTCAAATTTCAAAGAAGGAGTCAATCAAAAAATCTTAAAAATAATAGAGAAGCGAGAAAAAAGTGAAAATCAAAATATAAAAACACAAGAGGAGCAAATGGATATCTAAGAATAGTCCCTTGTTTACAAGGGTGCACTTATACACCATAAAGCAAGACACTAAATATATCAAAATGGAAATTGGAAATAGGTGTTTTTAAGAAATAAAAAGATAATCTATATTCTCAAATTATAGATATATGAAAAGAAGTGGAAGAAATATAAGCTGTATAGAAAAATTTCTGTAAGAAAATAGAGAATTAACACTGATCCAGAAGCAAAAATTAGAAATATAATTCATGTAAAGGAAACTTGACAAAAATGCAAATAGGAATTACAATAATGTAAAGGAAACTTGACAAAAAGGAGAGTGGTGCGTTTGAAAAACAAATTGGATGAATTAAGAAAATTTAAAGGCTTAACTCAAGAAGAATTTGCAAAAGAATTAAGAGTTTCAAGGCAAACTATTAGTGCGATAGAAAATGGTAAATATAATCCATCTTTAGATTTAGCGTTTGAGATAGCACTATATTTTAATAAGACAATAGAAGAAGTATTTACTTATGAAAAGGAGGAAAAACATGAAAAAAAGTAATCTAATTTATGCTCTAATATATATTATATTAGCTGGAATATTTTTGTATGTGGCTATTATTTTTGACAATAAAATGTCGGGTATATTTTATGGAATGACAGGTGCTTTTGGAGGTAGTGGTATCGTTACTATAATTCGATATTTTTATTGGCAAAAGAATAAGGAGAAATATCAAGAAAAATTAGAAATTGAAGAGATAGAACAGCAAGATGAATTAAAACAAAAACTAAGAGATAAATCTGGAAAATATACTTATTGGATTGGAATGTTGATTATAACTCTATCTATTATTGTGTATTCTTTGCTTGGAGTTTTGAATATCATGGATACAGAGCATATTGTAATTTATTTAGGGGCATACTTAATTAGTCAAGTTTTTATCGGTATTATAGTTTTTAATCATCTATTAAAAAAATACGACTGATAAATATCTAAATGAAAATCTATTTTAGCAATAAAATCTAATAGAACAATGGAAAAATATAATAATTAATTTTTTTAATAAACTGTTTATATTGATGTTATATAATTATATAAGTTATCCATAATTTTATTAGAAAATAGTATAAATAAACAGTAAATCAAAATGGTTTACTGTTTTTATTGCTCAAAAATGGAAAGGAAGTTAAAAAGACAAGCGTTAATAAATATAAAAATATGCTTGACGAAATACTTACTGTATTATTGCATAAGATTTATTCCTTTTTAAAATATTTTGAATATAAACTATTACTGTTAAAGTACTGATAATATAACAACATTGACATAAATCATCAAAAAATATATAATTGTACAAAGATTTGTAATTCAAAGGATAGAGATAGAAGAAATATAAAACCATATTCTAATATAGTAAAAACTAAAAATGCAAATACTAAAGTCTATATGGGGGAGTCTATGTGAAAAAGCCTTTTAACTTATTTACATATTTTGCAATAACGCTTGTAATCCTTACATTAACAGCTTGCAAGATGTGGGAGCCTAATGATTACAAACAAGACAATTATGAAAGTGTATTAGCATACTTAAAATCTGATTTGGAAAGTTATTTTGCAAGTGAAATGCCAAATGTAGAGATTTTGGAAGTCAGTATTTACCAACCTTTTCGAAATTTAACCAATTGTCTGAAAGGAAAGGCAAGTATTAAAAAAAGTTCAGATTATGGAGCGGATGCTGAAACTTTTAATTTCTTTTATGATTCTGGAAATGATATGCTTTACACAGACAGCGGAGATACTTTAAAACGTTGTATTCAAATCGCTTGTGATATGATAATTGAGAAACTGCCTGAAGATTTCTCTTATTCTAATCCAACTCTTTCTAAATTTGGATCTGTCGTTAAGCTAAAAGTTTATAATTTTGATAATAAGACAGGTAAACGCTTAGAAAATGAAGAAGTCGAAATGATTGGGGATATGTTGCCATATGGTGTAAAGGATGATGAGCTTATAGAAATAGTAAAAGACACTCTCAAACATTCAAGTAAAAATGAGTTTGTTGCTTTTGATTGTAATGCAGTAGCTAAGTCTCACATATCCTATCATTTTTTTAGAGAAACACCGAACGAAATTTTTAAAAATTTTCCATGTATTGATACAGTTGATATAGGATTTTATGATTTATCCGGTAATAATCTCGGTTTTCTCTCATCTTTTGAAGATGATCGTCTGATTGAAAATTCTAAAAAAAAAGGGCACTACATTATCAATGAATACCATGTTCCAAAGTATTATGATTTATCTAAATGGTTGAAATTAAACGGTTATGACAACTACTACTATAATACTGACTATGATACAGGTAACTTGGTAGAAGAAAAGGAAATTATTTCTGAACATAACGGTTCAATGGCAGAGCGAACAGAGAAAGGATTTAGAGTAACGCTTGGAATATATGGAGAAATATTTTTATTAACAGAAGTAGACGGCAATGACGATGATGGCTCAGGAATTCCTTTAGAAGCAAAAATACTTTTGACAACTCTTGGCAAAGCTAATGACTCACCGGAAGGAACTATATTTCAATTAATAGAAGAACCATCTATGGGACCTGGATGGAAACGTATAGCTGACGAAGATGGAAGTAGAAAGACATTCAGTGCAGGAACATATGAGTTTACTTATGAGTGATTTCATATACTTATTAATCGATTTAAAATATTATTATGTATTAATAATTAAAGGAACAAAAATTGAATATAACAATCTATCAAAACAGTATAAATAATGAATTATTGAAACCTTTGAAAACAGAATATATTAATAGAATTAAAAAATATTGCAACATAAATATACAAAATGAAATTTTTTCTATACAAAACAAACAATATGTTATAAGAATTTCAAAAAAATCAAACACCATTTCATCAACAGATTTTGCGGATAAAATAAGCAGTATTTTAACAAGTGGATACTCTAATATAGTATTTTTAACAGGTGATATTATATCATCTCACGAAGATTTTGAAATATCTGTTACAAAGCTTAAAACTTCATATGAAATGGAGATAATTATGCTTTTAGAACAAATATATAGAGCATTTAAAATAAATAACAATGAGGTTTATCATAAATGAAAAACGTAGGCGGACAAGCATTAATAGAAGGAATAATGATGAAAAGCCCTGAATTAAAATCAATATCCATAAGAAAACATACAGGAGAAATAATAACAACTACAAAAAAACTGAAAGAAAATCCTGTTAAGGACATCCCTGTAATAAGAGGGATATACTCTCTTATAACATCTGTAATTGAAGGTAGTGAAGATATAAATTATTCAGCATCATTTTTTGAAGATGAAGATGATAAACAGAGCAAATTTGAGCTGTTTTTAGAAAAATATATAAAAGTAGAAAACTTTATGAGTATAATATCATTTACATTAGCAATATTTTTAGCAATTTTTATGTTTTTATTTATTCCGGCTACTGTTACAAAATTTTTTGAAAAAGATTCTGGTATCTTATTTTCTTTAATAGAAGGCTTTATAAAAATATCTATTTTCGTGTCATATATAGCTATAATATCAAAATTGCCTGATATGAAAAAAGTATTTATGTATCATGGTGCAGAACATAAAAGTATATTTGCATATGAAAAAGGTCTTGAATTAAATGTAGAAAATATCAAAAAAATGCCAAGATTACATCCAAGATGTGGAACAAATTTTATAGCGGTGACACTTATAATTTCAATACTTGCAAGTTCATTTATACAAGTAGACAGCATAATTATAAGAGTGTTTACTAAAATTATAATTTTACCATTAATAGCAGGCATATCTTACGAAGTGATTAAATTGGCAGGTAAATCAGGTAATATACTTACAAATTTATTGATATTCCCTGGAATGATGTTGCAAAAAATAACAACACAAGAACCGGAAGATAAGCAAATAGAAGTCGCTATAGCGGCACTCAAAAAAGTATTATAAAAGTATTGAAAGGTACTTCAATTATGACAATAAGACAGATATACACATATTGTATAAATGAATTGAACAGTGATGAAAAATATATAGATACAGAATTATTGATTGCACATGTGTTAAAAAAAGACAGATTATACATTAAACTTAACTTGGATGAAGAGATAAGCATGGAAGACGAAAATTATGTAAAATCAGGCATAAATGAACTTAAAATCGGAAAACCCATACATTATATAACCAAGGTAAGAGATTTTTTCGGTTTAGATTTTTTTGTAGAAGAAGGCGTATTGATTCCAAGAAGCGATACTGAATTTTTAGTACAAGAAAGCATAAACGCTTTGAATAAATTCGATAAAAAATTGCATGGGTTGGAAATAGGCGTAGGTAGCGGTATAATATCCGTATCATTGTTAAAAAATATTCCAAATTTGAAGATGACATGCATAGATATAAATGAGAAAGCAATTTTATTAAGCAGAAAAAATGCTGAGAAATTAGGTGTATCAGATAGGATATCACTCATAAATTCAAATCTTTATGAAAATTTGCAAATACATGAATTTGATTTTATAATATCAAATCCTCCATATATTCCAACGGATGATATAAAATCACTTGAAGATAAAGTCAAAAATTTTGAGCCTATAAATGCCCTTGACGGGAGAAAAGATGGACTTTACTTTTATGATGAAATCTTAAAAGAAAGTAAAAAATACCTAAAAAAAGATTTTTTTATTTTTTTTGAGATAGGATATAATCAAGGAGAAGATTTAAAAAGTTTATTCAAAAAATATAATTTTATCGGAGATATAAAAATTATCAAAGACTATAACAACAATGAAAGAGCAGTAGTATATCAAAATCGAATAAAAGTATTGAAATAATGTTGAAAAAATAATAAAAATATGATAAAATTTTTAAATAAAATTTTTTATTTTAAACATATATGAATTTATTTTAATGTTTTATAATTTGAATGGAGGTAGTGAATTGAAAAGAGCAGCTGTGTTTTTTGCTGACGGATTTGAAGAGGTGGAGGCACTTACAGTTGTAGACTACCTTAGACGTGCTGACATTCATGTAGATATGATTTCCACTATTGATAATAAAATTTGTAGGGGAGCTCATGGTATAGATGTAGCTATGGATAAATTGATGGATGAAATATCTGATGACTATGATGCGTATATTTTTCCGGGGGGCTCTGATAATGCAGCTTCAATGAGGCAAAATAAAAAATTGTTGGATAAAGTAAAAAAAGTATTCAATGAAGATAAATTGGTCTGTGCAATATGTGCTTCGCCTACTGTATTATATGAAGCAGGAATACTTGTGGGTAAGAAAATAACTTCATATCCAGGAGTTTTCAAAAATATTAAAGGTGGATTTGATTATCTTGAAGAGAAAGTTGTGGTTGACGGCAACTTGATCACATCAAGAGGCCCGGCTTTAACAGTATATTTTGCCCTTGAAATAATACAAGCTCTTGAAGGAGAAGAAAAAAGACAGCAAATAGAAAACCAGATTTTATTAGCAATGATGTAAAAGATTTATTACTAAGGGATTTTCTTAAGTTTATGAGGAAGTCCCTTAATTGTGTTTATAAAAATATTTTAATACTATTAATTTATTAAATATTCGATTATAATAAAACTATTTATAATGAAATTATTATTTGGATTTATGATATTTTAATGCTTATTATTAATATATTGATAGAGTTTTGAATTAGTATTGATATCATTTTTGAAAGGAATGTTGAAATTTGTCATTAAGAGAAGATATAAGAAATATTGCGATAATAGCCCATGTTGACCATGGTAAAACTACACTTGTAGATGCATTGTTAAAACAAAGCGGTATATTTAGAGAAAATCAAGAAATTCAAGAGAGAGTTATGGATTCAAATGACCTTGAAAGAGAAAGAGGTATTACAATTCTTTCTAAAAATACAGCTATTCACTATAAAAATGCAAAAATAAATATAATAGATACTCCGGGACATGCTGATTTTGGAGGAGAGGTTGAGCGTGTGCTTAAAATGGTTAATGGCGTTATTCTTGTTGTTGACTCTTTTGAAGGACCTATGCCACAAACAAGATTTGTGTTAAAAAAAGCATTGGAATTAAACTTACCTGTGCTTGTGTGTATAAATAAAGTAGATAGACCTGAGGGTAGAGCTGAAGAAGTAGTCGATGAGGTTTTGGAACTTTTATTGGAATTGGATGAAAGCGAAAGATATCTTGATTCACATTTTATATTTGCATCTGCCATAGGTGGCTGGGCAACAGATGATTTGTCTGTGAAAAAAGATAATATGGAAGATATGTACGAGGCTATTTTAAAATATATGCCTGCTCCTGAAGGTGACTTTGATGCTCCTCCTAAAATGCTCATATCAACGATAGATTATAATGAATATATAGGTAGAATAGGAGTAGGAAAAGTAGAAAGCGGAATTATAAAAGTAAATCAGGAAATGCTTCTTATGAATTATCTTGATGAAAACAAAAAAGTAAAAGTTAAAATAGGTAAATTGTATGAATATGATGGTTTAAAGAGAGTGGAAGTTCCTGAGGCAAAAATGGGTTCAATAGTTGCCATATCAGGTATAGAAGATTTACAAATAGGTGATACTTTAACAGATCCTTCAAATCCGAATACTATTGAATTTGTCAATATTTCCGAACCTACAATAGCTATGACATTTTCTGTAAATGACTCTCCATTTGCAGGACAGGAAGGTAAATTTGTAACATCAAGACAAATCAAAGACAGATTACAAAAAGAATTGAATACAAATATTTCATTGAGAGTTGAAGAAACAGACTCAGCAGATGCGTTTAAAGTATCAGGAAGAGGAGAATTGCATCTTTCCATATTAATGGAAACTATGAGAAGAGAAGGCTATGAATTTCAAGTATCTAAGCCGGAAGTATTGTTTAAAACAGATATAAACGGAAAAAAACTTGAACCTATGGAGATAGCTGTAATAGATGTGCCTGAAGAATTTATGGGTTCTGTAATGGAAAAAATGGGGCTTAGAAAAGGCGAAATGAAAAATATGATACAAAGTAAAGGCGGATATGTAAGACTTGAGTTTTCTATACCGACAAGAGGTCTCATAGGATATCGTAGCGAATTTTTAACAGATACAAAAGGAAACGGAATAATAAATACGTTATTTGACAAATATGACGAATACAAAGGCACAATAGAAACAAGATCAAGAGGTTCCCTTGTAGCATTTGAATCAGGAGTGGCAGTAACATATGGGCTTTATAATGCACAAGAAAGAGGGATTTTATTTGTAGAACCGGGAGAAAAAGTATATTCAGGTCAAGTTGTAGGATTAAATGCAAGACCTGAAGATATAGATGTAAATGTGTGCAAAAGAAAACAAGCTACAAATATGAGAGCATCAGGTTCAGATGATGCGCTAAGATTATCTCCTGCAAAAAAAATGTCATTGGAAGAAACATTAGAGTTTATAGATGATGACGAACTTATAGAATTGACACCAATATCAATGAGAATAAGAAAAAGAATATTAGATAAAGCACAAAGAGCAAAAGCAAGATCGAAAAATTAGTTTTGATGTTTGCGTTTATTGAAAACAGGTTGGTGTAAAATATGAAAGTTGATAATGCCATAATACTTGCTGCCGGAATTGGAGACAGGTTTTCGCCATTGACATATACTAAACATAAAGGATTAATAGATGTTTTAGGTGAAACAATGGTTGAAAGACAAATCAAGCAATTAATTGAGGCAGGAATAAATGATATAACAATAATAACGGGATATTTATCAAAAGACTATGATTTTTTAATTGATAAATATAAAGGGATAGTTAAGATACTATTTAATGAAAATTATCTCACTAAAAATAATATATATAGTATGTATATTGCCAGAAAATTGTTGAGAAATACTTATATATTGTCTTGTGACAATTACTATGTAAATAATATTTTCTCAAATATTGAATATAATGCTTGGTATTGTGCTGTATCATCACAAGCAGATAAAAATGAATGGGGATTAACATTAGACCATAATGATAAAATAATATCTATCTCAAAAACTGCTAAAAGCAATCAATATTATATGTATGGGGCAGTATTTTTTGATGAAAAACTTTCCGAAAAATTTAGAAATATTTTAGAAGAAATGTCTTGCGAATTAGAGAAAGAACATAGTGCTATTTCAAATTGTCTTTGGGAACAAATACTATTAGATAATATAAATGAATTTGAGATATATGCAAAAAAAGAAAAAGAAAATAATGTATACGAATTTGAAAGTCTTGAACAATTAAGAAATTTTGATATAAGATATAAAAATGATTGTGAAGATGCAATAATAAAAAAAATATCAGAAGTATTTGATGTAAAACAAGAAAAAATTACCAATATAGTTAGTCAAAAAATGGGTATGACTAATGATTCATTTAGATTTGATATAGATAATGTAAGCTATATATATCGTGTAAGTGGAAAGAAGTCACATAAAATAATTGACAGGTATACAGAAGCGCTTGTGTATAAAAAAATAAAAGATTTACACATATCTGACGAAGTAATATATATAAACCCACAAAACGGACATAAAATATCAAAATTTTTCTATAATGCAAGAGTTATAAATCCTGCTTCAAAAGAAGAGGTATTTAGAGCTGTTCAAATGATAAAAAAACTTCATAATCAAAATATAAAAATAGATAAATATTTTGATATTAAAGAAAATTTGTTATATTATGAAAGACTTGCTAAAGAAAAGGGTGTACAATTTTTTGAAGATTATGTGCAAGTAAAAGGAAAAATATTTAAAATATTGGAAGTTATTAAAAAGTTACCGATGAATGTATGTCTTTGTCATATAGATGCAATTAGAGATAATATTTTAATTACAGAAGATAACAGTTTGAAATTAATAGATTTTGAATATGCAGCTATGCAAGATCCTATGATTGATATAGCTATGTATGCAATATACAGTAACTATAATTTTGAACAAATAAGAGAATTAGTTGATATATATTTTGCAGAAGAAGAAATTCCAAAGTATTCATACGAAAAAGCTATACTATTTGCTATATGTGGCGGATTACTATGGTATACTTGGGGGGAATATATGCAAAATAATAATGAATTAAAAGACTATTTGAAATCTATGTATGATTATGCTAAATTAGATGTTGACTTAACTATTTAACAGCAAAATGTTAGATAGTTTGCTTAATTATAACTATTATACAGTTTTATAATTTATAAAAATTGAATTTTAAAATTAATTCATTATGTAATTAATGGAGTTGTTTTAATATGAAAAGTAAAATTTTAGAAAATTTAAATATCGGAAATATAGACACGTTATTAGATGACATAAAACAATATGAGGTTGAATATCCTTATGATTTTGATATATATTCAATAAAAGCTTCCTATTATTTTATGGTAGGAGATTTATATAATGCTGAAAAAACACTTCTTAGTGGATATGATATAAATATATTTAATTTTGATATTTTATACAACTTAGCACTTGTGTATGAATATAAAAAAGACACTATTAATGCTATGAAATTTTATAATAGAGCAAAAATCATGGCAATGAATTATCTAATGGATTTTAATGAAATTGATGATAAAGATTCTATTGAAACTTATAAAAAGCATATAGATTTAATAACAAAAAAAATTGATGAATTAAACACTATTTTTAATAAAAAAATTGAATTGTCAGAATCATCTAAAAATTTAACATTTTTATTAGAATTTAGCAAAGAGTTAGCAGATTATAGTAAAGAATATAATATAAATTTTGAATTAGATGCAATGGAGCCATGGTGTTGGAAAGGACAGATTTATTTTGGAGAGCATTTAAGATATGATTCATCGTATTTTGTAGGATATTACAGTAGGATTGGTATTGTTCTTGAAAATACACAGGCATATAGAAGAGTGGAAATATTAAAAATATTAAAAATATTAAAAGATAGGTTAAATAATGATATAAATAATGATGACAATATATTAAAAATAAGTGAAAAAGTATTGCTTCCTATATTATTAAAAGATGAAAATAATCTTATGATAGAAAAAAATGGCAAAACTTATGAAATCTTTCAACAGCCTAATGTATTTTACTATTATAAGTTTGATGAGGATATAAAGATAAAAAATAATAAATATTTAATTGCACAGCCTATAAAGTTACATTCAGATGATAATAAGAAAAAGTTGATAATTAGTATATTCATAGATGGGTTATGTTGGAATACTGTAAAACAGGAAGGTTTTAAAAATCTAATGCCTAAAACTGAAAACTTTTTTTCTGACGGTATAATTTGCAATAATTTTCATTCCAATGCAGAATGGACATATCCGTCCATGGCATCATATTTTACAGGTCAATATCTGATTAATCATAATATGTATACAAGCTTGGCAGTTAAATTTTTGCCTAAAGACACAATGACATTAGCAGAAATATTCAAAAACTCAAAATTCGTTAATACAAAGATAGATGGAGATTGGAGAACATCTCCTGATATCGGATATATAAGAGGATTTGATAGAGTTGTCGATGCTATATATGGAGAAAGAATGGGTGTACAAGAAGTAATAACAGAGGCAATAGATAATATAGAATTATTTAAAGATACAAATCAATATTTATTTTTAGGTATTGCTGATTTGCATGATATTGCTGATAATTACAGATTGAGTGTATGCACTCAAAAAGAAATTGATTTTGAGAATATGCAAGGAAGTAAAATTGATTCTACATCAGTTATGATATCTTCTGATGATAACAAAAAAGCGAGATATTTAAAACAAATAAGTTATTTAGATATGTATCTTGGAATTTTATTTAATCATATTAAGGAAAATTTTAAGGATGATGAGATTATAGTGACAATATTTTCTGACCATGGTCAAGGATATCTTAACGATGAAAAGGATAATTTCTTCCTTAATGACAATAGAACCAATGTACCATTACTTATAAAAGGTGTTACTAAAGAAAAACATATATGTGATGAATATATATCAGCAGTAGACTATATAAGTATAATGGATAAAATATCCGACTTAAACGCTGACTTAAATAATAAAGACAGTAATTTGCCTGAATTTTTTGGAGGTAAAAAGCGTGATTTTGTGATTTCAGAATCGCTTCATTCAAACAGACCTTATAGAGTGTCTTTTAAAAATGAAAAAGAGTATTTTTATTTTGAAACACAAGGTTTAGCAACTACTGATGGTAGAGTAAAAATAGGAGATTACAAAACATATCTATATGATAGCGAATTAAATGTTATAAATGATGATGATAAAATTAAATATTATACAGATATTGCCTTAGAAAGAATAAAAAATCATATTATATATTAGATGGTTAATATATAAAATATAGTATAAATTTTTTAAAATATAAACAGTGATTAAAGGAAATATAAAATGAAAATTGACAAACTGATACACAAATACAAAATGAATGATTTGAATATAGTGCTTGATATAAATTCCGGCTCTGTTCATATTTTTGATGATATAAGTTATGATATAGTAGAAGATGCATATAATATTACATCTGAAGGTTTATGCAAAAAATATGGCTATACAAAAGATGAAATTGAAGAAGCACTTGAAGAAATTAATGCACTTAGAGATGATGGACAACTATATACAGATAATGATTATATAGACAATATAATAGTATCTAATCATACAAATGTTATAAAGGCCATGTGTTTGCACGTAGCTCATGATTGTAATTTGAGATGTAGTTATTGTTTTGCTTCGCAAGGAGATTTCGGTGGTGATAAGGAAATAATGAGCTTTGAAGTTGGAAAAAAAGCTTTAGAATACCTTGTAGAAAACAGTGGCAATAGGAAAAATCTTGAAGTGGATTTTTTTGGCGGAGAGCCTCTTATGAATTTTGAAGTTGTAAAAAAACTTGTAGATTATGGAAATAAAATTGCTGAGGAAAAAGGAAAAAATTTCAGATTTACAATAACCACTAACGGAGTATTACTAAGTGATGACAAAATAGACTATATAAATAAAAATATGCACAATGTTGTACTGTCGCTTGATGGAAGAAAAGAAATAAATGATGAAAACAGACCACTCATAAATGGACGAGGAAGCTATGATTTGATAGTTCCAAAATTCCAAAAACTTATTAAAAATAGGCCAAAAGATAAATACTACTATGTAAGAGGTACATTCACAAGAAAGAACCTTGATTTTTCAAAAGATGTTATGGAATATAAAGATTTAGGATTTGCGCTTACATCAATAGAGCCTGTAGTGGGTGAAGAAGAAAATATATATGCAATCAGACATAAAGATTTACCACAAATATTGGAAGAATACGAAAATTTGGCAAAAGAATATGCTGATATGCAAGCAAATAAAGAAGATTTTAAATTATTCCACTTTATGGTAGACTTGTCACAAGGACCTTGTGTAATAAAAAGAGTTCGTGGCTGTGGTGCAGGAGGAGAATATCTTGCGATTACACCGACAGGTGATATATATCCTTGCCATCAATTTGTAGGAAATGAAAAATATAAAATGGGTAATTTGTTTGATAAAAACTTAGAACTACCTCAAGATTTGCAAACAAAATTCAAAAATGCAAATGTACTTACAAAAGATGAATGCAAAGATTGTTGGGCAAGATATTATTGCTCAGGTGGCTGTCATGCAAATGCGATTAATTTTAATGATGATATTCAAAAACCGTATGAAATAGGCTGTATAATGCAAAGAAAAAGAATCGAATGTGCAATAATGATAGAAGCTTACAAGGTTATATCTGAAAATGTTGCAAATTAGAAATAACTTTAAATAAAAATTTCTTTAATTTTTAACATAGAATTAACATTATACTAATATCAGTATAATGTTAAAACTTTTTTATGTAGTAAAAATAAGCCAATTAAATTTTATTGCAATGTAAATTTATATAGTTAAAAAAATATTAGTACAAATAAATTAATAATATGTTGGAGTTTTACAATTTAATTTGAGTTTATAATTATTTTTTAAATTAACAAATTGTTTATAAATGATATGGATAACTTACCTATAATAAATGAATTGAAATTATTCAAAAAAGAAAACTATACAAAATTTTTTATGCCTGGGCATTTGCAACTTGTATATAAACAAGACTATACATTTGTCCAAAAAGAAGTATTTGGCTTGCTAAAAGAATTTGAAAAAGATATATTTTCCTTTGATGTAACAGAAGTAAATAATTTTGACAATCTTGCAAATCCTAATGGAATTATACAAAAATCTCAAGAAATATTATCAAAAGATTTTGGAGCAAAAAGAGCATATTTTTTAGTAAATGGCTCGACTGTAGGTATATTATCGATGGTCTGTGCGGTTACTAAAAACAAAGACAAAATAATAATTCAAAAAAATTCGCATAAATCAGTGTATAATGCCTGTAAAATAAATGATTTATCTGTGGTATATATCGATACTGAAAAAAATAGTGAGTTTGACATATTCGAAAAAATTGATTTAATTAAATTTGAGAATATATTAAACCAAAATAAAGATGCAAAAGCCGTTGTGATTACGTCACCTGATTATTATGGGCAAAATCAAAATATCGAAAAACTTGCACAAATAACACATAAATATAATATGCTTTTGCTTGTAGATTCTGCACATTCTCCACATTATATATATAGTGAATATTTTCAAAAAAATGCCATATATAATGGGGCAGATATTATGGTAGTAAGTTTTCACAAGACATTACCTACGTTAAATCAAACAGCATTGATGTTTGCAAACAATAGTTTAAACGATTATGTATGTGATAAATTGCAAGAAAAACTCAATATATTTCAAACCACAAGTCCATCGTATATATTGCTGGCAAATATGGAACTTACTAATAATATTTTGAAAAAATACGGAAAAGAATTATATAAGAATCTCAAAAATAATATAGAAAATTTTAAAATTCATATAAGAACATTAAATAAAATATTAGAAAAATTTTATAAAAATTTTTATGTTAAAATTTTAAACAATGATGATTTTTCAAGAATTGTAATCTCTACCCCGAACATAAAAAACACCTATAAAATTTTAAAAGAAGAGTATAAAATACTTCCTGAAATGGTAAACGAAAAAAGTATAGTTTTTATATGTAATATTTTCCATACAAAGCATGATTTTGATTTATTATATGAAGCATTTAAACATATCTCTAAAAAATATTTAAATATAAAGGGTATTAGTTTATATACAGATAGAAAAGATGTTTTTTTTAAAGAAAATGTATACGAAAAAAAGCTTAGCATTTTAAATTACTTAAAAGAAAATATAGGAAAAAATTCTAAAAAATCAATATATTCATATCCTCCGGGAGTGCCGATAATATCAGAACATGAAATTATAAATAGCGAGCATATTAGATATGTTAATAACATAATAAATAATGTTGAAATAGATTTATTTATGGGATGATTAGAGGTGTTATTATATGAGAAAAAAATCCGATTCAAATAACAATCTTATAGATACATTTGGAGAAGTAGGCATAATATCTTTGATATTGCTTATATTTCTATGCACAATATTTACTTTTTTCCCTGAAAAATCTAAAATTATATTGGAAAAATTAAGATTTTTTCTGGCTGATAATTATGGGATTTATTATGCTGCTTTAGGATTAGGGGTATTTCTGTGTACAATTTTTATTGCGTTTTCTAAATATGGAAAAATTAAACTTGGAAAAGAAAGTGATGAAAAAGAATACCCATCTTTTATTTGGGGAACTATGATATTTACATCTACTATGGCGGCAGATATTTTGTTTTTTTCTTTGTGCGAATGGTCTTTATATTATGATGAACCATATATCCAAAATTTAGGAAGTTTGCAATTGTGGGCATCTACATATCCTTTATTTCACTGGGGGCCTACTGTTTGGGGATTTTATGTAATTTTGTCCGTTTCATTCGGTTTCATGATTCATGTAAGAAATAGAAAATGTCAAAAGTTTTCAGAAGCATGTAGACCTATTTTTAAAGAAAAAATAGATGGTATTTGTGGTAAGACAATTGATTTAATAGCTATTTTTTCTTTGATAGCGGGAACATCAACTACATTTTCTTTGGCTACTCCATTATTATCTAAAGTAATCAGCAAGTTTTTTTACATAGAAAATACAACTATTTTTACAATATTGATACTTATTATAATAGCTGTTATATATACAATTGCGGTACTATCTGGAATGAAGACCATATCAAACTTGGCTAAATATAGTTCATATATATTTTTTTTATTGATATCATATTTTTTATTTGTCAGTGGTGAAACGGTATATATTTTAGAAACAGGATTTTCTGCTATTGGAAATCTTGCACAAAACTTTATATTAATGTCTACATGGTTAGACCCTTTGCGTGAAACATATTTTCCACAAAAATGGACAATATATTATTGGTCATATTGGATGGTATGGTGTGTCGCAACACCATTTTTTATAGGTAAAATTAGCAAAGGAAGAACTATTAAGGACACCATTTTAGGTATTTATATGTATGGTATTTCAGGAACGTTCATGTCTTTCATAGTTATGGGTAATTATGGACTTTCATTACAGTTAAATAATAAATTAGATATAGTTGGAATAATAGCTAAAACAAGTGATTATTCTGAAGCAATAATTAAAATATTTGATACATTACCATTTCCCAACATAGCTCTTATAATTTTAGTTCTTACAATGATTATGCTTTATGTAACCACTTTTGATGCACTTGTAATGGTAGCTTCTGTATATTCTTATAATATGCCTGATATGGAAATGGAAGCTGATAAAAAAAATAAAATATTTTGGGCAATAATATTTATATTATTTCCTATCGTTTTGATTTTTTTTAAAAACTCTATGTATAATTTACAGTCAATATCAATTATAGCTGCATTCCCTATAGGAATTATTATTATTTTTATAATTATCAGTTTTTTTAAAGATGCACACAAATATTTGACAGAATATGATAAACGAAATATATAGTTTTATTAATTATAATATTTTGTTTAATGAGTATAATTTCTGGTATAAATATTTAAAAGTAGTAATATGCTTTAATATAAAAATATAAAAAAGTTTTGTGGAGGAACAAAAATGGAAAATATAACTGTTTATACAAGTACATCTTGTCATTACTGTCATCTTCTTAAGGATTATTTGAAAGAAAAAAATGTTGCTTTTGATGAAAGAAATATAGATACTGATTCTGATGCAAGGGCATTTCTTATAAAAAACAGAATTATGGGTGTACCTGCAATGTATGTTGGTGAGCAACAAATAGTAGGCTTTGACAAAGAAAAAATAGATGAGGTATTAGGATTATAATATCGAATACTATAAATAAATTAAAAATCTAAAAGATATTTTTTCTTTTAGATTTTTTTTGTAGATTTATACAATTCTTTTGGAGTGATTAAATTGAAAATTTTTGCAGATTATCATACCCATACTATATACAGTGATGGTAAAACTACAATAAAGGAAAATGTTGAGCAGGCAATAAAAATAGGTCTTAAAACCATAGGTATATCAGATCATGGATATAAACATATGGGTTTTGGAGTTAAATATGAAAACTATCCCAAAATAAGAGAAGAAATTGACAGATTACAAGAAAAATATAAGCAAATAAAAATACTTATGGGGATAGAGTGCAATATACTCGATGATAAAGGAAATATAGATATTGATGATAAAATAATATCTTATATGGATTATGTTATGGCAGGATATCATTTCGGTTCAACTCCAAAAAATTTAAGGGGAGCCAAAAATCATATGTTTAATTATATAAAACCCTTAAAAAATTATGAGATTGATTATAATACCAGAGCTTTAATAAATGCTATGAAAAACAATGATTTATTCATATTAACGCATCCGGGAGATAAAGGTAACGTAGATATAGAGGAGATTGCAAAAGTAGCTGAGCAAACAGGCACAGTACTGGAAATAAACGAAAGACACCACAACTTGACATATGAACAACTTTTAAAAGTAAAACATTTCGATATAAAATATGTTATTTCATCAGATGCTCATAAAAAAGATGCCATAGGTGTGGTGGATGATGCAATAAAAAGAGCTGTAAAAGCTGAAATACCTATAAATAGAATAATAAATGTAATATAAAAGTTGTGAAAGTTTTAAATATTGAAGAACAAAATATATTTTGATATAATAAAATATACGATTTTACAATATTTTTATAAGTATATATAATATATTGAATATAATAAAAACTATTTGTATTCAAAAATATTAATATTTTATATAAAATGGAGCTAAGGTATGAAAATAGTTATAATTACAGGATTATCGGGTTCAGGTAAAAGTGAAGCTATGAATGTTATGGAGGATCTGGGATATTATTGCATAGATAATTTGCCTCCTGAAATAATACCTAAAATAGTTACTCTCGGATATGATTCAAAAGGACAGCTTGATAAAATTGCGCTCGGTATAGATATAAGAGGTTACCAGTTTTTAAAAGAGATAAATACTGCAATAAACTTTCTGCAAGAAAGCGGTTATGATTACAATGTTATATTTTTGGAATCAAATAATGAAACCTTGGTAAGACGTTACAAAATGTCAAGAAGAAAACACCCTTTATCAAATGGTGAAGATATTTTGGATGGAATATCAAAAGAAAGGGAAATGCTTAAAGATATTAGAAAAAAAGCAAAATATATAATAGATACATCAAATTTTTTGCCGATTGATTTGAGAAGAGAGGTTATATCACTATTTAATGAAAATATAAAAAGTAAAGGATTCATTATAACAATAATATCTTTCGGTTTCAAATACGGTATACCGATAGATTCAGATCTTGTATATGATGTAAGGTTTATGCCAAATCCATATTATGTCGAAGAACTGAAAGAAAAAACAGGAAATGACAAATATGTTCAAGAATATGTTTTAAATGATGTAAACAGTGTAAAATTTTTAGAAAAATTATATGATATGATAGATTTTTTATTGCCTATGTATATAAAAGAAGGTAAAAATCAGCTCGTTATATCAATAGGTTGTACAGGAGGTAAACATCGTTCTGTTACAATAAGTAACAAATTATACGAACATTTGGAAAATCAAAATTACAATGCTTATATAAAACATAGAGATTATATGAATTGAGGATAATAAATAATGAAAAATAAAGCGACAATTACTCTTCTTGGAGGAGGAACAGGACAATCCAATATATTAAGAGGTCTAAAAAAATTTGATGTAAACCTTAATTCAATAGTTACTATGGCAGATGACGGTGGAAGTTCAGGAATTTTAAGACAGGAAATGGATATACTTCCGCCCGGAGATTTGCGCAATTGTATATTGGCACTGTCAAACATAGAACCTGAGATGGAAAAATTATTTCAATACAGATTTTCAAAAGGCTCATTAAAAGGGCAAAATTTTGGAAATTTATTTATAGCTGCTATGAACGAAATACATGGCGATCTAAGAAATGCAATAGCACAAACATCCAAAATACTTGCTGTTAGAGGCAACGTATATCCTGTTACCTATGATAATATAAATTTGCTTGCAAAACTTCAAAATGGAAATATTGTAAGAGGAGAGTCTATAGTAGCAAAAGAATGTATAAATCAAAAAAGCGCAATAGACAAAATATATATAGAACCTGACAATGTATCTGCATCAGAAGATGCCATCAATGCAATAAGAAAATCTGATGTTATAATAGCAGGTCCCGGAAGTCTATATACAAGTATATTTCCTGTACTACTTATAAAAGAAATAGCTTATGAAATAAAAAAATCTAATGCCGTAAAGATATTCATAACAAATATAATGACAGAACATGGAGAAACAGACAGGTTTACATCAAAAGACTTTGCGCTTGAAATTGTCAAAAATTTTAATGACCATATATTTAATTATTTTATAGTAAATAACGGTAAAATTCCAAATGATATTATGCTTAAATATAATAAAAAAGACCAAAATATAATAAAGTTTGAAGATGACGATGCAAATATTTTCAAAAAAATGGGTATAACAGTAATCCATGAAGATATGGTAAAAATAAAAAATAGATTGATATTTCATGATAACGAAAAAGTTGCACAGATAATAAATGAAATTTTTAAGGATAGGTATAATATAAATTTAGAAATATTTTTATAAATTTGTACACTTAATACTATTTATTTTTTTATTGATTTAAAGTATAATATTGTATAAGTTTTAATTTTTATCTATATAATATAAAATTATTTGATTTAAAATTATTAATAATGGATAAAAAACTATAGACAAAAAGAACTTTTTATTTTAAAAATTATTATAGATTGGAATGTTATATAATGAGGGAAGAAACAAGTGCAGGCGGAGTAGTAGTTTTCTCAAATGCAATTCTTTTACTAAAAAAATACAACAAAGACTGGGTTCTTCCTAAAGGTAGAAATGAACAAGGGGAGAAATTAGAACAGACAGCAGTAAGAGAAGTGTATGAAGAAAGTATGATAAAAGCTGAGATATTGAAATATTTAGGAGAAATACATTATACATTTAATGACAATATAGATATAGGAGATAAGATACATAAAACTGTATATTGGTATCTAATGACAACACAAAACAATGAATGTTATCCACAAAAAGAAGAAGGTTTTGTCGAGGCGAGGTTTATAGAATTTGACAAAGCGCTCGATTATGCGAAATATGAAGATGAAAAATCAATAATAAAAGTGGCTATAGAACATATGAAAAAAATAAATAGTAAAAAATCAGGTAAAAAATAGTGTTTTTTTCAAAAGAAATAAGAGATGAGATAACAGATATAAAAATATATGATGATAATGAAATTATAGCTCTTTTAAGTGGAGTTTTTATGTTTTGCGGAAGTGTTGTAATAAAAGGTAACGGAAAACTTTCTTTTCAGATAAATACAGAAAGCATAACTGTTGCGAAAAAAGTATCTCTCCTTTTTAAAAAAATGTTTTCAATAACTCTTGAATTATATCAAAAAAATAATTATAATTTTAATAAGGAAAAAATTTATACTTTAGAATATACGCAGACTTTGAATGAAATAAGCAATATTTTAAAAAAAATCTTTGTGCTTAATGAAGATAGTAGCGGTGTAATATCTATAAGAAGTGATATAGATGAAATTATAACAAAAAATGAGAATGCAGTAAAATCTTTTTTGAGAGGAGCTTATATGATGTCAGGTTCAATAGCAGATCCTGAAAAATCATATCACCTCGAATTTATATCACATGACTTTACATTTAGTCAAAATTTTTCCGCTTTATTAAATGAAAGTAATATAAAATCTAATATTACTCAAAGGAAAGAATCTTTTATTATATATATAAAAGAAAGTGAAAGTATATCGGATTTATTAAATTTGATTGGCGCACACAAAAGTATGTTTAAATTTGAAGATATACGAATAAAAAAACAAGTTAGAAACAACATAAACAGAATAGTCAACTGTGAAACTGCCAATCTAAGTAAAATAGCAAAAACATACGTAAGACAAAAAAAAGCAATACAATACATCTCAGATAAAAAAGGTCTTAGTTTTTTGCCGAATGAATTAAGGCAGATTGCTATTTTAAGATTAGAAAATGAAGAGGACAGTTTAAAAGAATTAGGTGAAAAGCTACCTAATCCGGTAAGTAAGTCTGTTGTAAATCGTAGACTTTCCAAAATAGAAAAAATAGCTCAACTAATTTATGAGGAGGAATAAAAGATATGATAAAAAAAGAAATTGTAGTAAATAATGATTTAGGACTTCATGCAAGACCTGCAGCAGTATTTATTCAACATGCAAATAAATATAAATCAAATATATTGATAACAAAAGAAAATTCAACAGTAAATGCAAAATCTATAATGGGAGTTATGGCTCTTTCCGTAGGAAACGGTGAAACTATAGAAATAAAAGCGGAAGGACCTGATGAAAATGAGGCAATAGAAGATTTAATGATATTGATACAAGAAGGATTGGCAAAAATCTAAATTTAAGCTTTTGTTTTTAATCTATAACTATATATTTTTAATTTAAAAACAGCATTTATATTAAAAAATTGAATAATTATTTATTCTAATTTTGATACAGTAGATTATAATTTATATAAAAATATATAAATTAAAGGTTAATTGTGCTTGTTTTATATATTTTTACTTGACAAGTTCATATTTTTATAATAAAATACTCTGGAATGTATAGATAAGTTGTCCATTAGCCCCGGACTTATGATACAGAGTGTATTTGATTATTTATGCATATTAGGAGGAAATTAAACAATGAAGTGTTATGTTCAAAAACCTTCAGAGGTTCAAAGAAAATGGCATCTTATAGATGCAGAAGGAAAGACTCTTGGTAGACTTTCTACTGAAATAGCAAAACTATTAAGAGGTAAACACAAAGTTACTTTTACACCACACGTTGACGGTGGTGATTATGTAGTTGTTATCAATGCTGAAAAGATTGAAGTTACAGGTAAGAAAAGAGACAACAAAGTATATAGACACCATACAGGATATATAGGAAATCTTAAAGAAATAAACTTTAAGAAATTACAAGAAAAAAAACCTGAAGAAATAATAAGATTATCTGTAAGTGGAATGCTCCCTAAAAACAAATTAAGAGCACCTATGATGAAGAGACTAAGAATATTTGCAGGTCCTGAACATGTTCATCAAGCTCAAAATGTAGAAAATTACGAATTTTAATTTAGGAGGGTAAACTTTAATGGCAAAGGTACAATATTTCGGAACAGGAAGAAGAAAGAGTTCTGTTGCAAGAGTAAGATTATTACCGGGCGACGGAAAAATAACTATAAACAAGAGAGACGTAGAAGACTATTTCGGAGCAGGATATGAAACTCAAAAAAGAGAAGTAAGAAGACCACTTGAAATAACAGAAACATTAGGTAAGTACGATGTATTTGTAAATGTTTCCGGTGGTGGATTTACAGGTCAAGCCGGAGCGATAAGACACGGTATTTCAAGAGCATTACTTGAAGTAGATGCAGAATTAAGAAAAACTCTAAAATCAGAAGGTTTCTTAACAAGAGATTCAAGAATGAAAGAAAGAAAGAAATATGGTCTTAAAGCGGCAAGACGTGCTCCACAGTTCTCCAAGAGATAATTTTTTGAACTTAAAAACCTTGAAAATTATATATTTTCAAGGTTTTTATAATATAAAAAGGAGTTTTGGGAAATGATATTTGATTATCTTTTAAATAATAAAGGAGAAATAGGTGCAAAGATAATGATAACTGCGATATTGTTAGCTATATGTTCATTTATAAATCCTACTTTATTTAATGTACATGTTGACGGTGTTGACTTTTATGAGAATTATTATTATTCGCTTGTGAGGAGTTTATCTTGGTTTGTTTTTGTAATTATGCTTTTCTTTTTCGGTTTTGCAATATTTTTAAGGGGAAGAAAAAACGAAGACGATAAATAATCTTAATTTTATTAAAAAATTACTGCTATTATTTCAGCATATAGCATAATTATATTTGCGTATTGCTCTAAGTGTTATTTATCATTAAACATAATTACATAAAATTTAAAATTAAAATAATATATAAAACTACTGACATTTATGGTAAAATATAAATATTCAGTAGTTTTTTTATAAAATTTATACAAAAGTAATTATAGATTTTTTTGTCAGGTAATAATATAAATGCTAATATTCATTTAATAGGATAAAATTTATATAAGTTTTTTAATTTAAACATACTTAGGTTTATTCAGATAATTACTTTTTTAAAAATAAAAGTATCAATTATTTTATTAACTTTTAGTATAAAAAATTAACGATAATAAACAACATATAAATAGTGAGGGAAACATATGAAAGCTGTTTTTACAATAAAATACACTGATGAGCAGATAAAGATGATAGAAGATTTGGGATATGATGTAATTGTAAGAAATAAATTTTTAAATGAAGAAGATTATGATTGTGATGTACTTCATTGTTTTAAAACATTGACATCTGAGAATTTACATAAATTTGTTAACCTTAAACTTGTTCAACTTGCATCTATAGGATTTGAACACTTACCGAAAGAAGAATTATTAAAAACAGACATAAAGATATCAAATCAAAACGGAATATACTCAAAGCCTATTGGAGAGTGGATAGTATATAATATATTGCAAATAATAAAAAATGATAAAAAAATAATAGAAAATCAACAGTTGAAAAAATGGGAGTTTATAAGAGATGTTGATGAGCTTGATGGAAAAACACTTTTATTTCTTGGAACAGGCAGTATAGCAACAGAAGCTGCCAAAAGATTGTCAAATTTTGGTGTGAAAATAATAGGTCTTAACAGTAATGGCAGAGATATGGATTTTTTTGATGAATGTTACAGCTTAAGTGATATAGATAAATTTCTACACATATCGGACTTTATCATAAATGTGTTACCGGCAACTGACAAAACATATAATTATATTAATAAGGATTTACTGAAAAAATTCAAAAAAGGTACTAATTTTATCAATGTGTCAAGAGGTCTTGTTGTAAATGAAGATGATTTGCTTTGGGCTTTGAGAGAAGGTATTGTAAAAAATGCCTGCTTAGATGTTTTTGTAAATGAACCGCTTGATGTATCATCACCGTTTTGGGATATGGAAAATGTATATATTTCTCCGCATATATCTTGGAGTTCATCTAAAAAAAATGAAAGAGTTTTTGAAAATTTATATGATAATATGAAAAATTTTATAGAGAATAAACCGCTTAAAAATATTGTTGATTTGAAGAAAGGTTATTAATTTTATGTCTGAAATAAGACTGGATTTTGTAACAAAAAGAGCAGTAATATTTACGAATATAAGAGAAAATAAGCCCACTGATTTATGGGATAAAAACATAATGAATGTGTTTGAAAAGTTTGATGATATAGAATATTCTCCAAACTGTCCTTTTTGCGTAGGCAATGAGCATATGACACCTGAAAATCAGTATGACAGCGAAGAGAATTGGAAGGTTAAAATCATTCCAAATATGTATCCTATAATACAAACTGAAATGGAAATTAAGAGTATAAATAAGTTTTGTTATGTATCAACAGGAATACATGATGTTATAGTAGAAACTCCAAAACATAACGAAACCTATTTTACTATGGATTTAAATCAATTCAATATTATATATGAAAAGATACATAAAAGATATAAAGAACTTATAAATAATGATGATATAAGCTATGTAAGCTTGTTTAAAAATTATAAAATGCTTGGGGGAGCGTCTTTACAGCACTCTCACAGCCAAATATTAAGTTTGGATGCTATACCTATAAAATTAAACTATGAGATAAATTCTTCATATGAATATTATAAAGATAAACATTCTTGTCCGTATTGTGATATGTTGAACTTCGAAATGAAAGCTGAAAAACGTATAATTTATGAAAATGAGTATTTTATAGCATTAGAACCATATGCTTCAGCTTATAAATATGAAACCTGGATACTTCCTAAGAATCATATATCATCTTTTGAAAATGAAGAGAAAATTTCGTATCTATCAGAGATGTTGTATAAAGTATTCAATCTCTTATATAACACAATTGGAAATTTTCCATTTAATATGTATTTAAATTCACTTTTAAAAAATAAAACTGAATGTAAAGATTCATATCACTATTCATTTAGGATAATACCTAAAATAGCAGGAAGTGCAGGATTTGAAATGTCATCAGGTATAAGAGTAAATTCAGTGTATCCGGAAGATGCTGCTTATAATATACTTAAAAAAAATAATTTAATAAATATATAGAAATTATAATAAGTATATATTATAATTGTTGGTATATATATAAAATTTAATATGAATATAAGATTTTTTTAAGAATTATATTGTACAATGGATTAGATTTTTTAGAGGTTTAAAAAGAATAAATTTAATATTTTGGAGATATTTATGAAAGCAGAAATAATATCTGTAGGAACAGAATTATTATTAGGTGAAGTTGTAAATACAAATGCAAGCGATATAGCTAAAGCATTAAAAGAAATCGGAATATCGGTTTATAATATAGATACAGTAGGAGATAATCCTAAAAGATTGTATGAAGATATAGAAAAGGCATATGACAGAAGTGATATAATAATAACTACCGGAGGTTTAGGACCTACAAAAGATGACTTGACAAAAGATATTGTTGCCGATTTTTTGAAAGTTGATATGGTTCTTGATGAAAATGAAGTAGAAAAATTAAAAAACTATTTTAAAAATAGGAAAGATGAACTTAATGAAGGCAATATGACACAGGCATATTTTCCAAAAGGCTATGAAATACTTGACAATCCTAACGGAACAGCGAGTGGCTGTGTGATAAATAAAGACAATAAAATAATTATTGTAATGCCGGGACCTCCAAGAGAAATGAAGCCTATGCTCAAAAATTATGTCATACCATATCTTTCCAAATTATCCTCAAAATATTTTGCCAGTAAAACTATAAACGTTATCGGAATTGGCGAATCTAAAATGGAAGAAATGATTATGGAATTGATAAAACATCAAACTAATCCTACTATTGCTCCCTATTTCAAAGATAAAAGTCTTACTCTCAGAGTTATGGCATCAGATGATGATAAAAAAACTGCAGAAAATATGTTGTTACCTACAATAGAAAAAA
The DNA here is from genome assembly GCF_000238095.2 of Peptoanaerobacter stomatis. Lineage (NCBI taxonomy): Bacteria > Bacillati > Bacillota > Clostridia > Peptostreptococcales > Filifactoraceae > Peptoanaerobacter > Peptoanaerobacter stomatis. The sequence goes on from NZ_JH815225.1 coordinate 354,048, forward strand.
TAAAAAGCATATTAAATGACAACATATATGCTTACGGAGATGATTTAGCTATAGAAGACGTTGTTTGTAAATATCTTATGGATAACAATTTGACTGTATCAACAGTTGAATCTTGTACAGGTGGTATGCTATCATCAAGAATCATAAATATATCAGGTATAAGCAAATGTTTTAAAAGCGGTTATGTTACTTATTCAAATGAATCTAAAATTCAGCTTGGTGTAAGTGAAGATACATTGCAAAAATACGGTGCGGTATCAGAGCAAACGGCAATAGAGATGGCAACTGCTTGTGCAAAAAAATCAGGCTCCGATATAGCAATATCCACTACAGGTGTAGCAGGACCTGATGGAGGTAGCGAAGAAAAACCGGTAGGTTTAGTGTATATAGGATTATATATAAACGGACAGACTTATTGTAAAAAATTAAATATAGTAGGAAATAGGCAAAGAATAAGAAGAATAGCTACAAGTAATGCACTTGACTTTGTAAGAAGAACATTAAAAATGCCTATATATGAAATTAATTAATATTATTTTTGTAAATTATGTTTTAGAAAAATTTATTAAAAAGAATAACATATAAATAAAAAAATAAACATTTTATAAAATTTTTTATCTTAATAATAAAAGCTATTGGAAAGATTATTTTGATATAATAAATATGTGTATAATCATATAATCTTTTCGTTAATTTGTGATATTAAAATATAAATTATTATATAAAGGAGGGTAGTTATATGTGGTATGATGAATTTATATATCCTTTTATTGATTTGATAACGCATTTAAAGTTGACAGATATATTAGATATATTGATAGTTGCATACGTTTCATACAAATTATATGAACTTATAAAAGAAACAAGGGCAGAACAACTTGTTAAAGGGATATTTATAATAGTGATATCACTAAAATTATCCGAAGTTTTACAACTACATGCTGTTAATTGGATATTAAGAAATACGGTAACAGTTGGACTTATTGCGATTATTATAGTTTTTCAACCTGAACTTAGAAGAATATTGGAGTATATAGGTAGAACTAAATTAATTATGAAAAGCGATGAAGAAACCGCTAAACAAAAAGTTGATGTCATAAATGAAACTGTACAAGCTTGTCTGTCTTTGTCAAGACAGAGAATAGGTGCTTTAATAGTTTTTGAGAGAGAAACAGGTATAAATGAAATAATACAAACAGGTACAAAATTAAATGCGATAGTTTCAAGAGAATTACTAATAAATATATTTATTCCCAATACACCTCTTCATGACGGTGCAGTTGTCATAAGGAAAAATTCTATTATTGCGGCAGCCTGCTTTTTGCCACTTACAGAAAACAAAAATTTAAACAAAGAATTGGGTACAAGACATAGAGCCGCTCTTGGTATAACTGAAAAATCAGATTGTCTTTCGCTTGTGGTTTCAGAAGAAACAGGATATATATCTATTGCTATAAAAGGTAAGCTGTATAGAGATTTAAACGAAGAAAGGCTTAGAAATATGCTGAGTCAAAATCTCATAAGAAACAATAACAATAATGTTTTACAGCTAAAAAAAGGTGGAAAAAATGATGAAACAAAGTCATAAAAATTCTAATATAAAAATTCAATTAGCTTGTATATTTTTTGCCTTTTTTATGTGGGTATATGTTATGTCAGATTTAGATCCTATAGATACAAGAGATATTACATCCGTATCAATAAGCGTATCCAATTTGGATGAATTGGAGAAAAATAACCTTACTTTATCACCAAATCAAGAGCTAAAAGCAAATGTACAAATTAAAGGTAGACGCTCAGTAATAGCAAAAAAAGTAAAATTAGGTATAAAATTGCAAGCAATACTTGAAAATATCCAAGTAGGAAGTAATGAAGCAAAAATTGTAATGTCCGGAGATAATACAGATTTATCCTACACTATTACCCCAAGCAATATAAGTCTTAGTATAGAAGAAAAACAAGGAAAATCGGAAAAAATTCAAATAAAATCAATAGGTTCTCTTGCAGAAAATTATTATATTGATAATATAAAACTTTCAAAAGATAATATATATGTTTCAGGTCCGTCATCACTTATTGAAAAAATAAATAAAGTTGAAGTTGAATTGGACTTGGCTAATAATTCTAAAGATTTTTCAAAACTGACAAAAGTTAAAGTTTTGGACAGTGAAAACCATGAGATAGATGGTCTTAATATAGATGACTCCGATGTAATAGTCACTGTCACTCTAAAAAAAGAAAAAATTGTACCTATAAAGCTAAATATACAAAATGATGACAGCTTAAATATATCACAAGTAAGTATAAATCCTGAAACCATAAAAATTCAAGGTAAAGCTTCAAGAATAGACTCTATAACTCAAATAGAAACAAAAAAAATAATATCATCAGAGCTTTCTAATAATTCAGAGATGTTGGTAGAGTTAGATTTACCAAGTGATATTTATTCAGATGTCAAACAAGTTTCACTAATGGCATCTATAAAAAATGTAGAATCATCAAAAAAATATGAGTTTGATTATAAAAAAGAAGAAATACAAGTACTGTCAAATGATAATAATTACAATATTTCAATACCGGAAAATATAAAATTAACATTATATTCTGATGATACAGATATAAAAAAAGAAGATATAAATCTTTATATTGATGTTGCGACAATTAACGAAAATAGGGTAGATATAAAATATAAAACAGATAAAAGTGTTAAAAGCTTGGAAATAGTGCCTGAATATATTGAAGTTACTGCAAAAGAAAATGTTGAAACCAATCAAAACCAACCAAAACAATAATTAATATAATAATTTTTATCACAAGATATTATAAAATATAATTGGGAGAGATTTATGAGTGTTGAATTTAAAAAAGAATTTATTGAATGGATAAAAACCATAGTGTTTGCCGTTATATTAGCATTTTTAATAAGTTTTTTTATTACTCCTACAATAGTTAGAGGTGAATCTATGTATCCAACTTTACAAAATAGCAACTATCTTATAATAAATAAGACAGCTTATTGGTTTTCTAAACCTTCAAAAGGGGATATAATAGTCTTTAAATCTCATATAAAGGATGAAAACGGAAATGATAAAGATTTGGTAAAACGTGTAATAGGTGTACCAAACGACCACATAGTTGTAAGAGACGGGAATGTATATATAAATGATGAATTGCAAAGTGAAAACTATATTAACGGAGATTACACAGATGGAGATGTAGATATAGTTGTGCCTGAAGATGAAGTGTTTGCTATGGGAGATAACAGACCTAATTCATTTGACTCAAGAGCACAAGAAGTAGGTACAGTTAATATAAAAGATGAAATAATAGGTAAAGTGGTTGTAAGATTATATCCGTTTAATGAAATAACAAATTTTTAAGCAAAAATTCACTTTACTTACAATACAGTAAGGCATATTTCATACTAAAAACCATATAAATTATAATATTTCTAAATTTTATAATTGTTTTGAAAAAATATAACTTTTTAAAATATTATAATATATTTTTAATTAGTGTTTAGTATCAGTATAAATATTTTTTATAGAATTTAGGAGTTTTAATGAGAATAAATAAATTTATAGCTTCGAAAACATCATATTCAAGACGAAAAGCGGAGGAGCTTATACTTCAAAAAAAAGTTAAAGTAAATGGAGAAATATTAAATTCACTGTCATATTTAGTAAATGATGGTGATGAGGTGGAACTTGACGGAGATATAATATCAGATGTAAAAACAAAAAAATATTATTATTTATTCAATAAGCCTAAAAATGTGATTTCCAGTGTATCGGATAATTTCGGTAGATTATGTGTAACAGATTTTTTTCCAAGCGATATAAGTGTATATCCTGTAGGAAGATTGGATTATGACAGCAGTGGGCTGATATTAGTTACAAATGATGGAGATATAGCAAATAAACTTACTCATCCAAAAAGCCACATATCCAAAACGTATATAGTTACATTAAATGGCAGACTTAGTGAAAATCAGATGAAACAGTTTAGAGAGGGAATTTTATTGGACGGTAAAAAAACTTTACCGGCTGAAATAAGTTTGTATGATTTTAGCGAAAATTCATATAGAGTTGTATTATATGAAGGTAGAAACAGACAAATAAGAAATATGATTTCAGCTCTTGGAAGAGAAGTAAAAGAGTTGAAAAGAATATCGATAGGTAAAATTAAAATAGGAAGAATATCAGAAGGAAAATATAGAAAATTAACACCTGATGAACAAAAATATTTGTTTGAATTATAAAGCTCAATAAAATTTTTAACATACTTATATTATTTAAAAAAATAAGATTTTTTGTTATATTAAAGCTTTAAATTAATGTTAAAAATTTATAGAGATATATAGTTTTTGTGATTAATACTAAAATCCAATAGAGTTATAAAAAAATACTGCTTTGTAAATTTAATAAAATACAACGTTATTATAAGCTTCTTAATAAAATATCTATTATTATTCTATTAAGAAATTAGTATAACTTAAAATTAGAGAATAGGAGCGTTGGAAATGGCAATAGAAAATTTTATGTATCATAACCCTGTTAGAATACTTTTTGGAAAAGATCAAATTTCACAAATTTCAAAATATGTTCCTAAAGATAAGAAGATATTGATAGTATATGGTGGCGGTTCCGCTAAAAAATTTGGCACAATAGATAAGGTAAAAAAAGCTCTTGAAGGTTATAAAATAGGAGAATTTTCAGGAATACCGGCAAATCCTACTTATGAAAAGTCCATGGAGGCTGTAGAACTTATAAAAAAAGAAAATTATGATTTTATAATGGCAGTTGGTGGAGGCTCTGTTGTAGATGCTGTAAAATTTATTTGTGCAGCTGTGTTATTTGAAGGAGATCCTAAAGATTTATTTTTCTGGGGTAACAACGAACCTGCAGAAGTTAAAAATGCCTTACCATTTGGAGTTGTTTTAACTTTACCGGCTACAGGTTCAGAAATGAATGACGGCGCAGTAATAACTTTTGTAGAAAGACAAGCAAAATTATCTTTTGGTTCTCCATTGGTGCATCCTCAATTTTCAGTTTTAGATCCTGAGCTTACTTATACTCTTCCGAAACGTCAGTTGGCAAACGGAGTTGTTGATACTTATGTCCATGTAATGGAACAATATTTAACATATCCTGTAGATGCGAGAGTGCAAGACTATCACGCAGAAGGTGTACTTAAAACATTAATAGAGCTTGGAAGTGATATAGTTGATGAAAATAAACACAATTATGCAGTAAGAGCTAATTTTATGTGGGCGGCAACTAATGGACTTAACAGATTTTTAGCATGTGGTGTTCCTCAAGACTGGGCAACTCATATATTAGGACACGAAATAACAGAAAAATACGGTATAGATCATGGAAGAACTTTAGCAATAGTATTACCATCTCTTATGAATGTAATGAGAAATTCTAAAAAAGATAAAATACTACAATATGCAAAAAATATATTTAATATAACACAAGGTAGCGAAGATGAAAAAATAGATCAAGCAATACAAAAAACTGCCGAATTTTTTGAAAGTTTAGGTGTACCTACACATTTTAAAGATTATGAAATTGGTGAAGAAGCTGTAGAGATATTAACTAATCAACTTGAAAAACACGGTTTTACTAAGTTGGGAGAAAAAGGCGAAGTTAATTTGGAAAAAATAAGACTCATATATAAAGGAGCATTATAAAAATAATTTTTACAAAATAAATTATAAAAAATAGTTGTGTAGTTAATGTTTTTGCAATATAATATTAACTATGCAACTTGTTTTTTAGTTAGAAAAATTTACGTTAAAGAGGTTAATTAAAATGAAAGCAGTTTCAATTAAAGAAATATTTAAAAATTCACAAGATTATATAGAAAAAGATATAGCTGTACAAGGTTGGATAAAGACTGTCAGAGATTCAAATAAATTTGCGTTTATAGAATTAAATGATGGAACTTTTTTTAAAAATATTCAGATAGTATTGGAATCAAATAAATTTGAAAATTTCAAAGATATTGTGAAATATCCTATATCTACAGCTATAAAAGTAATAGGAAAGTTAGTCACTACACAAGCTGCAAAACAAGACTTTGAAGTAAATGCTATAAATGTTGAATTATTAGCTCCATCAACTGTAGATTATCCACTTCAAAAGAAAAGACATTCATTTGAATACTTGAGAACAATGGCACATTTAAGACCGAGAACAAATACTTTTTCTGCAGTATTTAGAATACGTTCATTAGCAGCTTTTGCAATACATAAATTTTTTCAAGAAAAAAATTTCGTATATGTACATGCACCTATAATAACAGCCTCTGACGCTGAAGGTGCAGGAGAAATGTTTCAAGTAACTACACTTGATATGAATAATTTACCTAAAAATGATAACGAAGTAGATTTTGGTAAAGATTTCTTCGGTAAAAAAACTAACCTTACAGTTAGTGGCCAATTAGAGGCTGAAATATATGCTTTGGCTTTTCAAAATGTTTATACTTTCGGTCCTACATTTAGAGCGGAAAACTCAAATACTGCAAGACATGCTGCAGAATTTTGGATGATAGAACCTGAAATGGCATTTGCAGATATCAATGACAATATGAATGTTGCTGAAGAAATGGTAAAATATATAATAAATTATTGTCTTGAAAATGCAAAAGAAGAGATGGAATTTTTCAACAGCTTTATAGACAAAGGATTATTTGATAGATTAAACAATATTGTAAATAGTAATTTTGAAAGAATAACTTATACAAAAGCTATAGAATTATTGGAAGAATCAGGTCAAAAATTCGATTATCCTGTAAAGTGGGGCATAGATTTGCAAACAGAACACGAAAGATATATAACAGAGAAAATATTCAAAAAACCTGTATTTGTAACTGATTACCCTCAAGAGATAAAGGCATTTTATATGAGAAGAAATGACGACGGCAAAACAGTCGCTGCCATGGATTTATTAGTACCGGGAGTTGGAGAGATAATAGGGGGCTCACAGAGAGAAGAAAGACTTGAAGTATTGGAACAAAGAATAAAAGAAAACAATCTTGATTTAGAAACATATTGGTGGTATTTGGAACTAAGAAAATATGGTGGAGTAAAGCATTCAGGATATGGTTTAGGATTTGAGAGAATGATAATGTATTTAACAGGTATGTCAAATATAAGAGATGTTATAGCTTTCCCGAGAACTGTAGGCAATGCAGAGTTTTAAAAAAATATAGTTTTAATATAATATTAAAAGTTTATGCACTTATTTAATGATATATTAGTATAAAAATAAGATTTATTAAGTTGAAACATATGATTACAGTTTCGCTTAATAAATCTTTATTTTTAATATATTTAAAAAATTTAATAGATATTAATACTTTATATTATTTTTCTTCATAGCGTCCATTAAATCTTGCTTATTTGAATGCGTATATATCTGTGTTGTAGATATTGAACTATGTCCCAATACTTCTTGAACGAGTCTTAAATTTGCTCCATTTTTCAAAAAATGAGTTGCAAAAGTATGGCGTAATTTATGCGGAGTTATATCTTTTCCTATGTTGGAATATGATATTATCTTCTTTAATGCGATTTGGATATATCTTGCCGATAATCTTTTGCCTTTGTGAGATACAAACAATGCATCATCATCGGTGTCCATAGCGTATCTGTATTCAAGATATTTTTCTATAAGGTTATCATTATCGTGCAATTCTTTTGCTAATTCCTCTATATTTATAGGCACTATTCTTTCTTTATTTCCTTTTCCGATAATTGATAAAAAATCAGTTTTTTTAGTCTTTTCCATATCGCCTATATCCAAAGATATAAGCTCTGAAATTCTAAGACCTGTATGAAGAAAAAGGTTTATTATAAAAAAATCTCTCGATTTAGCAAATTTATCTTTATAATAATCCATTATACTGTTGTTTATCTTCTGTATCTCATCTATTTCGAGATATGTAGGAAGTTTGCTTTTTACTTTTGATTTAGATTTTATTATGCTTTCTTTAGGAATAGGAGATTTTGTTAAAACTTCCGTTTCTATCAAGTACTCAAAAAATAATTTTAACACATATTTCTTTCTATTTATAGAAATCGTAGAGTTGCCTTTTTCTGAAACTAAATAAGAATAATAAATATTTATGTTTATTGGTTTTAAATTATTAATAGGTATCTTTTTTAACAATTCATTATTGTTTTTAAAATCAAAAAAAACTTTTAAATCTCTAAAATATGAGTATATAGTATTTTTGCTTTTACCGGCAGTATTAAGAGCGTTCAAAAAAGAAGTTATATAGTAAAAATCATCTTCAGAATAACTATCATCTAATTTAAAAATAAGTTCATTTATATTCATATAAACTCCTTGATCGTCGGTTTTATTATATAAGTATTTATAGTGTTATCTATTTTAAATTATATATGATTTTAATGTATTATTTGTTTTTGTTAATATTCATCTTTCCTACTTCGCATAATACATATTATGCGAAGTAGGAAAGATGAATATTAAAGTATAGCTCGACCATTTTAGTCAAGCTATACTTCGTTTTGTTATGCATGTACTTCGTTTTCAACTTCACTAGCTTTAACTTTAGCTTCTTCGTAAGCTTTCAGTATAGCTTCTTGAAGTTCGTTTCTTGATTCTGAGTTTATAGGATGCGCAATATCTCTAAACTCGTTATCATTAACTTTTCTGCTAGGCATAGCAATGAAAAGTCCGTTTTGTCCTTCTATTATTTTAATGTCATGAACAACGAATGTGTCATCAAAAGTTACAGAAACAATACCTCTCATTTTACCTTCTTCTGATAATTTTCTTACTCTTACGTCTGTGATTTTCATTTTAATACTCCTATCTTTGTTTGCTACTAATGATACTTAAATATATATTATGAACAAAAAACTAGCACCATTAATTAAAATATTAAGGTATATAAAATAGTTAAGTTTCTAAGAAACTTGAACTGTTTTAACTGAATTAAGACTCAAGTTGAGAAATTATTTTGCTTGACGGCTTGAGGATGTTTTTTCCATCTTGTTCTTCAAGCGAAATAAGATATTCATAATTATGTATTTTCTTAATTTCAGGCTCTTGGGTTGCTATTATGACTATGCTTGTTATAACTTCAACAGAAAACTCTTTCATCAAGTCATGCATACCTTTGATAGTTCCACCACCACGCATAAAATCGTCTAAAATTATAACTTTAGAACCTTTTTTGATGCTCTTTATAGGTAGCGACATAGTTTGTATCTTAGAATTATTTTTACCAGTTACATAGGTAATATTTATAGATGGACCTTCTGATATCTTGGTGTTCTTTCGTATTATCAGTAATGGTAAATTCATAATTTTGGCTGTCATTATCGCCATAGGTATTCCTTTTGTCTCAATAGTGACCAAATAATCAGCTTCAGAATAATTAACTATAGAAGCAAATATTTTTCCTATTTTTTCTACTACAAAAGGGTCATATATCAGGTCGATTAAATATAAAAATCTTCCAGGCAAAATCCTTTCTTTAGATGATAATCTTTCGCAAAGTGAATTCAAAAACGTAATACACTCATCTTTATATATAGTCGGTATGTATTTTACTCCACCGGCTGCCCCGGGTATAGTTACAACTCTGCCCAATTTTTGCTCATCAAATATAGCTTTTATAGATGATATATCTGAACTTATAGTTGATTTTGCGGAAAAGAAACGTTCAGCAAAATAATTGAATGTCAAAATTTTATTGGGATTATCAGATAAAATTTTAGCTATCGCAGCTAATCTATGAGCTTTTTTTAATTTCATAAACTGAGCCTTTCTTTAAACATCATCAAAAGAATATACATTCTTAACAATTTTGCATATTTTTTCTAAAATGAGTATAATTACAAACATTTTATGGTTTAATTATATCAAAAAAAAATATATATTTCAAGAGGTTATCGATTTTTTTATCAAAATTGATAAAAATAAAAAAAAGAGAAAGCTACACAATGCAACTATCTCTATTGTCAATACTTATAAATGGTGCCGAAAGCGGGAGTCGAACCCGCACGATATTGCTACCGCTGGATTTTGAGTCCAGTGCGTCTGCCAATTCCGCCATTTCGGCAAGCTACTCGTATATTATATTATTTTATATTAGATACGTCAATACTTTTTTATAATATTTTATTAAAAATTTTAGAAATTTTATTTTTATATTATATGATACTATTTAACTTATATTTAAATAATCTTTAAATTTTTAAATATCCTTTGTGTTATAATCGTTAAGTTATTTACCAATCAGATAGCAGATATAGACATATAATAATTGAAAGAAATACTAATCAGCATCATTATTTCTATTTCTATCAATGTATTATAACACATTTTAAATCTTTTTCAAGAACTTGTTCTTAATGTAAACTCAGCCTTTATAGAAAAATAAAACTATATTATATTTTAACAAAAAAATAGATAAATTATCAGCATATGCCTCAAATTTATCTATTTTATCGTATCTTATGATTCTAAAAGTTTTAAAACAGTCTGTGGAAGTTGATTTGCTTGGGCAAGCATTGATGTACCGGCTTGTTGCAATATATTATATTTAGTAAATTCTGTCATTTCTTCAGCCATATCAGCATCTTCTATTCTCGACATTGATGAAGTTACATTTTCTTCTGCTGCATCAATGCTCTTTATGTTATGTTCAAATCTATTTTGTGCAGCTCCCAATATAGAACGTATTTCTGATATTTTTGATATGGCATTACTATATACAGCAATTGCAGCGTTAGCTGTTTTTTGTGAAGTTATATCCAATGAATATTCAGGAATTGTATCATCATAACGAGGGACAACATTAGCTATTGTTGTGTATTTGGCGTCTGTGACATGATTAGGTAAGTTAGATAAATCATCTACAGGGCCGCCAGAAACTTGTCCGGATATTTTAAGAGTAAATGCTGACATTTCCTGAAATTCTATATCCACCATTTGTTTTGCGTTGGCTCCGGCTTGTACAGGAATATTCATTGTAGGTTTATAGGTACCATCTTCATTTTTTGGAGAAAACATCTTCATTTGATTAAATTCTGTAGTTTTACCTATACGACTTATTTCCGATGTAAGTTGATTTATTTCTTTTTGTATAGCTTCCCTATCTTCTATATTATTAGTATCGTTTGATGATTGTACGGATAGCTCTCTCATTCTTTGTAGCATAGAATGTACTTCATTTAAAGCACCTTCTGCTGTTTGTATTAAAGATATACCGTCTAATGAATTTTTTGATGCCATTTTAAGCCCTGAAGATTGTAATGCCATCTTTTTTGCTATAGCATATCCTGCTGCATTGTCAGCCGCCCTATTTATTTTTTTACCTGATGATAATCTTTCTAATGCTGTTTTTTGTTTTAAACCTGTTGCCATAAGATTTCTTACAGAATTCATTGCTAAAATATTTGTATTTAATTTCATATTTATAGTCCTTTCATACGATATTTTATATCATTTTAGCTTATATAATTAATTTTCAGAATATAACTATTGTATAATTTTATATTTTAGTTTTTTGTAAATTTTAAAAATAACTATTATAATTCTGATTTTTTATTATTTTTAACGGTATTTATCACTTTTTTATGTTTTTTTCAAGGCTGTCTATATATTGTAGCACTTTTGATACTATTTCATATAATTCTTGTGGTATTTCCTCACCTATGCTTAGAGCCATAAGATTTTCCAACAATTCTTCATCAAAATACGTATCTATGCCATCTATTTTTGCTTTTTCAAGCATATTTTGTGCTACATATCCTCTACCTTTAGCATTTACTATAGGTGCATTCATAGTTTCGTTATATTCTAATGCGACCGCTTTTTTGTTTAATATTTCTTTCTCTCCGTTAGTATCCATAATCTTCCTTTAATATATCGTTATTTTTTCTATATATTTTAGTTTAATGATAAAAAATTATATAAAAAAGTCTACTTTACTATTTATATCTCTTGTATTTTCATTTACAAATGAAATTTTAGCTTTATTTTCCGGTGATATAAGATCTATAAAATCTATATCATATCCTAATGAGTTCAAACTGTTGTCTAATGATTGCAAATTAGATTTTATAGCTGATACGGACTCATCATTTCCTGATATTTTTATTGATAATTTTTTGTTATCTACTTTTATATAAAATCCCATTTTCCCTAAATTTTTTGTGTTTAAATCTATTAGTACGCTCATATCATTAGGGTCTATATTGCCTTTTTTATTTTTTTTGGTTTTTGCATATACATTGGCATTTGATGATTCACCATTCATATAAAATGGTATTTGTATCATTTCATTTTTTGATGACATTTTGTAAGTTTCTCTTATGTTCTCTTTTATTTCATTGAGATATTTATTGAATACTTCTTTGTCCTTGCCTTGTGATTTTGATATTATTTGCTCCATTTCTTTAATATGTTTATATATTTGCTCTATGTTTTTTCTAAAATCATCTTTTGTAAATGTATGATTTTCTTTTAATATATTTTCTATTTTTTTTGAAATTTGTTTTAATTCTTTAAAATCTTTTTCTTTGATTTCATTTAACATATATTTTATACTGTCAATATAATTACCTGTATTATTTTCTAAATCAAATGATTTTTTTATATTTTTCAGTGTAAATTCACTTTGAGCAGCTACTATATTTGATGATATGTTATTGATTGTATAATCGTTTAAATGTGATAATTTTTCAAATGTTTTGGATTGTTTTATCGTTTGACTTTGAATTAAAGCACTTACTTGTCTTATATCGCTTGTATATGGATCTATTCCGTTTGTTATCATCTGATTTATATGAGTAGCTCTTAAATTCATTCGCATATATTCGTAATGCTTTATTATGCCATTTTGAACTTCCGTTTTGCTTTCATATTTCACTTCATATTCTAATGATTGCAATTTAGAATTTGAGTTATCGTTAAATATAGAATGTTTTTGTGCTAAATATTGCAAAGATATATTGTTGTGTTTATAATCTATGCGGTTAAAATCTATGTTTTCAAGATTGTTTAGCACTATTGACGCTTTTATAGATACTTTATTTTCGTAGCTAAAAAAACTTGTTTGATTAGAAAATAATTTGTCATATAAATCTTTTCCAACTTTACTTGAATATAAAATTGATTTTACAGATATGTTTTTTAATATTGTATTTGAATTTATCTGTTTGATTGCATCTATAAGATTTTTTGTCAAATCCATTTGCTCGTCTGTGAGTTGTAAATTGTCAACATTTTGCAATTCGTTTATTATAGATGTTATTTCTTTTAGTAATTGTTTTATGTCCATAGATGATATATCTACACCTGATTTTATGAGCATACCTGCCACATTTTTGTCCATCAATTCTTGTATTTGTGATAATACTTCTCTTATTTCTTTAATTTCTTCAACATTTTCTTTGTTTATCTGAGAATTATTTTTTAGTATAGCTTTTGCAATATCTATATCTTTTTTGTCTATTCCTATTTTTTCTAATAAATTTTCTATATCAGGCGTCATTTTTTCTATATCTTCGTCTGTAAGAGTATTTGTAATATTTTCTGTATATTTTACAGACGAAACTGATACAGATGATGTGGTTATATAATTTTTTACTTTATAAAGTAAGTCTATAGATACGTTACTGTCATCTACTTCTAATGTTTTTATTATATTATCATTATTTATTTCTTTTAAATCATATAACTTGGAAAATGTATCGTATATCTTATCTACATTTTCTTTTGTTATTTCAATGTCATTTTTCTTTAGGCTTATTATTATATCTTGGATGTCTTTACCCATTTGTGAGCTGTACAGCTTTGTTGAAATATCTCGTGCTTCATCATATGATATAGTTTTATTAACTTTATTTTCTAATGCTGATATTTTTTTATCTTGCAATATAGACTCATCTTTTACTATTTTATCTAATTGCGATAACGGAATATTTTCTATGTCATATCCTTTATTCATAAGCATTGCAAGTGTGTTAAGATTTATGTTTTGCGTGAAATCTGTCAAGCTGTTTTTTATGGTTGCAAATCTTAATATATTTTCTTTTGTGACTGGTATTTCACTATTTTTTAGGTTTTTAAGTGCGTCTATGTTTTCTTTTGTAGGTTGTAAATCTTCTTTTTTCAGCTCTTCTATTTCTTTTTTTTCTCTTTCTTTTTCTTTTTCCAAAGATTCATTGCTTATTTTTGTTATAGTTTCTATCTCAGATTTTTTTATAGTGAGCATTTCTCCTTGTTTTACACTGAGATTATTTTTGGTCACTACATCAAATATCTCCTTAGTTTTGTTATCTCCTAACTGTATTCTTATGTTTTTGCCGTCTTTTTTTATTATTGAGCCTTTTATTATCGTGTTTGATGAGGCAATATCTTCATATGGATTTGAGGTTATTTTTTTGTCTAAATTTGCCTTATTGTTATATAGCGTATTAATCATTTACTGCCCTCTTTTCTTAATATTCCATCATACAATAATCATATATAAAATAGATTTGTTTATTTCTTGATTTTATTTTAATGTCTATTTAAAAATAATTATCTTTTTATCAGATATCCTGATATATAATTGTTAATAGAATATAAAAACTCTTTTACATATTTATCGGAATAACAAACAAAATTTTAAAGTCTTATGTAAATAAAAATAATCGACCATCTTCTTGATAATCGATTATTTTTATTTAAAAACTATTTTTTATCTTAAATACAAGTTGAAGAAATTTTATAAAACGTATATTTTGATTTATCTATATATGTGTTTTATAAAATCTATTATTCTGTCACAAGCTTTTCCGTCTCCATAAGGATTTACTGCATTTGCCATTTGTTTGTATGATTTTTCATCTTTAAGCAATATATTTGCTTCTTTATATATATCATTTTTGTCAACTCCTACAACTTTTACAGTACCAGCTTTCACTGCTTCAGGACGTTCAGTTTCAGTTCTTAGAACCAATACAGGTTTTCCAAGTGAAGGTGCTTCTTCTTGTAATCCTCCTGAATCTGTCATAATAAAATATGATTTATTCATTAGATTGGCAAATTCTTCATATTCAAGCGGTTTTATAAGAGCAACATTGCTTGCAGTAAATTTTTCGTTTGCTAATTTTACTATAGCAGGATTCATATGCACAGGATATACTATCTGGATATCATTATTTTCCTCAGCGATTTTATTTAGAGCAAAGAATATATCTTCCATAGGCTTACCCCAGTTTTCTCTCCTATGACAAGTAAGCAAAATTATTTTTTTTGAAAAATCTATATTTTTAAAGTCTTCTTTTGAGAAATCAAAATCATCTTTTATTACACTATGAAGCGCATCTATAACCGTATTACCTGTTGTAATTATATTTTTTTCTGAAATATATTCTCTTAACAGATTGTATTTATTGTTTTTTGTAGGTGCAAAATGGTATGTGGCAATAGAGCCTATCAATTTTCGGTTCATTTCTTCCGGATAAGGAGAATATATATTGCCTGTTCTAAGCCCTGCTTCTATATGTCCTACAGTAACTTTTTCATAAAATGCTCCAAGTGCAGCAGAAAAACTTGTCGAAGTATCGCCGTGTACAAGTAATAGATCAGGTCGGAACTTATTTTGTATTATTTCGCAAGTACCGTATATTACTTTTGATGTTATATCTTGTATTGTTTGTCCGTGTTTCATTATATTCAAATCGTAATCAGGCTTGATGTTGAATATTTCTAAGACGCTGTCAAGCATTTGTCTATGTTGACCTGTTACCAAAACTTTTGACTCAAAAATATCATCGTTGTACAATTTTTTTACAAGAGGTGCCATTTTTATAGCTTCCGGTCTTGTGCCGAAAACCGACATAATTTTTATTTTATTCATGAGATTAACCTTTTTTTAGAATTTTAAATTTAAGAGTAACAAAAATTATAAGTATTATATCCACTACCAAAATAAATAAAGAAAATCTTCTTCCTGTTTCTGATATAAAATATGCACTAAGTCCTAATATAACGCTCATCATATATAATATCAGTACCGTTTGTTTTTGTGATAATCCGTTATTCAATAGTCTGTGATGAAGATGTCCTTTATCAGCCTGCATTATAGGCTGTTTATTCTTTGCACGTCTTAATATTGCAAATGCTGTATCAAATATAGGTATGCCTAATGTCAATATAGGTATAAATACTGCAAGTGTTGCAGCGGATTTTATTGTTGCAGTCATTGATATAACTGCAAGAGTAAATCCTAAAAATAATGCTCCTGTATCACCCATAAATATTTTTGCAGGATTGAAATTAAATGGCAAAAATCCTAAAATACTTCCTATTAATGAGATTAACAACAATGTATGGAAATAATCTCCATTTTTAAAAAGTATCAATGCAAGAGTAGTGGATGATATTGCAGATATTCCTGCTGCTAAACCGTCAAGACCGTCTATTAGATTAACTGTATTAGTTATACCTACTATCCAAAATACAGTTATAGGTATGCTCATATATCTTAAAAACAGATAATGCATCGGCATCATAGGGTTTGCAAGATATTCAATTTTTATAGCAAAAACTGCAACAATCGAAGCAGCTACTATTTGGATAAAAAATTTAAGTTTTGCATTCAAATCTTTAATATCATCTACAACACCCATAATTAAAATTATAAAAAGTGCAATAAACAGTACTATCAACTCTTTGTTCATAGAATTGAAGAAAATTGTAGTAACAAAAAATGAAAATGCTATTGATATTCCTCCAAGTCTTGGAATTGGAACTTTATGCACTCTTCTATTATCTTTTGGAACATCTATCGCACCTATCTTATGTGCCAATTTTATTACAAACGGAGTTGCAAAGCATGAAAGTACAATAGAAAATATAAATGATATTATAAATAATTGTGTTGTTGACAACACATATTTGAGTCCGAACATACACTCCTCCTATAGTTATTGATTTAATCAAACATTTTGATTAAATTTTGTAGTGTATATCAAATCTTTTTTATTTATATTTATAAAGTAAATATAAAACATTGTAAATCTTTAATAATGAATTATTATTTTATTAATGTTTTAGAAAATATTTTAATGAGATTATCATCATATTATAATAAATTTGTTATAATTTATTTATAAATAACTATTTTGTTCCGAATATTCTATCTCCGGCATCTCCCAAGCCTGGAACTATATAACAATCTTCATTCAATTTTTCATCAAGCGATGCCAAATATATATCTATATCAGGATGATCTGTCTGAACTCTTTTTACACCTTCAGGACAACCGACAAGACATACAAGCCTTATAGATTTTATATTTTTGTTTTTTAACAATGTTATGGCTGCACTTGCAGAACCTCCTGTTGCAAGCATCGGATCTACCAATATAAAATCTCTTTGGGCAACATCTTGTGGCAATTTGCAAAAATATTCCACCGGTTCTTTTGTAACAGGATCACGATAAAGTCCTATATGACCTACTTTTGCTTGTGGTACAAGTTCCAATATTCCGTCAACCATACCTATACCTGCTCTCAATATAGGAACTACAGCCATTTTTTTGCCTCGCAACATCTTTGCTTTTGTTTTGCAAATAGGTGTTTCTATTTCTACATCTTCAAGCGTCAAATCTCTTGTAACTTCATATACCATCAACATTCCTATTTCTTTTACAAGTTGTCTGAAAAGACCTGAACCTGTATTTTTATTTCTTGCTATTGCAATTTTATGCTGTATTAAAGGATGATCTAATATAGTTAATTTAGACATATAATTACTCCTTGTTTATGTATTTTTATAGTCAATTATTTTCTTTGTAAATTATAATATTTTTTAAATATTTTTGACTTTTTATAGTATTTTCTTCTGCTTGGGTAAAATTTATATTTCATTTTCAAAAGACATCAACTTATTAACACGTCTTTCGTGTCTGTCGCCTTCGAACTTTGCACTTAAAAATCTATCTACTATTTCAAATGCTATTTCTACACCGACAGTTCTGCCACCTAAAGAAATCATATTACAGTTGTTGTGTTCTACACATTTACTTGCACTGTATGTATCAGATAAATTTGCACATCTTATACCTTTTATCTTGTTGGCAGCTATTGATATGCCTATGCCTGTACCACAAAACAAAATACCTTTGTCTACTTCTTTATTCAAAACGGCTTTAGCCACTATCTTTGCATAATCCGGATAATCTACAGATTGATTTTCATATATCCCATAATCAATACATTCATATCCTTTATCCTGAAGATATTTTAAAACTTGTTTTTTCAGTTCAAAACCACCATGGTCACAGCCAAATCCTATTTTCATACATAACCTCTTTTCTAAATTATTTTATATCCGGATGCCTTTTTCATTCTATCCATTATTGAAAACTCCAACTCAGTATCAGACATATTTATAAAATATGCTTTGTCAAAATTTTCTTTGTCAAGTTGTCTTAACACCTTAAATATATTCTTTGCCGCTGTAATGTCATCTTTTCCAAGCGAGATAAAATTGTTAAATAAACTTTGATATTCTTCTTTGCCTATTACAACGCTTTTTTTATTAGATAAATTATCTTTTTTTATAAGATCATATATTTTTTCTATTTTATTATCTCCATCTACTATATAGACTTCACAATTAGGACTATAATGTTTATATTTCATACCAGGTGATTTTGGCTTAGCTGTATTGTCTTTAAGATTTGTATCAATATGCACATCTTCATTTATAACTCGTTCTATGTCTGACTTTGTTACAAATCCCGGTCTTAATATGACTATATTATCACCTGTTGTGTCTATAACAGTAGATTCTATACCAATTGAAGAATTATTGTCAAGTATTATCATGTCAACCTTTCCTTCAAATTCTTCTTTTATAAATTCTTCGGATGTTATTGATGGACGTCCTGATATATTGGCTGAAGGAGCCGCTATAGGAACGCCACTTTCTTTTATAATTTTATTTGCAATAATATTTGAAGGCATTCTAACAGCCACAGTATCTAATCCGCCTGTAGTTCTATATGGCACATTTGACGATTTATTTAAAATTAATGTCAATGGACCTGGCCAAAATGCAGATATTATTTTTTCTATCCTGTTATCAATATTTACACCTAAAGTGTATATATCTTTTTCATCCGCTATATGAACTATAAGAGGATTATCTGAAGGTCTGCCTTTGGCGTTATATATCCTACTTGCAGACTTTTCATTTAAAGCATTTGCTCCTATTCCGTACACAGTTTCTGTAGGAAATATAACAAGCCCTCCTGCTCTTATTATTTCGGCAGCTCTTTTTACAGTTATGTCAGCATTATATTTGTCTATTTTTATTATTTGTGTAAACATTTTTTTCTCTTTATATATTTTCCAATGAATTCAAATTTTCTGCTTGAGCAGTTGTGATTAATGCATCTATAACTTCGTCTAAATCTCCATTTAAAAATGCTTCCAATTTATACAAATTCAGACCGATTCTATGGTCGGATACCCTACCTTGAGGATAATTATATGTTCTTATTCTTTCTGCCCTATCTCCTGTACCTACTTGAGATTTTCTTTGACTTGCCATTTCTTTTTGGGCTTTTTCCAATTCCATGTCATATAATTTGGCTTTTAATATTTTGAATGCTTTTTCTTTATTCTTCAGCTGTGATTTTTCATCCTGCATAGATATTACTATTCCTGTCGGTATGTGTGTAAGTCTTACAGCGGAGTCTGTTGTATTTACAGACTGACCTCCATTACCTGATGAACGGAATACATCTACTCTTACATCATTTAAATCTAAATTTACTTCAACATCTTCTGCCTCGGGAAGCACTGCGACAGTTACTGTAGATGTGTGTATTCTTCCTTGAGATTCCGTTTCTGGTACTCTTTGCACTCTATGAACTCCTGATTCAAATTTAAGTCTTGAATACGCACCTTTTCCGCTAATCATAAATATTACTTCTTTATATCCGCCTATTCCTGTCTCATTTGATGACATAAGCTCAACTTTCCATCTTCTGTTTGAAGCATACATAGAATACATTCTAAACAATACGCCTGCAAAAAGTGCTGCTTCTTCTCCACCGGCACCGCCTCTTATTTCAACTATTACGTTTTTATCATCATTAGGATCTTTTGGAAGTAACAAAATCTTTAATTCTTCTATTACTTTTTCCAAATTTTCTTCCAAATCTGATAATTCTTCTTTTGCCAAATCTCTCAAATCTTCATCTGTTTCATTAGCGATTATATCTTTAGCACCTTTTATATCTTCTGTTGCTTTCACATATTCATTATATTTTGAAACAACCGGAGATAACTCTGCGTGCTCTTTCATCAGTTTTTGCCATTGTTCTTGATTATTAATGATTTCAGGGTCTGCTATTTTTATTTCCAAATCCGCATATTTATCTTTTAATGAGCTCAAATTTTCAAACATTACAATCTCCCTTTTCTATTATTTCAAATAATTATTGTATCAGAGTTTTACTATTATTACAAGATTTAATTTCATCATATGATTTGTTTGTATGTAAAAAAGTCAAACATTTTTGCCATAAAAAAACTCCATAAGTAGTTTTGGTTATTTATCTTATCTACTTATGGAGTATCATATCATTGCGACTTACTGTTTTTTAATCTCTATTCAAGCCACTGTATAAATGCAGTTTTATCTTCACTGTTATATCCGGCATTTTTATAAAAATCTAATGTGCTTTCATTTTTTGTACCTGTTAAAAGCATCATCTTATAGCAGTTATTGTTTATCGCTATTTCTTTAGCATAATTAAGACATTCTGTTGCATACCCTTTTCCACGATACTCTTCATTAGTAACTACATTTTCAATAAATGCATATGAACGCATATTTCTCGTAAGATTTGGAATGATAACACAAACGCAAGATGAAAGTATCTTACCATTTATCTCGTTGACAATAATATGATGATTCACATCTTCAATGATTTTATTCCATGTAATCTCCAAATGCCTTGTATCTTCAGGAACATCTTTTTCGTGTAGAAATAGATATAAGCTCAATAATTCATATAAATCTTCTTTAATCGCTTCTCTTACCATAATCATCACATCCGCAACTTTAAATTAATTGAATAAGTCTATTATAATATTTTTTGACTAAAATATATTTTTTTTGTATTTTTTGTAAATTTCTGCTAATTCATTAACTTTTTTTGACATCTCGATTTGCAGTTTAGATGCTTTTTTATAATCTTTTTCGTCAATTGCATTGTCTATTTGTGTAAATAATGATTTTTTTTCTACTGTATCTTTCATAAGCTCCCATCTTATGCTTTCTACTTTTGTCCAGTTTACTATATCAAGATCTGATATATCTTCTGTGTCATAATGTAATTTTACGGATTCTCTTACTCTATCTCTACTGTTTTCAACTATTCTGCCTTTCAGCTCTTTTGCCCAAAACTCTAAAGTTGATATTTTATATGAGTTTATTATTTCGTCTGTAAATACACCGTCTTTTTTGAGTATTTCCAGTTTTTCTTTATATATGTCCAAAGCTTGTATATTTTCATATACTGTTGCAGGCGGTATGGAAAATATTGCATTTCTTTCTTCCTGTGTATATGCTTCAAATACATTTTCTTCCGAGCGATAAAGTCTTTCTTTTTCTAAATACACACTGTCTTCTCCGGCTTTTTTTGACATTTCATTTTGTATGAATGCCACATCATATTTAGGGATATAAAAGTTTATTGCGTCAAGCATACATTGATAAACTGCCGATAAAACTAAATATAGATTAGAATTTGGATTAGTTGCTCTAAGCTCAAATCTTGTTTGTTTAGGATTGTTACTATCTTTTATAAGACCTATTAATATTGAGCGGTTTCTTGAAGGTATTTGTGGAGATTTTCCAAGTGATGTAACTATACACACAGGTGCTTCAAATCCAGGTCTTAATCTATTAAACGCATCTGTTGTTGCCGTAACAAAAGGATTTATAACTTCATAATTTCTAAGTATGCCTGCAAGAGATGAAAATCCTATACTACTCATATAATATTTGTCTTTTTCAACATGATTGAATATATTTATTGCTTTACCGTCATCTAATTTTGCTATAAGTCCTATATGTGTATGCTCTCCACTTCCTGCAACTTTATCCATAGGTTTTGCATCAAATGTTACTTCCAAGCCGAAGCTGTTGAATATATCTGATACCAAATTTTTTATTATATATAAATTGTCAGCAGTTTGTATAGGATCGGAATACTTCCAATCTATTTCCAATTGTTCCATTATATGACTGTGATCTCCGTTTTCAGTCAATTTTGAATGAACTCCCCCAACTTCTTTATGTCCCATTTCAGGTTCAAAACCGTATTTATCCATAAGCAATAGACAATATTCCATTGCTGTCCTTACATTTCCTTCTGTTCTTTTCCAATACTGCTCTTTTAAAACTTGTGAAGTTGACAGTTCTTCTACATCTCTTATTTCTTCCGGTGTTTTTACCCAAAATTCCAATTCTGTTGCTGCTGATATTTCAATGGATTTTATTTTTTTATCTTTTATTCCTAATTCTTCTTTTATGCTTTCATTTTCTTCTACTATTTTTTTTACGTTATTTTGCAAATTTTTAACAGCTCTTTTTAAAATGCCTCTTGAGCATACTATCTTATCATTGTGTATCAAAAATGACGGTATTCTTAGTGTTCCTACAGGAAGTTTTGTATTTTCATCTACAAACGAGAAATTATAATCTACATGCCAATCACAATCCATATCAGGCACAATAATTACTTTTGCATCATTTAATGATGCGATTTGCCTTAGTTCAACACTTGAACCATCTGTTTGAACCCCTTGTTTTAAAAAATCTTCTAAATCGTCTATTATTATACTTATAGGTATTCTCGCATCTGTATAGTTTCCTCTAAGGTCATAACCTGCAAGCGATACAAATTTTATTTCTTTATGTTCTTCAAAGATTTTTTTCAAGTCTTCTATTGAATGGTAATCTTTTTTTAATGTGAATAAAAGATTATTTTCTTTTAGTAGATTAATGGCATTCATACAAAGCCCTCCAAAATTGATATATATTTTCAAATTTAAAATATGTTAAAAATTATATCACAAAAAATATATAATTTTAAGTTTTTTATTTAAAGAAAAGCATATTTTTTTATTTTTTTGCAATTTAAAATATTTTTCTTTCAAAAAAAGTTTTTTATTTATACTATTTAATACATTTTACAGCATTATATGCCATTATTGCACCGATTTTTGAGTGTTCATAAGTAAGTCCTCCTTGAAAATATACCGTATATGGATATCTTATAGGTGAGTCTGCACTTAATTCTATTGACGAGCCTTGAACAAATGCTCCTGCAGCCATTATAACTTCACAATCATATCCGGGCATATCCCATGGCTCAGGTGTCACATATGAATCTACGGGTGCGGATTTTTGTATAGCTTTGCAAAACTCTATGACTTCCTGTTTTGTATCAAAGGTTATGGCTTGTATTATGTCACTTCGTTTATCATTGCTTTTAGGAAATACTTTATAATTATCTTTTTCGAATAATTTTGCTGTGAAAACTGCTCCTTTTAAAGCTCCGTTTACCACATTAGGTGCCATAAACAAACCTTGCAATGTGATTCTGTTGGTATTGAATGTCAAGCCACATTCTTTGCCTATGCTGTTTGATGTCAATTTTTTTGCACACCTATCTACCAATTTTTCTTTTCCAACTATATATCCACCTGTTATTGCCAAGCCACCACCGGGATTTTTTATAAGTGAGCCTGCCATTATATCTACACCGACATCAGTAGGTTCCAAATAGTCCAAAAACTCACCATAGCAGTTATCAACCATTATGTTTACATCACTTCTTATACCCTTTACTACCTGAACTATCTCTTTTATATCTTGTATCATTATTGACTTTCTTGTTGAATAACCTTTTGACCTTTGTATATATACAAGTTTTATTGATTTATCTTTTGCAAGCTCAGTTTTTATTTTTTCTACGTCAAAATCTCCATCATTTATTAAATCAATCTGTTTATACTGTATATTATATTCTTTTAATGACATCTCCTGCTCTTTTATACCGATTACTCCGTCAAGTGTGTCATAAGGCTTGCCTGATATAGAAAGCATTGTATCTTTTGGCATAAGTAAGGCATTAAGACATATTGACAAAGCGTGCGTTCCATTTGCAATAGAGGGTCTTACAAGAGCATCTTCAGTGTTGAAGACATTACTGTATATCTCTTCAACTTTTTCTCTACCGATGTCGTTATATCCGTATCCGGTTGATGAGTTAAAATGTGTATCGCTTAATTTTGCCATTTGCATAGCTTTTAAAACTTTTAATTGATTAAATTGTTTTATTTTGTCAAGTTCTTCAAATTCTTGTTTAATTTGTTCTTCTATTTTATTTGAATATTCAAAATCTTCTTCACTTATCTTGAAGAAATCATACATTTGCAAAATATTTTTTTCGTACATAATACTCCATTCATTAACTAATTTTTATACTAAAACTTATTTCAATAACAATGTAACATAAAAATATAAAAAATGTTCCCTAATTAAATATTTTCATTTTTATTTTAAATGATTTTTAGTATAAAAGCTATATAAAAATCAAAAAGGTCTTTCACTATAAAAATAATGAAAGACAACTTTTTATAACAAATATTTTTTAACTTAATTATATTTATAAATTCCGCTTATTAATTTCAATATTATCATTAAAATAATATGCGATATAATTTAATTTTATTTAATTATAGAGTTTTTACAGTTCCTTTGTATACTATTCCTGTAGCGGCATCTACTGTTATAGTTTCTCCATCTGTTATTTCTTGAGTCGCTTTGTCAGCAGATACTATTACTGGTATACCAAGATTTAATCCTACTATAGCAGCATGAGATGTAAGACCGCCAAACTCTGTTACTATTGCACTTGCTTTTTTGATTTGAGGCATCATATCCACATCTGTAGATGAAGTTATGATTATATCATTTTCATTTATTTCTTGTGATGAGTTAGTTATAACTCTTGCTGTTCCTGATACATTTGAACTTCCTACACCAATACCTTTTACTAAGTTTTGTGCAGCTATATGAACTCTAAGCAGATTTGTAGTTCCTGATTTTCCTACAGGCACTCCTGCTGTTATTACAACAAGATCTCCTGCATCTATTGCATTTTTTTCCAATGATAATTGAATTGATGAATCAATTACATCTTCAGCTGAACCTGATTCTGTATTTAATATAGCAAACACTCCCCAATAAAGTGACATCTGTCTATATGTTTTTTCGTCATTTGTAGATGCTATTATTGGTGCAAAAGGTCTGTAACTTGACACCATTCTTGCAGTATATCCTCCTGATGTTGCTGTTATAATTGCTTTTGCTTTTAAATCCATAGCAGTTGTACAAGTGGCATGGCTTATTGCGTTTGTTATAGTAGGCTGCATAAATGCTTTTTTCTGTCTTAATATAAGTTCATAGTCAAAGCTTTCTTCAGTAGCTCTTGCTATTTTTGCCATAGTTTTTACTGCTTCAACAGGATATTTTCCTGCTGCTGTTTCTCCTGAAAGCATTATTGCGTCAGTTCCGTCAAATATGGCATTGGCAACATCTGTTACTTCCGCTCTTGTAGGTCTTGGATTTCTCATCATTGAATCCAGCATTTGAGTGGCTGTAATTACATATTTTGAAAGAGAATTACATTTTTTTATTATCTCTTTTTGTACCATAGGTATTTCTTCTGTAGGTATTTCTACGCCGAGATCCCCTCTTGCTACCATTATACCGTCAGATACTTCAAGAATTTCATCTATGTTATCTACACCTTCTTGACTTTCGATTTTTGAAATTATTTTTATACTTTGTCCGCCGTTATTTTCAAGCACTTCTCTTATGGCAAGAACATCTGAGGCTTTTCTTACAAATGATGCTGCTATATAATCTATATCATTTTTTATACCGAATATTATATCTTCTTTGTCTTTTTGTGTTATAGCAGGAAGATTTATTTTTACATTAGGAACATTTACACCTTTTTTATTCTTTACTATTCCTGTATTTTTTACTTCGCACAATATATCTTTTTTGTCTTTTGATAATACAACGAGTTCTATAAGTCCGTCATCTATAAGTATTCTGTCATTTACATTTACATCATCAACAAGTTCTTTGTAAGAAACTGTACATTTTGTTTCATCTCCTACAACGTCATCCATTGTAATAGTAAATTTTTGTCCTGCATTAAGAGTCACTTCATCTTTATTGAAGTTTCCCGTTCTTATTTCAGGACCTTTTGTGTCAAGTAATATGGCAATAGGTCTTTTAACTTCGTTTCTCACTTTTTTTATTGTATCAATTCTTGCTTGATGCTCATCATATGAACCGTGTGAAAAGTTAAGTCTACAAACATTCATTCCTTCATCAATAAGTTGTTTTAATGTTTCAGCACTTTCTGATGCAGGTCCTATAGTACAAACGATTTTAGTTTTTTTATAGTTTTTTAACATTTTTTTGCCTTTCCAAATAAATTATTTTTAATATATAAAATTTTATATTTACACCCTTAAAAATATATTAATATTTTCTATGCTGATTATAAATTTATTAGCAAAATAATAATACACCATTTTTTATTTATAATTTCAATAAATAGTAATTGATTTAATATTTTTATTTATATAGACAGGATTTTAGTAAGTTCATACATTGATTCATTAAATTTAGATTTCATATCCAAAGCCTCTGTAATATCCATATCCATAATTTTATTTTCTCTAATGCCCACAACTCTTGATGATTTACCGTCTAACAAGCATTGTACAGCATGCGCTGCAAATTGACTTGCAAGAATTCTATCTTTTGCAGTTGGAGAACCGCCTCTTTGTATATGTCCAAGTATTGTAGCTCTCACATCTAATCCTGTTTTTTCATGTATCTGTGCACATATATCATTAGCTGAACCTACACCTTCAGCAACCATTATAATACTTTGAGTTTTACCTCTGTTTGCAGATAATAATATTTTCTTACAAATATTGTCAATATCATGTTTTGTTTCAGGAACGAGAATTTCTTCAGCTCCACCGCCAAGCCCTGTATAAAGCGCTATATCTCCGCAATTTCTTCCCATAACTTCTATTATACTTACCCTTTCATGAGATGAAGTTGTGTCTCTTAATTTTGACACTGCATCAAGAACTGTATTTAAGGCGGTGTCAAAACCTATTGTATAATCTGTATATGCAAGGTCATTATCTATAGTACCGGGAACACCTATAACAGGAAATCCGGCATCACATAAGGTCTTAGCACCTCTAAAAGTACCGTCACCGCCTATTACAACAAGCCCGTCTATTTTAAAAACGTCAAGTATATTAAGTGCTCTTTTTTTACCTTCTTCTTCCATAAACTCCAAGCATCTTGCAGATCTGAGTATAGTTCCGCCCCTGTGTATTATATCTCCA
This sequence comes from Peptoanaerobacter stomatis, assembly GCF_000238095.2. Taxonomy (NCBI): domain Bacteria; kingdom Bacillati; phylum Bacillota; class Clostridia; order Peptostreptococcales; family Filifactoraceae; genus Peptoanaerobacter; species Peptoanaerobacter stomatis. Next base: position 381,574 of record NZ_JH815225.1, read on the forward strand.
ACAGATGGAATGAGCATTTCTTTCAAATCACCTTCTATAAGTCCTTTATACCCTCTTTCTATCCCAAAAATTTGAAGACCTTTGTATATAGAATATCTAACTACTGCTCTTATAGCGGCGTTCATTCCCGGAGCGTCACCACCACTTGTAAGTACGGCTATTCTTCTCATAATATTTCTCCTTAAACACAATAAAATAAAATACTTATATATTATACACTAATTTTCTTAATTTCAAAATTATTTTTTCTAATTTATTATATATTTTTGTTAAAATTTTATTTTTCTATAAAAAATATACAATAAATTTTTACTCAACTCATTAAAGAATTTTCTACTGAATTATAAGGCATTTCACTCAAAATATTTATAGACATATTTAATTTTACTATCTATAAATTTATCAGTTAAATAAAAAATTTAATTGACTTTTTTCTATTTAGCTGTTTTAATATAAATATATAATAATTACTTATTTATATGTAATTAAAAAATGTTTATGTTTTTGCATAAACAAAATAACAGGAGGTATTTTAATGAGCGATAAAGAAAAAAAAGAAGGATTTGAAGAAAATATAGAATTTTTCGAAGAAGACCAGACTATTGACTTAGTATTAGATGACGGAACTTCTATGACTTGTGATGTCATAGGTCTTTTTGAAGTTGACGACGTTGAATATATAGCATTAGCTGAGCCCGAATCAGATAATATATTGTTATATATATATGAAGAAATAGGTGATGAAATCAGCCTTAAAAATATAGAAAATGAAGACGAGTATCAAGCTATATCTGAAGAGTTTATGGAACTTTTCAGCGACTTATTTGAAGATGAAGAATAATTATAATATATTTTAGCATTATATTAAATAATATTTATGTTTAAAAAAATTAAAAACCGCTAATTTTCTTTTTTTGAAGATTAGTGGTTTTTTATAATTCAATTTCTATATTATATTTTTATATTTACTGTTCTGCTTTTAATATTATTTTTTCATCATTTTCTTTTTGTAATTTAGATATTAAATCCTGTCTTGATATTTGACCTAAATCTCCTAAATCTCTTGAACGAACAGCTACACTGTTTGTTTGCTCTTCTTTTTCCCCTACTACCAACATATACGGTACTTTTTCAAGTTGTGATTCTCTTATTTTAAAACCTATCTTCTCTGCTCTTGAATCCACTTCTACTCTAAATCCTAAAGATTTTAATTCTTTTTGTACTTCATAAGCGTAATCGTTAAATTTGTCGGAAATAGGAAGTATTTTTACTTGTACAGGTGATAACCATAATGGGAATTTACCTGCAAAATGCTCTATTAATATTCCTATAAATCTTTCTATACTTCCAAATATAGTTCTGTGCAACATTACAGGACGTTTTTTCTCATTGTTGCTGTCTATATAGTGAATATCAAATCTTTCAGGCATTTGGAAATCCAATTGTATTGTACCGCATTGCCAAGTTCTTCCTATTGCATCTTGTAGATGGAAATCTATTTTAGGTCCGTAAAAAGCTCCATCACCTTCATTTACTATATAATCTATATTTTTTTCTTTTAAAGCATCTATAAGTCCATTTGTAGCTATATTCCATTGCTCCTCTGTTCCCATAGAATTTTCAGGTCTTGTAGATAATTCAACATGATATTTAAAATTAAATATGCTGTAAACATAATCTGCAAGTTCTATTACTCCTATCAGCTCATCTTTAACTTGTGAAGGTAATACATATAAATGCGCATCATCTTGTGTAAATGCTCTAACTCTCATAAGTCCATGCAAAGCTCCGGAGAGTTCATGTCTGTGAACAAGTCCCATTTCCGCCCAACGAAGAGGTAAATCTCTATAACTGAACATATATGATTTATAAGTCAATATAGAACCTGGGCAATTCATAGGTTTGATAGCGTAATCTTCATCATCTATTTTTGTAAAGTACATATTTTCTTTATAATGATCCCAGTGTCCTGATTGATGCCATAATCCTTCGTTCAAAATTATAGGAGTCTTTATCTCATCATATCCTCTTTTTTCATGTTCTTGCCTCCAAAAGCTTTCAAGTCTATTTCTAAGAATCATGCCCTTTGGATGGAAAAACGGAAATCCGGGTCCTTCTTCGTGCATTGAAAATAAATCAAGTTCTTTTCCAAGTTTTCTATGGTCTCTTAATTTTGCTTCTTCAAGCAATTTTAAATAATCATCAAGTTCTTTTTTCTTTTCAAATGAAATTCCATACAATCTTTGCAATTGCTTATTATTAGCGTCAGCTCTCCAATATGCACCTGCTATTGATGTGAGTTTTACAGCTTTTACAAATTTTGTATTTGGAAGGTGCGGACCTGCACAAAGGTCTACAAATTCACCTTGTTCATAAAGTGATATAACGGCATTTTCGTCAAGAGATTCTATTATTTCCAGTTTATAATCTTCTCCTCTTTTTTTCATTATATCAACAGCTTCTTGTTTTGATACTTCTTTTCTAATTATATCCAAACTTTCTGAAACTATTTTTTTTATTTCAGCTTCTATTTTTTCCAAGTCATCTTGTGTAAGTTTTTCGTCTAAGTCTATATCATAATAAAATCCGTTATCAAGTGCAGGCCCTGTTCCTAATTTTGCATCAGGATATAATCTTTTTACCGCCTGTGCCATAATGTGAGTAGATGTGTGCCAAAATACCATCTTACCGTCTTTATCGGCAAATTTTAAAAATTCTATGTCACAATCTTCTTTGATAGGTGTCATCAAATCGTAAACTTTCCCGTTTATTTTTGCACCTACTAAACTTCTCGCAAAGCCTTCACTTATATCCTTTGCTATATCTAAGGCAATTACCCCTTCTTGATATGTTTTTTCGTCTTTACCTTGCAGTGTAATTTTTATCATAGAAATTTCTCCTTCTGTATGTTATTAATACTAATTTCATGTAAAATATATAAAATTACAACAACTTGTTAAAATATACTTTTTATTAAATTTTTCCAAGTGAAATTAGTATGAGTTTAACAATATTTATATCCATTTTTACTAAATTTAACACTATTTTTAATGATTTTGCTTATATTTTAATCTTTTTGTTTTATTATACCTTTTTTGTAGGAAGATATAAGCATTTCAAGATTATAGATTTTATCCATTATAGTTTTGCCTGTGTCTGTATCCCCTACTCTTTTTCTCTCTGTAACTGTTTCTATTACTTGTTTTGTAGATTTTATATCAAATCCTTCTTTTAACACTTTTTCTACAGATTCAAACGGATTATGACTTATAAGTGTCAAACCGTAGGAGTTATATGTCAATGTGTATCCTGCTATACCTGTGGTTTTTTGATATGCTTTTGAAAAGCCTCCGTCTATCACTAACTGTCTTCCTCCGGCTTTTATTGGACGCTCACCTTTACTTAACTTAACAGGGGTGTGTCCGTTTATTATATGAGAGTCTTTTGAGTCTAAACCGAATTCCTCCAATATTTGTACTGCAAGAGTACCGTCATCTTTTCCCATAAGCTTGTAATACGGTGATAATGTTTCTTTATGTGTTGCTTTATCGTCTATAAAATATCTTTCAAATGTTGTCATCTTATCTTTTCCAAAAAGCGTAGAGTCTTCATTGCACCACAAAAACCATAAGAAATCAGGGCTTGTTTTTGAGCTGTCTTTTGAAAAATATGCTTCTCTTGCCATTTGGTCATATTTATCCATCAAGGCTTTACCTTTATAATATTCTCCATTTATCTTTTTCTTTTTAAAACTGCCGTCTTCATTTAATAATATGCATGCATGGAACAATAAATTGTTGTTATACGTACAATACATACTTCCTTTTGCATACAAAAATCTTATATGTCTTGTAAGCTTTTCACTGTGAATAAAATTATTCGTTATTGCCTCTATTACATTTTTTTCTTCATTTGTCAATTTTATAGGATTTTTTGGATCTATGGTTGGAAAACTGCTGTCATTTAGCTTATATCTAACACCTTCTATTTCTATAGAGCAATCTTTTAAATCTATAGTATTTAATATTTTTCTCTTTTTCATCTCATATGAAGGATTTTTTCTTATGACATCTTCTTCAAGTTTAAATTGTATTATTGATATTGCCTTGTGCATTTTTGCGAGCAATTTTTCATCTATGTCAAAAGGTTTTTGAACAGATTCTTTCGGCATAAATTTAGCACATTCATCATCTTTATAAACTTTGCTTGCGAAGGTTGCAAGTGGTAGTAAATTTATACCATAGCCTTCTTCGATAACATCATTATTTGCATATCTGAGTGCTATCCTGACTGCATTTGCAACACACACTTGACTTCCTGCAGCTGCACCCATCCATAATATATCATGGTTTCCCCATTGTATATCAAGATTTTTTTGGCTCATCAAAGTATCCATTACTTCATGCGGTGCAGGTCCTCTGTCGTATATATCTCCTATTATATGTAAATGGTCTATTGTAAGATTTTTTATAACTTGTGAAATTTGTATTATAAATAAATCTGCTCTTTCATATTCTACAAGACTTTTTATTATCTGTGTATAATATTCTTTTTTATTAAATCTGTGCTCATCTTCTTGTAAAAGCTCTTCCATTATGTATGCAAAATCTTTAGGCAACGTCTTTCTGACCTTAGATCTCGTGTATTTTGATGAAGCGGCTCTTGTTACTCTCACCAATCTGTATATGGTAAGTTCATACCAATTATCCAAAAGTCTTTCATCTTTTTTCTTTTTTATAAGCTCCAATTTTTCTTTTGGATAATATATCAATGTTGTAAGCTCTTCCAAGTCTTCTATACTGACAGTCGAACCAAGCTCTTCATATACCTTTCTCCTTATGGCTCCGGATGCGTTTTGCATAACGTGGTTAAATGCTTCAGCTTCACCATGTATATCTGTCAAAAAATGCTCAGTACCCTTAGGTAAATTCAAAATTGCTTTTAAATTTACCACTTCTTCAACAGCGCTTGTGATATTGGGATAGGATGTTGATAATAATTCTAAATACTTGATATTTTGTCGTAACTCTTCATTTGATATAGTTATCATTTAATAACACCTCTTTAAAAAAATTAAGCATAAATAGCAAGATAATACGAAATACTATTTAAAATAACATTTAATGTTACAATATAAAAAATGCGTTTGAATGTGTTTGATTAAGATTGGCTATTGACCTTATAGTTAAAAACAACATTAATCAAATACATTCAATTCAGCATTTTATTATATATTATTTAATTAGGTAATAGTATAAGAATATATTTTTTGTACTTTACTCTTTTGAATTGTCAAACAATGCCTCTACAAAGTTATTGTAATCAAATTCTTGCAAATCATCTACTTTTTCTCCAACTCCTATAAATTTAATAGGTATTTTGTATTCATCTATTATAGACAATACAACTCCGCCTTTTGCAGTTCCGTCTAATTTTGTCAATATCACCCCTGTCAAATTTACGGCTTCATTGAAAGTTTTTACTTGATTAAGTGCATTTTGTCCTGTTGTTGCATCTATTACAAGTAATATTTCTTTTTTTGCATCAGGATATTCTTTATTTACAGTTCTCATTATTTTTCCGAGCTCATTCATAAGATTTACTTTGTTGTGCAATCTTCCGGCAGTGTCACAAATCAGTATATCAATATTTTTTGATTTAGCTTTTTGCATTGCATCAAATATTACTGCAGAAGGATCGCTACCACTTTCTTTATGTCTTACTATATCCACATCTGCTCTTTTGGACCATATTTCAAGCTGTTCTTCAGCTGCAGCTCTGAATGTATCTCCTGCCGCAAGCAATACGGATTTCCCTTCTTTTTTAAATTTTGATGCAAGCTTACCTATTGTAGTGGTCTTCCCAACCCCATTAACTCCAACTATTATTATAATACTTTGTTCATCATATACATCTAACTTGCTGTTGTTATCTCTTAACAATTCACTTACTACTTCTTTAAGCTCAGGTTTTACAAGATTTATATCGTTTATATTCTTCTTTTTTATATTGGATTTTAAATTTTCTACAATTTTTATTGTAGTTTCAAAACTTATATCGCTTGTTATAAGTATTTCTTCTATTTCTTCATACAACTCATCATCTATTTTTATATAACCTTTAAACAGATTGTCAAATTTTGATGTAAAAGAATTACTTGTCTTTTTTAAGCCTTCTTTTAATCTTGCAAATAATCCTTTTTTTTCTTGTTCAACTACTACAGTTTCTTCAACCGCTACCGTTTTTTCATTTTCTAAAGTTTCACTAACTTCTTCCTTATTTTCATCTTCTTGAAGCTGTTGTTTATCTTCAATGCTATCTTGTGAGTTTATTTCTATATCTTGAGTTTTATTATCTGATTTAAAGCTTTCTTTAAAATCTTCTTGTATATTTATATTTTTTTCTTTTGAGTCTAATATTTCCTTAAAGCTGTTATTATTATCTGTATTTTTACTTTCTTCTATCTTTTCAGGAGATACTTCATCAATTTCTGAAGATAATAGGTCTTCTTCCAATTTTTCTTCATCTTCTATTACTTCTTCATCAATTTTTTGAATATCTTCTTCTTTTACTTCATCTTTTTTAAATATATTTTCAAAAAAATTTTTTAAACCCATATCTACTCCTTAAAATATGATATAAATTTAATTCAAATATTTAGATTTTCCTCTTAATTGAGTACTTATAATATTTTTTGTCTTAAGTTTTAAATATCTTCTGTTTTGTCCTGATACATCTACTGTCAATATAAATTTTATATTTTCTTTGTAATCGAAAAATGTATATATATCATAGTCTACTTTTACTGTATCTATTGAATATTTTATTCTTATTTCAGAATCCAAAGTACTTATAATACTACCTATAAAGTCTCTTATATCATTTTCAAACATAGGATAATCATTCATAGTCATATATGATACGTTGCCTGAAAAATCTATAGTAGCTAAATGCACTCTTGAAGTTTCAAGCATACAATCATATACAAATAAATCCTCATATCCGAATTCATCTGTTATATCTATACAATTTATTATCTTTATGTTTTCTCTTATATCTTTTAATAATTGATTACTTTCTAATTTATTGTGTGATTCTTTCAATTATATCCCCCTTAAACAATATAAAAAATTTTATGTTTTTATTTTATTGTTCTGACGGTTCTTTTTCAGATGAATATATTACATTTAATTGATTGTTTTTAAATTTAAAACCTATATACCATTTTGTATATTCATTATCTGTTTCAATCAATATGTTTTTATTTTTAGAATTTGCTATATTGGTAAGTGTAAATTTAGGATAAAATCCGCCATCTCCATCTTTAGGCATTCTTCCTAAATAACTTCCTGATTTGCTTCCAATTATCAAATACAGATTTTTATAATACCTGCTTGTGTATTTAGGTTTATCTCCAACTAATAATATACTTACTTTTTCACCGTCGATTATACCTTCTACACCATCTTGTCTTTGTATTATAGTAGGTCTTTCTCCTAAATTGTGTCCATCTGGATTAGGGTAATACTCTAACCACATCTTAGCCATACACTGTCCGCTGTCTTCGTAAAATATGCTGTATCTTACTGAATCTTTTACCCAATAGGTTTTTCTTTCGTCAAGACTCTTTTCTTTATTCAATAATGTATCTTGAATAGGTGTTCCCAATTGCTTTTTCATCTCATCATATACACTTTGTATATCATTTTTTTCAACTTTCAGGTTTATTTGATAAATTCTTGTATACAGACCATAGTAATATCTTGCTTTAAACATCTTTCCAAACCATTTTTGATTATAGTCTACATACTGATTGTCGTAATCCTGTCCATTTCCTTCTTCGCCTTCACCGAATTTTATTATTAAATCTTCTTTAAGCATAGAAAACGCATCAAAAGGTAGGATAGGCATATCCAATGCCACATCGGTTGTTTTTACATTATCAGCTTTTAAATCCGGCTGTTTACTATAATATAGTGCATATATTCCTACTACTGATACAATAACTATTAGTGTTATCACTAATATCAAACGTCTAAATTTTTTTTCTTCCAACATTGTCTACTCCATTGCCAAAAGTTTTACTTCCAATACTCTACTTTTGTCCTTAATTTTATTTACTAATTTATATATAGTTATATCCATTTGTGACATATCGAGTGTTATTGTTATAGTTGCCACATTATTTATAGGTATAGTCTGATTTATTGTCAATATATTTGCTTTTTCCTTTGCCAATATATCCAAAATTTCAGATAATATACCTGATATGTGCTCGAGCGAAAACTCTATTGTTGCCTTATTTCCGTTTACACTTCCAGATGCATTAAAAACATAATCTTTATATTTATAATATGAGCTTCTGCTTATATTGGCTTTTTTTACAGCATCGCTTACTCCTTTTGCTTTTCCTGAAATAAGTAATTGTTTTGCCATTACAACTTTTGAAAATACTTCCGGTAAAACTTCACTATCCACCAACAAAAGTTTTTTAGTCTCCATTATACTCAAACACACCTCCATAAAAGAGTTATTCTTTGACTGATTTTAATTATTTTTATAAAATCATATATTTAGATTATATCACAAAAAACAAGCGCTATCAAATAACTTTGTATATTTCATCAGAATCAGGTTCTTCAATTTCTATAAAACCGTCATCTTTTTTCATCAATAATTTATTATCATCAGTAATTTTACCAATCTTTGTAAAACTTATATCATCGATTTTCTCAGATATTTCTTCATTTGTTATTATTAACATACAACCGCTTGAAATTAATCGGAGCGGATCTATATTGTAAAATTTGCTTATTTTTTTAGTTATACTGTTTATTTTTATTTTGTCATAATCTATCATACAACCTTTTTGTGCATAACTACACATTTCATATAATGCACCAAGTATTCCTCCTTCAGTTACATCATGCATAAGTGAAATTTTTTTATTTTTAAGTAGTTTTGATTCTTTTACTACACTCAATTTTTCCAAAAATAACTTTACAATTTCAAATTCTTCATCTGTTAAAACATCTTTTAATTCTTCTTTTTTTTCACAAGCGATTATCATACTTCCTTCAAGAGAAATTTCTTTGCTCATATATATGTTGTCGCCTGATTTTATAGGTTCTGTTTCCTCATATCTTTTTTTGTCAAGTTTTCCAAGCGCAGTCACACATACTAATATTTGATTTACAGCAGTTGTAACCTCTGTATGCCCTCCTACTATTTGCACATCATTTTTAATACACTCATCAGATATGTCTTTCATTATCTGATATATTTTTTCTTCTGTTGTGTTTTCAGGGCAAAGAAGTGTTACTGTTATTGCAAAAGGCTCTGCAAATGATGTAGCAATATCATTAAGGTTTATTATTACGGATAATTTACCTATATTTGTATCTGTTGCAGTTATAGGATCAGTTGTTATGGAGATTATATTGTCTTCTGTATAAAAATATCCGCAATCTTGACCTACAAGAGGCATTGTAATAACTTCTTCTCTCTTTTTACCTAAATTGGAGTATATGAGTTTTTTTAATTGATTGACTGTTAGTTTTCCATTTTTTATGATACTCACTTTTTTCACCTATACATTTTTAATAAAATCAAGCACTTCTTGAACATTTTTAAGCGTTAATATTTTTTCAAATTGTTCTTCCGTTATAACTTTTACACCAAGTGAATTTGCCTTTTCCAATTTTGAGCCTGCATTTTCTCCTGCCACCACAAAGTTTGTATTTTTACTGACAGAACTTGACAATTTGCCTCCATTTTCTTCAACAGTTTTTTGTATATCATCTCTTTTGAACTTTATAAGCGTACCTGTAGCAACAATTTTTAAAGAAGAAAATATAGCTGTTTTTGTATCTATATTTATGTCTGATTGAGGATTTATTCCATACGAAATTAATTTTTCAATTAAGGCTCTATTTTCATCTATTTCAAAAAATTCTACCAAGCTTTGTGCCATTTTATCGCCTATTTCGTCTATTGATGTCAATCTTTCTACACTTGTATCCATTATTTCTTTTATATTGGCAAAATTTTTCGCAAGTACTTTGCCGGCATTTGCACCTATGAACTTTATTCCAAGCGCAAAAATAAACTTTTCTAAAGGTGTATTTTTTGACTCTTCAATAGACCTCATAAGGTTATTTACAGATTTTTCTCCTAATCTCGGCAACATTTTCAAAACTTCAGGCTTTAATGAATATATATCTGATATATCTTTTATCAGTCCTTCATCATAAAACTGTACTACCAATTTTTCTCCAAATCCGTCTATATCCATAGCACCTTTTGATACAAAATGTATTATTCTGCGTTTTATTTGAGCCGGACAGGATATGTTCGTACATTTCCAAGATGCTTCTCCTTCAAATCTGACAGTTTTCGCTCCACATTCCGGACAGACGTTTGGCATAGAAAACTGCTTTTCTTCTCCGGTTCTACTTTGCACATCTACTTCATAAACCTCTGGTATTATTTCACCTGCTTTTTGAATATAAGCATAGTCACCTATCCTTATATCTTTTTGAATTATATAATCTTCATTATGAAGTGTAGCTCTGGAAACTATACTGCCTGATATTTTTACAGGTTCCAATATTGCAGTCGGCGTTATAACGCCTGTTCTGCCGACTTGTACAATTATATCTTTTACTTTTGTTTTCACTCTTTCCGGCGGAAATTTATATGCTATTGCCCATTTAGGTGCTTTTGATGTGTTTCCGACTTCTTCTCTTAAATCAATGTCATCTAATTTAACAACCATTCCGTCTATTTCAAATGGCAGTTCAAATCTTTTTTCTGACCATTTTTCTATCTCTGCAATCACTTCATCTATATTATTGCATAATTTTTTTTCAGGAGAAATTTTCATTCCCAAATCTTTTACATAATCAAGTGCTTTAAAATGAGAATGTATATCTATATTTTCGCTTTCTATATTGAATATAAAAATATCCAATTGTCTTTTTGCAGCTATTTTTGAATTTAATTGCCTTAAAGAACCTGCCGCCATATTTCTTGGATTTGCAAATGGTCTTTCTTCATTTTCTATCTGTATTTCATTCAATTTATAAAAGATATCCTTAGGAATAAACACTTCTCCCCTTACATTTATATCAACATTTTCTTTCAGCCTTATAGGTATGGATTTTATGGTTTTTGCATTTTCTGTTACATCCTCACCAACAAAACCGTCACCTCTTGTAGCAGCAGATATAAGCATACCGTTTTTGTATTTTAAGAGAAGTGATAAACCGTCTATTTTAAATTCAACAACATATCTGGGAGCAAGAGTATATTCTTTAATTCTATTGTCAAAATCTCTAAGCTCTCCAAGAGAGTATGCGTTTGTAAGAGACATCATCTGTTTTTCATGTACAACTTGCTCAAATTTTTCAAGGACTTTTCCACCGACTCGTGCACTTGGAGAATCTTCTGTTCTTAAATTAGGATATTTATTTTCGAGAGATATTAACTCGTTCATCATCATATCATAATCATAATCACTTATTGTAGGACTGTCATCTTCATAATAAAGTTTGTTGTTTTTCTCAATTTCTTTTTTTAATTCATCAATCCTGTCCTTTGCTGTATTTATATCTAACATTTTTTCTCCTTTTAAAAATATCTGATAATGGAGTTTATGATACTATTGTGTTCTTAAAACTATCTTAATCTGACAAATATATCTATGTAATATTTTAAATAATAAGTTATATATGTTTAAAAAATTATGTAAATCAATGTTAATTAAAATACTAAATATATTTTATAATTGATTTTATATCTTTCAATAATTTATGGTATATATTTCATACTAAAAACTATTTAAATTAAGATATGCTCAAAGATATTGAAAAATATCTACGTTTAAATAGATAATAGTATAAAATATAATGGTTTAGTATAAATTTATTTTTATAAAAATTCTATTTTCAGCATATTATAAACTGCTCCAACATGACAAGCCTCATCAACTGATGAGGAAATGTCATCTTTGATATAGATATTTTCTTATTTGAAATCTCACTCACTTTTTTACTAAGACCCACAGAACCGCCTATTATTATGCTGATATTTTCTCTGCCGGTTTCATTTATAATATTGCAAATACTCAAATTTTTACTTTGCCTTGAATCTATTTCAAGTGTTATGACGTAATTGCCTTTTTTTATCTTTGAAAGTATCTTTGCACCCTCTTTTTCCTTTATCTTTTCTATTTCTGAACTTCTATTAATATTTTGATTTTTTTCATCTTCTATCTCTATTATTTTTATATTATAATTCTTATCTGTTTTTTTCAATATATTTTTTTCTGCTTGTTTAAAAATATCTGATTTTAAGGCTCCAACACATATCAAATCTATATTTATCATCTTTACCTCTAAATTATTATCTTTGTTTTTTAAATACATATTGATTTTAGATATTTTTTTTCACACTTTTATTTTTAAAATAAATTAAAAGCATTGTCATCATACATATAATAGAGAATGCAGTTGTATTTATAAATGTTAGATATTGAGACGGAACAGATTTTGATAATGCTTCTATACCGAATGTGATAAAACATACTCCGGATATTTTTTTCATCAAATTTTTCGGTATCTTCCCTTTTATTATTTTTCCTACGATTATTCCAAACAAACTGACAAATATCATACCAAGTGTAGTACCTATTAAAACAAGTATAGGATTTTTCCCTGTAAACACTATAGACATGGCAGTTATTTGGGTTTTATCGCCAAGTTCACCTATAAAAAAGCATAAAGCGACTGTAAATATAGCTCCAAATTTCCCTCTTATATCCTCTTTATCATCATTTTCTATTCTAAGTATAAAAGACTCAAAACCAAATAATAGAAACATAACTCCCGCTATTATTTTTAATATACCTATATTTATAAAAGATGATAAAAATGTAGCAACAAGTACAGCTAAACCATGATTAAACACAATACCCAATGATATGCCGAGTATTACTTGGTATAGCTTATATCGAGTAGCAAATATTAATGCTAAAAATTGAGTTTTATCACCCATTTCGGCGAAAAAAATGAGTAGAAACGATGATATTAAAGTTTCCAAAAAATACGCAACTCCTTTTAGTTATACAGTTTCAATATTTTTAATTGGTAAGCAACTATTTAATACATTCAAATAAGATTTTTTACAACTTAAAAACTAGAGCTGTAAATATTTTTATGAATATATGATTTTCCACATTGTCTATTTAATATGGTCAATTAAAGATTTTAATTCCTTTTCGTCAAAATAATATTTTTTATTACAAAAATGACAACATATTTCAGCTTTTTTATCTTCTTCATATATTTTTTGCAGCTCTTTTTTTCCTATCGAAATAAGTGCTTCTTCTATTCTTTTTCTACTGCAATCACATTCGTATTTAACTTCATTCTTAGACAATATAATGCAACCTAAATCTTTTAAGATTAGTTGCGCTATATCTTCAGGTGTCAAATCATCCTCCATCAAAGAAGTTATTGAGTTTATATTTTTTATATTGTCTTCAAGTTTTGATATAGTTTCTTCTTTTGCAAAAGGCATCAATGACACTATAAATCCTCCGGCATGTTTTACAGTATAATCTGTATCTACCAATACTCCAAGGCCTACACTTGATGCAACTTGCTCCGAATTTACAAAATAGCTTGTCAAATCTTGTGCAATTTCTCCATTTACAAGCGAATTGTGTCCGACATATGGCTCTTTCAATCCTAAATCTCTTATTACTGTAAGTATCCCATTGCTCCCTACTGCTCTACCTACATCTAATTTTCCGTCAGTTTCTCGTATAGGTATATCAACATCATAATTAGTAGCACAAGCTTTTACATATCCTTTAGAATTTCCTGTGCAAGTTATGTTGCCAATCAATCCGTCTCCTTTTATTATTAGAGATATTTTATTTTTTTCGCCTTTCATCATAAGCCCCATAATAGAAGTGGCTGTCACAGCTCTACCCATAGCGGCACATACTACCGGCGTTGGCTTGTGGATATCTCTCACGGTTTCTACCATATCAGTTGTCTTGGCAACGTATACGGACACTTCTTTGCCAGAGTCCGTAGCACTTATTATATAATCCATTTTTTCTCCTAAAAATTTAAAATAATCAATACTGTTTTTTATTATTTACTTACAGAGTAAAATATTCTTTCATATTGATTTTTATATACTTCTTCACTATCTTTATTAACAAAATATTCTTTTTTTATGTTTTTAAACCCTGATTTTTTTAAAATATTGTCTATTTCTTTTTCTGCATAAGCTCTTTGCTGGTGTTCTTCTTGAAATCTCTCATACAAACCTTGTTCATTTTCTCTGAATATATCAATATACATATCTATAATACCATCTTCCTTATCATAAACATTTTGCCATACCATACAATACTCATCATCTTCTTCAAAAAATGTATTGTTAGAAAGTATATTGGAAATTTTATACTCAGAGCTTATATCAAATATAAAAAGTCCGTCTTTTCTAAGGTGCTCATAGCAAAAATCAAACAGATTTTGTAAATCATATTCATTCGTTATATAATTTATTAAATCATTTGCAGACAATATCATATCTATTTCATATATATCAAAATCTATATCACATACATCTTGTTGTATTAAAATTATTTTATCTCCATATTCACTTGTTTTTTGCTTAGCTATTTCAAGCATTTCAAAACTTTTATCAATACCTACAACTTCGTATCCGTCAGATAAAAATTTCTTTGTTAAATTACCTGTTCCACAGCCTAATTCCAATATATTTTTTATATTTTTTTTCTCATCTCCCATAAGGGATGATATTTTTTTGAACCACTTGTCATAATCAATACCTGATATATTCATAGATTTATCATATATATTACTGAGATATTTATATTCACACATAATTGTTCCTTTTATTTATCTATCTTCGTCTAATACGCAAAATACATATGGTATATTTCTGTATCTGTCTTTAAAATCCAAACCATATCCTACCAAAAATTTATCTTCTATTTCCATTCCTATATAATCAGCTTTTAAATCAACTTTTCTTCTTTCTTGCTTATTAAACAGTACGCAAGTTTTTAAAGAGTTCGGATTTTTTTCTCCAAGATGTTTTATTAAAAACTCCATTGTTATTCCTGTGTCCAATATATCATCTACTATTAAAACATCATATCCGTCCAAATTATAATCTATATCTTTTAGTATCTTTACTTTTCCTAAATTTATTTCTCCATCTCCATAACTTGAAGTCATCATAAAATCTATTTTAGTGACAGGTTTTATATTTTTGGATAAGTCTGATGTAAAAAATAAGCTACCTTTTAGTATGGATACTATTAGCAGGTTTTTATCTTTATAATCTTCTGAAATTTTTTGACCTAATTTTTTTGCTATATCATCAAGTTTTTCAGCAGTACAAAGTACTTCCCATTTTTTCTTTTCTATGTCCATTGAATTTGCTCCTTAACCAATTTAATTATTTTGTATATAAATATGTTATATTAATACTAATTAATTTATAGATATTTTTCAATATATCTGAGCATATCTTAATTTAAATATTATTATATTTTGATACTATACTAAACTAAGGCACTCCCATTAATAAATAGAAGTGCCTTAGTTGAATTTATGCCAATTCTTTAGGTTTTTTATATAATGTCAGTATTGGTTGTGCCTTCTTGTCTATACAATCTTTATTGATAAGCACTTTTTCTACGTCATCTCTTGACGGAATATCATACATTATATCCATCATTGTTTCTTCCAATATACTTCTCAATCCTCTTGCTCCGGTTTTACGTTCTATTGCTTTTTTTGCCACTTCTGTCAGTGCTTCATCGTCTATCTCCAATATTACATTATCAAGTTCAAACAATTTTTTAAATTGTTTTACAAGAGAATTTTTAGGTTCTTTTAATATTTTAACGAGAGCCTCTTCATCTAAAGGATCAAGAGATACAACGATTGGAAGCCTTCCTACAAATTCAGGTATAAGTCCATATTTCAATAAATCCTCAGTTTGGACATTTTTGTATATCTCCCCTATTTTCATAGTATCTTTTGAAACTACTTTAGAGCCGAAACCGACTACATTTTTTCCTAATCTCTTTCTAACTATCTCATCTATTCCTTCAAATGCGCCACCAACTATAAACATAATGTTGGTTGTATCTATTTGAATAAGTTCTTGATTAGGATGTTTTCTTCCTCCTTGAGGAGGAACATTTGCTAAAGTTCCTTCTATTATTTTTAAAAGAGCTTGTTGCACTCCTTCACCGCTTACATCTCTTGTTATTGATACATTTTCAGATTTTCGTGTTATTTTGTCAATCTCATCAATATAAACTATACCTTTTTGTGCCTTTTCTATGTTGAAATCCGCTGCTTGTATTAATTTTAAAAGTATATTCTCAACATCTTCTCCAACATAGCCTGCTTCTGTAAGGGTAGTTGCATCAGCTATAGCAAAAGGAACATCCATAATTTTAGCAAGAGTTTGAGCCAAAAGCGTCTTACCTGAGCCTGTAGGTCCAAGAAGCAGTATATTACTCTTTTGCAATTCTGTTTTATTTCCTTTTTTATCAACGTGATATATTCTCTTATAATGATTATATAAAGATACTGACAAAACTTTTTTCGCAGCTTCCTGCCCTATTATATATTCATCAAGAAAATCTTTTATTTCTTTTGGTTTAGGAAGATCATTTGAGCTTGAAGATAAAGACATGCTTCTGTCTCTTTCTTCATTTATCATATTTTGGGCAAGATCTATACACTCATTGCATATATATACGCCTTTTCCGTAGATAAGTTTTTTTACTTCACTTTGAGTTTTTCCGCAAAATGAACATCTTACTATTTTATCATTTTTACTTGCCATCAATTTCTCCTAAATTAATTTTTATTTTCAACTTTATTTCTGTTTGTAATAACATCATCTATGAGACCGTATTGTTTTGCCTCTTCTGCAGACATAAAAAAGTCTCTTTCTGTATCTCTGTTTATTACTTCTATAGGCTGTCCTGTTCTTTCAGCCATTATTTGATTGAGATTTTCTCTCATTTTTATAATTCTTTCAGCGTGTATTTTTATGTCTGTCGCTTGTCCTCTTGTTCCGCCAAGCGGTTGATGTATCATGATTTCACTGTTAGGAAGCGCAAATCTTTTGCCTTTAGTTCCACAATTAAGAAGAAATGCTCCCATTGATGCTGCCATACCTATGCATATTGTTGACACATCCGGTTTTATATATTGAATTGTGTCATATATAGCCATACCTGCTGTTATACTTCCACCAGGAGAATTTATATATAGGGATATATCCTTATCAGGATCTTCCGATTCTAAGAAAAGTAATTGAGCTACTACAAGCGAAGCGGTCTGGTCATTTACTTCATCTCCAAGAAATATTATTCTGTCTTTTAAAAGTCTTGAATATATGTCATAGCTTCTTTCTCCTCTGCTTGTCTGCTCAACGACTACAGGAACATATGCCATTATCGTACCTCCTCATAAACTGTTTACAGCAAAAAAATATTTGCTGTAATAAAATTATATTCTCTTTGTCTCAGCTTTTAAGAACTCTATTGTATTTCTAAGTATTATATTGTCAATCATATATTCTCTTTGTTCGCCTTTGAATATATCTTTTAATTTGTCTACTTCCATTCCATACATTTGTGCCATTTGTTCAAGTTCTCTTTCAACTTGATCTTCACTGTAACCTACATTTTCAAGTTTTTTTACTTTTTCTAACACCAATGAACCTTTTACTCTTTTTTCTGCTTCAGGTTTCATTTCATTTTTTAATTCATCTATTGATTTATTGATGTATTTTGAATACATATCAACGTTCATACCTTGATATGAAAGTCCTTGTGCAAATTCATTAAACATATGATCAGCCTCTGTGTCTATCATCTCTTTAGGTAAATCAATTTTTGAATTTTTCACTATTTGTTCAACTATATCATTTTCAAATTCTCTTGTAGCATCTTTTTCTTTTCTTTGTGATATAGTCTTTTTTATGTCTTCTTTTAATTGATCTAATGTATCAAATTCACTTATATCTTTTACAAATTCATCATCAAGCTCAGGTAATTGTTTTTCTTTGATTTCATTAATCTTTACGTCAAAAGTTGCTTTTTGACCTGCTAAAGATTTCTCCATATATTCTTGTGGGAAAGTCACTTCAATTACTTTTTTTTCTCCTATGTTCATACCTATAAGCTGTTCTTCAAATCCATCTATGAATGATTTTGAACCTATTGTAAGCGAATAATTTTCTCCTTTTCCACCTTCAAAAGGAACTCCATCTTTTTTGCCTTCAAAATCAAGTTTAACAATATCTCCGTCTTTAACTGCTCTATCTTCGATAGTTACAAATCTTGCGTTTTGATTTCTTCTATTTTCAAGTTCTCTTTCAACTTCTTCATCAGTTGGAGTAGTATCACCAAATTTTACTTCAAGCCCTTTGTACTGTCCTATTTCTATATCAGGTTTTATTACTACTTTTACGTCTATAACAACATCTTTTCCAGTTTCTATTTCTTCTACATCTATAACAGGTCTTGCAACAGGTTCTATACCTATTTGTTCAACACCTTTTGAAAATTCTTCAGAAAAAGCGTCATTTAAAGCATCTTCATAGAAAAAACCTACTCCATAATATTTTTCTATTATTTGTTTAGGCACTTTACCTTTTCTAAATCCAGGTATGCTTATTTTACCTTTATTTTTATTATAAGCTTTTGTACAATATTTTTCAAAATCTGCTGAGTTTATTACCATTTTTAATTCAGCGTTATATCCTTCTTTTTTCAATAATTCTAATGACATTTTAGCCTCCCATTTTTTTCAATCTAACTTATATATTATATCATAAGTTTAGGATATTTCTATAATAAATTTATATTTTGAAATATATTTTAACATATTTTTACGGATTTGTATAATGTTTAATATTAATGATTCAAAAAAAATTTGTTTTATGTTATAATTTTTGTAATAAATTTTACTTTATAGCGGTGTATTATAAAATTATTATATCCTGAAATTTGAATAAAATAATTCAAATATTTATTAAAAAATATAACCATAATTAAGATATTGATTATTTTAAATTAACTGCATACATAACATTAAATCTTTTACGAGAAAGGAGAGTATGATAGACGCTTATCATACAATAAAACTATGGATATATCAAATACTATACAACCTGTTTTAATAGGAGGAGATATAAACGCATATTCTGTTGCAAGAGCGTTTCATGAACAATATGGTATAATAAGTATAGCTATTGCAAAAGATGTACTCGGTGCAACGGATAATTCTAAAATAATAGATTTTTATGTTGATGAAAATTTTACAGATATCAATCATTTTATAGAATCTATGATAGAATTAGGCAATGATTTAAAAGAAGAAGGCAAGACAGCTATACTTATAGGTACCAAAGATGATTATGTAGATCTTATAATAAAATCAAAAGAAGAACTGAAAGATTTATTTATAATTCCATATATTGATGAAACTTTAAAAAACAGTCTTATTAATAAAGAAAATTTTTATAAACTGTGTGAAGAAATGAATGTAGATATTCCTAAGACAAAAATATTGTCAAAAGACATGGAAATAACCGATTTTGGAATTATGTATCCAATTGTAATAAAACCTTCAAACCCTGTACTTTTTTGGAGTGACAGATTTGAAGGAATGGAAAAAGTTTATATAGCACAAAATAAAAAAGATTTTATAAGAATAGTAAGGCTGATATATTCAACTTATTATGATGATACACTCATAATACAAGAATATATACCCGGTGATGACAGCAGTATATGGACACCATCATTTTATTGTGACAGAAATAAAAAGGTCAAGATGATGGCATTAGGTCATGTACTTTTGGAAGAGCACGTTCCTACCGCAATAGGTAACGATGCGGCTATAATAATGCAATATGTTGAAGAACCGATGGAAAAGATAAAATCATTTTTAGAAAAAATAGAATTCACAGGCTTTTGCAATTGTGACTGCAAATATGATTATCGTGATGGAAAATATAAACTATTTGAAGTAAATATACGTCAAGGAAGAAGTAACTACTCTGTAACAGCAGCCTGTGCCAATATAGCGAAACTACTTGTAGAAGACAGAGTACAAAGAAAAGACCTTCCACTTATAAAACAAACAAAAGAATTATATTGGCATTTAATACCTAATTCAATAGTCTTTAAATATGTAAAAGACGAAAACTTAAAAAATAGAGTTAAGGAATTGATAAAAGAAGGCAAGGAAGTAAATACTTTCGATTATCCTTATGACCTCAAACACAACCTGAAAAGAAGTATATATATAATGCTTTACAAATTAAACCACATCAAAAAATATATACAATATATGAAATAACTATAACAACAAAACAGTAGGCAACTAATATTACTTTTTAGTTCTCTACTGTTTTATATTATTGTGAAGTAAATCAATACAAACCACCATTTAAGATACCAAGTATTTTATATTTGAAGAAATTATATATTTTACGAATTATAAATAATTTTGTTGTAATACAATCACATTGTTATTTAATAAGTTTTCAGCATAATACTGTTTTCTAATAAAATTATGGATAACTTGTATAATTATATAACATTCATATAAATAGTTTATTTGAAAAATTAATTATTATGATTTTTCCATTATTTTATAAGATTTTTATATAAGTATATATAATTAACTTTATTTATTATAAGTGTACATTCCTAATCTATCGTTTGCAATATACATTAACGGCAAAAATATCTTTTTAATACCGAGCGGAAATTTTTTCATTTCTCTTGTAAAATTTATAAGACCGATTTGTTTTAACTTAGGATTAAGTTTAACCAGCTCACTGCCGTCTTTCACCCCATATTCAAAATTTACTTTCATATGCTTTAAAGTATCATGCTCTTTGGATCTCTTAACCAAGCCTTTATACAAAAGATCAAAATGAGCCTCGAAACTGTCAAATGAATCAGTCAATATATTCAAAAATTTCTTTACTTCATCCTCTTTGAGATACATAAGTACTCCTTCTGATAATATTAAAAGAGGCTTTCCATTTGTTTTTATGTCTTTTCCCCAGCTTTCATCAAGTGCTGACTTAGATATATCTATAACTCTTGAATTTTTTTCAAAAAGCAATTTTCTCTTTTCAATAACCTCAGGAAAATCCAAATTATACCAAGTTATTTTTCCGTTATCAACTCTTTCAAATCTTGTATCAAGGCCGCAACCGACAGATACAATTACACAATCAGGATTTTTCGCTATAAATTTTCTTGTTTCCTCGTCCATAACCTTAACCCTTGCAAGTGTTCCATAATAAGAACCCCACGCATTTTCAAACTTTGAAAAATTATAATCTATTTTCGATATGATTTGAGCCGCTTTCTTATCATTTATAATAGGTTCTTTGCTATTTGCATCTTTTGCCCTTATATAAAGTGTTATAAGTAATGTTTCCATTACACCGTCAAATTTAATTTCCATAACAAAACCTCCATATGTGTCCAAATTTATAAAAATTATTAAATAATAATAATTTTCTATACTATTATACTATCTTTATCAATATATGTATACAATTTTTAATTTATATATTGTATAAAAAAAGACTGTATGTTTTTAAACACACAGTCTCTTAATGCTGATTTAATATAACAAATCATATTTACCGAAAATACTCAAAAATTATAAATATTTCAATATAAAATATTCAATTTCATATCGGCATAATAAATAAATTAGAACGAAAAACAGTATATACCGCTTGGTTAAAATCTATATACAACTTTCAACAACAATAAAATCATACTTGTAATTTCAAGCAAAACTGCCGTTATTATAAAAACAGATGATAATATTTTCATTAGTCCCTCTCTAATAAAACTAATACCATTGCCTAATTACCAATGGATAATTACTATATATTTTTTAATATCAAATAAATTAAGACATTTTTATAAATAATAACAATGCCAATTTTTTCAAAAAGAGATTAGTACAAATTCTATTTACTTAATTAAAATAATTCAGGTGATTTTGTTATTTTTAAATCTTTATCTATTTCAAATATAAGCGGAACACCTGTTGGAAGATTAAGATCAAGTATGCGCTGATTATCTATATTTAGCAAATATTTTATAAGTGCTCTTAATGAATTTCCGTGTGCAGCTATTATTACATTTTTACCTTCTTTTATATCTTTTGATATATCGCTGTCCCAAAAAGGTATAACTCTGTTTATTGTATCTTTTAAGCTTTCTCCTTTTGGTAAATCTGAAGGATTTAAGTTTTTATATTTAGGATCGAATTTTACATTTCTTTCATCATCGTCATCTAAAGGAGGAGGAGGTACATCAAAACTTCTTCTCCATATATGCACTTGTTCATCTCCGTATTTTTTTGCAGTTTCAGCTTTATTTAATCCTTGCAATGCTCCATAATGACGTTCATTTAATCTCCATGATTTTTTTACAGGTATATAAAGTTCATCTATTTCTTCAAGCACTATATTTAATGTCTTTATAGCTCTTTTTTGATAAGAAGTGTACGCTATGTCAAATGTAAATCCGTCTTCTTTTAATTGCTCTCCAGCTTTTTTCGCTTCTTCTACTCCTTGCTCAGATAAATCAACGTCTTTCCAACCTGTAAATCTGTTTTCCAAATTCCATTGGCTTTGTCCATGTCTTATCATTACTAATTTCATATATTATCCTCCAAATTTTACTTTTTATTTATTATACCACAATATTAAAATTTTATTACAATTTTTGTCAATATAAAGTAATTTTATTTATAATTATGCTTATATATAAACTACTTTTTCAAATTTATAATAGATTTAAGCAAAAATACAATATCTATAATTTTAAAATCATTTTTTTAATTTACATACTTTTTATTTTGTTTTTCATATCTGTTTGTAATTGAAGTATTCTCTGTTTTCCTTGCTCTCTTGCAGATCTGTTTTCTTCTTCTATTCTAATAGTCTCTTCTATCCCTTGCATTATTGTATTAAATGTATTTTCCAATGTTTCTATCTTTATACTTGATGAGCCGGACAACTTAGCTATATCCACTGATTGTGCAGATATATTTTTTGCGTTTCTAATAAGCATTTCGTTTGTTCTTTCATCTAATGCTTTCATAGAATCTGATTGTACTTTTTGTCTTTTTATAGTAACGGCTTGTATTATGCCTGTTTTAAACACCGGTATTGTTACTACAAATGCACTTCCTATTTTTCTAAGTAAATTATAATTACCTCTTTGAATTAATTTTATTTGTGGTGCTGATTGTACTGCTACCATTTTGGCAAGCTCCAAATCATACACTCTTTGCTCCAACATTTCAAGAGATGCTCTTGCATTTTGTGCATTCAAATTATCCAGCTCATTACCTGTTTCAAGTGCTTTTTGCTCATATTGTGGTATCAATGTGTTTCTCAAATTTTCTATAGCTAAATTTCCAGCCATTATATATTTTTCCAATTCTTGATAATACTCTATGTTTTTAGCATACATATTGTCAAGCATATCATTTGTTTTTCCTATTTCAGCTTCGTATTTTTTTATTTCTACATATATTTTAGATACTTCGCTGTCCATAGTTTCATATTTTTTAAGTAGGCTTTGTATATTGTCTTTTGCCTTGCCGAATATATTTGACAAAAATCCTTTTGAGCTTTTATCCTCAAAATCTTTTACATCAAATTTATCCATTATATCGGATAATTGTTTCATCATTCTACCGCTGTCTTCTATCTGTGAATTGTTTATTGATGAAAGTATCTTATCACTAAATTTTGAAATTTCTGTCGCTGTTTCCTGTCCGAAACTCATTATATTTTTAACATCTCTTACATCAAGATTTCTTGCAATCTGTTGTATTTCAGGAGATGCTTTTACTTGATTACTTATAGTTTGCAACTGTGTGTTATAATCTTCTTCTTGTCTTACAAAATCTTCACTCATATTGAACCTCCAAAATGTATTAATTTATTTATTTTATTTTTTATCTTTAAATCTGTAATATAAACTTTTTTATAAATCTAAAAGTTAAAAATATTTTTTAATAATTTTGCAAACAGGTCTAAAATCAAGGTTAGAAATAATAAAATCTTATATCAACACTATTTTAATTTAAGATATTTTCAAATTATTTTACAAACAAAATTACTAACACTTTCATAAATATCTGCTTTGAAAACATTTATAAAAAAGTTCTATGAACAAAATATATTTGAGTCTTATATAAAAAATATCTATGTTTATTAGATAATTATATTAATTTCCAAAAAGACTTGCCCAAAATCCTTTTTTTTGAACTTTTACATATTTACTTTTATCTTTTAATCTTAAATTTGAATCATATGTATCCAATTTATGTGTATCATAATTGAACTCATTTATCACTAATTCTACATCATTGTAGCCACTCGGTGTAAATATGACTATATCAAGACCTGCCAATAAGAAAAAACCTACTCTTATCCCGTCATTTTTAGTAAAAGGTGTTTCATTATCATGAAATATTACTATTCTTGGGATTTTATAAGGATAATCAAAATTTTGCAATAAATCAAGGTATCGTCTTTCAAGCATCAATATTTCATATATTATATCAGTATCAACATCTTTATCATGGCAAAACTTGAATAAAGCTTCTTTTTTATTTATCATATCTTGAATGGTATCAAGTATATAATCTTGAACGCTTTCTCTTAAATGTTTTAATTTGTATTCTGATAATTTTTTTATGCGCTCTTTGTCTATCAAGCCATCCTTTGATACTAAACCTGGCGCTTTATAATAGCCTCTTTGCACGCTAAACGGTACGTTTTCTATCAAAAGTGCATTTTGTGATGCTAAGTCAAAAAATTTAAAATATTCATATCTATCTGTGTTTACTCCGCTTATTTTTGCAAAAATATTTGGAATATATATTTGGCCGTTTTCAACTTCAAATCCTTGTCTGAATCTTGCATCAACTGAATTTAACTGAAGCACTTCGTCATATGTGGCTTTGATTGTATTGGCATTTACAATATAATTTTCAAATTGCCAGTTAGAATATATTCCGCCCTGCTCATCGTGTAATATACTTCTTATTTCTTGAGTTGCTCTGTATGCTACAGTTTCATGCCTATCACTTTTCTCTTCTACATTTTTTTTGACAAACATATTTGTGACATTAGATGTTCTGTCATATTTGACATTTTGTATATAACTCACAACATCTCTTGGAAAAGGAAATTTTTCCTGTCTTGTAGGATTGAAATAAATTATATCTATAGAGCATAAAAACATAAGCAATAAAAAATATAGATCATCTCTGTATATTTGTCCGTAACACATTATTTTGGGATTTTCTTCCCCTATGTAATAATCGTTCATCAATTCGCTGTAATATTTCTTGCTCAAAAACAATATTTTTATTATGGAGTTTTTTGCTATGCTCATATTAAGCTGTTGTTTCAAATAAGCAGTAAGCATAATTTCAAACTTTTCTATAAAAATTTTTCTAAGTACAATATCACCACAAACCGATACAAATATATTGCTCAAATTTTTCATAATAAACGGAATATCTGCAACTTTTATGTCAACCCAATCTTGATTGAATTTTTCTATAAAATTATTGTCTATCTGATGATTGAAATTATACAGTTTTATATACCCTCTGTTTTTTGACAATTTTTCATCAAAATCAAGCAATTTTTTTTCATAGTCATCAAATGTGCCTTGTATATGATAAAAAAAAGTAGGAACGGAAAGTATATTTTCATTTTGTGCATACCCTTTTCTTAGACTCGGATATTTGAATACATCTTCAAATATATCATCAGATTTTGCATTAAATGCTATTATATGTCGATATTGTTCTCTTAAATACATACCTTCCCTCCTTTCTTAGCTATTATTTTCTTCTAAATTATATTGTACATAAATTAATTACAATATCAATTTAAGACAGAATTATTGTTATAAAAATATTTAATTGGGTTAATTTAATACTAATATTCATTTAATTATTGGATAAAATTTATATAAGTTATTTTTTAGTATCTTTAATTTACTTATATAATAAACTCTTAAAAGTAAAAATATCCATTATTATATTAGAAATTAGTATAAGGTTTTTATTTTCATCAAAGCTTTATTTAAAATTCATCTATCATTTTAAGCAATTCTGATATTATCATATCTTCCTTAACTTTTTTTAATGTTTTTCCGTCTTTGAAAAACAATGCCTCTCCTTTTCCACCTGCTATACCTATATCAGCATCTTTTGCTTCTCCCGGTCCATTTACTACGCATCCCATAACGGCAACTTTTATATCTTTTTTTATTCCTCTTGTTGCATTTTCAACCTTATTTGCAAGATTTATTATATCTATATCTGTTCTTGCACAAGTCGGACAAGAAATTACCTGCACACCGAAATTATATCCTATGTTTTGTAATATCATTTTTGCTACATCTATTTCTTCTACAGGATCTGCAGTAAGTGATACTCTTATAGTATCTCCTATTCCGTTTAACAATAAATATCCTATTCCCATAGAAGATTTGACTGCACCTGCTCTTGCTGTTCCTGCTTCTGTAACACCTAAATGAAGCGGATAATTACTTATTTTAGAAAACTCTTCATATGCTTGTATTGTAGTTTTTATATCCGATGCTTTTAATGATACAACAGTATTGTAAAAGTCGTTTTCTTCCAATAACTCTATATTGTACAAAGCCGATTCAACCATAGCTTTAGGTGTACGTCCATATTCTCTTTGAATATTTTTTTCCAACGAACCCAAGTTCACACCGATTCTTATTTTTATGCCGTATTGTTTCGCTTTTTTTACTACTTCTCTTACTCTTTCATCGCTTCCTATATTCCCCGGGTTTATTCTAAGCCCATCAACACCATTTTCTATAGCCATTAAAGCAAGTCTATAATCAAAGTGTATGTCTGCAATAAGAGGTATATTTATATTCTCTCTTATCTTTGATATTGCTTTTGCTGATTCTTCGTCAGGCACAGATACTCTCACAAGTTCACAACCGGCTTTTTCTAAAGAATGTATCTGATTTATTGTAGAAATAAAATCGCTCGTCTTTGTATTTGTCATAGACTGTATAACAATAGGATTATTTCCACCTATTTTTACATTTCCGCATTTTACTTCTACAGTTTTTTTTCTATCAAACATAGGTTTCTCCTATAAATTTCTAACCTTTTTTAAATATATTTAAAACGTCTTTGTACGTTACAATTATCATAAGACCTATTAAAAATATCATTCCTGCAAAATTTACCACATACTCCATTTTTTTATTAAGTTTCTTCTTTGTAACAAATTCACAAAATGCTGTCAATATTCTAAAACCGTCAAGAGCAGGTATAGGAAGTAAATTCATTACACCCAAGTTCAACGAAATAAAAGCTATATAACTGAAAAACGTAGAAAAACCTGAACTTGTAGAATTTCCCATTTCTCTTACTATTCCCACAGGTCCGCTCACATAGTTAAAATCAACTTTGCCTGTAAATAATTTTGAAACAAAATCCAACATTTGAGCAGTCATAGATGCTGTCTGATTAAAAGCATATGGAATTGCATTTACAAAGTGTTTTTCATATTTAGGATATATACCTATAGTTCTTCTACCACTTTTTTCATCAGGCATAACTTTTAATTCAGATAATTCACCATTTCTTTTAACTCCAATCGTAACTTCTCCGCTCGTTTTTCCAAGAGTTTTTGTTATTTCTCCCCAAGATGTTATTTTCACTTCATTTATAGATACTATTTCATCATCAATTTTTAAATTTATATCACTTGCAGGAGAATTTTCTACTACTCCTCCTACTTTATTTACAGGTACACCGCTTACTGAAAACAAACCTATAAAAACAACTATTGTCAATACAAAATTCATAAATGGCCCTGCAAATACTACAGCCATTCTTTGTAAAGGAGTTTTTTTGCAAAAAGCATTCGGATCATCACTTTCATCATCTTCACCTTCCATGCTAACATATCCTCCCATAGGCACAAGCCTAAGACTATATTTTGTACCGTTATACTCTTTTTGAAATATTGCAGGTCCCATACCTATAGCAAATTCATGAACAGTTATACCGTTCAACTTTGCAACCGCAAAATGTCCAAGCTCATGAATTGCAACAACTATTCCAAAAACCAATAAAGCTAATATTATATTCATCTAATATCGTATGACAGTTTATATCATACTCTCCTTTCTAATCATCATTTTTATTTTATACAAATTTTTCTTTTAAATACTCTTTTACAAACAACCTTGTTTTTAAATCAGTAACCAATATTTCTTCCAATGTAGGATTATTTATAAACTTATGTTGTTCAAGAGCTTTTTCAATTATTTCATTAATATCATAAAACTTAATCTTGTCTGCAAGATATGCGTAAACAAGCTCTTCATTTGCAGAATTCAATACACAAGTAGATGTGCCTCCCTGTTTCAAAGACTCTTTAGCCAATTTTATGCAAGGAAAAGTATCTTCGTCTACCATATCAAAGGTCATATTTTTTCCAAACAAATCAAGCTCATTCATAACACTTGGTGTCCTATTCGGATAAAAAAATGCGTAAGATATTGCCCCTCTCATATCAGGTACGGCAATTTGTGCTTTTATAGAGTTATCCACAAATTCTACCATAGAATGTATTAAACTTTGTTTGTGTACATACACTTTTATTTTTTCAAGCGGTGTATTGAAAAGATGATATGCCTCTATTATCTCAAGTCCCTTATTCATAAGAGTTGCGGAATCTATGGTAATTTTTGCACCCATAGACCAATTAGGATGTTTCAATGCCTCTCTTGCCTTTTTATTCATTATTTGAGATTTTTCCATACCTCTGAATGCTCCTCCTGACGCTGTGAGCATTATATTTTTTATCTCGCTGTTTTTTTCTCCTACCAGGCATTGAAATATAGCACTATGCTCAGAATCAACCGGCAATATTTTTACACCATATTCTCTTGCCTTGCTAATAACAATATCACCTGCAACTACTAAAGTCTCCTTATTTGCAAGTGCAATATCTATTTTATTTTCTATAGCTTTTACAGTGGGTATCAGCCCTATCATTCCTACAACACAAGTCAAAAGCAAATCTGTTCCTTTGCAAGTAGCAACTTTTACAAGCCCATCCATTTTTGTACACAGCTCAACATCTTTTATATTCTCTTCAATAAGCTTTTTCCCAAGCAATTCATATGATTTTTCATTATATACACAAACAAGAGCAGGTTTAAACTCTTTTATCTGCTCCAACAACAAATCTATATTGTTATTTGCACTTAATGCAACCACATTAAATTTTTCTTTATGATGTCTTATAACATCCAATGCTTGAGTACCTATAGAACCTGTAGAACCTAATATAGATATATTTTTCATAACATTCCTTTTTCAACGAATTTGATTTTTATATAAATCTTAAATCACTATAATTGTTTTTATAAAAAATTTTATTTTGTTAGCAATTATTTTTTATCATTAAATAATAAATACCATAATAATTTTAACATAAAGAAAATAAATTTTAAACATTTACATTAAATTTAAAATCTCATTCTATTTACTGAATTTGTTCTTATCTTTTTTAAGCAAAACTCTTGTTAAAAATACCGGTAATGCACCCATCCTTGTTATTCTTTGGGGTTCTTTTGATAATCTGTACAACCATTCCAAACCGTGTTCCTGATAAAATTTCGGCGCTCTTTCTATAGTTCCAGAATATACGTCAAGTGAGCCCCCTACTCCGATAAAAACTTTTGCATCTATAATATCTTTATATGCGTCTATAAAATATTCTTGTTTTGGAGAGCCAAACGCAACGAATAATATATCCGGCTTACTCTTGTTTATCATATCTATTACTTCTTTTTCTTCTTCGCTACCTTTTGCACCACTATGAATCCCTTTATAATAACCGTGATATGTTCCTGCCAATCTTATATTTGGATATTTTTCTTTTATTTTTTCTCCGGCTTTTTGTGCAATACCTTGTTTCGCTCCTAATAAAAATATTGATTTGCCTTTTTCGTTACAATATTTAAGCAGACTTTCCATAAGATCTATACCTGTTACTCTCTCTTTTAGAGGTTTTTTCATCATCTTTGATGCTATCACGAGTCCTATTCCATCAGGTACAACCATATCTGCCGATTTTATTATATTAAATAAAGTTTTATTTTCTCCAGCATTTACTATTATCTCTGAATTTGGCGTTACTATAAATAATTTTTTATGATTTTCTATAGCATTTATACAATTTTCAGTAGCTTGTTTCATATCTACTCTGTCAACTTCTACACCAAGTATATTTATTTTTTCCATTATTTCCCTCATATTTTTATTGTAATATTATATATTTTTTACTTTTGAATTAATACACATAAATCATTATATGCAATTACATTTTTTAAAAGTATAACAAAAAAACTGTTTTTTTTCAATTATTATTGATATTTGCAAAAAATCTTTCTATTATTTTTAAAATATATGTTAAAATATAGATATAATATTTTTATGTATACAAAATATAAGTATATTAAGCTCATTCTTATAATTAGCATCAATTTACAAAATGTTTTTTATTTTTTATAAAACGGGGATTATTTATGATAAAGAAAGAATTTTTTGAAAGCTTTGATATCCCAAAAAACACTGCTTTTATCGATATGGAAACAAGCGGATTATCTCCAATAAATGATGATATTCTTATCATATCCATAGCAAAATTTTTTGATGATAAAAAAGTCAAAATACTGCAAATAATATCTAAAAATGATGAAAAAGAAGTATTAATCGAGTTTTTGACAAGTATAATAGGAATATATGAAATATATAGCTTTAACGGATATGAGTTTGAGGAAAAATTTATAAATCAAAAATTGCAAAAATATGATATATATTACGATTTAGGTAATATAAATTTCATATCTATAAAAAATATACTTAAAAATTACTCAAATTTTATAAATCTGAAATATTTTTCAAGACAAGCTGTTGAAAATCATTTTAATATTGAGCGTGACAGATATTATGATATGAAATTGCTTATAAAAGATATGAAAAAAAACTCTTTCAATGCGAGTGAAAATCTTATAAATCATAATATTGATGAGATACATACTCTATTACAGCTTTACAAAAAAATATACGAATTTCAATATTCAAACAAAGCTGCTATAAATGATACATACTTTTATATATATAATTTTGAAATATCAGAGCAAATTACCAAATTATACTTCAAGTCAGATAAAAAATATAAATTTTCCAATTTTTTCATGCAAAATGGTCAAAAATTAATAATATTTCAAAATAACATACAACTGGACATATTTACAAAAACTTTATATGGACAAAATGACAGTATCATATTATATGAAACTGAAAACGAATATATACCTATCTTTATAAAAAATGATATAATATATAAAAATATATACTATATTTTAAGTATTTACAGCAAATATATCAGATAATCTGCTTTTATAAAAGTTTAAAATCAGGTTTATTGACTCTTTACATATATTTCAAAATTTTTAAAATACTGAATATTATCTTGACGATAAAAAGGAGGATTTAGATTGCAAAACT
Source organism: Peptoanaerobacter stomatis (assembly GCF_000238095.2). Classification (NCBI taxonomy): domain Bacteria; kingdom Bacillati; phylum Bacillota; class Clostridia; order Peptostreptococcales; family Filifactoraceae; genus Peptoanaerobacter; species Peptoanaerobacter stomatis. Next base: position 413,319 of record NZ_JH815225.1, read on the forward strand.
TTAAATTATCGAACTCCGGCAGTATTCCATGCATTGGACTTGGAACTTATAAGATGACGGATGAAAATGAGCTTTATACAGCATTAAATACTGCATTTGAGCATGGCTATACCATGATAGATACAGCTTATTTTTATAAAAATGAAGGCACAATCGGAAAAATAATTAAAAATAAAAAAAGAAGTGATATAATTCTTGCTACAAAGGTATGGCCGAGTGACTTCGGTTATGATAATACTATGTATTCTATAGAGCGTTCGTTAAAATCTTTACAGACTGATTATATTGATATAATGTATATACATTGGCCCGGAGATGATATGGAGCAATCGTGGAAGGCATTTGAAAAAATGTATGATGAAAAAGTTATAAAAAATCTCGCTGTCGCAAATTTTTTGCCTAAACATTATGAAAAACTGACAATATCTGCCAATATAAAGCCTGTAATAAATCAAATAGAATTACATCCATATAATCAATCCACAGAACTTACAGACTACTTTAAATCAAAAGATATACAGATTATATCGTGGTCTCCGCTTGCAAAAGCTACAGACAAACTTTTAAATGAACCTATCTTGTGTGAAATTGCAAAAAAATATGATAAGTCAATATCACAAATAGTTCTTAGATGGCATATACAACAAGGTTTTGTGGTTATTCCAAAAACAAAAACTCCACATAGAGTAAAAGAAAATATAGATATATTTGATTTTGAATTAGATGATAATGATATGAAAAATATAAAATCACTTGATGAAAAAAAGACAATAAGCCACAGCTCAAATGAAGAAGATTGGCTAAAACAGTTAAGATATGGCAATTAATAAAAAGCTGCTTATTTATAAATCAAGTTCATATAAACTTGTTTAATAACATTATCAAAAAAATTATAAATTATATTACAATTATAAGTAATGAAGATAATTTACTTTATCAGATTATTTGATTTTTTATTATTACAGTTGTAAATAATAGAACAAGTCTAACATATTTTTTAAAGGAGGTAAATGAAATGAGCGATATTGTAAAACTTACACATATGTCAAAATCTGCCGGCTGAGCGGCTAAACTATCGCCAATGGATTTGGCGAACGCACTTAAAAATTTAAAACAAGTAAATAATCAAAATCTTTTAGTAGGTTTTGACACATCTGATGATGCCGCTGTTTATAAAATAAATGAAGATACCGCTATGATACAAACGCTTGATTTTTTCACACCTGTTGTAGATAATCCTTATATATTCGGACAAATTGCAGCTGCAAACGCACTTTCCGATGTATATGCAATGGGAGGAGAACCTGTACTTGCTCTTAATATAGTATGTTTTCCAACTTGTCTTGATATGAGCATATTAGGTGAAATACTTCGTGGAGGTCAGGATAAAGTTATCGAATCAGGTGCCGTATTAGTTGGTGGACACTCCATAAAAGATGATGAACCTAAATATGGTCTAAGTGTATGTGGTTTAATCAACCCTAAAAATATTTGTAAAAATAATTCTGCAAAAATAAATCAAAATATAATTCTTACAAAACCTATAGGAACAGGGATAATAAATACAGCGGTAAAAGCTGAAATGGCAAAAAAAGAAGAAATTGAAGAATCTATCAAGGTTATGTCCAAACTCAATTCTTATCCTAAAGAGATACTGCAAAAATATGACATACACACCATGACTGATGTTACAGGTTTTTCTTTATTGGGACATTTAAAAGAGATGAGCGAAGGAAACGAAATTTCAATAAAGATAGATGTCTCTTCAATACCTGTGATTAGAGGTGCAGAGTATTATGCTTCAATGGGTATAATTCCAGGCGGTGCATATCAAAATAAATCATTCGTAGAACCTCATATAAAGTGTATAGATGAAAATCTTAAAACAACTCCTTTGTATGATGTGCTCTTCGACCCTCAGACATCAGGCGGTTTATTGATTTGTGTAGATGAAAAATATACATCATCTCTTGTATCGGACCTAAAAGATTATGGTTGTCTATCTTATTCGGTTATAGGTAAAACCATAGAAAAAACAGATAAAAATATAATTTTGAAATAAAAAGAGAATATTATGCAAAAAAAAGAATTATTTAAAAATATTCCGTCGGTTCACGAAATATTAAATTTTTGTGAATCAAAGAACATAACAAAAAAATATAAAAAAGAAATACTAAAAAAGATTATAATACAAACATTAGACGAACTTAGAGAAAGCATAAGTTCGTCTAATAATTCTTATTTTCAAAATTTTGAAAATAAAGAAGATATTTTTTCATATATAATATATATGTTAAATCAAAAAATAAATAAATTAGAAAATAAATCATATGAAAAAATAATAAATGCAACAGGTATTGCAATACATACAAATTTTGGCAGAAGTCCAATAAACAAACAAATATCTGAAAAAACTGTAGATATTGCAAGTACATATATGAGTATAGAATATGATATAAAAAATTCTTCACGCTTTGACAGAAATGAACCTATAAAAAATATTATGCAATTACTTACAGGTTGTGAAGATGCAATCGTAGTTAATAACAATGCTGCTGCACTACTACTTGTATTTGACACTTTTTGCAAAAATAAAAACGCTTTAATATCAAGAGGAGAGCTCATTGAAATCGGTGACAATTTCAGAATATTAGATATAATTTCATCCACTGAGGCTAATATAAAAGAAATCGGTAGTACAAACAGAACCTATACGAATGATTACGAAAAAAATATAGATGAAAATACAAGCCTTATACTGAAGGTGAATAAAAGCAATTATAAAATCACAGGCTTTACAAACGAAGTATCTACAAAAGAATTGTCAAATATATGCAAAAGGAATGATTTAATTCTATTTGAAGACTTAGGAAGTGGCAATCTTACAGATTTTTCAAAATATGGCTTCAATTATGAAAAAAATGTTCAAGATATATTAGATGAAGGTGCAGATATAGTATGTTTCAGCACAGACAAATTAATAGGAGCTTGTCAGGGAAGTATAATAATCGGAAAGAGCAAATATATACAAAAGCTTAGAAAAAATCCGATATTTAGAGCTCTAAGAGCAGGCAAAACAGTTATAACTACAATATTTGAAACATTAAAACTATATATGTATAAAGATTTTAATGAGCAAATCCCTATTTTAAGTATGATATTTACAAAACAAGAGAAATTATATGAAAAAGCACAAAAATTATATAATCTTTTGGATAAAAATTTATTTGAATATATAGAAATTGAAAAATCAATTGCCCAAATAGGTGGTGGAGTATCTTCAAACACAGATATAAACAGTTATTCTTTAGTTTTAAAATGCACTAATATTTCTACAAACAAATTTGAAAATATATTAAGAATGTGCAAAGAACATATTATAGGATATATAAGAGATGATAAACTCATTTTAGATATGCTTTGCATATTTGATGATGAAATAGAAATAATAGCACAAAAAATAAACTCATTAAAGCCTATGATTGAAATTTTAGATAAAAAAGATGGACCTACTTCTATTTTTATTGCAGATTGATTTTTTAATATAATGCTCAAATACATTATAATCAACTTTATTGCTGTATTAAATAGCTTTTTAAAGTTTATGCCACTTAATCGAGTTTTAGCATTTTATAAAATCATTTTTACGATAGAATAAATTAGACTTTATGGAGGTAATTCTTATGAAAATCGAACATATAGCAATGTACGTAGATAATCTTGAAAAAACTAAAGAATTCTTCGAAAAATATTTTCTTGCTAAGAGTAATTTAGGATATCATAATAAAACAACAAACTTCCGCTCATATTTTATGGAATTCGATGATGGTGCAAGATTAGAGATTATGAACAAGCCTGCAATGGTAGATGTTGAAAAGAGCTTAAATAGAACAGGATATATCCATATTGCTTTCAGCGTCGGAAACAAAGAAAAGGTCGATGAGTTGACCAATAGATTGCAGGCAGATGGGTATACAGTTGTAAGCGGACCAAGAACTACCGGAGATGGTTACTATGAAAGCTGTATAGTTGCTATTGAAGGTAATCAAATAGAGATTACTGTGTAAAAAATAAACTTAAATCTGTGAAATAAATTATAGGATAAAATATGAAAAATATAATATTATCGACAGCAGGCCATATAGACCATGGTAAAACAAGATTAATAGAAGAACTTACCGGAAAAAATACTATGCACCACAAAGAAGAAAAGCTGAGGAATATAACAATAGATCTCGGTTATGCTGATATCACTCTTAAAAGTGAAATAAATGTAAGTATTATAGATGTTCCGGGACATAAAGATTATCTCAAAAACACAATATGTGGAATTTTAAACTCAAATATGTCTATTTTGGTAATATCTGCAATAGATGGTGTATGCAAACAAACAATACAGCATTTTAATATAATAAATTTAACATCTATCAATTATTTGATAATAGCTGTAACAAAAATTGATCTTGCAAGCGAAGCTCAGATACAAGATACACTTAACCAAATAAATGAGCTTATAAATTCAAGCAATATCCAAAATATATCTACTTTGATAATAGACTATGAAAACAAAGAGAGTATAAAAAAACTATCAGAAAAAATATACGAATTAGCAAAAGACATCAATCAAAAAAATATATCTAAAAATATTTTTAAAATAGACAATTCATTCACTGTAAAAGGTTACGGCACAGTAATTTCAGGAAATTTAATATCAGGAAGTTTAACAAAAAATGATGAAATAACAATATATCCTCAAAATTTAAAATCTAAGATTAAAAATATGCAATCACATTCAAAAACTGTTGAAACAGCATATGCAAATACAAGATTGGCAATAAACATTCCGAGTATAAAAAAAGAAGACGTATTTAGAGGCAATGTATTATCCACATCATCAAATTTACAGCCTTCAAATATTATAAATGCACTTATATATACTGATAATATTTCAAAAAATATAAAAAATCACGAATTCGTAAAACTATATACAGGTACTACAAGCATAACTGCCAAAATAATAAATTTACAAGATAAATTAATCTATCCAAACTCAAAATTATTGGTACAGCTAAGATTGAAAGACAATATTATACCATTCATATCAGATGATATTATACTGCTTGACACATCATCAAACGAAATCATATCAGGCGGAAAGATAATAAACGTATCAAATCATAAAAAAAACAAAATAGATTTTGATATTTCAATATTTGACATAGATGAATTAATATTTTTATTTGCAATAAAAGAAAAAAAAATAACAGATATATCAACACTTAAAAATATATATAATATAAACTGTGACCAATTTTTGAATTGTTTAAAAAAACTCGAAAAAACAAATTTTATAAAATTAATAAGTTTTGATAATCATACACAAAACAATTTAAAATATAACAAAAATTCAAAATATGTGGCAGATTATGATTTTTATATCAAAATATATGAAAAAATAAAAATCATTATAAAAGATTTTTCACAAAAATTTATATATAAGAAATCTATAAATTTAAATATATTACATTCAAAACTAAATTTTGTAGATAAAAAATATCTGCTTTCAATGCTTATAGATATGGGTTATAATATTCAAAGTGATTGTTTAATATTAGACAATAAAAATTCAAATAAAGTTAGTGAAATGAAAAAATTGTCCGACAATTTAGAAATTTTAATCGAAAGCTCAGAAGCTCCTATAAAATTAAAAAACATAACTTCTGATGAACTGTCAAAAGAAATACTGCACAACAATCTCAAAGATAAATTTGTAAAAATATCTGATGACTACATATGTTCAAAAAAAATGTTAAATAACTATAAAAATATAATTTTTAATCATTTCAAAACAAATAAAACCCTTGATATATCAGAGTTTAAGGCATATACAAATCTTTCAAGAAAATTATCTGTAACAGTTCTTGAATACTTCGATTTGCAAAAAATAACCAAAAGGTTTGAAAATTATCGAATAAAATTGTATAATGGTAAATTATGATAATATTTTATGTAAAAAATAAGTGTAAACAAAAATATTATCAGACTTATTATATGTTCATATTTATTTTTTAAATAGAAAATTAGATTATCATTATAAACATCATTAAGTTAATCAGGAGGTTTTATGCTTAATAATGAAATATATGAAGAATATTTTCTAAATGCCTCCATATCTACATTCAGCATAAATATTGGAGGATTTGTATCAAAATGTGGAGGAATAGACATAAGTTCAAATTGTGTATTCCCAATTTATGAGAAAAATGACTCACAAATAGACAAAAAAATATCCGAAATAGAAAATTTTCTGCTTGAAAAAGATATAGTTCCAATATATAGGATAGTCTATCAAGACAATTATCAAAAGCTCGACAGGGTTCTGTTTAACAAGCATTATGAAAAAGTTGCTAATAATATTGTGCTTGCATGCCCTCTTCAAGGTAAGAAAAATGAATTGTTCAAATTCGCAGATTTCAATGAAAGCGGAATATATATAGACACAGAAATTACAGGTGGAGACGGATTTTTAGAAGATTATTTTTATTTAAGAAAAATATCAAAAAATGACCAAATCATATTTAATACTGCTATAGACATATGTCCTCTAAAAAAATATTCAGCATCTTTGCTTGAAGAAGGTCACCTAATCGGACAGGCATATTTTATTCGTCAAGGCGATGTAGTAATAATCAAAGATATTGTTATATCTACAAAATATAGAGGACTCGGATATAGTTCAAAGATACTTTACAGCATATTGACATATTGTCTAAAAAACGGTGCAGAGCTTGTAATAGCTGAAATACCTACTGATAATGAAAATGTGATGAATCTGTTCGGCAATAACCCGATGTTTTTTAAATTATATGACATTTTCTATAGACAACTTATAAAAAATACAAAAGGCAGATTTATTTTTGATTAAAATAAGAATAATTATATTATTTTTTAGGTTTACAATATAAGTACAAAACTTAATAATTTAAATTATCACAATAATTTTATATAAAATAAGAAAGGAGAGTATGATATTATTTATCATACAGTCAAAAAATGAATTTTCAAGATATGATACTTAAACTGCAATCATACTGGGCTGATAAAGGTTGTATAATGGTACAAGCCTATGACAGCGAAAAAGGTGCAGGTACTATGAATCCTAATACATTTTTACGCTCACTCGGCAAAGAGCCTTGGAGAGTATGTTATGTAGAGCCGTCAAGAAGACCGGCCGATGCAAGATATGGAGAAAATCCAAACAGACTTTATCAACATCACCAATTTCAAGTTATATTAAAACCATCACCTAATAATGTTCAAGATTTATACTTAAAATCTCTTGAAGCAATAGGGATAAATCCGTTGGAGCATGATATAAGATTTGTAGAAGATAACTGGGAAAATGCAACCTTCGGTGCTTGGGGCTTAGGTTGGGAAGTTTGGCTTGACGGCATGGAAATAACACAATTCACATATTTTCAACAAGTCGGCTCAATAGACTGCGAATTGGAATCTGCCGAACTCACTTACGGATTAGAAAGAATAGCACTTTACTTACAAGAAAAAGACAATGTTTTTGATATAGACTATACAGACAATATAAAATATGGCGATATATTTAAAAAAGCTGAATATGAACATTCCGTTTACGGTTTCGAAGCCTCTGATACAAAGATGTTGTTTGAGCTTTTTAACATATACGAAAAAGAGGCAAACTCTCTAATAGATAAAGGGCTTGTTATGCCCGCATATGACTATGTATTAAAAACTTCGCATGCATTCAACCTGTTGGATGCAAAAGGTGCAATAGGTGTCAGTCAAAGAGCATCATACATTGCAAGAGTAAGAAATATGGCAAAAAAAATAGCCTCTGCATATGTAGAGCAAAGAGAAGCTATGGGCTACCCTCTTATGAAACTTGAAAAACTGCTAAGCGAGGTGAAATAAATGAATAACGACTTACTATTAGAGCTTGGAACTGAAGAGATTCCTGCAAGATTTATCTCATCAACAAAAAAATCAATGAAAACTTTTTTGGAAAAGAAATTATCAGAGCTTAGAATTCCATTTGATTCTATTGAAATAAAATGCACACCGAGAAGATTTGCAATATTTATAAAAAATTTAGCAAATACTCAACAAGCATCAACAGAAGAAATAAAAGGACCTGCAAAAAAAATAGCTTTTGATGAAAGTGGCAATCCTTCAAAAGCTCTTCAAGGATTCTTGAAAAGCAAAAATGTTACAATAGACGATATAAAAATTGTACAAAAAGGCAAAGAAGAATATGTATTTGTAGTAAAAACTTTAGAAACAAGTGATACAGTAAATTACTTAAAAGAGATATTTGAACAAATGATAGACTCTCTTTCTTTCCCTAAACCTATGAGATGGGGAGGAAATAAAATTAAATTCATCCGCCCTATCAGATGGATATTATGTCTTTATCAAGGAAAAGTTCCAAACTTTGAAATGTTTTCTCTAAATGCTGCAAATCTTACAAGAGGTCATAGATTTTTAGGAGAAAGTTATATTGAAATTAACTCGATAGACGAATATGAAGAAAAATTAGAGCAAAACTATGTGATATTGGACGATACTAAAAGACGTGAACTAATAAGAAAACAGATAGTAGAAGTAGCCGAAAAATTAGGTGGAGAATATATGCAGGACGAAGACTTACTTGAAGAAGTAAATTATATAGTAGAATATCCTACCGCACTTTATGGAGAATTTAAAGAAGAATATTTGAAACTTCCTAAAGAAACAATCATAACACCTATGAAAGAACATCAAAGATACTTTCCTGTACTCGACAAAAATGGCAATCTTATGAACAAGTTCATAACTGTAAGAAACGGTAATGACTATATGATTGAAAACGTCAAAAAAGGAAATGAAAAAGTCCTTGATGCAAGATTATCAGATGCAAAATTCTTCTATGAACAAGACACAGCAAAAAAACTCGAATCATATGTTCCAAGATTGCAAACTATTGTATATCACGAAAAACTCGGAACTATGCACGACAAAATGCTTAGAATACAAAAATTGTCAGAAGAATTTGCATATATATTAAATGTTGATAAAAATGATACATCAAGAGCTGCATTACTTTGCAAAGCAGACCTTACAACATCTATGGTATTTGAATTTACGGAATTACAAGGTATAATGGGCAGATATTATGCAAAAGTATCCGGAGAAAATGAAAATGTTGCAAATGCTATATATGAACACTATCTTCCAAGATTTGCAGGTGATGAGCTTCCACAAAGTAAAGTTGGCATAATTTTGAGTTTAGCAGATAAATTAGATTCAATCGCAGGATTTTTCAGCGTAGGAATAAAACCTACAGGCTCACAAGATCCATATGCTCTCAGAAGATTAGCATTAGGCGTTTTAAATACACTTATAGACAGCAAAATTGATACAAGATTACAACTTTTTGTAGAAATAGCTTTAAAACAATTTGAAGATAAACATAAATTTGATTTTAATGAAGTTTATAACGAAATTTTAGAATTTATGAAATTAAGATTAAAAAACATATTCTTAGATAAAAAAATAAGATATGATGTTGTAGACTCAGTTATAGATAATAATATATCAACAGTATATGAATTATCTCAAAAAGCCGTTCAACTCGAAAAATGGCTCAAACTTCCGGAATCGACTTCTTGCCTAAATACATTCGCAAGAATATCAAATATATCTAAAGATGTAAAAAAATCTGAAGTAAATCCTGAGTTGTTTGACCAAAAAGAAGAACAAGAGCTTTTTGGAGCTTATAATAATGCAACACCGAAAATATACGAGCTTATTTCTGCAAAACAATATGAACAATCACTTGATGAGATTGCAAAATTAAGACCGTTCATAGACAACTATTTTGAAAAAGTAATGGTAATGGACAATAATGAAGATATAAAACAAAACCGTCTTGCAACCATAGCAACTATAAGAGATACAATAGAAGAAATAGCAGATTTTTCAAAAATAGTACAATAAGATAAGAAATTTAATTCATTCTAATACCTAATTAAATGCTCATATTAAAAATGCTGAATTGAATGTATTTGCTTAAGGGGCACTTTTATCTATACCATCGTTAGAAATATCCTTAATCGAACACATTCAAAAGCATTTTATAAGCAGTATGTATTATTTTAAATACGCTTTAGTATCAACTAATCTAAAAAAACATCAAACTATCAGAAATATAAATCAGATAATTCGATGTTTTTTTATTTGTTTGCTTTATAATTATTTTTTATTAAAGTTATCTTTAAGTCCTACTATTTGATTGAATACGAGTTCATTCTCTTTTGTATCTTTTACATCTACTGAAAAATATCCGTGTCTGTTAAATTGGAATCTTTCTCCTTTTTGTGCCGTTTCAAAGCTTTTCTCCATTATACAGTCTTTTAATACTGTTATTGAATCTTCATTGTATTCATATTGTCCTGTTTCTTCGTTCAATTTGAAAAGATAGTCATATAATCTCACTGTTGCTTTAACATTTTCTTTTGCACTTACCCAATGTATTGTACCTTTTACTTTTCTTCCTGTAAAGCCCGTACCTGATTTTGTTTCTTCGTCGTATGTTCCATGTATTTCTATTACTTTTCCGTTTTCATCTTTTATTACATCTGTACATTTTACAAAATAAGCATTTCTAAGTCTTACTTCATTTCCAACAAAAAATCTGTAATATTTTTTTGGAGGATTTTCCATAAAATCATCTGCTTCTATATATATTTCTCTTGAAAATGGTACTTTTCTTGAACCCAATTCTTCATTTTCAGAATTGTTTTCTGCATCAAGATATTCAATTTTATCTTCAGGATAGTTTGTAATTACTAATTTAAGTAGATTTAATACTGCCATTTTTCTTGTAGCTTTTAGTTTTAAATCCTCTCTTACTGCATGCTCAAGCATTGCTATATCAACTACTGAATTTGATTTAGATATTCCGATTGATTCTGCAAAATTTCTTATAGACTCAGGTGTGTAGCCTCTTCTTCTTAATCCTGATATAGTTGACATTCTCGGATCATCCCAACCATCAACTTTTCTTTCATCTACCAATCTTTTCAGATATCTTTTGCTCATTATCATATTTGTCAGTTCAAGACGTGCAAATTCTATCTGTTTTGGAGGCATAGCAAATTCTGTTTCTTTTACTACCCAATCATAAAACGGTCTGTGTTCTTCAAATTCTAATGTACAAAGTGAATGTGTTATTCCTTCAATTGCATCTTCAAGAGGATGTGCATAATCATACATCGGATATATACACCACTTATCTCCTGTTCTATGATGTGATGAATGCGCAATTCTATATATTACAGGATCTCTCATATATATATTAGGTGATGACATATCTATTTTTGCTCTTAAAGTCAACTCCCCATCTTTAAATTCCCCATTTTTCATTCTTTCAAATAGGTCTAAACTCTCTTCAATAGGTCTGTTTCTGTATGGTGAATTTTTTCCGGGATTATTGAAATCCCCTTTATACTCTCTCATTTCATCTACTGACAGCTCGCATACGAAGGCTTTGTCTTTTTTTATCAACAATACTGCCAATTCGTACATCTTATCGAAATAATCCGATGCAAAGCATAACTCATCCCAATCAAAGCCGAGCCACTTAACATCTTCTTTTATAGATTCTACATACTCTACATCTTCTTTTACAGGATTTGTGTCATCAAATCTTAAGTTGCATTTTCCACCATATTTTTGAGCTGTCATAAAGTTAAGGCATATTGATTTTGCGTGTCCCATATGCAGATATCCGTTAGGCTCAGGTGGAAATCTTGTATATACTTTTTTCCCATATGTATTTTCTTCATTATCTTTTTCTATTATGCTGTGAATAAAATTTCCTTGCATTACATTTTCTTGCATAGTTAACACCTCTATTTTTTATTTTTATATCTATTTATATTTTTGTTTTTATGATTTCAATTCAATCAGTTTAATCTGAATTTTATTCATTTACCGTACATTATATAGTATTATAAATTTTATAAATTGTAAAGATTAAATTTAAGTTTTTGAGTTTGAATTTCAACTTTTTATCTATTAAAAAATTGTTAATAAAAAATATATGATTTTATCTTTCCCCTATTTTAATTAAGCGATGTTTAAATACATAAAAAAATATCTATGTTTATTTATTATGACAGTTTTTGATAAAAAATAAAGATTTATTTTTCAATATATGATATTATATTTTTTGTATTCAAATTTAATAGTAAAAATAATCTTAAAAACTTACTAAAAATATCTAAAATTTAACTTAATTATATAGCGTTCCCTAATAAAAATAATATTGTTGGAGATAAATTTATGAAAAAAATAATAATAGCCGGGACATCATCAGGAGTCGGCAAAACTACAATAACCTGCGGAATAATGAGAGCATTGAGAGATATATCAATAAAAGTTGTACCGTTTAAAATAGGTGCAGACTACATAGATACGACTTATCATTGCCTTGCAACAGATAATACTTCTACAAATCTGGACGAATTTATGCTCAACAAAAATACAATTAAAAGAATATTTATGCAAAATATGAAATCTAACGATATAGCGATTATAGAAGGCGTAATGGGACTGTTTGACGGTTATCAAGACAGAGATGATTATTGCTCAACCGCATCTATGTCAAAAATTTTAGACTCTCCTATAATACTTATAATAGATGCCGGTAAAATGGCTACTTCAATAGCTCCAATTATAAAAGGTTTTTTAGAATATGACAAAAAATTAAATATAGTCGGAATAATATTAAATAACGTATCTACAGATAGTCACTATAATATATTAAAAAATTCAATAAAAAAAATAAGCAATATAAAAATATTGGGAAGAATACCAAAACAAAAAGATATTAATCTAAGTAGCAGACATTTAGGGCTTAAATTAGCAACAGAAGACGCTGAAAATGAAGAAAAACTAAAAAAAATATCCCAAATAGTAAAAGAAAATATTGATTTGCAAAGTTTGTTAGACTTGTCAGTATCACCTGATTTATCATATATACCGGATAACATTAATAAAAATTATGATATAACGCTTGCTGTGGCAATGGATAAGGCATTCAATTTCTACTACAAAAACTCAATAGAAGAATTTGAAAAAAGAGGAGTAAAAATTGTAAAATTCAACACTTTTACAGACAATAAGCTCCCAAAATGTGATGGAATATATATAGGTGGAGGGTATCCTGAACTCTATGCAAGAGAATTATCTCAAAATAAATCTCTTATACAAGACATAAAAGAAAAATCTGAAAACAATATGCCTATATATGCAGAATGTGGCGGGTTAATGTATCTTGGAAGACATATAGAAATAGAAAACATATCATATGAAATGACAGGTATATTTGATGGCATAAGCAAAATGACACCAAAACTGCAACGTTTTGGCTACTGTATCGCAAAATCACTATACGATACACCACTTACAAAAAAAGGAGAGATTTTAAAAGGACACGAATTTCATCATTCGGTATTTGAAACAAATCTTGATACAGCATTTGAAATGGAAAAAGAATTATATGACAAAAGTGTAAAAAAATGGAATGGCGGTTATTTATATAAAAATACACTTGCATCATATTTACACATACATTTTGCATCAAACCCTAATATTACAAATAATTTTTGTCAAAATATGTTGAATTATAAATTATTAAATCCATAAAATAAAAACTTAAAAAAATATCGTCATATTACACTAATACCTAATAAAATAATGGATATTTTAAATTTATAACCATTAAAAAATTAATTATTTTATAATATCCATTAATCAAATAGGTATCAGTATTATGAATCATTATATAATTTTTATATCAATATTTCTTTCTGCTTTTTGTTATCGGAATATTTAATTCTTCTCTATATTTTGACACAGTCCTACGTTTTATATCTATACCCATTGCATTTAATATATCTGTTATTTTTTGATCTGATAATGGCTTTTGCGGATTTTCTTTTGATATAATGTCTTTTATATGCTTACAGACGCTATCCTTTGAAACATCTTCATTGGATGTTGATATATGAGATGAGAAAAAATATTTGAGTTCATATATACCTTTTGGTGTTTGAATATATTTATTCTTTGTAGCTCTTGATACAGTTGATTCCGATATTTGAGCAAGCTGGGATATATCTTTAAGTCCCATTGGTTTTAAAGGTGAATTATTTAAAAAAAACTCTTTTTGAACTTCAACTATTTTATCAGCCACTTTTTGTATTGTTCTTCTTCTTTTTTCAATACTTTCTATCAAAAACATAGTTCTTGAAAGCTTTTGTTTAAGATATGTTCTTGTATTATTATCGATATCACTATCCAACATATTCAAATAATGCTCATTTATATGCACATTTGATACAGAATCTTTTAATCTTACCGTTAAGCTATCCCCTACTACATCTACAAATATATCCGGATATATGTATAGCGTATCATAATTATTATCCGTTTTATATCCTCTTGAAGGCTTAGGATTCAAAGTTTTAATCTTCTTTACATATTCTTTTAATGTATCGAGTTCTATATTTTGAGACACAGCTATTTTATCAAGATTGTTTTTATAAATATCATCTAAATGATAATTTATTATATTAAACAACAACTCGTCCGTTTGATCTATTTGTAATAATAAACACTCTTTTAAATTTCTTGCGCCTACACCTAAAGGTTCAAAACTTTGTATTTTTTTAAGTACAGATAAGATTAAAATATCATCTGCATTAACCACATCTGAAATTTCTTTTATATCAATCCTAAAATATCCGTCATCATCAATATTATGTATTATTGCCATGCCTATAGACAGTTCCAATTCATTTAATGGTAAAGTCCCAAGCTGTTCAAACAGTACATCTTTTAATGTAGGTTCATATTTGACACTGTCTTGAATTTCTATATCCTCGTTTTCTGAATTATTGAACGAATAATCTTCATATCTCTTATTGTTTTGTCTTATATAATCTCTAAACATTTTATCTTCAAAAAAAGCGTCGTAATCTATAAATACATTATCTTCACTCTCTTTTTCTAAAAAAGAGTATAATTCTATAGAATTTAAGGCGATTATTTCTATTGATGTGATAAGATTCGTTGTTAAATTAAGTTTTTGTTTTAAAGTTAGATCTAATTTTGTCATATATATCACCAATTGAATTATATAGCTTCTTTATTTACTAATTTACTATTTTTATTTTATATTGTTATTATATTTTAAATCCAAAATTGTAAAATTTCAATTTGACAGCCATATTATCATATTTGATTATAATAAAAAACAGCTATATAAATATCTTAATTATAAAGATAAATCTACAGCCATTTTTTATTATAATCTTAATAATCTATTAACACTTTATTTTTTTAGATTATAAAATGCTTTTATTCCTCTGTATTGTGCTGTATCTCCAAGTATCTCTTCTATTCTTAAAAGTTGATTGTATTTTGCTATACGATCTGTACGAGATAATGAACCTGTTTTTATTTGTCCTGCATTTGTTGCAACGGCTATATCTGCTATTGTAGAATCTTCTGTTTCTCCTGAACGGTGAGATATTACAGCTGTATATCCTGCTTGTTTAGCCATTTCTATTGCATCAAACGTTTCTGTAAGAGTACCTATTTGATTTACTTTTATCAATATTGAGTTTGCAACTCCTTTTTCTATTCCTGTAGATAATCTTTCTGTATTTGTTACAAACAAATCGTCTCCTACAAGTTGTACTTTATTTCCTATACGTTCAGTAAGAAGTTTCCATCCTTCCCAATCATTTTCGTCCATACCGTCTTCTATAGTTATTATAGGGTATTTATTAACCAAAGATTCCAAGTAATCTACTTGTTCAGCTGAACTGCGTTTTGCACCTTTATCTCCTTCAAATTTAGTGTAATCATAAACTCCGTCTTTATAAAATTCTGAAGACGCGCAGTCAAAACCTAAGAATACATCTTTTCCGGGTTCTAAACCTACTTTTTTTATAGCTTCAAGTATAGTTTCAACTGCATCTTCTGTTCCGGCAAATGTTGGTGCAAATCCGCCTTCATCACCGACAGCCGTTGATAAACCTCTACTTTTTAATATTTTTGCTAAATTATGGAATATCTCGGATCCCCAACGTAGCGCTTCACTAAATGATGGAGCACCTGCCGGTAATATCATAAATTCTTGGAATGCTATAGGAGCATCTGAGTGAGAACCGCCGTTTACTATGTTCATCATAGGAACAGGAAGAACTTTTGAGTTTACTCCTCCAAGATATTGATATAGAGGTATTCCTAATTCTTCAGCTGCAGCTTTTGCAACCGCCATAGATACTCCAAGTATTGCATTTGCGCCTAATTTTGCTTTATTAGGAGTTCCGTCCAATTCTATCATCAACTCATCTATTGCTACTTGATCAAATACATTCATTCCTATAACTTCAGGTGCAATTATTGAATTTACATTTTCTACTGCTTTTAATACACCTTTGCCAAGAAATACATCATTATCTCCATCTCTTAATTCAACTGCTTCATACATACCTGTTGAAGCTCCTGATGGAACTGATGCTCTTCCCATAGCTCCGGACTCAAGAAAAACTTCAACCTCTACAGTCGGATTACCTCTTGAATCAAGTATTTGTCTTGCCCATACGTCTTCTATATAGCACATATTATCCCCCTAATATTTTTTATTTTACAAAATTTACTTTTAAAACTTGCAGTTATTTTTTAATAAAATGAATTAATACTCAATACTTTTTTACTACTATATAAATATAGTAGTATTTATAGCAAACATATAACGAATAATGAAAAAATATCACCATATTAGTATGATTGTATAGTCTTTTATCAAATATCAGTATAAAATCATATTAAAATTTGCTTTAAAATCAGATTTATTTAAAATTAAAAATTAACCAACTTAATAAAATCAACAGCTTTTAGTGATGCCCCTCCTACCAATGCTCCATCTATATCATCTTCATTCATGATTTCCTGCACATTTTCAGGTTTAACACTTCCGCCATATTGTATTCTTATATTTTCTGAAACTTCATCATCGTACAAATCTTTTACAACTTCTCTTATATATGCTATTACTTCATTAGCTTGCTTGCTTGTAGCTGTTTTACCTGTACCTATAGCCCATATAGGTTCATATGCTATAACAAGTTTTGATACAAGAGCTTTGTCAAGACCTGCAATATCAGCCACTACTTGTGATTTTACAATCTCATTTGTCTTACCTGTTTCTCTTTCTTCAAGAGTTTCACCAACACAAAGTATAGGAACTATATCATATTTAAAAGCTTGTTTCAATTTTTTATTTACAGTTTCATCTGTTTCTGCAAAATACTGACGTCTTTCACTATGACCTACTACACAATAGTCTATACCGATTTCTTTCAACATAGGTGCAGATACTTCACCTGTAAACGCTCCGCTATCTTCAAAATGCATATTTTGAGCAGCTATTTTTATATTAGTTCCTTCAACAGCTCCTTTTAAATCCTTCAAGAATGTAAAAGGCGCACAAATAACACTCTCTACGTCTGTTCCGGAAACTTCAGATTTTATATCTTCTACAAATTTAACAGCTTCTTTTATTGTTAAATTCATTTTCCAATTTCCTGCAATTATAGGTTTTCTCATAATTATCTCCATTTTAGCAAATAATTTTAAAAATTATTATTGCAAACTAAAAACAAAATCTCTATAAACAAATTATTTATTTTGTAAACAATCTATTCCTGGAAGTATCTTTCCTTCTAAAAACTCTAATGATGCTCCGCCACCTGTTGATATATGTGTCATCTTATCTGCAAAACCTAATTGTTCAACAGCTGCGGCAGAATCTCCACCACCAATTATAGATATAGCATCAGTTTTTGAAAGTGCTTCTGCAAGAGCCTTTGTTCCTACTGCAAATTTTTCCATTTCAAATACACCCATAGGTCCGTTCCATATAGCAGTTTTTGCATCCGCTATTACAGCACAATACATTTTTACTGTTTTTGCACCTATGTCAAGCCCCATAAAGCCATCAGGTATATTTTCATCATCAGTATTTTTAGCTTCAGCATCATTGCTGAATTCTTTTGCAACAACATGATCTATAGGCAATAACAGCTTTATTCCTGCTTTTTCAGCTTTTGCAAGTAAATCTTTTGCCAAATCAAGCTTGTCTTCTTCCACTCTTGATGTACCTACGCTTTTTCCTTGTGATTTAAGAAAAGTATAAGCCATAGCACCACCAATAACAAGTGTATCTACTTTATTTATCAGATTTTCTATAACTGATATTTTATCTGAAACTTTTGCTCCTCCAAGTATTGCAACAAAAGGTCTCTGTGGATTTTCAAGCGCCTTACCCATTATAGAAACTTCTTTTTCTATCAAAAATCCCATTACAGCAGGTATATAATCAGCTATTCCCGCAGTAGATGAATGAGCTCTATGTGCTGTACCGAAGGCATCATTTACAAATATATCTGCAAGTGATGCAAGTTCTTTTGCAAAATTTGCATCATTTTTAGTTTCTCCTGCTACAAATCTTACATTTTCAAGTAAAACCACATCTTTTTCTTTCATTTCTGAAGTTAATTTTTTTGCATTTTCTCCGACTACGTTTTCATCTTCAGCCAACTTAACTTCTTGTCCAAGTAATTCTGATAACCTCACAGCTACCGGTTTCAAAGAATATTTAGGATCATAGCATTTATCCGGTCTTCCTAAATGCGACATAAGTATTACTTTTGCATTATTATCAATCAGATATTTTATAGTTGGAAGTGCACTTACTATTCTTATATCATCTGTAATTTTGCCGTCTTTCATAGGAACATTAAAGTCGCATCTAACTATAACTTTTTTTCCGCTTACATCTATATCTTTTACAGATTTTTTTGCCATACAATCCAATCCTTTCCTAATTTTTTATATATTAAAATATATATTGACAGACAACATAAATACTTTTATATATGTGTTTTAAATAATTAAAACTTAAAATATTTTTTCTTAAACCTAAACGAGCATATTGTTGATTAATCATTATATATTTATACAGTTTTTATGTCGGTATTATAATGTAATAAGATATATAACTTTTTATTTATGACGTATTTATAAGAGCTATACAGTATGCGTTATAGATTATATTAATCAGTATGTTGTCATTAAACAGATAAAAACATCTACTTATTAAAATCTCTCTAATAAAAAAGATTAGCAGAAAATTGAATATAGATATTTTAATTTTCAGTACCAATCAATATGCCATTTGATTATCTTCAAATGGCATATTTGTGTAAATTAAATTTGGATATAAATTATTTTCCTAAAAGTTGTAATGTTCTTACCAATTGGCAAGTGTAAGACATCTCGTTGTCATACCAAGCAACTGTTTTTACTAATTGTTTTCCGTCAACTGTAACTATTTTTGTTTGTGTTGCGTCAAATAATGAACCTTCTGTTATACCTATAACGTCAGATGATACTATTTCATCTTCAGTATATCCGAAAGACTCATTTGCAGCAGCCTTCATTGCAGCATTGATTTCATCTACTGTAACTTGTTTAGAAAGTACAGTTACCAATTCTGTAACAGAGCCTGTAGGTACTGATACTCTTTGTGCTGCTCCGTCAAGTTTTCCTTTAAGTTCCGGAATAACAAGACCTATAGCTTTTGCAGCTCCTGTTGAATTTGGCACTATATTAACAGCAGCAGCTCTTGCTCTTCTTAAATCACCTTTTCTATGAGGTGCATCAAGAGTATTTTGATCTCCTGTATATGCGTGTATAGTAGTCATTATACCTTGAACTATACCGAATTTATCATTTAACACTTTCGCCATTGGAGCAAGGCAATTTGTAGTACAAGATGCACCTGAAACTATTGTTTCACTTCCATCAAGTATATTATGATTTACATTATATACTACAGTTTTTACATCTCCTGTTGCCGGTGCAGATATAAGAACCTTTTTAGCGCCTGCATCTATGTGAGCTTGTGCTTTTTTTGCATCTGTAAAAAATCCTGTGCATTCAAGCACAACATCTACACCTAATTCTTTCCAAGGTAATTGTGCAGGATCAGCTTGTTCATAAGTCTTGATTTCTTTTCCGTTTACTATAAATTTATCATCTGTGTAATCAACTGTACCGTTAAATCTTCCTTGAGTAGAGTCGTATTTTAATAAGTGAGCAAGCATTTTGTTATCAGTAAGGTCATTTATAGCAACTACTTCTATACCCTCCACATTTTGAATTCTTCTAAAAGCAAGTCTTCCTATTCTTCCAAAACCGTTAATTGCAACTTTCATACTAATTTATACCTCCAGTTTGTGTAATGAGAAAATTCTTCTCTATTTTTTAAATATATACTACTGTAAACTATAATTACAGTAAATAACAAAATAAGTATTTATTTTACAACAAGGACAGATTTGTCTGTGTTGTTTATAACTTTATGTGATATACTGCCTAAAAAAGTTCTTGATATTACTCCAAGTCCTCTACTTCCCATAACTATTAAATCGACGTCATCTTTTTCAGCTTTTTCAACTATTTCTTTTGCAACGTCTCCCACTTTATATAAGGTTGTAAGCTTTATGGAAGAATCTTTAAAAGATTCTTTAACACTATCAAGCAACTGTTCTCCCATAGCTATATTTTGACTAATTATATCAATTTTATAATCAACATTTACAGCAATTAAATCAGATACTACATTCATTACTATAACTTCACTGTTAAACGCTTCTGCAAGCAATTTAGCTTTGTCTAAGGCTTTAAAAGAATGCTTTGAACCGTCGATCGGAACTAATATTTTTTTCATAAAAATCACTCCTCTTTAAATTACTATGTCGAAAAAAAATCAATTTAATTTATTTATAATATACCCAAGATTGCATCATTTAAAAAATAATTTAACATTTTGTTTTAAATATTATCTAAAATTTAACAAAATAATTTTGCCACATCTTTGCAATTCCGGTACATTAATTTTGTTGTAATTATACATCTGTTATTTATTTTTATTGAATAAATAATTATTCAAATATAAATTCAATAATATCATTCATCTTCAGAAAATTCTTTCGCAATATTAACTATCACATCTACAGCTTTTTTCATTGAATTTATAGGAATATACTCGTACCTTCCGTGGAAATTATGACCTCCTGTAAATATGTTAGGGCAAGGTAATCCGTCAAAAGACAATTTTGAACCGTCTGTACCTCCTCTTATAGGTATTATAAGCGGTTTTACTCCAGCTTTTTCCATAGCCGTTTTAGCTTTATCAATTATATACATAACAGGCTCAATTTTTTCTTTCATATTGTAATATTGGTCTTTCATCTGTATTTTTATTCTATCTTCGCCAAATTCATCATTTAATTTTTTTATACAGTCAAGTAAATATTGTTTTTTACTTTCAAACTCAGTTCTGTCAAAATTTCTGATAATATAATACATTTCACATTTCTCTTCATTGCCGTTGAAGTCGCATATATGATAAAAACCTTGATATTTTTCAGATTTTGCCGGTATTTCGTCTTTAGGCAACATATCATTCAATCTTATGGCAAGAAGTATGGCATTTATCATTTTATCCTTTGCAGAACCCGGATGTACGTTTCTTCCTTGAACAGTTATCTTTGCATAAGCTGCATTAAAGTTTTCATATTGTAATTCACCTATATATCCACCATCTATTGTATATGCAAAATCTGCTCCAAATTTTTTAACATCAAATTTATCAGCACCTCTTCCTATTTCTTCATCAGGTGTAAAGCCTATTCTTATATTAGGTCTTTTTATCTCATCATTGTTTTTAAGGTATTCTATTGCTGTTATTATTTCGGCAATTCCCGCTTTATCATCTGCTCCCAAAAGAGTACTTCCGTCTGTCGTAATTATATCTTGACCTATATAATTCCTTATTTCAGGAAAATCATCCACTTTTATTGAAAATTCATCATTTAATCTTATATCTTTTCCATCATAATTTTTTACAATTTGCGGATTCACATTTTCTCCACTCAAAGCCGGAGATGTGTCCATATGTGATATAAATCCTATAGTTTTTACTTTTTTATCTTTAATATTAGTAGGTAATGTAGCCATAACATAGCAATTTTTATCAAGAGTTACATCATTAAGTCCAATAGATAAAAGCTCCTCTTTTATATAATTAGCTAATACAAACTGCTTATCACTTGAGGGACAGTTTTCGTTATTTGGATCTGATTTAGTATCAAATTTTACATATTTTAAAAATCTATCTTCAACATTCATAATTTATTATCCTCTTAAAATTAAGTTAATCATTTATATTTTTATATTAAACACTATTTAAAATAAGTGCTAATTTCTAAATTCAATAAAATTTATATTTATAGTACATCAAAATTTATCATAAATATACAGGATATATTATAAATCCTTTATTTATAATATTGGTAACATATTTTTTAGTTAAACCGGTATTAATAAGACACGAATACCAACGTGCCATTTACATATTCGCCTAAAAAAATTTCCGAATATTGATTAAATCCTCTTTTTTTCATTTCTTCCAGCAACCATTCTTCTGTTTTTCCTATTATACCAAGAATATCGCCTTGCAATTGCCCATCTGTGATTAATGGAAATTTCGGATTTTCCTCTCCATAAGTTATGATTATAAACTGTCCGTTTTGTTCTACTATAGCCCTTTTTACTTTAGTTACTGAATAAATATTATTCGTTCTTAAACGAAATGCGACATCATGTGCACTAAGTCCGGCTTTTTTACAATTCTCTATGTTTATTTTTCCATCATTAATGATAATAAGTGCTTTTCCGTCAAGTATCTGTTTTGCTCTTACATTATGAGTTTTTATCCATTTAAAACATAAAACGAGCGCCAGCCATATAAAAAGAATCATAAGATATTCTAATATACGAATATTTCTGTTATATATTACACCACCTATTATTCCACCTAAGACATAGTTTTGAATTTGGTCACTTGCCGAAGTTGGCGATAGATTTCCTTTTCCGCTCAGATTTATAATTGCTATTAATGCCAAAAATCCAATTAATAATTTCACTGAAACTAAAACAAAATCATTCATTATAATTCTCCCTGAAAAATGTTATTTTTATTATAACCTGTCAAATATACCGGATTTTATTTATAATTTTTCATAAGAGCAAATATTTTTGATACTTAATATGTCCAATTTTTCGGATATTTCTCTTTTTCTTATTACCTTGTAATTTTAGATTTGTTGCTTTAATTCTCGTATCTTATTTTTTGTTATTTGTTCTTTATTTAAGTTTCTAAGTTTAATATATATTTTTCTACACTCTATATATTATACTGTTTTTTTATTTTAAAAGATTTTTAGTATTGAGCATCTTTACTTTATTTATTCTATTTTTGTCCATACTTATTATTATAAACTTCCAGTCATCTTCTTCTAAAATTTGTCCTTGTGTAGGTATTTCACCAAGTTTATCTATGATATATCCTCCGAGTGATTCATAATCTTCAGATTTTAATTGTATTCCTATAGCCTCTTCAATATCTGTGAGTTTTGCATTTGCATTTATTATATATCCGCCATCTTTTACTTTTTTTATCTCTTCATCAGTGTTGTCATATTCATCATATATATCTCCGACTATTTCTTCAATTACATCTTCCATTGTAACTATTCCTGCCACTCCGCCATACTCATCCAAAACGATGGCTATATGGGTTTTGTTTTGTTGCATTTTTTTGAAAAAATCTGATATTTTGACAAATTCATTAACAAAAACAGGCTTTCTCATAATGCTGTCAATATCAAAGTCTTTTTCTTCACTTACTGCAAAAAATAAATCTTTTGCATACAAAAATCCTATGATTTCATCAATTGTGTCTTTATATACAGGAAGCCTTGAAAGTTTTTTTTCTTTAAAAACAGTTATTATTTCGTCATATGTTGTATCATGTTCAATAGCTACTATATCTCTTCTTTGTATCATTATATCTTCAATAGTCAAGTCTTTAAACTCAAAAATATTTTGTATCATTTCAGTTTCGCGAAGTTCCAATATGCCCTCTTTACTCGATACATCTACTATTGTTTTCAATTCATCTTGTGTTATAAAAGGTTGCTCTGCAAATTTGTCCGAGCCCAACAGTTTTGATATTAAACCTGATATATTTGTGAGTATAAATAACACAGGAGTAAAAAATTTTACCAAAAAATTTATTATGGGTGCTATTTTCAATGATATTTTTTCTGAATTTTCAAGAGCATAGTTCTTCGGTGTTATCTCTCCAAAAACAAGAATTACAAAAGTAGTAAAACCAACTGCTACACCAAGACCGGCGTTTGAAAATTTATTTGTAGCAATTGTAGTTGCAATAGATGACGCAGCTACATTCACAAGGTTATTCCCAATTAGTATAGCACCGAGCAATTTATCACTGTCAACATATAAATTTTCCAAAATATCAGCATTTTTAACATTTTCTTTAACAAGATGTTTAAGTCTTATCTTGTTCATATTTATAAGCGCCGTTTCCGATGCTGAAAAAAAAGCTGAAAAAGAAATCAAAATTATCAATATTATGATGTTTTGAACTTCTGACATAATAAAATAATATCTCCTTACAATAAAGTTTTCTAAAGAAAATAACTGTAATTTTCATAAATTCAATATAAAATATAAATACTGCTTTTTATAATCCTTATGCCTAAATATATCTTTTTATATCTACTATTCTGTCTTTGAAATAAGGTCCTTTTATATCTTCAATAACTATTTTTTTCTTAGATGAAGACGCATGTATAAACTTACCTTCTCCGATATATATACCTACATGTGTAGGTTCAGTAGGTTTAAGTTTTAAATCAGATTTAGAAACATCAGATTCATTTATAATTATATCTTCAAACGCCAAAGTTTTATCATCTATTGTCTTGGCAACAGTCAATTTTTCCTTTGACCTTGTATCAAAAAATATCAAGTCATATTCTTTTATATCGTTCATATTCACAGATTTGCCCAATTTTATCTGAGTATAAGTTGTACGAGGTATAGTTATATTAAATTTAGCATACACATACTTTACAAAACCGGAACAGTCAAAACCTTTAAGCGTACTTCCCCCATAAACATAAGGAATATCAAGTAAAGTTTTTGCAAAATTACCCATATCCGAATAATCAGACGCTGAAATACTATAGTTGTCGTTTTTTACTTTTAATTCAGCAGCTTTTAATTCTGATTTTTCTTTATCCGCTTTTTCTTTGGCAGATTTTTCAGCAGATAATTTTTTCTCTTCTTCCTTCATTGCATTTGCAATAGCCTGTTCTATAAATTTATCTATATCTTTCTTTGCACTTTCATCTATCGAATTAACTGTTACCGGATTAATTGCTATTGTACTTGTATTTTCAAGTATATCATCTATTTTTACATTATTTTCTTCAATAAAAATTATATTGCTTATATCACTATTAGCATATGAAACATTTGAAAGAGATGATATAATTATTATTGACAATAAAAATCTTAGTTTATTAATTTTCATGAGAAAAATATCCTTTCTGAATCTCTTTTACCTATTTTTATCATTATAACACAAATTTCAGATAAATAAACAGCAAAAAGCATAAAATGTAATTAAATTTTTAAACAAATAAAGTTATATGAATTGCCAAATAAAAAATAAATTACAAAACAACTTGACACATAAATATATTTGTGTTATTTTATACAAGTATATTTCCGCTCATAAAAAGGTTATTAATTGTATTTATACAAACCTCAAATGGCGAGACTTGAAAAAACAGGAGGTGTAAAAATGTACGCTATAATCAAAACAGGTGGTAAACAGTATATGGTAGAGCAAGGCGACAAGATATTAGTTGAAAAGCTAAATGCCGCTGAAGGTGATACTGTTAATGTAGAAGTAGTAGCTGTATCTGATAACGGAGATGTAAAAACAGGAGTAGCTGCCGGAAAAGTAACTGCTAAAGTTTTATCTCATGGAAAAGGCAAAAAAATAATAGTTTTCAAATACAAGGCTAAAAAAGATTACAGAAACAAAAAAGGACACAGACAACCATTTACTGAATTAGAAATTCAATCTATACAAGCATAGTACAATGATAAATATAGAGATTACTAAACTTGATGATAACATCAAGCACATATCTATTAAAGGTCATGCACAAAGCGCAAAGTATGGTAATGATTTGGTGTGTTGCGCTGTATCAGTATTATCACAAAGCATCGTAAATGCCATGATAAAGGCACTTGATTTTAGAGAAGATTTTTTCTCTATTAGCAATAATGGAAATTTAGAAATAGATATTCCTGATAACCTTACTGATATACAGCTTATTAAAATGCAAACTCTTGCAGATGTACTCGATATAAATCTTAAAGATTTATCAAAACAGTACAGAAAATATATAATTTTTAAAGAAAAAAAGGGGGTTTAGAAAATGTTAAGAATTAATCTCCAGTTGTTTGCCAGTAAAAAAGGGGTTGGATCTTCTAAAAACGGTAGAGATTCAAGAGCTCAAAGATTGGGAGTAAAAACAGGCGACGGACAAGCAGTTACTGCCGGTTCAATATTGGTAAGACAAAGAGGAACAAAAATACATCCCGGAAACAATGTAGGTATAGGTAAAGATGATACATTATTTGCACTTGTTGAAGGTGTAGTAAAATTTGAAAGAAAAGATAAGTTCAGAAAAAAAGTAAGTGTTTACAAAATAGCTGAATAGTAGTTAAAATCACCACCGGTAATATTTCCGGTGGTTTTTTAATGTAGATTAAATTATAGTATATCCGCATATAAAAAAACCTCCATAAGTAGTTTTGGTTATTTACCTTGTCTACTTATGGAGTATCCTATCATTTCGACTTACTATTTAATGATAAAATATAAAGTATTTGTTATCACGCATGAAAAAGATTTTGAAGTTATTCTTTATCTTTGTTTACAATGTTTTTGACACCATCAATTGTTCCTTCTATAGCATCTTTAACATCTTCAGCTACTTCTTTAACTTTTGCAGTTGCTTTTTCTGCAGCCCCTTCTTTTTCCATTTTTTTATCACCAGTTAACTTACCTACGCCTTCTTTTACTGCACCTTTAGCTTGGTCCATTTTTTCTTCAATTGACATAATTATAACTCCCTTCATTTAAAATTATTTTTTATTTTTAAATATATTATTTGAAAAAAGATTGTTTATTCTTTTTTCAAAAGAAAAACGATAACATTAACAACAATTACTGCACCTAAGATAGAATAATACCATTAATGCTATCATATATAAACGGCGCTTGAGCTAAATATGAATATCTAATAAACCTTCCAATAATAATTGACCAAATCATAGTCTTACCACATTTACAGGTTATTTAATGTTTATCTTTAAACTTTTAAACTAAACAATTTTTGTATATATTTAATATATAAAATGTATTATACACCATTTTATATTAAAAGTCAAATAAACACCTCTTGATAATAGCATTGAACAGTAGTTATTCTATAATAAAAAATATTTATAACTACTGTTAAAAATAATATTTTCTTGGCTAAAAATGGTTAAATGAACAAAAAATTGAAGTATATAAAGATTAGTGAAGTCCTTATAAAAAATTATTAAAGAATATCTTATTTATAAACTCTATACAATTTCACCTATCAACTTTTCATCTTCTAATTTTTTTATATGAATATTTAATATATTTCCTGACAAATTTTTATCTGATTTTACATAGATTTTTACATAATTTTTTGTATGACCTTCGTAGTAATCTCCTACTTTTTGCTCAAATAATACGCTTTGTATTTTATTTATCATATTTTTTTCAAACTCTGCTTTGTTTTGTTTTGCTAAGTTTATCAATATTTCGCTTCTCTCATGCTTTGTTTTGTTATCTAACTGATTTTTCATATCATAGGCTTTTGTTCCTGAACGCCTTGAAAATGGAAATATATGCATCTCATATAAGTTTATTTCTTTTAAATATTGATATGTCTTTTCAAATTCTTCTTGTGTTTCAGATGGAAAACCTGTAATTATATCTGTAGTTATTGCCGGATTATCAAAATATTTTCTTATTTTTTCAACTGCATCTTTATATTCTTTTGTTGTATACCGTCTATTCATACGTTTTAGAGTTTCATCACATCCACTTTGAAGAGACAGATGAAAATGAGGACAAAATTTTTCTATTTTAGATACTCTTTGCAAAAAATCATCTGTTATTATAAGAGGTTCTACGGAACTTGTTCTTATTCGCTCTATGCTTTGTATTTTAGATATTTCTTCTATTACATCTATGAGTGAGATTTTACTGTTTATATCGAGATGATTTATTTCTTTACCGTATATAACTTCATCTTCATTACTTACATCTATAGCGTTTTTTATAATTTTATCATTTGTGTGCAATTCATAAGTGTTTTTTTCTATTTCACTGCTTAATTCATTTTGTATAAGACCTGTATATATATCTTTCTTTTTAAAATCTTTTCCATAAGATGCAACGTGTATTCCTGTAAGTACGACTTCTTTGTATCCGTTTTCAGCTAAAGTCGTAACTTCTTTTATTATATCTTCCAATTTCCTGCTTCTTACTTTGCCTCTTGTATATGGTATGATACAGTATGTGCAATATCTGTCGCAACCGTCTTGTATTTTTACAAATGCTCTTGTATTTTTTGCATAATTTTTTACACTCAAATTTTCAAATTCTGTTTCTTGCATTATATCTGTAACTTTTACAATTTTATCTGTATTTGTTATCTTCTGCACTTCTTCGTAAATTTTATTCTTATCCTTAGTTCCCATTACCAAATTTACATCTTGTATCTTGATAACTTCATCAGGTTCATTTTGTGCATAACACCCTATTACAACAACTACCGAATCTTTATTATTTTTTTTGGCACGCCTTATAACTTGCCTTGATTTTTTATCTGACATTGATGTTACTGTACAAGTATTTATTATATATATATCAGCTTTGTCTTCAAAATCTATTAGTGTATATCCATTATCTGTAAAAACTTCTTCTACTGCGTTTGTTTCATACTGATTAACTTTACAACCTAATGTATAAGTTGCAATCGTTCTGTTTGTCATAAATTCTCCTGATTATTTAATTATATTCTCGTATTCATATATCAATATGCTTGTGGCTACCAAGCCTGCTGTTTCTGTTCTTAATATTGTATTTCCTAATGTCAATACATCTGTGTAATCTTTTAATATATCCAATTCTTCTATGGATATTCCTCCCTCAGGACCTATTATTATACCTAATGTTTTTATATCCTTGTTATTTTCCAAAAAATCTTTTATATTTTTTTTCTTTTCATCTTCATAAAACAGGATATTTTTATCATTTTGTTTTAATTCTTCTATAAGTTCATCGAAAGTTATAGGAGGTGTTATTTGTGGGATTATCAATCTTTTTGATTGTTTTGACGCTTCTTGTATTATTTTTTGCAATCTTGATATTTTGTTATAATTTATATCTGTAGATACACATCTTTCCATTTTTACAGGAACTATTTTTTGTACTCCTACTTCTGTAAGTTTTTGACAAATATATTCCATTTTAGGATTTTTTGGTATTCCTTGATATAGAGTTATTTTTATATCTGCTTCTCTTTTAGCAGTGATTTCTTTAAAATTTACAAGTTCTATTTTATCTTTTTTTATATCTTTTATTTTCATTATATATTCTTTAGCATTTGAGTCAACTATCTCTATTTCATCATCTTTTTGCAATCTTAATACTTTTTGTATATGTTTTATATCTTCTGTGTCTGTGATACTATTTATCTCATCTGCTATTTCATTTATAAAAAATCTGTTCATCACTACCTCTTTAAACATCTGTTTTATTTACTTTTGCCACAATGCAATTCCACTCTTTGTCATTATTGTGTTCTATTATTTCAAATCCGTTTTTTATCAAATTTTCTTTTACATAATCAGCTTTTTCATTGATTATACCTGATGATATGAAATATGCATCTTCTTTCATAAAATCCTTGATATTTTCAGACAACATAACTATTGCATCTGCTATTATATTAGCAACTATTATGTCAGCTTTTTCAGTTATTACGTCTGTTAAATTCCCATGCCTTACTTCTATTATATCTTGATAGTTGTTCAACTCAACATTTTCTTTGCTGATTTTTACAGCCAATTTATCAAGGTCGACAGCAATCACTTTTTTTGCTCCCAAAATCGCTCCTGCTATTGAAAGTATACCACTTCCACAACCTATATCTATAAGTATATCTTCCTGTTTTATATATTTTTCTATTGCATTTATACACATCTTTGTAGTTTCATGTGTTCCTGTTCCAAATGCCATACCTGGATCTATTTCTATTATTTTTTCATCTGCTTGTTTCTCATAGTTTTCCCAAGAGGGTTTTATTACAATATTTTTAGAAATTTTTTGAGTTTTAAAATATTTTTTCCATTCATTTTCCCAGTTTTTTTGATATATTATTTTTTTTGATATTTTTAATGTTCCTAATTCTACACCTATGTCTCCTAATTTTAACAATCTTTCTTTTAGGTCATTTATCTTTTGCTCAATATCTTCCTCTTGTGAAAAATATCCTATTATTTTTACATCTTCGTGACCGTAGTCAAATACTTCTTTTTCTATATAATCCCACGCCAATTCATCTTTTGTTTGATAATAAAAATCGCTTGGATCTTCTATCATAACACCTTTTGAGCCTATTTCTATAAATATATTTGAAATTATCTCCGTTGCTTGTGTAGTAGTTGATACACTTATCTCATTCCAATTCATTTTATACCCCTTTATACAATTTATTTTTATACGTTTCTTATGCTTATTTCTCCGTAGTTTAGATACTCTATTTCTCCGTTTTCATATTGAACTTTTAAGAATCCTTTTTCATCTATATCAAGTGCTGTTGCATTTCTTGTTTCATCTAAACTTATAACAGATATTTTCTTACCCAATATGGATGAATTTTTTCTAAGTATGTCAATCATTTCATTATAATCATTTTTTTCAAATTTTTGATAAAAATAATCAAAATGTCTTAAAATTCTCCAAAACAAGTCTAATTTATTTATATAATGCCCTTCTTTTTCAAGTGTAGTGGCTATTTTTTGTAAATCTTCATCAAATTCAACATTTGCAATATTTATTCCTATACCCGCTACAACATAACTTACATAATCCATTTCACAGCTCATTTCGCACAATATACCGCATAACTTTTTATCGTTTAGTATTATATCGTTCGGCCATTTTATTTTTGTGCCTATTTTTAATTCTTCCATAGCTTTATACACGCTGCAAGCTGATAACTGTGTCAAAAACGGTATTTTGTCTATACTTACATTCGGTTTTAATATTATGCTGAAATACAATCCTCCGTATTCAGAAGCAAAATCTCTGCCTCTCCTTCCCTTACCTCTTGTTTGCAAATTTGAAGTAACAACTGTACCTGTTTTATTGTTTTTCGCTATTTTTTTTGCATATTCATTTGTGGAATCTACTTCTTCTAAAGCAAATATTGTATTACCTATAACTTGATTTTCTAAAATACCTAAACTTGCATTCTCTTCGCATATATTGTTTGATAAAAATTTGAGTTTATATCCTTTGTTAGTGACAGCCTCTATTTCTATTCCTTTGTCTTTCAGCTTAGCTATCCTTTTTGATAAAGCAGCTCTTGATATATTAAACCTGTTTGCCATCTCTTCTCCAGATACAAATTCTCCTTTATTTTCATATAAAATCTTTAATACATCTGAATTTTCCATTATATTATACTCCAATATTAAATTTTATAAAAAACTTCTTACAACTTCGCTTGCTATCATAATACCTGCTACTGACGGTACAAATGCAGTTGAACCGTTTATCATCTTGTTTCCGTTTAATATTTTTTCACTTACTGTAATTTCTTCCGATGAATATACACATTTTAAATCTGTTATTCCCAAACTCTTCAGTTCTTTTCTCATAACTTTTGCCAATTTACACATATTTGTCTTATCTATAGTAGTTATTTTTATCTTACTGGGATCAAGTCTATTTCCCATTCCCATAGAGCTTATTATTGGAAATTTTTTTTCATATGCCGTCTTTATAAGACTTATTTTGCTTGTAACCATGTCTATAGCATCAACTATATAATCATAATCTGCAAAAAATTCATCTTTTTCTTGCTCTGTATATTTTTTTGTTATTTTATTTATTTTTATATTAGGATTTATTTTTAGAAGCCGTTCTTCAAACAAATCTGTCTTATATTTACCCAAGCTGAATCTGTCAGCTATTATTTGTCTATTTATATTGGTTACATCAACTATATCATAATCAACTATTGTAAGAGTTCCTATCGCACTTCTTGCTAAGCTTTCGACTGCAAATCCCCCTACTCCGCCAAGCCCGAAAACTGCTATATGTTTTTTTGAAAGCTCTTTCAATTTTTCTTGTCCTATTACTATTTCTAACCTCGTAAACTCACTGCCTAAATCCATATTATCTCCATAATAAAATATTACAAATTAATAAAATAAAAAATAAGTATATATATATTATAACTGTTTGTGATATAATTATAAAGTTAAAAACTTTCATAATTTATAAATTTATTATAATTATTTAAAATTCATTTTTAATTCTTGATGTAGTATATCAGAAAATGGATATTAATAACAGTAAATTTTTTATTTTGAAAGCAATAACTAATTTTTCAAAAAAAATGTTTATAATTATTATAGGCATTAACTATTATAGCTTTTTTAAATATATACTAAACTTAATACTATAAAAATGTAATTATATGTTTTCAATAAAACAATATAATTTAACAATTTTTAAAAATAAGATTAGTGTCAGCTATAATTAGTTCTTAGGAGGTACAATGAGTAAACAAAAAAAAGGTGTGGTAAAAAGTATATTCAAGTATTTCTTTTTATTCATAATCTTGATTTCATTACTTGGCGGTATAGTTTTAATGGCAGGATACTTAGCGTTAGCTAACGGTTTTCCTGATGTAAAAACACAAAATATAGACTCTTTATTGCAGGAAACTTCATTCATATACGATGATGAGGGTAATATTTCCGAAAAAGTACAAAGCAATGTATATAGAACTATAGTTCCTATAGAAGATATACCTATGCAATTACAAAGAGCCTTTATATCAATAGAAGATGAACGTTTTTACGAGCATTTCGGTATTGATATCAAAAGATTGTTTGGAGCGTTGTGGCATGATATAAAAGTAGGAGCATTGGCACAAGGTGGCTCAACCATTACAATGCAGCTTTCTAAAAATCTTCTCACTACTTCTGATCCTAATTTTACAAGAAAACTTACTGACATAGTATATGCCATAGAAATGGAAAAGAGACTGAGCAAAACACAAATATTATATGCATATTTGAATACTGTCTTTTTAGGAAGTAATGTTCATGGCGTACAAGCCGCTGCAAAATCATATTTTAACAAAGAAGTATCTGAATTAAATCTCGCAGAATCTGCTATGATTGCCGGTATAACACAATATCCTTCGAAATATATACCTTACAAATTGAAAGAGATAACTTATGGCGAAGACGTATCAAACTTGCAATTAAAGTTATATCCGCCTAATAATTCTTATACTCCTACCGAAAATGACTTACAAGTCTATTCTGTACTTAGAAATAGCGGAAAAATAGACCAATATGAATATATGTTATTAAAAAACGGCTCACTTGTAGTAACAAAAGCCGAGCTGAATCCGGATTCAGTAAACAGACAAAAAGTTGTTCTTAAAAAAATGCTGGAGTTGGGAGCAATAAATAATGAACAATATCAAGAAGCTCTTAACACTCCTATAATTATAAGCTTTCCTCCAAGAAATAACAGCGGTATATCATCATATTTCAATGACAGAGTAAAAAATGAAGCTGTAAAAATATTAATAGAACTTGGCAACTCAGAAGAAAAAGCTAATAATTTATTAAAATTTGGCGGATTAAAAATATATTCTACTCTTAATACAAAAATACAAAGAATTTTAGAAAATGAGTTTGCAGATTCTTCAAACTTTCCAAATTCATTTGTTGATGATAATGGAGTTATACAGCCTCAAAGCGCTATGGTCGTAATAGATCAAAAAACAGGTTATGTAAAAGCATTAATCGGCGGTAGAGGACAAGCCGGTAATTATATATATGACAGAACTGACAGTCCAAGACAACCCGGTTCAGCCATAAAACCTCTTGCAGTATATTTGCTGGCACTTAAAGACGGTATGAGACCTACTACAATAATAGACGATTCGCCAAGAAAAGATGATTCTATGCCTGGCGGATATTGGCCAAGTAATATTTACAATGTATATTATGGAAATGCTACTATGAAAAAACTTTTAGAAGTATCATCAAACGTAGCTGCCGTAAAAACTCTTGAAACTTTAGGCTCTACAAGAATAAAAGCTGTAAACAGATCACTCGATTATCTTGAACAAATGGGTTTCAACCATCTTGTAAGAAGCTCACAAAATGCTGTAAGCAATGACGAAAACTTATCTCTTGCATTAGGAGGTATAACAAACGGTGTTACTCCATTAGAAATGGCATCCGCATACTCAGGCATTGCAAATTTGGGTAAGCAGGTAAAACCATCTTTCATAACAAAAATAGTAGATGCAAATGATAAATTGATATATGAATTTAATCCTAATGTTTTTGAAATGATAGATGAAGAAAATGCGTATAGAATGACAGATATGTTGGAAGGTGTAGTAAAAAACGGTTCTGCCAAAAGTGCAATACTTAATAATATGCCTTCAGCAGGTAAAACAGGAACTACAGATTCCAGAAAAGATGTTTATTTTGTAGGCTATACACCATATTATACAGCAAGTGTATGGATAGGTGCAGATACACCTACTCCACTTGATTATTCATCAAGCGTGCCTGCAACAATATGGAAAAAAGTAATGAACAGTATAGATAAAGAACTTAATTTACAAAATGTTCCTTTCCAAGTTCCATCCACTATGAATGTAGAAAAGGAAAAAGAAGAAGAACAAAAAGTAATAGATATGAGAAGAACAGATCCTGATCAAGAACAATTGTTAGACGGATTATTATTCAATGAAAACGGTGAAAATTCACAACAAAATAACAGTCAAGAAACTCAAAATACCAATAATACACAAAATAATAATGATAACACTACACAACAACAAAATGTTCAACAGCAACCTGTTCAACAAAATACTACACAACAGCAAGATACAGCCCCACCACCTGAAGCACCTTATGAAGATACAAATAATAACAATAATACAGGAAGTGACGATTCATCAAGCATATTCTAAGGCTATCACCTGATTATGTGATTTATACTTACTAAACCATATTTAACATTATCACCTAATTAAATATACACATAATAAAAATGTGAAATTGAATGTATATTTATATTTTAATGTTCAAATTGTATTTTTAGATAGTAGTATAAATTAAGATATGCTCAAATATATTTTATTTGATTTATATGGATATTATAAGAGACTGTGAAAAATTTTGTGTATGAAAACCCTCCAACTTAATGTAAAATAAACTTAAGAAGGAGGGTTTTAAAATGCAAGGAAAAGACAAGAAACAAATAGAACAAAAATAGCAAGAATATTAATAAAAGAATATAAACCAAATACAGTAAAAGATATACAAGATATCTATTATATTATCAAGTATTAGTATTATACAGCAAAAAATTCCCAACACACATTATATTTCTGAATGTGTTTTGGGAATTTTTTATAGTATATCTAATCATATTCATATAATTTGTATTGTTCTATTATCTCTATCAGTTTTTGTGCATAAGACGGATCTGTTGCATATCCACACTCATAAAGCATATTAGCAGCCTCCACATAATCTTTTGCCTCTACAACTTTTTGATATATTTTAGCTGTTCCAATCAATAATCCGTGATATTTTACACTATCTTCCATGCTGTCAAACACTTTAAAGGCGTCTTTTATTTCAATTTGGTTATTATTAACATATTCTTTTGTAGAAAATGTTACTCTTTTTTCATCTTTATTTATACTCTTTATACCAAAATAATTGTTATATTCTTTGGATAAAGCTGACCTTCCAAAATCAGACTCTAATATTGCCTGCGCTATTGTAATACTTGGTAATATGCCATATTCTTGATAATTTTGCTTGGCATATACACTCACATCTTCTATAAACTTCAAATTAGGATTTAATACTCTTGATATTTCATTTTCTATTTTCTTGAAGTCTTCTTTGAATAATGTAGATACAATAATCGTAGATGCAATTATAAGTAAAATTGATATTATCGGTAAACTCTTTACAATTTTACTTGATTTTCTCTTTCTTTTTTTAGGATATTTATCCTTTCCTTTTTTCATCTTTCACTCTCTTACATAACAATTTTTCTATTTATAAATTACTTCATAAAAATATTTTTCAATACTTTATTATTTTAGGTTTACGATTTTTCAAAATTATACATAATATCATTGTTAGACTGTATAAATACCCTTAAATTTATAAAAAATAAAACCAAAATATCCATAAATACTTTGATTTTATTTTTATAATAATTTTTGATATTAAGTTTATTTTTTCTTTAAATATTTTCTTACGTCTATTGCAACAGCAATTATTATTATAAGTCCTCTAACTAAATATTGAACATTGGCATCCACCTTGATATAGTTAAGCCCATAGTTTATAAATTGAAGTAATATGGCTCCTATAAGCACTCCGGGAATAGTTCCTACTCCACCTGAAAAAGAAACTCCACCTACTACACAAGCTGATATTGCATCAAGTTCGTATGAAAATCCTGTATTAGGGTTTACAGAGCCCAATCTTCCACCTTCCAAAAAACCTGCAAAACCGTATAAAGCTCCTGATATTATATATACGAGCATTATAGTTTTTACTATATTTATTCCTGATACCTCTGCTGCCTCAGGATTTCCACCTATTGCAAACATATTTTTACCAAGTGTAGTCTTATTCCATATTATCCACATAATAACTGCTGTTATAAGTAAATAAAATACGAGATATGGTATTGTCATAAATCTTCCTGTTACAAACTGAACATATTTGGGATTAAGCGTTCCTAAAGGTTGTGCACCGAATCTCTGGCTGTTTATATATAAATTTATTATACCGAATGCTATAAGTTGTGTTCCTAATGTGATTATAAATGCGTGAATTTTTAAAACAGCAACACCGAATCCGTTTATAGCACCAAAAATTACACCTGATGCTACTGCAACTATGAATGGAATAAAAAGTCCAATATCTCCCAATTCAGGATACATTCTTGCCGCAAATGTTGTAGACTGTAACAATGATGCTGCAAATGCTGCCGACAATCCCATAACTCTACCGGCTGACAAGTCAGTACCTTGTAAAACTATAAGCCCTGCAACTCCAAGTGCCATTATAGCTCTTGTCGATGCTTGCATAAGAATATTCAAAAAGTTATTTTTTGATAAAAATGTAGGATCATATACTATTATTCCTACTATCAACATACCAAGTATTATATATAAAGCATAATTAATAAAAAGTTCTTTATAATTCTTTTTCTCCATAATATCCTCCTATAAATATTTAGTAGCAAGCTGCATGATTTTTTCTTGATTAAGATTTTTTGTTTCATCTATGCCCGCCACTTTACCGTTAGACATTACCATTATTCTGTCGCATATACCTATAAGTTCCGGAAGTTCTGATGATACGACTATTACGCCTTTACCTTTTTTTGCCAAGTCTATTATAAGCTGGTATATTTCATATTTCGCACCGACATCTATTCCTCTTGTAGGTTCATCTAATAAAAGTATTTCCGGATCTGTCAATAGCCATCTTCCTATTATAACTTTTTGTTGATTTCCTCCAGAAAGTGTCCTTATATGCGTTTTTTGGTTGGGTGTCTTTACCTTCATAGAGTCTATCACCCATTTTGTATCGGTTTCCATATGTTTATCATCTAAGAATCCATTTTTTCTATATTTTTTCATATTTGCTATTGTAGAGTTAAATCTTATATCAAGCATAGGAAATATACCTGTTGCTCTTCTTTCTTCAGTTAACAATGCAAAACCGTTATTGATAGCATCTTTTGGCGAATTATTATTAACTTTCTTTCCATCTAAGAGAATTTCACCGTTTTCTTTTGTACGAAGCCCGAATATTGTTTCTAAAAGTTCAGTTCTTCTTGCTCCTACAAGACCTGCAAGCCCTAATATTTCACCTTTGTGCAAATCAAAAGTAACATCCTTTACACAAGGTTCATACTTTCCGTCAAGATTTCTTACTTGTAATATGGGTTCACCTACTATGTTATCTTTTGGTGGAAATCTGTCTGTCAATTCTCTTCCTACCATTAAATTTATTATCTTTTCTGTTGTCATATCACTGCAATCACGTGTATCTACCCATTTACCGTCTCTAAATACTGTAATTTCATCTGAAATCTCTAAAATTTCCTCCATTTTATGAGATATGTAAACTATTCCCATACCTCTTTCTTTTAACATCCTTATTGTTTTAAAAAGTACATCAACTTCTTGATTTGTAAGTGATGATGTCGGTTCATCAAGAATTAGTATCTTTGCATCATAGCTGACCGCTTTTGCAATTTCCAACATCTGTCTTTGAGATACCGATAATTTTTCTGTCAATACTTTAGGATTTATATCAACCCCTATATCGTCAAATGCCTTTTTTGTAAAATCATACATTTCTTTTTGATCTATAAATAAACCTTTTTTTGGAAATCTTCCGAGCATCATATTTTCCATAACAGGTCTTTTCATAACTTGATTAAGCTCTTGATGAACCATAGCAACTCCATTTTCCAAAGCTTGCTTAGGGTTCGTAAATTTAACTTTTTTCCCGTCTAAATATATTTCTCCTTCATCTTCGATATATATACCGAACAAACACTTCATAAGAGTTGACTTACCTGCTCCATTTTCACCCATAAGAGCATGAACTGAGCCTGCTCTTACTTTCAGCTGAACTTTGTCAAGTGCTTTTACACCCGGAAATGATTTTGATATGCCCTTCATCTCAAGTAAATATTGCTCATTCATCTGACACACCTCTTTTCTTAAAAACCTAATTAAATCTCATTATCCATATTATACTAATTTCTAATAGAATAATAGATAGTTTATTATTAAAAAATCTATAAATAATAAATATTATATAATTTTTTACATAACTCTAAAAAAAATCGCACCAAATCAGTGCGATTTTTCAATAATCTTAATTTGCGCTAAAATTTATTATTTTTCAAATTTTTTGTAAGGTATTCTTACTGCTATTCCTGATTCATCCCATTTATATTCTGTTTCATCAAGATAATCTTTACCTTCTACTGAATTTTTAGCCAATTTGTACATCGCTTCCGCCATAGCCGCTCCGTCTTGCATTACTGTTCCGTCCATAGAGCCGGCTTCTATTGCCGCCTTAGCTTCTTCAGTAGCATCAACCCCGAATACACCTACATGTTTTTCAGCATCTTTATCATTATATCCTAATGCTTTCAATGAATTTATTGCACCTATAGCCATACCGTCATTATTGGCTATTACTACGTCTATATTTGCTTCATCTTTTGCCAACCATGCATCCATAGCCTGTTTAGCTTTTTCTGTATCCCAGTTAGCTATTTGCATTCCTATTTCATTAACTTCTATACCTGCTTCTGTTATTGTATCTACTGAATATTTACTTCTCGCATTAGCTTCGGCATTATCTAATCCACCATGTAATAATACATAGTCAAGTTTACCGTTTTTATTTCTGTCTACTGTATCTTTATTTGCATTCCAGTATTCAGATATTATATTTCCTTGTATAACTCCGGCTTCTTCTTTTTTAGTTCCTACAAATCTTGCTTTATCATAAGCTTTATAAGAGTTGATATCGTCCGGCTCTCTGTTGAACAATATAGCAGGTTTATCAGTAGGTTTTAATTTTTCAAGAACTATTTGAGCTGCACCTGTATCAACAAGATTTACAAGATAACCATCTACTTGATCAAGAAGAGTATCTATTTCATCATTTTGTTTTCCTTGATCATTTTGAGCATCTTGGAATATGAACTCTATACTATCATCCTTATCATCAAGTTCTTTCAAAGCATTTCTTACTGTTGAAAGATAAGTATCATTAAATTGATAGAAGAATACTCCTATCTTTTTACTATCTGTTTTTTCTGCACTTTCAGTTTTAGCCTTATCATCTGTTGCAGGTTTTTCTTCTGTTTTTCCACAAGCAGCTATAGGTAATAACATAGTAGCCACCATTGCAGTTGCTAAAAGTTTTTTTAAATTTCTTTTCATTAAAATATGTCCTCCTAATAATTTAATTATATTGCTTAGACCATATTATCAAAAATCGTTTTTTTTGTCAATGAATTTCTTAAATTAATGTTAAATGCTTGTTACAATAGTTTTATTGCGACTTAACAGTGCCTAAAAATTAAAAAGATGAATATTAATAAAATTACTTTTTAAAAGTATGTTTATTAATATTCATCTCATGCTTAAATAATTACATATAAAACATATTATAAGCTTTATCTTATATAAGTTATAAAATACAATTTCAAACTGTAGTTTAATGAAACAATGAACAGTTCTATTTTTAAAAATTAAATTGGATAAATAAAATTAAGTATAGTTAAAATAAACAACTTATATAATATCCATTAATTAAAATAGATATTCGTATTAGTCACTTTCGATTGTTTAAATATTATCTTCTTCAATTATAAGCGTTCTTGATGAGTTTATTATTGCTATTATGGATACTCCTACATCTGCAAATATACCTAATTGTATTCCTGCCAATCCTAAAGCTCCAAATATCATTACCAAAACTTTTACTCCTATGGCAAATATTATATTTTGTTTTACTACTCTCATAGTTTTTTTAGCTATTTTTATAGCCAGTGATACTTTTTTAGGATCATCATCCATAAGCACTATATCCGCCGCCTCTATCGCCGCATCAGATCCCATAGCTCCCATAGCTATGCCTACATCTGCTATGGAAAGTACAGGCGCATCATTTATTCCGTCACCTACAAACACAACTGCACCGTTATTTTTTTTGTTTTCCATTATTTGTTCCAATATTTCAGATTTTTCATTCGGTAACAGTTGCGATTTCACTTCATCAATATTTAATTCTCTTGCTACACTTTCAGCTACTTGCTTGGTATCTCCTGTGAGCATTATTGTTTTTTGATTGTATTTTTCTTTTAAAAGTCTTATCGCATCTTTTGAGTTTGATTTTATTTCGTCTGATATTACAATATGTCCTGCATATTCACCGTCTACTATTGTATGAACTATACTTCCACTCAAATGGCAATGCTTTTCTTTTATATTCATCTTTGCCATCAGTTTGTCATTACCTACATATATTTTTTTACCGTCGATTTGAGCAGATACTCCAAGACCTGCAATTTCCTGCACATCTATAACTCTTTTTATATCTATCTCTTTTTTATATGCTTCTTTTATTGATTGTGCTATCGGATGAGTTGAGTATATTTCTGCTAAAGCTGAATACTCTAATAACTGTTCTTCTTCTATTTCAGGATGTATGGCTACTACTTGAAAATTACCTTTTGTAAGTGTACCTGTTTTATCAAATACTATATATCCTGCATTTGATAACGTTTCAAGATAATTACCGCCTTTTATCAATATACCTTTTTTAGACGCACCGCCTATACCTCCAAAAAATCCGAGCGGAATTGATATTACAAGTGCACAAGGACAAGAAGTGACTAAAAATACAAGTGCTCTCTTAACCCACATATCAAAACTTCCTAATGACAATAAAGGTGGTATAACAGCTAATATTATAGCCAATCCTACCACTATAGGAGTGTAATATTTAGCAAATTTTGTAACAAATTTTTCCGCCTTAGCTTTTTTACTTGATGCATTTTCTACAAGCTCCAATATTTTTGCTACCGTTGAATCATCAAATTCTTTAGTAACTTTAACTTTAAGAGGTCTATCGGTATTTATACATCCACTTATTATTTCATCTCCAACTCCAACATCTCTCGGCTTATATTCTCCTGTTATTGCAGATGTATTCAAAGATGAGTTTCCTTCTATAACAACTCCGTCAAGCGGAACTTTCTCACCTGTTTTTATTACTATTATATCTCCTATTTGTACATCATCGGGATCTACTTTAATTATCTGCCCATCTTTTTCAATATTGGCATATTCCGGACATATATCCATAAGTGCTGATATTGATTTTCTTGATTTATTAACTGCAATACTTTGAAATAACTCTCCTACTTGATAAAAAAGCATTACTTCTATCGCCTCATGATATTCACCAAGTATGAAAGCGGCTACTGCTGCAAAACCCATAAGAAAATTTTCGTCCAGAAATTCTCCTTTTATTATATTGCTTACAGCTTTATATACTATATCATATGCTATCAATACAAATAAAGCTATAAAAAAATATAACTCATATTCTTCAAATATTTTGAATACAAAATACGAAGTCAACAGTAAGGTTGTCAATATTATTCTGGTAATTACAATTCTTTGTCCTTTACTCATTTAAAATCCCTCTTATTAAAAAATTAATTATCTCCGCTTTATATTATTTTTGAATAACTAAATTACATCAATTAAAATTTTTCTAATTTTTAGATAAACTTTGCAATTTGACAATCTAATTTAAAAATATCTTTTTTATATAAAATAATATAAATCTATATTTGTATAGAGCAATCTTTTTCTATTTTTCTGCATATGTCATTAGCCTTTTGAACTATATCATCAAATCTGTCATCATCTGCATCTATAGTTATTTTTTGCATCACAAAACTTATACTTGCCTCATTTACTCCATCTAATTTATTGATTTCTTCTTCCATTTTATTAGCACAATTTGCACAATCCAAGTTATTAATTTTAAATTTCTTTTTCATTTTAATTATCCCCTTTTTTATTTTTAATAATTTTGCTAAAACTACTCTTGTATATGCTCAAGACCATTATCTATAATCTTTCTTATATGGTCATCTGACAAAGAATAAAATATTATCTTACCCTCACGCCTATGCTTTACAAGTTTGCTTTGTTTTAAAAGCCTTAATTGGTGCGATACAGCTGATTTTGACATACCAAGGATACCAGATAAATCATATACACACATCTCTGACTCAAATAATATGCACAGTATCTTTATCCTCGTAGAATCTGAAAATATCTTAAATAAGTCCGCCAAATCATATACTTCTTCTTCAACCGGTATCTTATCTTGTATTTGAAGTGACGTTTGTTCATCTATTACAAGATACTTTTGCTCTGAGGATATATTTTCTTCAAAAATATTTCGTTTTTCATTTAAATCTTTAAAGTTTTTTTCATTTTTTATATTTTCTATTTTTATCATCTTCTTTCATATGAACAACTGTTCATTCGTTAATATAAATATATACTATATTTTAAATTTTGTCAATAGTATTTCTAAGTTTTTATAGTATATTTTTCAGTTTAAGCAAATAATATATTTACAAATGTAGTAAAAAACTATATAATACTAAAGTAAATAAATGAAATAATAATTTATAAGGAGAAATTTTTATGATAAGTGCAAGTGACTTCAGAAAAGGCGTAACTTTTGAAATGGAAGGTCAACCTTATTTAGTTGTTGATTTCCAACACGTTAAGCCTGGAAAAGGTGCAGCTTTTGTAAGAACTAAATACAAAAATTTAAAAACAGGTGCAACAAGAGAAGAAGCGTTCAATCCGAGCGACAAGTTTCCTAAAGCACAAATTGAAACTAAGGAAATGGAATATCTATACAATGATGGGGAATTATACTACTTTATGGATGGAGAAACTTATGAGCAAATACCTCTAAACCATTCACAAGTAGAAGATGCCATAACTTTTATGAAAGAAAATGAAAAAGCTCTTATAAGATTTTATCAAGGTCAGGCATTTTCAGTAGAACCTCCTAACTTTGTTGAACTTGTAGTAGTAGAAACTGAACCTGGTGTAAAAGGTGATACTGCTACTAATGTTACTAAGGCTGCAACTGTTGAAACAGGCGCTGTAGTACAGGTTCCACTATTTATAGGTGAAGGCGAAAAAATAAAAATAGACACAAGAACAGGCGAATACTTATCAAGAGTAAACTAAACAAAAAAATACTTAGCTTTAAATTTAAAGCTAAGTATTTTTTATTTAACTATTTTTTCCTATGCAATTACAAATTTTTCAACTTGTTTTTTTACTTCTTCGTCTTGCAAAGTAGCTGAGATAACTATTTCTGTTTCATATTTATTAGATACTTTATCAAGTGCTTCTAAAAAGTCATATAACTTGCTTTCTTCAACATCCACTACTTTAAATAATCCATCTATATATATCTTTTGTATATCATAATTAGCTGATGTCATTCCGCATATAAATCCATAAAGCCCATTATATCCTTTAAGTTTTAAATCTTCT
Organism: Peptoanaerobacter stomatis; assembly: GCF_000238095.2. NCBI lineage: Bacteria > Bacillati > Bacillota > Clostridia > Peptostreptococcales > Filifactoraceae > Peptoanaerobacter > Peptoanaerobacter stomatis. The sequence continues at coordinate 457,991 of NZ_JH815225.1, forward strand.
GTTGCAACAAGTCTTATGCTTCTGTTTAAAAGATGACTATGTTTATCTGTACTTTCAACATAAACAAATGTTCCTCTTACACCTTCTACCGCCTTGTTTGCCTCATCAATCATTACTTTTGTCTTTCCACTACCTGCACTTCCTATCAATAGTTTAACCATTGTTAAAGTCCTCCTTAAAAAAATAATTATCAAGCTATAATTAATTAGTTTTTTTTATAATTATTTATATCCTATTTATAGACTATCATAAAAGAATTAAAATATCAATATATTTTTAATTTGATTTATCAAAAATTATTAAAGCTTTTTATATCTCTTTTTCCTTCTCTTTCTTTTTATATTTGATCTTATTACTCTCAATACTATAAGCAAAATTACAAAAACTATAATACCTGTTAAAATGTTTCTTTTTATATGATTTGTTTCTTTTGACATGATCAATTCCTTTAGGTGCTTGAATGTAAATATGGATTCTACATCGTCTAAGGCAACAAGTTCATATTCTTTTGTATCATCACCTATAGTTATTGTAGCTTTACCTACTTTTTGTCCTTTTTCTATCGGAAGTTTCAACTCATCAAGTTCTATTTTTTTATCATAAGAAACTTCTGCATCTATAGGCGTTATATAAGATATATCCTCTGTCACGGCATATTTTAAATTCTTCTGAACGCTGTATTTTATAGCTTCTTTACCCAATTCTTCCATAGCCGATAAAACTTTTACAATTTTGAAATTGTCAAAACCATAATCCAACAACCTTCTTGAATCTCTAAACACATCATATTCTGTAGTCTTATAAACTACTGCTATCATTCTTATACCGTTTTTTATCCCTGTTGATGCAAGACACTTTTGAGCCTCTAATGTAAAGCCTGTTTTTATTCCGTCCACTGCGTCATATTTTATAGGTATATATTGATTTTTATATACTATAGGCTCATTTGACCATAAAAATCTGTTTGTATTGTTATATATTCTTTTTTCAGGCGTTTTATCGGTAGGTTCAAGAATTAATATGGGTTCTGCAACTATTTTTCTGAAAGTCTCATTTTTCATAGCTTCTCTTGATATAAGCGCCATATCATATACTGTTGTATAATGGTTGTCATCATGCAATCCATGAGGATTACTATAATGTGTACCGGTACATCCTATTTCTACTGCCCTTTCATTCATAAGTTTTACAAATTCTTCTACACTTCCTGATATTTCCATAGCCAATAAAACAGCCACGTCATTGGATGAATGTATTAAAAGTGCTCTAATCAAATCATTTACAGTAAACTCTTCGCCCGGTAATAAATACATTGAACTTCCGTCTACCTGAGGAAAATCTTGCGGAACAGCTATTTTTTTGTCCAAATCTAATTTTTCAAGTGCCAAAAGTGCGGTCATAACTTTTGTTGTAGAAGCAGGATACATTTTTTTATAAGCATTTTTTTCATATAATACTTTTCCAGTTTCATTTTCCATAAGTATGGCAGCCTCACCCGATATTTCTTCTTGTGCAGGAGGGGGCTCTATAGCATAAGAAATGTTTTGTATACTCATAAAAATTATGAATAGCAGAAATAAAATCCTATTTTTTAATTTCATATGTAAATCCTTTCGTGTATTTATTCATATCTGTGATATGATTTTAACATTTTATGTGTTTGAAGCTATAATATTTGTTATACAATTATTATAAAATAAAATATGATAAAACCCTATTAATTAAATAACAATGTATTGAACTCAATATATTCTATAACAAATATTAATCTTGTTCAACATCTTCTTTTTTCATATTCTCGATATCAGGCAATTCTTTTATTGATGATATGTTCAAATGCTTTAAAAAAACTTCTGTTGTTTTATATATTATAGGTCTTCCTATTTTATCCAATCTTCCACATTCTTCTATAAGCCCTGCCTCTAAAAGTTTTGCTATTGTTGCATCGCATTTAACGCCTTTTATCTTCTCAACGAAAGCTTTTGTTGTTGGTTGATTATATGCTATTATCGTCAAGGTTTCTATTGCTGATTGTGTCAAATTCTTCTTTTTCTTCGGTGAAATCACCTTTTCAAGATATTTAAAATTATCTCTTTTGGCAACAAGTTGATATTTATCTTCCATATGTATTATCTCAAGACCGCTGTCAGCTTGAGAATATTTGTTTTTTAATATTTCTATTATATTTTTTATATATTTTTTATCAGCTTTTATATTATTGTTTTTGAATACAGATATAAGCTCAAAAATATCTACAGGTTCTGAAAAAGTGAACAAAAACGACTCCACTATAGACACTGCTCTATCTGTATCAATATTATTTTGTGTTAATAAATCTTCCAAAATATACCTCTCTAATTATTTGCCAACTTTATAGCTATAGTATCAAAATTATTATGTTGTTTTACATTTATCCTGTTTTCTTTCACTAAATGCAAAACCCCAAGCATAGATACTACTTTTTCATCTTTTTTATCATTTTCTACAATATCATCAAAATGGCATTGCTTTTTTTCCTGCATATATTTGTTTATATAGTCTATCTTTTCATTGAGCGGTTTTTGTTTTCTTGTAAATCTAAGCTGTTCCTGTTCCTGCTTTTCATTGATTTTTATACTTTTTATCATACTGTCAATTGTAAGCTTTGAAAAATCAAGTTCTTCCACTGCAAAAATTTCATCAGGTATTTTCTCAAAAAATATACATCCTTCAACATACATTTTTTTAAGTGTTTCTGATAATTTTTTGTATTTTGCATATTCTTCCAACGACAATACAAGATCATTTTCATCATCTTCATCATGTGATATAAAAAGCATATATCTTGATTTTATCTCTATTAATTTACTGGATATATATATGAAATCACTTATCATATCTATATCTTCAACTTCCATCTTGGCTACTGTGTCCAAAAAATCATCGGCTATTTGATTAATGGATATCTCACATATATCAAGTTTGTTTTTTTGTATCAGGCTAAGTAAAAGATCCAGCGGACCTTCAAACTTATTTATATTAAGTTTATACATTTTTACCTCAAGTAAGTAGATTCACAATCATAACTAAAACAGTATATATAGGTTTTATAACATAAGATGCTAAATTTGTAAACATCAAAAGCATTATTATAATAAGTGAATATCTTTCAAGTTTTCTAAGTTCCATACTCATTTTCAAAGGCAATATCTGCAACAAAAAATAATAACCTGCAAGCGGAGGTATAGGTAGCAGACAAAACGCACCGAGTGATAAATTAACAGCTACAACATAGTCAAGCACCACATAAAGCTCATTAAAATTTATCCCTATAAATACGAGCAATTTCTGTATCCAAATAACAATAACTGCCACAAACACATTCATAATAGTACCTGACACAAAGTAAAGTGCCAAGCCCAAACGTCTATTCTTAAACTCTCTATCATTTATATAAACCGGTTTACTCCAACCGAAACCTACTAAAAACAAAAGTATAAAGCCTACAGCATCCAAATGTGCTCTTGGAGATATAGATAATCTACCACTATGTTTTTGTGATTTATCCCCCATTAAATAGGCACAAAGTGATTCTGCAAAAGGTCTAAATGTAAGTGCTATCAAAACTGCCGGAAATTTAAGCAGTAATTGAACTATATAATTTCCCATAAAAGCTTTTTCTCCTCATATAACTTCAGCTTATAATAAGATAATTTTTTTATACAATACAATATCTACAAGCTATATATGAAATTATAACTTGTAGATAATAAATTACTCTATTATTATAGGCAATATCATTGGATTTCTCTTAGTTTTTTCAAACAAGAAATATTTCAAGTTATCTCTGACAGCATTTTTTATAAAACTCCATTGTCCGAGGTCTTTTTGATTGAATTGTGTAACGCTTTGAAGAACTATCTCTTTTATTTCATCTATTAAATCTTCTGATTCTCTTACATATACAAATCCTCTTGATATTATCTCTATTTTTTCAGATAATTTTTCTATATCTCTAATAGGTAAAACAACTATGATAAGTCCGTCTTCTGAAAGATGCTTTCTATCTCTTAAAACTATATTTCCTACATCTCCGACACCAAGTCCGTCTACAAGAATATTCCCTGATTGAACCTTTGAAGCAATTTTCGCCTCATTTTTATCTATTTCAAGCACATCACCATTAGATAATAAAAACGCGTTATCTTCCTCAACACCCATTTTTATCGACATATCTCTATGTTGTATAAGATGCCTTCTCTCTCCGTGTATAGGTATGAAATACTTAGGTTTTACAAGACTTAGCATCAATTTTAATTCTTCTTGCCTTGCATGACCTGAAACGTGTATTTCAGAGATTGTATCATAAATTACTTTTGCTCCTCGTTCAAAAAGTTCATTTATAACTTTTGAAACCAGTTTTTCATTTCCAGGTATCGGATGAGCTGAGAATACAACAACATCACCTTTTCTTATCTCTATTTGTCTATGCTCCATTTTTGCCATCCTTGTAAGCGCAGACAACGGTTCTCCTTGTGAGCCTGTAGTTATTATTACAAGTTCATTATCCTCATATTTATTTATATCTCTCAACTCTATATATGTGTTTTCAGGAATTTTTAAATATCCAAGTTCCGATGCAACGGCAAGAATATTAGCCATAGAACGTCCTGAAACGGCAACTTTTCTATGATTTTTGTATGCAGCATCTATTATTTGTTGTAATCTATGAACATTTGATGCAAAAGTTGCTATGAATATCCTATTGTTTTCTACTGACGAAAATATTTGTGTAAGTGTAGTACCTACTGATGATTCCGACTCTGTATAACCAGGACGTTCAACATTTGTACTTTCTCCAAGCATCAACAATACACCTTTTTGTCCAATATCAGCTATCTTATTGAGATCTGTTCTGACATTATCTATAGGTGTAAAATCTATCTTAAAATCTCCTGTATGAAAAATCGTACCCGCATCTGTATGAAGTGCTATTGAGCAAGAATCAGGTATAGAATGGTTCACTCTTATAAATTCTGCTGTAAAAACTCCTAAATTTATCTTTTGATTAGGTTGTATAACATTTAAATCAACACCTGTTATTGCATTTTCTTTCAGTTTTAACTCTATAAGCCCCATAGTAAACGGCAAAGTATATATAGGTATATTTAATTTTTTCAAAAAATACGGTATAGCTCCTATATGATCTTCATGGCCGTGTGTTACAAGCATAGCCTTTATCTTATCTTTATTTTTTATCAGATGAGTTATGTCAGGTATTACGATATCTATACCAAGCATCTCATCTTCAGGAAATATAAGACCACAGTCTATTATTATCATTTCATTTTTATATTCTATTACCGTCATATTTTTGCCTATCTCATTTAGTCCTCCCAATAGATAAGCTTTTATTTTTGAACTTTTTTTTGGCATAATCAGCACATTTTTAATATATTATATTTAGCTTAAAAATATCTTAATCCAATAAATATATCAAAACATTCTCCTTTCATTTTTTATTATTTTATCATTATCGAATTTATTATTTTACAGAAAATATTTTAATTTATAAAAAATACATTTATAAATCAACAGATTCAAAACAATACACAAATATAGCTTTTTATAGTATAATACAATAGTCTATGCAAACCACATAAAAAAAACAACTCAATTTTTACAAAATGTGCCCATATATGAACAAAGGATAAATTGCCATATATTTATAAACCATAACTGAGTCTTAAGGTTGAAGACAAACGGATATGCGATTTTAAATAGACAACTTATAATAATTTAATTATATGTATAAAAAATATCTACAAATTAATATCTAATGCTTTAATTTATAAAAGTATATTTTCTACACTTAAAATTAATCTACTATATATAAACCAAAATCTTTATAATAGCAAAGGAGATTGTTATGAAAGGAAATACCCATATGGTGATAGGAATTTCCACATATGCAAATTACATAATGTTAACAGGTAAAAAATTCGACATATTAGATATACCTATATGCTTGGCCTTTAGCGTTCTGCCTGACATAGATACTGAGAGTTCCAAAATATCATCAAAATTACGCAAACTACCGTTAAAAATCATAATATCATCGCTATTTTTAATATTTATCAGTATTATACTTTATTTCACGCTCATAAAAAAAATACTGCCACTATATTGTATTGCTTTATTTCCGATAATGATACTTTTTTTAAAATTCTTTTCTAAAAATAAAATCCTAAAAAAAATATCATTAAGCATAGCATTTTTAATAATCTATTATATTCTTCTAAAATATACAAAGCTCGGCTTTACAAAAAATATATTGCTGTTCTTTGCAATACTGCCATATTTTGAGCACAGAGGATTTTCTCACAGCATAAATAGCTTGTTATTACTTGCAATTATACTGTTTCCCATATATGTAATAGATAATACCAAACAATATTATGTGACTGCTCTGCTGTCTTACTTTTCACATTTATTCTTCGGAGATATATTCACCAAAAAAGGCATAAAAATATTTTATCCTTTTTCAAAAAAAAATTATTCGTTAAATGTATTTAAAAACAAAAAAATATATAACAATCTTGATATACCCTTTATAATAGTATTTTTAACAATAACTTTTTTAATATATATAAAATTATATAAAAAAATGTAATTTTATTCAAACTTTTATGTCTTCTCAAATAAAAAATTATCTATAATATTATTTTCTCAATAATTATAATATTTTGTATAAACTATTGCAATAAGATAAAATAAAATTATTTTTAAATATTTATAATATAGCAATTAATCTTAACTATACAAAATCTTACAGATTATCTAATCATTCAATATTATAATAAACCTATATTAATATTTTAAGGCTCTAAATCAAATTTGACTTAGAGCCTTTTTTGTATTTATATAGTTATTTGATTAATATTAAATATAAAAATATATATTTTTATTAAAATTATAAATATCTTTAGTATATTCAATATATTATAAAATTTACTTCAATGTAAATAAATATATAGGTAATCTGTTTTTTCCATCTTCATAATATACTTTTTTGCATAATATGTCTAATTCTATTCTCTTATTACTGCTTATAGGCAGATCCTTTACTTGTGTACCGTTAGATACTTCTTCTTCAGTATCTTTCTTTACTACACTGAAACCGAAATATTTAAAATCTTTATATAACAAACCAGCTATAGAATTATCCTCAAGATCGGTTGTAGAGTATTCTCCATTATCCAATATCTTTGGTATATATGCATTTACACTTATCACATCAAGTTCAATCTTATCACTTTTATCATACTGCTTTTTAGGCATACGGTTTACTATAAATCTGAAAACAGGAAGCTCTTTTACCTTTACTCTTACTGTTATTTCATTTGAAACACTGTCGTCTTTGAACTTTAATTTTATCTTTGTAGTAGTGTTTCCAAGTTGTGTTAAATCAGGCTCACTTACTTTTTCTACAGTTACTTCACCGTATTTATTTTCTATTTCTTTAAGTGCTATCTTTAGTGATGAATCAAAGCCTTTTTTACTGTATATTTCTAAACTTTGGAATTTAGGATCATTCGGTTTTACTAAAGTTTCCACTTCTATGCCGTCAGTTGCATAAGATGACTTGTTAAAGCTTTCTGCGAGTTTTTCCAATTCAAGTCCTTTTATTTGAGGCACTTTCTTTTGTTCTTCGTCTTGAGAAATTACGCCAAGTTCTCTAAATACGGATAAGTCTATTTTGCCGTCTGTAAGTGCGTCTTTTACAGGACTTCCTTGTTTTACTTCTTCATTAGTGCCTGTTTTTACCACCTTGAGTCCGAAATATTTAAAGTCTTTATACGGTACAAACATAGCCGCTCCGCTATCTGTCCATTTGTTAGACTGATCTCTTACAGTAGAAACCGATACAAATCCTCTAAGACCGTCAAAGTTAAATGTATCGTCTATACTATAGCTTTTTTTCATATTTGGCAACGGTCTTAATTTAAAATATACTACTGGTATAGGAGTTACGTTAACAGGTACATCCATGTCAAGACTTGTATTATCATTAAATTTAAGTTTAATCTTTCCTGTTGTTTGTCCTATTACCTTTCTGCTCGGCTCTTCCAATATTTCAACTTCTATATTTCCGTAGACATTATAGGCATCATCAGTTTTTAATTTTAATTCTTTTTTGATATTACCCTTGCTAAATTCACCTAATTCCATAGCCTTTTTTATAGCACCTTTATTAAGAGTAGGCGAAGCATTTAATATATTTTCATCAAGTTCTATAACTACATCAATAGACAAAGAGTTTTCTTTTTGTTCGAATTTTCCTGCCAAACCTTGTGCGGCTTCCTTTACTGTTACAGGAATTGTCATATCTTTTATACTGTTGTCACTAAATGTAAGTCTTACTTGTACATCGCTGTTTCCTACAGTTGCAGTATTCGGTTGTCTTGTAATTTCCACTTGTGTATTAAATGGCAGATTCGGCAAAGCTTTTTTAACTCTGTCTACACTAAGCTGAGTGTTAGTTGTTACCGTTATCGTATACGGTGTTTCGTTATATTGCTGTGCAAGTGTAGAATGACCCTCTTCTTTTACGTTTATAATAAGTGTATAGTCTTTTGAACTGTAATCTTTGAAATCTACACTTACTTCAAGTTTCTTGTTATCTCCTGCAGTTACTGTAAGCTCTTGTGCTTTTTGTTCATCAAAATTTATTTTAGAATCTTGCGGTAAATTATCGAATGCTCCTTTTAATATTTCTTCTGTCAACATAGTACCTGTAGTTACCGTTATAGGATGCGGAGCATTTTTATAAGTTTCAGCAAGCTTAGGTGCAGTTGAATCATCTTTTAGGAAAATTCTGAAATATTTTGAATTTTTCTCGTCTATCTTCAATGCTGTACCGTTTGCATCTTTAAGCGAGCTTTCATCTATGAAAATTCTATAGTCTTGTTTAGGTTTTTGCGGATAAATAAACTTGTCCGAAGCGCCTGACGGACGTGTAGTAAATATTACCTCTTCATTATTGTCGGTTCTTTTTGCAACTATTCTAAACTCCAATTCTTTATGAAGCAAATCATGAGCTTTCGAATAAGAAATAGTCAGGCGTTGTGCATCATTTACTTCACCGTTAGTCATAGTATTGTCGAAACCTTTTGTATCGATCCATTCATTTGAATCCTTAGCCTTAACTTGGAATTTTTCAACATTGCATAATACTCCGCCTTTTAAGACTGTCATTTTTTTCAATAATTTAACACTGTTACTTTTTTCATGAACAACTTTCAAATTGACTACGCTTAGTGTGGAAACTCCGAAGTTTTCTTTGCTTAATATAGTACCGTTTTTGATTTCTTTGTCCGTATCTCTGTCAAGCACTTTAAGTCCGTTCGCTTCAAACTGAGAATATGGTACTGTTTTTATTGTTGAATCCTTTTGATAAAAGTCGACTTTAAGATCGCTAAGATCTATAGGCGTACCTTCTGTGAATTTTTCTTTATATCCGTCTTTTATTCTCATATCATAAAAACTTATACTATCATCAGCTTTTTTAAGTGCATTGGAGATAGCCTGTGATGTTCCTATAGCTGTAAATGTAGCCCCGGATATTGCATCATATTCTGCCTTACCATATCCAAGATCTTCGACTGCATATGTTCTGAGTAATGACATCAATTTGTTGTTTATATTATGTTCATCACCTTTTTGCAATTTTAGATTATAAGAACCGAATTCATGTTTACCTACTATCTTGTCGAAATTAGCATTATATCCTGCTATATCAGTTGCCCCTACACCTTTACGCACCAATCTGTAAACATCTCTCAATGTTCCGAGACGATAGGCTAAGGCATTCGGATTTTGATTTTTCTTAACCAAGTTATTTACGATGTCAAATCTCATAGCATAAGCTTCACCGTCATCTATCTTGGCTTTTTGACCTGGTTTCCATTCTGTATCAACCTTAGTGAGTTCTTCTTCTACAAGGGATATATCTGTTATCTTTCCGTCTGATACCGTAACTTTTACAGGTATCGGTTTTCTTTCTACAAATCCGAATCCGTCTCCATAGTATACTCCGTCTTTGTATGTCTTGTTATCTAACTGTTTTACCTCTTCTTTTGTTAAAAATTTAAATGTCCCGAATACATTTTTGCTTGATCCGCTTTGTATTTTACTTGGATCTTCTATTTCCAATTCAAATTTGTCTTTTTTGTATTCTGATTTTCCTTGACTATATTCTCCAACTGTTTTCGGGAGTTCTATATGTCCTATATTGCTTTCTTTTGTTACTTTTATTTTAGATGCTATTGTTTTTATATCCAATTTTCCTACATTTGCATCTATTTTCGTTTCTTTTTCACTATCTAAACTCTGCGGTAATTCTACCGTTTCTATTTTAGTATTTCCTACTGTTTGTATTATAGCCGGTGTTCGTACTTCTACTTTTTTCTCTATTTGTGAGTTTTCTTCTACTACTAATCTTACTCTTTGCCCTTCAGCTTTTTCAATTTGTACTATTCCTTCAACTGTTACTTTTTTAAGGTGAATACTGTTCTCTCCTCCACCTTGTATTTTTAAATCACCTTTTATCATCACATTTTCAAGCGTAACATTTCCATCTCCTACTTGCTTGTCTATAATCACATCTTTATTTACTGTGATATTTTTTATTGTTATGTCGGATGCTGTTACTTTAGCGGAAAATATTGTTTTTCCATTACCATTATAGTTTTGACTTATTATTTTTGTTCTGGCATTTTCAAGAGCATTTACAACTGCATTTATCACACCTCTTGATGAGTATGTAGCTCCTGATATCGTGTCTACTTTTGTTGATTGATTGTCTATTATGCTTTTTATAAGTTTTTCTTCTTTTTCTTTTGTAAGATATCCTTTGTCATCTCCATTTGTTACTTCTATTTTTGTTATCTTTCCTGCGCTTACTGTTACTTTTACTTTTATTGAGTTTGGATAATATCCGCTTGCTATCCCTTCGTATTCTCCGTCTTTTAGGTCTGTAAAGTCTGTTTCTTGTTTTGTTCCTGCTGAACCACTTCCTCCTGCTGAACTTGCTCCTCCTCCTATATTCTTTATTGCATATTCTGATTGTCCTGGTTTTGTTGTCTTTCCTTTGGCTTGTTCTAATGCGTCTTTTGTTGCGTTTATTATTCCGTTACTGCTGTATGTTGCTCCGCTTATTACTTCTACTTCTGCTTTTTGTTTTCTTTTTATGTCTTGTATTATGTTCTTGGCTGAGTCCATATAGCTTGTGTCGTCTGAGTGGCTTATTACTTCTACTTGTTCTATTTTTTTGTCTTTTATTGTTACTTTTACTTTTACTGTCCCTGAAAATCCGTTTGCTTCTCCTATATATTCTCCGTCTTTGTATTCTTCTTGTGCTTTTGTTTCTTCTTTTTTGTTTTCTGCTTTTCCTAATGCGTCTTGTACTGCGTACATTATTCCTTTACTTGATATTGTGGCTCCTGCACTTACATCTACTTGGATGTCTTGTTTTTCTATTATTCTGTCTATTACTTTTTTTGCTTGGTTCCAGTATATTTGGTCTTCTTTTTGCTCTATTACTTCTATTTTTGATATTTTTCCTTTTTCTATTGTTACTTTTACTTTTATGTCGCTTGCGTATCCTTTTGCTTTTCCTTCGTATTGTCCGTCTTTGTATTTTTGTTGTTCTTGTTTGTTTTCTTGTTTATTTTCTTCTTTGTCTTGTATTATTTGTAATTCACTGCTGTTGTTTTGTATCTTGCCTTTTATTTGTACGTTTTGTAATTGTATTTTCCCTTTTGCTTGTTTGTCTATTATCAGGTCTTGTATTTGGGTGTCTTTTATTGTTATGTCTCCTGTTAGTATTGTTAAATTGTTTATTTGTCCTAAGTTGTATTCTCCTTTGAAGCTTAGTGTTCTGTTGTTTTGTTTGTAGGCTTCTATTAGGGTTATTGCTTCTGCTCTTGTCATTTTGTTTGTTGGGTTTATTTGGTTTTGATATCCTGCTATATATCCGTTTTCTATCATGTTTTGTACTGATTGTTTTGCCCAACTTGATGTTTTTTCTATGTCTTTTATTTGATTTTTGTCTATTTGGCTTTGGCTTTTTGGGTTTGCTATTTTGTTTATTATTGTCATTACTTCTTGTCTTGTTATGTTGCTACCTGGTGATATTGTATCTTTGCTTGTTCCGCTTATATAGCCTTGTTCTATTGCTGTCATTATTTGTGTATAGTACCAGTCTGTTTGTTTTATGTCTTTGTATGTTTTTATTTTGTCTCCTGTTTTGTTGTAGCCTAATGCTTTGTTTATCAGTGTTATGAATTCTGCTCTTGTTATGTTGTTGTCGGGGTTTATCTTCCCGTTTTTATCTCCTTTTAGGAGTCCTTCTTGTTGCCATTTTGTTATTGTTTGTTTTGCCCAGTGGTTTTCTATGTCGCCTTGTGCTTGTGATAACGATACGTTTATACTCGTGAGTGTCATTATCAGTGATAGCACAAGTGCTATTTTTTTTCTCTTCATTTATCTTCCCTTTCTTTTTAATTTTATTATTTAGAACTTTATAAAAAATAGTGCTTAAAAAAATGAAAAAACATATAAATAAAATTGATACTAAATTAGAACAGTTTTCATAGATTACTATTTAGAAAAATCCACACAAAATTATCCCAATAATTTATATAAGATTCTATTATTACTTTAATATGAATAAATTATTTTAAATCTTAAAAATTATCAAAAAAATATCATATTTTTTTAGGATTTAAAATCTACAATCATTGCTTTATTAAACAATAATAATATTAATATACTTATACTTAATTATAGGTGAAGAAATTATTCTAATAGAAAATTAACATTAGATATTAAAAGCGTTTTTTATAAATTGACAAAATATTTTACTAACTGCATAAAATAACTTGATAAAATACATCAAACACAATATCGCCTATTATCTTTTGACAATATATATTAACATAAAATGAATAAAATATCAATTGCTTATGTAAATTTTTTTCAAATAAAACGAAAACTATGTAAAAATAAAATCCCCTCTTATATTTATAAATCTTATTCCATAAAAAATAAATATTAATTAAAAATCAAGTTTATAATGTAAAATTATTTAAATGATTTTAAATTATCTATTGGAATAATCATCATAAATCTAAAGAGGGAATAACTTTATAAATTATCTGAGAGATAAAGGTTTTTGAAGTATCTCGCTATATATTATTGCTCTTTCCAAGTCAAAATCAAATTCTTCTTCAATACATTCTTTAGAATAGTCATAATGTTCATATTCAAAAATTTCTTTAATGTTTTCAGCATATTTTTTTACTTTTTTATCATCTTTGTCATAATTATAAATAATATCATCTATTTTTTTGATTATCTCTTGTTGTGATTTATTTATATTTCTTTGTGTTTTTTTATTTTCTAATTTAGCATTTTTTTGTTTATTACTGAAATTCTTTTTATCTTTAGTGTAATTTGATAAAAACTCGGCATATTCTTTTGCTTCTTCTTTCTTACTATTAAAAATACTTTCTACATATTTTATAGTATTTTGCTGTGAATTTTTTCTATTTACATATTCGCCTTGTTTATTATTTTTAATATCTTTTTTGTGTTTGATTTTTTTAGAATTTTTTCTGTTTTTATTCTTAAATGAGGCTATAACACTTAATAATGTAATAACTGAAATTGCTATATTCAGTATAACACTGATTTTAATTGAAGCGTTCATGACTATTTATCCTCTTTTTTTAATGTCGTATGAGAAGACTGTGATATAGATTCTCTCATAGATGTATCTGCCATAATATTTTTCATATTATAGTAATCCATAACTCCTAACTTACCGTTTTCAAATGCTTGTGCTATTGCAAGAGGTACTTTTGATTCTGATTCTACAACTTTCGCTTTCATTTCTACAACTTTTGCTTTCATCTCCTGTTCTTGTGCAATAGCCATAGCTCTTCTTTCTTCCGCCTTTGCTTGTGCAATTTTTTTATCCGCTTCAGCCTGATCTGTCTGTAGTTGTGCACCTATATTTCTACCTACATCGACGTCTGCTATATCTATTGACAATATCTCAAATGCAGTTCCTGAATCAAGTCCTTTTTCAAGTACTGTTTTTGAAATTTTATCCGGATTTTCCAAAACTTCTTTATGTGTTATGGAACTACCTACTGTTGTTACAACACCTTCTCCGACTCTTGCTATGATTGTTTCTTCTCCTGCACCGCCGACAAGTCTTTCAATATTTGCACGTACTGTAACTCTTGCTTTTACTTTTACTTCTATACCGTCTTTTGCTACTGCTGATATTATTGGTGTTTCTATAACTTTCGGGTTAACTGACACTTGTACAGCCTCAAGTACATCTCTACCTGCAAGGTCTATTGCTGCCGCTTGTTCAAATTCCAAATCTATATTTGCTCTTTGTGCCGCTATAAGTGCATCTACAACTCCATTTACATCTCCACCTGCAAGATAGTGCGCTTCAAGTTTATCTATTGATAATTTTAAACCTGCTTTTGTGGCTTTTATCATAGGATCTACTATCCTTGACGGTCTTACTCTACGAAATCTCATACCTATAAGTGTCATTATAGATACATTAACTCCTGAAAACATCGCTGTTATCCATAGTCCTATTGGAAACATATTTAAAAACATAACTATTACTATAAGTGCGATAACAGCAAATATAACTGATATAATATTAGGCATATACCTTCCTCCTCAATTTTTTTATTTTAATAAAATTACCGACTTAAAAATTAAAGTATCTATATTTTTATGCTAAAAATAATAGAATAATTTATCTTCTTCTGTTAGGGTTTATTTGTTAATATTAAAAAGCTTTAAAAAACCATATATAACATAAAATAATGTACATAGAAATTATAATATAGAAATCAAAACTATATGGTATTTCAAACGGAAACATAGTATAAGTAAAATTATGTATACTCAAAGTAAAAAGATTATATATATTTTATTCATTAATTAAATAACTATTAATATTAAATTAAAAATATCTATATTTAATTAGGTAATAGTATTGATTACCTGCTGATTAAATATATTATTATTCCTATTACGATTAAAATTAAAATTATAAATAGCGAGGATACCATTATTCTCCCTCCAATTTTTTTACAATCAGTATATATCCTTTATTTCCAACAACTTTTACTTTCTCATTTTTCTCTATAAATTCACCTTCGCTCATAGCATCATATACATTGTCATCTTTTTTTACTTTTCCTGACGGTCTTAAAAAAGTATCTACTATCATCACTTCTCCAAGGTGTCTATTGTTGTCTTTTGATGATAGAAAACCTTCTTCGTTGTTCAAATTTGTCTTTAAAAATAATGTCTTATACAAACTCCCCTTGGGAATTTTTTTTGCTATTAATGCAAAAATGATAGCAAATATTCCAACAACCACAGCTATTATTGCAATCGCATAATATATGTTAGGAGATACAAAGACTATACCGACTATAAATGCCAAAATACCTGATACTCCAAACACTCCAAACCCAGGTATAAAAGCTTCAATGAGCATTAATGCAACTCCTAAAAATAATAATTTTTCTCCCACTAAAATGCACCCCCTACAATAAAGTCTATAATTAATATACTGCATTTTATTAATCTATATTAAGAATGATATAAAAATATTTTTTTATAAAAATTTTAAGTCAAAAATTAACAAATATAATAAATTTATTATAAGTTTGCTGAATATGCTGTAAATCATTTTATTTAACAAATTTACTATATATTTTTGATTCCATTTTTAAGCTAATTTAATATATAATCAGAAATATAGATAAATATTTAAAATAACTATTTCAAAGAATAATTAATGAGTCTAAAATTACTTTCATTTTGATTTGATTTTTCTATTTGTAATAAAAGCATTTGGTTTTCAGGTATTTTTTCCAATTCTTCTGCTTGCTCTTCTGATATTTCCAATCTGAATGAATTTAAATTATAACTGAATTC
This sequence comes from Peptoanaerobacter stomatis, assembly GCF_000238095.2. NCBI lineage: Bacteria > Bacillati > Bacillota > Clostridia > Peptostreptococcales > Filifactoraceae > Peptoanaerobacter > Peptoanaerobacter stomatis. The sequence goes on from NZ_JH815225.1 coordinate 474,020, forward strand.
AGCTATATTTAAATCTCCAAGTCCTATATATATCCCCATTACTTCTGCTTTGTCCTGTTTTTTTAGAGAGATTATTTTATTATCTTCTACCTCTAATTTTAAAAGAGTTGTTTTATCAAACTCATCTTTTGTTTCTTTAGATATGTAATCACTTAAATCTTTTTCGGATATAGTTTTATCAAAAATTAAACTTGAGTTATCATAAAAATATAGTGCTGTTATTTCTCTTTTTTCAGGCACTTTATCTGTTTTTACAGTATCATTGTTTACTTCTTTGTCTTTATTTTCTGTTTCTTTTTCATCCTTATTTTCTTTATCGTTTTGAGTCTGACTTGTAGTTTGATTGTTATACTCTTTTTCTTGCGAATTATTACAGCCGACTGATGACACTAATACTATAAGCATTATCATTGCAAGTATTTTTTTCATTATATACCTCCATCTATTTTTGTATAAATGCAAAAAAAATATAAGTAATAGCTTAGCTACTACTTATATAATATCATAAATTACTTAATTTTTTATTAAATATTTGTTACTTAATGCAAAAATTCACAATATCTTATTTTAATTTTAAATCAATATAGATAATTGACAAAATTATTTTTCTTCATCTTTTATTTCTTCATCTTCTTTATTATCTTCAGTTTCTTTGTCAGCTTCGTTTATAACTTCATTAGTTATGTCTATTAAATCGTCTTTTTCTTCATTTTTCTTGCTTATATCAACTTTATTTTTAAGTTCCAACAATCTTCTTTGTGTTTCTTCATTTACATCTATTTCGCTACCGTCATCATTTATGACTTTTATTCTGAAATTACCTATATACATTCCAGTTCCTATCACTGCTACTACAGGTATAAGTAATGTTCCTAAAAACAATGACAACACTCCTGCAGACAGAGCTATATTTACAGGTACTTCAAGAACTTTTTTAGCATCTTTTTCGATTATTATTTTTGTAACATTGCCTTTTTGGATTAAATCTTTCAGAGTTTCTATAACTTCATCTTTTTTTAGCATAAAACCATCTGAAACTGATTTTGAAAATCTCGCACTGCTTTGCTCTATATATATTATAGCTTCTACTACATCTCCCTCAGCTTTTTCAAGAGCCTCTTTTGCTTGCGCGTATGATACACCTGTTCTTTCTACAATCTGATCAATTTTTTCTAATGTTATCATTGATTTTTTCCTCCTCTTTTACTATTAAATATGAATTTATATTCAAATTTCCAAAATGAGAACACATATATACTTGTATGAACTTATCTAATTGTTCCAACAAAATATCTGCTATTTTCACATTTAGACTTTTATCTATATCGTTATTATACACATATTTTATGAATCTAATCAAGTTTTTATCAAGTCTGTAAACATTAAGTTTATTATTTTTAACACAATTTTCACAAACTATGCTTCCCTGATATATGTCTATATGTTTCAAAATATCTGTATCAGTAGAATTACAAATGTTACAATTACTTAGATTAGGTGTTATGCCTAAACTTTTAAGCAGTTGCAACTCAAAAATTAGCCTTAACAATTTTAAATTACTATTTCCTTTTTCTATATGCTCAAAAACTTCTATTATCATTGAAAATAATCTTGTGTCCGTTTGATTTTCTTGTTGAGTTTTTTCTATAAGTTCGCATATATAACTTGCAAAATAGTACTTTGACAAATCTTCCGAAAATTTGTAATAGCTCTTTTTTATTTTTGAGTTAAAAAGTTTGGTTCCGCTTTCTCTTAAATCTATTTCCATATCTACATATCCGAATAGCTGAGTACCTGAAAGTAACGGACTTTTTATCCTTTTTGACGAACGTGCAAACATATTTACTTTCCCAAATTTTTTAGTAAATACTGTTATTATCTCATCATATTCTTTATATTTTTGAGTTTTTAATATTACAGCTTCAGTTTCTACATTCATAAATTCTCCGGTAGACTTGTTTACAGAAAAATAATATCATAATATTATTAAAATTATCTTAATAAATAATCTATATTTTGTAATATTTAGCAAAAAAATCTTTTTTATATTGCAAGAGTCTATCTTCTTTTATAGCTGTTCTTATATTTTTCATAAGATTTATTAAAAAATATAGATTGTGATATGTTATAAGTCTTGCGCCAAGTATTTCATTTGCTTTTATAAGATGTCTTATATATGCTCTTGAATAATTGCGACATACATGGCAATCACATTCTTCATCTAATGGCGTAAAATCTTCTTGATATGTTGCATTTCTAACAACCACTTTTCCATTTGAGGTCATAGCTGTGCCGTTTCTTGCAATCCTTGTAGGAAGTACACAGTCAAACATATCTATACCTCTTATAACTCCTTCAAACAAATCGTCAGGACTTCCTACTCCCATTAAATATCTCGGCTTTTCTTTGGGAATTAAATCTACTGTATAATCCAATACTTCATACATTAACGGCTTAGGCTCTCCTACAGATAACCCTCCTATCGAATACCCCAAAAAGTCCATTTCAACAAGTTCATTTGCAGATTCATATCTCAAATCTTGATACATTCCACCTTGTATTATACCAAACAATGCTTGAGTTTCGGGATTTTTATTAGCTATTTGTCCTCTTTTTGCCCATCTTGATGTACGTTTATAAGAATCTTTTATATACTCATAGCTTGCAGGATATGGTGCACATTCATCAAATGACATCATTATATCAGAGCCGAGATTGTTTTGTATAGCTATAGACTCTTCCGGCCCCATAAAATGCTTTGAACCGTCTAAATGTGAACGAAAATATACTCCTTCTTCCTTTATTTTTCTCAAATCTCCAAGTGAAAATACTTGAAAACCGCCACTATCAGTAAGTATTGATCTGTCCCAATTCATAAATTTATGCAAACCGCCGGCTTTTTTCACAATCAAATCACTTGGTCTTAAATATAAATGATAAGTATTGGATAATATTATTTGTGCATTTATTTCTTTCAATTCATCTACTGACATTGATTTTACTGTAGCATTTGTGCCTACAGGCATAAATACCGGCGTTTCAAACTCATTGTGTAATGTTTTTAATTTTCCGTATCTCGCTTTGCTGTGAGTACAATTTTTTATAACTTCAAATTCTAAAGGTTTTTGCATTTTAAGCCTTTCTAATCATTTTATACTAATATTTATAAGATTAATTTATACAAATAATATTTATGTGTTTTTCTTATACTATTATCTATTTTAAATTACAATCTGAAAGTAATTTGGTTTATCTTATACTATTGCCAATTTGAAATGCCATACAATTTTGATTTCTATATAATATATTTTTATCTGAATATTTATTGCATTATTTCATATTATATATGGTTTTTTAAAAGATTTTTAGTATTAATATCTTTTATTGTATAAACATAGCGTCTCCAAAACTGAAAAATCTATATTTTTCTTTTACAGCCTCCGCATATGCTCTAAATACATTGTCTTTTCCTGCAAATGCACTTATCATCATTATTAAAGTTGACTTTGGTAAATGAAAGTTCGTTATTACAGAGTCTACAAACTTAAAATCATATGGAGGATATATAAATATATTAGTATCATCTTGAGTTTTTTCTATATATCCATAACCATTTGCTGAAGATTCTAAAGTTCTAACTGTTGTTGTGCCTACTGCTATTATTCTCTTACCAGATTTTTTTGCATCATTAAGTCTATTTTTCGTTTCTTCAGATATATTATAGTATTCGCTGTGCATTTGATGTTCTTCCAAATTGTCACTTTTCACAGGTCTAAATGTCCCAAGCCCAACATGCAAAGTGATATATTCTACTTGAACACCTTTATTTTTCAAACTCTCTATCAGATCTTTTGTAAAATGTAATCCCGCTGTAGGTGCGGCTGATGAACCGTTTATCTTGGAATACACTGTTTGATATCTTTCTTTATCGCTCAATTTTTCTTTAATATATGGTGGCAGAGGCATAAATCCGTATTTAGAAATTATATCCTCGAAAACACCATTATATGAAATTTCTACTATCCTTATTCCCTCATCGTACTCTTGCAATACATCAGCTGTCATCTCACCATTGCCAAAATATATCTGAGTGCCTATTTTTACTCTTTTTGCAGGTTTTACCAATATCTGCCATTTGTTAAGCTCTATTCTTTTTAATAACAATATTTCTATATTTGCATTTGTATCCTTTTTCTTTCCAAACAGTCTTGCCGGTAGAACTCTCGTATTATTAAATACAAGTACATCATCTTTTCCCACATAATCTATTATATTTTTAAATATCTTATGCTGTACATTACCTGTATTTCTATCCAACACCATAAGCCTTGATGCACTTCTGTCCTCAAGAGGGACTTGAGCAATCAACTCTTCAGGCAAATCATAATAAAAATCATTTGTTTTCAATTAAAATTCTTCCTTTTGTATATTTATTTAATTTGTTCCAGTTTTACACCAGGATAATAAAACTCCAATATTTGTGTATAATTATAACCTTTATCCGCCATAGACTTTGCTCCGTATTGACTCATTCCTATACCATGACCATAACCGCTACCGGAAAAATTATATGTGCCTGATGAATTTGTCATAGCAAATTTTAGACTTTTTAATTTTGAGCTTCCAAATAATCCTCTTATCTCATCTTTTTTTAGAGTTTGACTTAAAATACTTCCGTTAAAAGTCATCTTTATCACATAGCCCTGAGAAGTTATATCATCTATTGTAACATTTTGCAATGTTCCTATATATTTACCTCTTTTTTTGAAGATATTTTCTATTTCTGATGATGTAACAGAAAAACTCCAATTATCATATGGATTACCTATTGAATATGGATCATCTTGTGCTATGAGATAAGGTATTTTACTGAGCCATATATTTTGACTGCTTTCAGTTTTTCCACCTGAACTTGCATTATATATCAGTTCTGCAATTTTACCTTCATAATAACCTACAATCCCTTTTGTTTCGTTCACAGCTTTTGTAGTATTGTCAGTTTCTGCTGAAAATCCGCCATACGCTTGACTTCTTGTATCATCTGTAAGATTAAAGCCATATTTTGAAAACTTATTATAGTTGCTATATGCAAAGCTTCTCGCCGCTATAGCCTGTGCTTTCAATGCTTCTAAATTCCAAGAAGATACCATTTCTTTTGAAACAACTCCTAACAAATAGTCTTCTACATAAAGATAATTTATAACTGCAAGCATTGAATTATTGTTTATAAATTTTAATCCGCCTCTATATTTCTTGTCAAAAACTTCTATCGGAGATGAATCATTTGAAATAAAATATATATCGCTTTTTGGAGGTATTGTTATTATTAGATTACTTTTTGAATCATAAATACCTACAGCATCTTTTATTTGAGTTGAATACTTATTTGCCAAACTCGCATTTTTAAACTTATCCACGCTTTCCGCAAATATAAAATCAGAAGAACTCTCTGTATCTGAATTTTCATCCACATATACAAATTGCAGAGGTTTTGCAGTAAATATTTTATCTGTGCTTATTAATTTTGTGCTTACATCATTTGAAATTGACAATCCATTTGATTTAAATTTTAATTCTTTTACACTTGTCTTGTCAAATTTAAGTCCTATAGCTATTTTTTTTGAACTTACTTGTATATCCTTAGTATCTTTTACTTCAATATTATTTACTTGAATATCTTTTGCTTCAACATCTTTTACTTGAATGTCATTTGCTTGTGTATCTTTTGCCTTAATATTTTTCAATTTTACATCTTTTATTTCGTTTGACTGCAAACTTTTATCAAAAATCGGTGATTCTTTCACTTGAACCTCTTGATCAAAAATCAGCAAATCTTCTGCATAAACATGATTGATATTAAAAATTGCAAACGCAAAAAACATTACTTCCACAATAAAAAACAACTTTAAGTTTTTCATATTATTTTCCTCTTTTAGATATTTTGAAGTGTTCATAAACTTTATCTGAAACAATTCTTCCTCTCGGTGTTCTTATCAAAAATCCATTTTGTATCAAAAACGGCTCACATACATCTTCTATTGTTTCCTTATCTTCGCCTACTGATGCAGATATAGTATCAATACCTACAGGTCCTCCATCGAAATTTTGTATCATAGCTTTTAATATCCTTGTATCCATTGTATCAAGTCCCAATGAATCTATACCGAGCATATGAAGTGCCTCATCTGCTATTTTAGTTGTTATTACACCATCTCCCAATACTTGTGCATAATCTCTTACTCTTTTTAAAAGCCTGTTAGCTATTCTTGGAGTACCCCTTGAACGTTTGGCAATTTCAATACCGGCATCTTTTTTTATAGGGATATTTAATATATTTGCTGAACGAAGTATTATTTTCAGCAAATCTTCAGTATCATAAAGTTCAAGATTAAGTATAACACCAAATCTGTCTCTAAGTGGAGATGTGAGCATACCTGATCTTGTTGTTGCACCTATTAGAGTAAATTTAGGTATATCAAGCCTTATAGAACGTGCTGACGGTCCTTTACCTATTATTATATCTATACAATAATCCTCCATCGCAGGATATAGTACTTCTTCAACAGAACGATTTACTCTATGTATCTCGTCTATAAAAAGCACATCTCCTTGCTGAAGATTTGTGAGCAGTGCTGCAAGATCTCCTGCTCTTTCTATCGCCGGTCCTGACGTTATTTTTATATTTGAATTCATCTCATTTGCTATTATATGTGATAGTGTAGTTTTACCAAGCCCCGGTGGTCCATATAACAAGACATGATCGAGCGATTCACTTCTTGACTTTGCCGCTTTTATAAATATATCAAGCTGATTTACCACTTTTTTTTGCCCAATATATTCGCCTAAAGTCTTCGGTCTTAAATCAAGCTCATTTTCATCTTCTTTTTTATAAGACGAATTTATTATTCTGTCATCTATATTTTCTATCATACATCACCTCTTGTTACAAGCTAATATCTTTATAATAACTCATTTCACAACTTAATTCAGCTTGTTTAACACCAAAAAAATTTATTATATTTTTTCTTGTCACAATTATCTATTTTTATCATAAATTTTTAATATTGAAATTTTTTCAAGGCTTAAGAGTAAATTTAATCTATTTTTTCAATAAAGAAAGTGCTGTTTTTATTATATCCTGAACATCTTCACTCTGTTTTATATCATAAGCCTTTTGAACAGCATTTTGTGATTCTTTAGCTGTAAAGCCCAACATCATCAAAGCCTCTGCCGCTTCATCTGTGACTAAATTATCAATAGATGAAACAGGGTTATTAGGTTTTAATACTACATCATCTGTATTTACAAACATATCTACCTTGTCTTTAAGCTCCAATATCAACCTTTCAGCAGTTTTTTTACCAAGACCGGATATTTTGCTGAGTGATACTATATCGGATGATTTTATAAACTTGGCTACATCACTAGGTGTATATACAGACAGTATAGAGAGCGCAGTTTTAGCACCTATTTTTGAAATACTGATTAACCGCTCAAACATATCTCTTTCCGTTATAGAACTGAAACCTATAAGAGATATAGCGTCTTCTTTAACTACAAGATGTGTATATATGATATTTATTTGATCCAAATTAAGCTCATATGACGTGTTTTGTGAAACAAGCAACTTGTATCCTATATCATTACACTCCACTACAACATATCCGAGCCCTTTTTGCATAACCTTTCCGTTTATATAATCAAGCATAAATACTCCCAAATATTTTTTTAAACAAAATCACTGATAAAATATTATAATATATTTAACAAAAAAAGCAACAACAAAATAATGTGTAATAATCTTGTTGTTTTAGTAATTATAACATTATTATGAATATTTTTAAACAATAAATGAAATTAAAAAACATAAATGTAATAAAGCAATGTATAATATTAAATACTTTTTAAATTATAATATGCTCAAATATATTAAAAAATACCTATATTTACTTATATAATAGTATGATACTAAAGCTCTATAGAAAGATAGTGTTTTGTAAATTTAATAAAATACAACATTATTTACAGATTTATTAATATAAATTATCTATTATTCTATTAGATAACAGCATAAAACTGTATAATATAAAAAATAGACTGTGAGAAATACAAGAAAATTTTGTAAATTTTTACAGTCTATTTTTTATAAATCAACTAATTATGCTCTGAAAATATCACTGTGATTGGAACTGTGACAGTGGCATATTGCAAGCGCCAAACCGTCTGCAACATCATCAGGTTTTGGTATTTCAGGCAAATTAAGTATGATTTTCACCATTTCCTGAATCTGTTTTTTTACTGCTCTGCCGTATCCGACAACACCTTGTTTTACTTGCAATGGAGTGTATTCAAATATAGGTATTCCTTTATTTGAGCACGCTACCATTATGACGCCTCTTGCATGTGCTACATCTATAGCTGTTTTTACATTTTTGTTAAAAAACAGCTCTTCTACAGCAAGGGCATCTATATCATACTTAGCAAGCAGTGTATTTATATCATCATATATAGATTTTATTCTGCTTGACAAATTTATTTTTGCAGGTGTAGTTATAGCTCCATAACTTAAAACTTTAAAACTGTTGTTCTTATATTCTATTATTCCATAGCCTACTATAGCTATCCCCGGATCAATTCCTAATATTATCATATTCTACCATTTATAAAATTTTTTATTTGTTTTATTAAATCTTCATTATCATCTTCTTTTAATATACATACTCTAAAATAACGATCATTAAGCCCATCAAAACTACTGCAATCTCTTATGATTATTTTATTTTGCAAAAGATAATCATAAAGATTACTTGCTTTTGTATCTTTATCTTTTATCTCTACAAGTATAAAATTACCATACGTTTTGTAAGGCTTGAAAAAATCTATTTTAGATAATTCTTCAAATATAAAATTTCTTTGCTTTGTTATTCTGTCAAAAGTATCTTTTTGAAAATCAACATCTTCAAACATTTCTTGTCCCATTATATCAGCGAATATGTTTATATCCCAAAGTATATTGTAGTATTTTTCAAAACTTTCTATAACATTCCTGTTTGACGTAATGGCATATCCCAATCTTATTCCAGGGGATGCAAAAAACTTGCTTGTTCCCCTAATTACAAACAGTTTATCATAAAAATCGCATAAACTGTCACAACTATATATATCGGTGTCTGTAAATTCTATATATGTTTCGTCTATTATAAGTGAGCAGTTTGTGCTTTGCAAAATCTGTTTTATTTGCGTATTTGTAAGTATAGTTCCTGTAGGATTATTGGGATTACATATTATAGCTGTATTTATCTCGTTTTTATTTATAAAATCTATAAATTCATCTAAATTTATTTGAAAATTATTTTCCGATTTCAAAAAATACTTTGAAATATTTGAATTTATTTTTAAAAGCTCTTTTTCATATTCTGAATAGGCAGGTGACAAAACTAAGGAATTTTTGGGAGACAGTATTTTTATAAATGAATTTATAAAACTGCTCGCTCCTGAACCCAATAATATATTTTCTGTTTTACATTTACAATAATTTGATATACTGCTTTTTAAATCTTTATATTCAGGATCCGGATAAATAGAAACCTTATCAAGATTATGTGACAGTTTTTCAATAGCCTTTTTACTTGTACCGAAAGGATTTATATTAGAACTGAAATCTCTGAATTCTTCTATATTACAACCAAGTTTTTGTGCAAGTTCAAAAAGATTAGCTCCATGTTTTGATTTCATATATCATTCATCTCCTAAGATTATGTTTTTTATCATAAAGTCAATGTTGTCAAATCTATTTTCATATTTTAATAATGGTCTTTTTATAATTATAACAGATATTTCTGTGTCTATGCAAGATAATACTTTTTCATCAAATCCTCCTTCTTTACCGCTTTGCTTTGTTATCATAACATCTGCATTTATATGTTTTATAGTTTCTATATTCATATTTTTTGTAAACGGTCCTTGCATTGCTATTATATTTTTGGATTTATAGCCTTTATTTTCAAAATAAGCTATTTGCTCACTGCGTGGCAATATTCTTATAAATAGCTCATCAAAATTGGCATCTATATATTTATCTACATCTTTTATACCTGTTGTCAAAAAAACTCTCTTAAAATTAAATTTTTTAGCCAAATTTATTGCATCTATATGATCATCTGCATAATACATCTTATCATACTTTTGTAAAACTTGTATATCCGTTCTTTCATATCTGTAATATTTAATACAAAGTTCATCAGATACTTCCATAGCATTTTTAGATACGTCTTTTGCATAAGGATGAGATACATCTACTATTTTATTTATACAATTATTTTGACAAAACTCTATCATTTGCATTTTATCCATTCTGCCTTTTACCAAAAATTGCTTAAATTTTGCAAATTCTTCGTATCCGTAATCAGTAGCTACGCTTACAATTATATCTTTGTTATTATGCAATAATTCATCACAAACTTTATATGTTTCTACAGTACCGCCTATTACCCATATTCTGCTCATCAATGTTTTTTCCCGTTATTTATAAGATTTATTTTTTATAAAATATTTTATGAGTTTATTTTATCTATATATTTTTTCTCATAGCCTCTTGGAGTTATCATTTTTCCGTTTTTTACATAAGTTGACGAATTTCCTATTATTAGTATAGTGTGCATATCTATATCATCATAATTTATTGACTCTAAAGTGCATATGTTTACTTCCTGTTCTACATCATATGCTTTTTTTACAACCCCTACTACTGTATCTTTGCTTTTATATCTAAGCATTATATCAACAGATTCTTTCAAATGTTCACTTCTTTTTTTACTTTTAGGATTGTATATGGCAATAACAAAATCGCCCATACTTGCAAGCTCTATACGCTTAAAAATAAGTTCAAGAGGTGTCATCAGATCACTTAGAGATATACTGCAATAATCGTGCATTATGGGTGCGCCTAACAAAGAAGATGCAAGTATTGCCGATGTTATTCCAGGAATTACTTTTATTTCTATATCATCCTCTGCCAATTCCATTATTAATCCTGCCATTGCATATATACCACTATCTCCTGAACATATCACGCTCACAGTATTTCCTTTTTTTGCATATTCTATTGCTTTTTTTGAACGCTCTATCTCTTTCATCATAGGACTTTGATATATCTGTTTGTCCTGTATCATATATTGAATCTGAGATATATATTTGTCATATCCTACTATAACATCTGATTTTTTTATTGCATCATAACAGGCAAAGCTCATATTATCTTTATTGCCCGAACCTATACCTACAACATACAGCATACAAAACTCCAATTTTTAACATATTAACTCATTAACAACTAAGTATATAAAGTATTTATAAATAACTCTATGTACTTATTTTGAGCTTAAACTATCACGATTTTTAACACATATTATTAATTACATTTAAAATATAATATTAATAAAGTATTTTTTCTAAAAACAATCAAATCTTTATAATATTACACATATATCATAGAGTTTTAAACATAAAAATTTACATTATTCTCCAATTTTTGTTGTACATATTTTTCAATTTTGAATTTTTTGCTCTGACAAGCCCTATCGGATAATCTTCAAGACAAACTATATAATCGCCGTCTTTTATGCCATCCATTATTAAAGTTTCACCTTTTATATACTTTATAACTCTTTCATCATTTAATCCGAAATTTATTGTATATTGAAAATCTTTAGATTTTAAATATCTTATAAGTGCACTTGATATAACAAATTCATTATTCTTCAAATCTCCTAAATACAATCCGTTTCTTGCAATTCTAATCTTATATTTAAGTATTTTATCAAAAATCTCAAGATATAAAGAATTATTTTGCATAAAAAAATTGCCTTCCAACTTGCAATTCAAAAATTTCTTTTCAAATTCTGTATATTCTTTAGGCAGTTTTTTTCTATCTAAATATTTTTTCTTTTCATATTTACTATCTATATAGGATTCACTCTTTAAATCTGTTTCTTCAAAAATATTTTTTTCATTTTCTGATTTTTTATACATTAAACACAAAAAATGACCTTCCGATTTAGTTTTATGTGGAAAAAATCTTGCGCTTTCTTTTAAAAAATCAAAACTCATCATTCCATTTTTTTTCGGTATATCTATAAGTTCAAACTCACTGTGTTTTGAAAGGAAATTTAAAATGTTTTTTTCATTTTCGTCTGTATTGAAAGTGCAAGTTGAATATAACAACTTGCCCCCCACTTTTAACATTAACGCTGCTTTTTCAAGCAAATCTTTTTGAATTTCAACCGTCTCTTTTCTACTTCTTTCATAAGATGGTATTAATTTTTTATCTTTTCTGAACATCCCTTCGCCTGAACAAGGTGCGTCAAGAAGTATCCTATCAAAGAAACTTAAAAAATTTTTAGATATATTTTCTTGATTCTCATTTGTTATCATAACATTTCTAAGCCCATAATACTCTATATTTCTTAAAAGCGGCAAAATCCTATTTGTATTTATATCATTTGAAATTAACAAATCTTCATCTGATAATTTTTGTGATATTTGAAATGTTTTTCCTCCAGGAGATGCACACATATCCAATACTTTCATACCTTTTTGCACATCAAGATAATTTGCAGGTGCCATAGCTGAAGGCTCTTGTATATAATAAGCGCCTGTATGATACATAGGATTTTTTGACATCATATCATCACTATCCGTATAAATACCGCTATCGCTCCAAGGTACGTCTTCGTAATTATTTCCAATTATTTTTTTTAAATCATCTCTTGAAAGCTTTTTTGTGTTCACGCTTACAGCTTTATGATTTTTTTCGTTATAAGAGCTTATAAAATCACCATAATCGTCTTTAAGTAAAAGTTTCATATCTTGTATATAAGCACTTGGGAATTTATCGTCTTTCATATTTTTAATTCAGATTATCTCCTTTTTGAATTATAACTAATTTAGGTGCATTTTCATCTTGATTTATAGGATTTACATGAATTGCTTTAAAATTTCTGGCATCCAATATCCTTACATATTCCAACAACGTCTTATATTCTCTTGCATTGTCATGTCCTATATAAAACATTATACTTATAAGCCCGTTAGGTTTTAATATATCAATCGCTTTTTCCATTGCATGAAGTGTAGTATATGGATTTGTTTTTATAACATGGTCTGATTTTGGCAAATATCCTAAATTAAACATAACCAAATCAGGACTTCCTTTCACGTACTTATCCATATATTCATGGGAGTCATTGATAAAGTCTATATTCTTATGATATTCATTTTTTATATTTTCTTTGGCGGAAATAATAGCTTTTTCTTGTATATCAAAAGAGTATACTTTTACATCTTTTCCAAATGTCTCTATTATCATATTTGTATCATTACCATTTCCAAGCGTCGCATCTACAGCTATTTTTATATCCGATAAATAACTTTTTATTACAAGTTTTTGAATTTCAATAAGATTATTTATTTTCATACTATCTCCTACTAAAAAGAACCAATCCCCGATAACAAGGATTAGTTCTTTGATTTTAAAAATAAAATTATTTTAACCCTAATTATTCATATAATTTATAACATATAAGCAATAATAAATGTTTATATATTTTTTAAATATTGAAAACTTTTACAACTCACTATATTTTTTGTATGAATAATTCTGCTTTAAAAATCTGATATCACATCTTCCATATTTACTTCATTTTCATTAATATGTTCTTCTTCATTTATATTGTTTTGAAAATTTTCTTGCTCTAAAAATTCTTGAGATGTTCTTTGTTTTTTTCTTCTAAGAACTGAACCTGCCGGTATAAGTTTACCTATTATGACATTTTCTTTAAGTCCTCTCAAATAGTCCTTACTACCTTTTATAGCTGCATCAGTCAATACTTTTGTAGTTTCTTGGAAAGACGCCGCTGATAGGAATGAATCTGTAGAAAGAGCCGCTTTTGTTATACCTTGTAGCATTCTTGTATACTTAGCTTCCTCTTTATTTTCTTCTCTCATCTTAGCATTTATTCTCTCAAGCTCTCTTATATCCACTATTCCACCAGGTAAAAGCTCTGTATCTCCAGGCTCTTCAATCTTGGCTTTTTGCATCATTTGACGTACTATTATTTCAATATGTTTGTCGTTTATGTCAACCCCTTGTAAACGGTAAACTCTTTGTACTTCTTTTACTATATAGTTTTGAACTCCTTGTATACCATTTACTCTTAGAATATCATGCGGATTTATTGAACCTTGAGTAAGAGGATCTCCTGCATTTACTCTTTGACCGTCTTTAAACTTCAACATTGAACCGTAAGGTATAACATATCTGTATTCATATCCGTTATCATCTGTTATAACAGCTTCTTTTTTCTTTCCGTTTTCTTCAATTTTTGCTGTACCTGTAACTTCTGTTATAACTGCAAGACCTTTAGGTTTTCTTGCCTCGAATAACTCTTCAACCCTCGGCAAACCTTGAGTTATATCTCCGCCGGCTATACCGCCTGTATGGAAGGTTCTCATTGTAAGCTGTGTTCCCGGTTCACCGATAGACTGAGCAGCTATTATACCTACTGACTCTCCAATAGGCACTTCACTGCCTGTTGCAAGGTTTCTTCCATAACATTTAGCACATATACCTTGTTTTGATTTACAATCCATAGGTGTTCTTATCCAAACTTTTTCTACACCAGTTTTTACTATTTCTTCAGCTATATTTTCTACTATCATTTCTCCGGCAGATACTATAACTGAATTATCTTCAGGATTTAATACATCTTTAAGCGCATATCTTCCAACTATTCTGTCATATAGGTTTTCTATTTCTTCAGTACCGTCTTTAAATGCTGATACTTCTATACCCTCTGTTGAACCACAATCTTCTTCATTTATTATTACGTCTTGTGAAACGTCAACAAGTCTTCTTGTAAGATAACCTGAATCGGCAGTTCTAAGTGCGGTATCGGCAAGACCTTTTCTTGCACCGTGTGAAGAAGTAAAGTATTCCAAAACTGACAGACCTTCTCTAAAGTTAGATTTAACCGGTATTTCAACTGTCTTACCTGACGCATTTGCCATAAGACCTCTCATACCTGCCAACTGCTTAATTTGATTTTTTGAACCTCTGGCTCCTGATTGTGCCATTATATTTATATTGTTCATAGGTCCAAGATGTTTCATAAGAGCTTCAGTAACTTCATCAGTTGTTTTAGCCCATGCTTCTATTACTTTTTCATATCTTTCTTCATCAGACATTAAACCACGTCTAAAACTCTTTTCATATTTCTCTATAAGTTTTTCTGTGTTTGAGATTAAGTCATATTTCTCATCAGGAATCTCCATATCTGCAACTGATACTGATATTGCTGATTTTGTTGAGAATTTATAACCCATATTCTTTATATTGTCAAGCATCATAGATGTTACTTCATTTCCATGTTTTCTAAAGCATTTATCTATAACTATACCTATTTGTTTCTTATCAAGAACAAAATCTACTTCAAGAGAATATTTATCCACTTCTCTATCGACATACCCTAAATCTTGAGGTATATTTTCATTGAAAATAAATCTTCCAACTGTACTTTCAACTAACTTTCCTTCGTCTTGTGGAGATTTTTTCACTTTTACTTTTACTTTTGCATGAAGACTTACTTCTTTATTTTCATAAGCAAGAATCATTTCATCAAAATCTTTGTATACACTACCCTCACCTTTTGCACCTTCTTCAAATAATGTAAGATAGTATGTTCCAAGTATCATATCCTGTGTAGGCGTAGTTATTGGAAGCCCGTCTTTAGGAGCAAGTATGTTATTGGTTGAAAGCATAAGAGTTCTGCATTCATATTGTGATTCTACTGAAAGCGGAACGTGTACAGCCATTTGATCGCCGTCAAAGTCTGCATTATATGCAGTACAAACAAGCGGATGCAATTTTATTGCTTTTCCGTCTACAAGTACAGGTTCAAACGCCTGTATTCCAAGTCTGTGCAGAGTAGGTGCACGGTTTAACATTACAGGATGACCTTTTATTACATCTTCTAATATTGGCCATACTTCCGGATCTACTTTTTCAACCTTTTTTTTGGCAGCTTTCACATTGTGTGCAAAGTTTCTTTTTACAAGCTCATTCATAACAAAAGGTTTGAACAGCTCAAGAGCCATCTTTTTAGGCAAACCGCATTGATTGAATTTAAGTGTAGGACCAACTACTATAACGGAACGACCTGAGTAATCTACCCTTTTACCAAGCAAGTTTTGACGAAATCTTCCTTGCTTTCCTTTAAGCATATCTGTAAGTGATTTAAGAGGTCTGTTTCCAGGGCCTGATACCGGCTTTCCTCTTCTACCGTTATCTATAAGTGCATCTACAGATTCCTGCAACATTCTCTTTTCGTTTCTAACTATAATATCAGGTGCTCCAAGTTCAAGCAATCTTTGTAATCTGTTGTTTCTGTTTATAACTCTTCTGTATAAATCATTCAAATCTGAAGTTGCAAATCTTCCCCCATCAAGTTGCACCATAGGTCTCAAGTCAGGAGGTATTACAGGTACAACGTCTAATATCATCCAACAAGGATCATTTCCTGATTTTCTAAATGATTCTACAACATCCAATCTTCTTATACATTTTACTCTTTTTTGTCCTGTTGCATCTTTAAATTTTATTTTTAATTCTTGAGATAATTTTTCTAAGTCGATTTTTGAAAGCAATATCTTTATTGCTTCTGCTCCCATCATGGCTTTAAAAGAATCATATCCATATGTGTCTATTGCATCTTTATATTCTTTTTCAGTTAATATTTGCTTTTCTAATAAATTGGTTTCTCCGGGTTCTATAACTATATACGATGCAAAGTATAAAACTTTTTCCAATTCTTTAGGAGAAATATCAAGCAATATTCCCATTCTTGAAGGCACTCCCTTAAAGTACCATATATGAGATACAGGTGCAGCAAGTTTTATATGTCCCATTCTTTCACGTCTGAATTTGGAACTTGTAACTTCAACTCCACATTTGTCGCATATTATTCCTCTGTGTTTTAACTTATCTTTTTTATATTTTCCACAATTACATTCGTAATCTTTTGTAGGTCCGAATATTTTTTCGCAAAAAAGTCCGTCTTTTTCAGGCTTTAATGTTCTATAATTAATAGTTTCAGGTTTTTTTACCTCACCTTTAGACCACTCTAAAATTTTATCAGGAGATGCAAGTGCAATTTGTATTGATTCAAAATTATTTAATTCAAACAAGGAAGTTCCCCCTTAGTAAAAATCCATTTTATAAATACTTATATAGTTCACTTTTTATTAAATATAGTATTTATAAAGGTTAGTATTTCGGTTTAAAAATTTCAAAATTTATATTTTCATAATTTATATGACAGCATAACTTTATAATTTACAAGTTATACTATCATATAAAAGCTGTGATTATTTAATATTGTTTTTAAATGTTATTCATAAAAAACATTATCTGTCGTCAATATTAGTTAATAGTATATATTTTTCTAAAAGTCAAAATCTTCGTCATCTATATCAAAGTCTTCGCCGTCAAAATCTTCCTCATCATCGCTGTTTAAATCTATATTATCTTCATTTATCATACTATTTTCGCCGCTTACATATACTTCTTCACTTATATTTTCAAAAGGTAATATATCGTTAAGTTCTTCATCAACTTTAATTTCTTCATCTGTTTCTGTAAGAACTTTTACATCTAAAGCTAATGACTGCAATTCTTTAATCAATACTTTAAATGATTCCGGAATACCAGGTTCCGGAACATTTTCACCTTTTACTATAGACTCATAAGTTTTAACTCTACCTACAACGTCATCTGATTTAACAGTAAGTATTTCTTGAAGTGTATGTGCCGCACCATAAGCCTCTAAAGCCCATACCTCCATCTCTCCAAATCTTTGACCGCCAAACTGAGCTTTACCACCAAGCGGTTGTTGAGTTACCATTGAATATGGTCCTGTCGATCTTGCATGTATTTTGTCATCAACAAGGTGGTGAAGTTTAAGCATATACATATAGCCTACAGTTACAGGATTATCAAAATGCTCTCCTGTTCTTCCGTCTCTTAAAAGCAGCTTACCGCTTTTCGGATAGTTGGCAAGTTCAAGTGCATTAAATATATCTTCTTCCACCGCTCCGTCAAATACAGGTGTAGATACATACCAGCCAAGAGCTTTTGCTGCAAGTCCTAAATGCACTTCAAGCACCTGTCCTATATTCATTCTTGATGGAACCCCAAGAGGATTTAGCACTATTTCAAGCGGTGTACCATCAGGTAAAAACGGCATATCTTCTTCCGGTAAAACTCTTGAAATTACACCTTTATTACCATGTCTACCTGCCATTTTATCTCCGACTTGTATCTTTCTTTTCTTAGCTATATATACTCTTACAAGTCTATTTACACCCGGTGCAAGTTCATCACAATTTTCTCTTGTAAATTCTTTTATATCTACTATTATACCTGATTCTCCGTGTGGTACTCTAAGCGATGAGTCTTTTACTTCTCTGGCTTTTTCTCCAAATATAGCTCTTAGTAATCTTTCTTCAGGAGTAGTGTCCGTTTCTCCCTTTGGAGATACTTTACCAACTAATATATCTCCTGATTTTACTTCTGCGCCTATTCTTATTATACCTCTCTCGTCCAAGTCCTTTATAGCATCTGCTCCGACATTTGGTATATCTCTTGTTATCAATTCCGGTCCAAGTTTAGTATCTCTTGCTTCAGAATCATATTCTTCAATATGAATAGATGAAAGTCTATCTTCTTTTACAAGTCTTTCATTTATCAAAATAGCATCCTCATAGTTGTATCCGTCCCATGTCATAAATGCTATTAGAGAATTCCTTCCAAGAGAAACTTCTCCAAGTTCAGTAGAAGGTCCGTCAGCTATAACATCTCCTGCATTAAGCACATCGCCTTTTTTTACTATAGGCGTTTGATTTACGCAAGTTCCGTTATTAGAACGTTTGAACTTCAATAGTTTATATTTATCCAAATTTCCGTTATCTGCTCTTATTTGAATTTCATCTGCAGATACTTTTTCTACCGTACCGGAATTTTTTGATATGACAACCGCTCCAGAGTCTTTTGCAGCTCTATATTCTATAGAAGTACCTATTATAGGAGCCTCTCTTCTAACGAGAGGAACAGCTTGACGTTGCATGTTTGAACCCATAAGAGCTCTATTGGCATCGTCATTTTCCAAGAACGGTATCATAGCGGTAGCCACAGATACAACCTGCATAGGAGACACGTCTACGTAGTCAACTAAATTGGCATCAACAAGCTCGATAGTACCTTTTTCTATTCTTGAAGCAACCTTTTTATTTACAAACCAGTCATCTTCTCCTATAGGCTCATTTGCCTGAACTCTTATATACTTGTCTTCTTCATCTGCTGATAAATAATCTATTATATCAGTAACTTTATGATTTTCCTTATCTACCCTTCTGTAAGGTGATTCTATAAAGCCATATTCATTTATTCTTGCATATACTGAAAGTGAGTTTATAAGACCTATATTAGGACCTTCCGGAGTTTCTATAGGGCACATTCTTCCATAGTGAGAATAATGAACATCTCTAACTTCGAAACCGGCTCTTTCTCTTGAAAGTCCTCCGGGACCAAGGGCAGACAATCTTCTCTTGTGAGTGAGTTCAGAAAGAGGATTTGTCTGATCCATAAACTGAGAAAGTTGCGAAGAACCGAAAAACTCTTTTATAGCTGATGTTACAGGTCTTATATTCATAAGATTGCTTGGAGTCATTTCTATAACATCTTGAGTAGTCATTCTCTCTCTTATAACTCTTTCCATTCTTGCCATACCGATTCTAAATTGGTTTTGCAACAATTCTCCAACAGTTCTTATTCTTCTGTTTCCAAGATGATCTATATCATCAACATTACCAACATTATAGAATAAATTGAATTGATAACTTATTGAAGCTATAATATCTTCCATAGTTATATGTTTTGGATATAGCTCATTTCTTCTGAGTTTTAATTGTTTTCTAATATCTTCTTCATTTTCACAGCTATCGAGTATTTCTCTTAATACGCTGTATTTTACTTTATCATTAAACTTTAAATCTTCTATATCAAAATCTATATAAGCTTTTATATCTACAAAAGAATTTCCTATTACCTTTACAACTTTGTCATCATTTATACCGTCTCTTAATTCTATCATTACATAGCTTATACCTGTATTATCGACTTTTACAGCATCTTGCGCAGTAAGCATATGTCCTTTTTCAAATATAACTTCTCCGGTATTAGGATCTATTACATCTTCTGCCAAGTATCTGTTAGTTATTCTATTTGATAGAGCTAATTTCTTATTGTATTTATATCTTCCCACTTTTGCCAAATCATATCTTCTATGATCGAAAAATAAGTTATTTATAAGAAGTGTAGCACTTTCTATTGTAGGCGGCTCTCCCGGTCTTAATTTTCTATATATGTCAAGTAAAGCCTCATCCTTATTTTTAGTAGTATCTTTTTGTAATGTGGGGATGAGTAATTCATCTTCTTGTAATAAATCTTTTATTTCTTCATCGCTACTATATCCAAGCGCTCTAAGAAGCACTGTTATAGGCTGTTTTCTGTTTCTGTCTATTCTTACATTGACTACATCGCTTGAATCAGTTTCGTATTCAAGCCAAGCGCCTCTATTAGGTATCACAGTAGATGATATAAGTTTATTTCCTGTTTTATCAATCTCTTGAGCATAATATACTCCCGGAGATCTAACTATTTGGCTTACAATTACCCTTTCTGCACCGTTTATTACGAAAGTTCCGCTATCAGTCATAAGCGGAAAATCTCCTAAAAATACAGGTTCAGCATTTTCATTTTTTACTATCTGAGTACCGTCTTCATCTTTAACTGTAAGCTTAACTCTTATTTTTATAGGAGTTGCATAGGTAACATCTCTTTCTTTTGACTCTTCAATGTTGTATTTAGGTATATCTTCTATAATATAGTCAAGGAACTCAAGTTTCACATTACCGGAAAAACCTTCTATAGGAAATATTTCTTCAAATACTTCTCTTAGTCCCTCTTTGATAAACCATTTGTAAGAATCAACCTGAATTTCTATAAGATTTGGAAGTTCAGCAACAGAAGGAATTTTTGAAAAACTCATTCTCGTTCTTCTTCCAATTTTTACAGGATGTGGATGTTGCATTAGGGTTTCACCTCTTTATAAATTTCAATTTTATAACTCATAAGCACAGTTATACCATTTTATATTACACTATATCTAATCTATTATATTAAATTTTTTTCATATTGTCAATGAAATATAAATAATTAACTAATTTTTATATTTCATAATTTTTTTAAAAAATTTAATATTAAACTATGTATTTTTTTCATTTTTTGGTATATAATTGTTCCAAAAGGAACGAAAACATTCCGTAAATTTTCTTTAATTTTTAATGTTTTTAAAAATAGGTTCAATTTTATTCCATTTCGCTTTAAAAATGTACCTGTAGGAGTTAGAAAATTGCCCAAAATTTATTGGCATAGAATTTGCTTTATATATTTAGCGATAGGATTTAGGAGGTGTTTATGGATATCAAGCGTATAAAAATAATGTTTTATATTAATAGACCTCATTTGACATATGATATACTGACAGTATTTAAAAAGCACGATATTCCTATCATATCCATGGAAGTTTATAGTAATGTAATATATTTGAAGATACCTTTTATATCGGACGATTTGACCGAAGAAATAAGGGTAGAATGCGAAAAAGTTTACGGCTATGACTATATGGAAGAAATAGATGTTATGTCTTTTGAGGAAAAGGATATAGGTCTAAAAAGTGTGCTTAATCTAATTAGTGAAGGGGTGATAATATTAGATAGTAAGGGTGTAATTGAATATGGAAATAAAGTATCTTTTGATTTCATTGAAAACGTTAGGACAGGACATTTAATATTCGATTTTATAGATGACAAAGATTTAAAAAACTGTATAAAATCTGATAAAAAAAGCTCAGTGGACTTTATAAAAAACAAAAATATTCAAATAAAAAATAAAAACTTCTTATTGAATATGAATCCACTCTACTCTGAAGAAGGTATTTTCTGTGGACACTTACTCACATTGAAAGAAATCAAGGAAGATTTGTTTTATGACAGTGTTATAACCTTTGATGATATAATGGGTGATGACCGAAAATTTAGACAGATTATAGAAACTGCTAAACATTATTCTCATTCAGACGCATCTATTCTTCTAACTGGAGAAAGCGGTACAGGTAAAGAAATGTTTGCAAGAGCTATACATTCAGAATCTAAAAGGTCAAAGATGCCATTTGTGAGTATAAATTGTGCCGCTATACCTGACGAACTTTTAGAATCAGAGTTATTCGGATACACAGCCGGAAGTTTTACAGGAGCAAACAAAAGCGGAAAAATAGGTATTTTTGAAATGGCTGAAGGAGGTACAGTATTCCTTGATGAAATAGGAGAATTAAATTACCATCTGCAAGCTAAACTTTTAAGAGTTTTGCAAGAGAAAAAAATACGTCCTATAGGCTCTGAAAAGGAAAAAGATATGAACGTAAGAATAATTTCAGCTACAAACAGAAATCTGGAAAAACTTATAAATGAAGGCAGTTTTAGAATGGATTTATTCTACAGACTTAACATTTTTAGAATTCAATTACCACCACTAAGACAAAGACAAGATGATATACCTAAACTTACAAATTATTTTTTAAAAATTCTATCTACAAGATATGATAAGCAAAATATTTCTCTGAGCAATGATGCAGAATCAACACTTATATCATATAGCTGGCCGGGAAATATAAGAGAAATGCAAAATGTATTAGAAAGAGCTGTTGTATTGACCTCTAATAATACTATAAAAAAGGAACATATAATCTTCGATAAAACAAACGGATTTGAAAATATTTCTATCGAAGAAAACGATTTTGGAACAACAGTATCCAAATTTGAAAGAGAACTTATACTAAAATACTTACGTAAATACAAGAGTATAAGAAATACAGCAAAAAATATCGGAGTTACCCACACATTACTTATCAATAGAATAAAAAAATACAATATTGAAGATGATGAGTGGAAAAATTCGTAATTTAGGAGGATGTCATGAAAGAAGAACGAAAATCCAGTTTTATAGCTCTTATACCATTTTTAGCGTTTATAATATCTTATTTATCAATCGGTATCATTCTTGTAAACCAAGGTGATTCCATGGGATTTTATGGCTTTAAAGCTCCGATTGCAGTAATAATCGGTATAATATTAGCTTTTATCCTTATAAAAGGCTCAATTGATGATAAATTTTCTATATTTATAAAAGGCTGTGGTGACGAAAACATAATAATAATGTGTATAATTTACATACTTGCCGGCGCATTTTCTACAGTATCTTCAAATATGGGTGGTGTAGATTCTGTTGTAAACTTAGGTCTTAGTATAATACCCCCAAGTTTGATAACTGTCGGAATATTCTTAATAGCCTGTTTTATCTCAATATCTACAGGAACTTCTGTGGGTACTATAGTTGCTCTTGGACAAATAGCAGTTGGTTTCGCAAATAAAACAGGAATATCTATGCCTTTGATAGTAGGTGCTTTGGTGAGCGGTGCAATGTTTGGAGACAACCTATCAGTAATATCAGATACTACTATTGCCGCTACAAGAACACAAGGCGTTCAAATGAAAGATAAATTTAGAACAAACTTCGTAATGGTAGTACCAGCTATGCTATTAACTGTAATATTACTTTTGATATTTGGTAAAGCACCAGGCACTATTCAAGCAGAAACATATGAATATAATATAGTAAAAATCGTACCTTACTTATTTGTATTAATTAGTGCTATAGCAGGTATGAACGTATTTATAGTATTGACACTCGGTACTATATTATCAGGTATCATCGGAATATCATTTGGTTCTTTCTCACTTTTAGAGTTCACTAACTTTGCTTATGACGGTTTTAACGGAATGTTCGAAATATTCCTATTATCTATGCTTACAGGCGGTTTGGCAGCTTTAGTTGCTCATGGCGGAGGATTGAACTGGCTATTAGACAAAATAAAATCTTTCATAAAAGGCGAAAAATCTGCAGAAGTAGGAATTGCTGCTATAACAGCTTTAACTGATGCCGCTACTGCAAATAATACAGTTGCTATAATCATAGATGGACCTATAGCAAGAAATATATCCGAAGAATTCAAAGTTGATCCAAGAAGAAGTGCATCTTTACTTGACTGTTTCGGAGCAATAATGCAAGGTTTTATACCTTACGGAGCACAATTATTAATCGCTGCAAAATTCACAGAAGGTGTATTAAATCCAATGGATATAATGCCATTCTTATGGTATCAATATCTATTAGCAATTTTCGCAATAGCATCAATATTTATACCATTTGCTAACGGATATATCAATAAGCATCCATGGAATTTCGAAGAGTGGAAAGCCGCTGATGAAAAATAGTTCAAATTTTTAAATAGTCGAAAATATATTAAATATAATTTACTAATTTATTAAAATATAAAATTTTAGGAGGAAAGAAAAATGAAAATGAACGACAATATGGGATTTTCAACTAAACAAATACACGCAGGTTACGAAAAAAATATATTTGGAGCACTTGCAACACCAATATATCAAACATCAACATTCGTATTTGACTCTGCTGAACAAGGTGGAAGAAGATTTGCTCTACAAGAAGATGGATACATATACACAAGATTAGGTAACCCTACTGTAAGTGTTGTAGAAAAAAAATTGGCCGTATTGGAAGGTGGAGAAGCTGCTGTAGCAACAGCTTCAGGAATAGGCGCAATATCATCAGTTATGTGGACAATGTTAAATGCTAAAGATCATGTAATAGCACCTAAGACACTTTACGGATGCACATTTTCTCTATTAAATCATGTTCTACCAAGATTCGGAGTAGAAACAACTTTTGTAGATTTCAGAGATATCAACAATATAAAAAATGCAATGAAAGAAAATACAAGAATGATATATATGGAAAGCCCTGCAAACCCTAATATGTACCTTGCGGATATAGAAGAAATAGCTAAAATGGCTCACGAAAAACCTAATTGTATAGTAGTTGTAGATAACACATATTGTACACCTGTTATACAAAGACCATTAGAATTAGGAGCTGATTTGGTTGTACACTCAGCTACTAAATATCTAAACGGACACGGAGATGTTTTAGCAGGTTTTGCAGTAGGAAAAAAAGAGTTGATAGATCAAGTAAGATTGGTAGGAGTAAAAGATTGTACAGGTTCAGTTTTAAGTCCATTTGACGCTTTTCTTTTAGGAAGAGGAATGAAGACTTTACTTATAAGAATGCAAAGACACTGTGACAATGCTATGAAGGTTGCTGAATTCTTAGAAACACATCCTGCAGTTAAATCAATATACTATCCGGGATTAAAATCATTCCCACAATACGAACTTGCACAAAAGCAAATGAAAATGCCGGGAGCTATGATTTCATTTGAAGTAAAAGGCGGAAAAGAAGCTGGTATAAAATTGATGAACGCTGTAAAACTTTGTATGTTGGCAGTAAGCTTAGGCGATACTGAAACTCTAATACAACATCCTGCAAGTATGACACACTCTACTTATACAGAACAAGAAAGAAAAGATTCAGATATAGCAGAAGGTTTAGTAAGATTATCCATAGGACACGAAGATCCTGAAGATATAATAGCAGATTTAAAACAAGCCTTAGATTCAATAATTTAATATTTTAAGAATTATAACACAGTAAGTTAAATTTAATAATAGTAATTAATTTTTAAAAATTAATTACTATTATTATGATATTTCTTCCAAAATATTCAACATTATTTATACTGACTGATGAAGAATTTATAATTAATTACATATATATTTTTATGTAATTAAAATAATTTATGTATTAAATATTTAATGCATATAATAAAAATAAGCATTATATAAAAAATTATATACACATTGATTATATCATATATCGAAAGGAGAGAATTTATGAAGTTAGGTGTAATAGCCGGCACAGTGGTAGATACTCAGATGGGTTGTGATTTAATAGAAAGTTATGATTATACATCTGTTTTTTTGCCAATGTCAAATACTTGCAACGAACAATCTGAAAGTCAATACTACTCAAAAACAAAATTGGAAGAATTGTTCATCAAAAAATGCAAGACAGCCAAAGAACAAGGATGCGAAAAAATTTTCTTATACTGCAATTCGCTTAGTTGTAGTGTAGATTACAACAAGATTTCATCTGAATTAAACATAGAAATAATTACACCCTTAGAATCATATAAACATCTTCCAACTTATTGTAAAAATATCGTAATAATGGGAGCAAACGGACTTTCCGCTTTTATGATTGATAAAATAATAAGAGAGCATAATAAAGGTGTAAATACAATATGCTATGGAAATGTAAGCATAGTAGAATCTATAGAAGCTAAAAAAACTCCAATAGATATAATCAAAGAATTAAATATAAACGGTTTTATACACTATATAGAAAATATAAATTCAAGCAAATTCAAAGTAGATTCTATATTACTTGGTTGCACTCATTTTCCATACATAAAAGAAGAAATAGAAAAAATTACAAATTTAAAAATAATAGACCCTACCAAAGATATGCTTGACAGATGCAAAAATAATTAATTCTTATATTTTTAAATAATTGTATTAAATAAGTAAAGAATACCACAGTTTTCTTTTCAATATTCTATTTTTTCATAATAAAAAAGATATGAAAAGATATTTGTGAAAATATAAAGATAAAAAATAACAGGACTAAAGAAAGGATTATCATAAAATGAAAAAGATGATTACATTAAACGGAAATACAGCAGCTGCAACAGTTGCATACGCTTTTTCCGAAGTTGCACCAATATATCCTATAACACCATCATCAGATATGTCAGAGCTTATCGATGCATGGGCGGCAAATAATAAAGAAAACATATTCGGAGAACAAGTACAAGTTACAGAATTACAATCAGAAGCAGGAGCAGCAGGTGCAATGCACGGGGCTTTATCAGCAGGTGTACTTGCAACATCATTCACATCATCACAAGGTTTACTCCTTATGATACCTAATATGTACAAGATGTCAGGAGAATTACTACCAGGAGTAATTCACGTGGCTGCCAGAGCATTATCAACTCATGCCCTTTCAATATTTGGAGATCACCAAGATGTCATGGCATGTAGACAAACCGGTTTTGCAATGATGGCATCAGGATCGGTTCAGGAAATATTAGACTTAGGAGCAATATCTCACTTGACAGCCATCAAAACAAGAATACCTTTCTTACACTTCTTTGACGGTTTTAGAACATCACATGAATTCCAAAAAGTAGAAAGTGTAGACTATGATATATACAAACAGTTAGTAGATAAACAAGCAATACTTAACTTCAGAAACAAAAGTATGAATCCTGAACATCCATATACAAAAGGAACAGCACAAAATCCTGACGTATACTTCCAAGGAGCCGAAGCATCAAATAAAAGATATGATACGGTAGTGCCTACTGTGATTGAATACATGGAAAAATTAGGAGAACTCACAGGAAGAAAATACAAACCGTTTGACTATGTAGGAGCAAAAGACGCAAAACATATAATAATAGCAATGGGTTCAGTAAACGAAACAATAGAAGAAACAATCAGCTACCTAATAGAACAAGGAGAAAAAGTAGGACTTGTAAAAGTAAGATTATATAGACCGTTCTCAAAAGAAGCTCTATTAAGTGTAATACCTAAAACAGTAGAAGTTATATCAGTATTAGATAGAACAAAGGAAAAAGGAAGTCCATTTGAACCGCTTCATTATGACATATTAGGAGCATATTCAGGAGAAGAAAATAAACCTGTTATAGTAGGCGGAAGATATGGTTTAGGTTCTAAAAACACAACACCAAGTCAAATAAAAGCAGTATTTGACAATATGAAATCAGACAAACCTAAAGACAGATTCACAATAGGAATAATAGACGATATAACACACACAAACTTAGAAATAAAAGACATAATCACAACAGAGCCGAAAGATACTATAAAATGTAAATTCTGGGGATTCGGTTCAGACGGTACAGTAGGCGCCAACAAATCAGCCATAAAAATAATAGGCGATGGAACTGATATGTACGCACAAGCCTATTTTGCATACGATTCAAAAAAATCAGGCGGAGTAACAATATCACACCTAAGATTCGGAAGTAAACCTATACAATCCACATATTTGATAACTAAACCTGACTTCATAAGCTGTTCAATGCAATCCTATGTAGATAACTATCATCTTTTAGAAGGAATAAAAGAAGGCGGAACTTTCCTTTTAAATACTATATGGAATATAGACGAATTGTCAAAAAATCTACCTGCTCATATGAAAAGAGAGCTATATGAGAAAAAAATAAACTTCTACACAATAAACGCAACACATATAGCAGAAGAAATAGGATTAGGCACAAGAACAAATATGATAATGCAATCAGCATTCTTCAAATTATCAAATGTTATACCTATAGAAGAAGCAGTTGAAAGACTGAAAGAATCCATCAAAAAAACTTACGGTAAAAAAGGTGATGCCATAGTAAATATGAATTACCTTGCAGTAGACAAAGGTAAAGACGATCTTGTAAAAATAGAAATACCTGAAGATTGGAAAGATGCACAAGATAAATCGGTAGAAAAAGATTATCCAAAATATGTAAAAGAAATCTTAATACCGTTAAACTCACAAAAAGGAGATAACAAACCTGTTTCAGCCTTTATGGAAAGAGAAGAAGGCTCAATGCCTAACGGAACAACAAAATATGAAAAAAGAGCTGTAGCTGTAAACGTACCTAAGTGGAATAAAGATAATTGTATACAATGTAATCAATGCTCTTTTGTATGTCCTCACGCAGTAATAAGACCATTCTTGTTAAACGAAGAAGAAAATGCAAATAAACCTGAAGGTTTCCAAACTATCAAAGCAAACGGAAAAGGCTTGGATAACTTACAATACAAAATACAAGTATCCGTCCTTGACTGTACAGGTTGCGGCAATTGTGCAAATGTGTGTCCTGCCAAAGAAAAAGCACTCACAATGGTACCACTTGGAGAAGAATTGGAAGAAAGCAAAAATTGGGATTATGCAATGAAACTTTCTCCTAAAGAAGAACTTATGGAAGATAACACAGTAAAAGGTTCACAATTTAAACAACCTCTACTCGAATTCCACGGTGCATGTGCAGGTTGCGGAGAAACACCATATGCAACATTAGTTACACAGTTGTTCGGAGACAGAATGCTAATAGCAAACGCATCAGGTTGTTCATCAATATGGGGAGGTTCATATCCATCTACAGGATTTACAACTAATCATGAAGGTCATGGACCTGCTTGGGCGAGTTCATTATTCGAAGATAACGCAGAATACGGTTACGGTATGGCACTCGCAGTAAAAAAATTAAGAAATACAATCAAACTTCATATGGAAAAATATATGAAAGCAAATCCTAACAGTGAATGCGAAGAAGTATTCAACAAATGGATTGACAACATGAAAGACCCAAAAATAACAAAATCACTTAAAAATCAAATTGTAGAATTAACTAAAAACTCAGCAGATAAAGATTTAAAAGAAATAAATGATCTAAAAGACTATCTTGTAAAACAAAGCATATGGAGTTTTGGTGGAGACGGTTGGGCATATGACATAGGTTATGGCGGATTGGATCACGTTATGGCATCAGGAGAAGACTTCAACATACTTGTATTTGATACAGAAGTTTACTCAAATACAGGAGGACAATCATCCAAATCAACACCACGTGCAGCAGTAGCAAAATTTGCCGCAAGCGGTAAGAAAGTAAGAAAAAAAGACTTAGGCGCAATGCTTATGACATACGGATACGTATATGTTGCACAAGTAGCTATGGGAGCAAATATGAATCAGCTTATAAAAGCATTAAAAGAAGCTGAAAGTTATGACGGTCCATCTATAGTAATATGCTACGCACCTTGTATAAATCATGGAATACACAGCGGTATGGGAACAACAATAAACCAAGAAAAAAGAGCAGTTGATTGCGGATACTGGCATCTATACAGATATAACCCACTACTTATAGAAGATGGTAAAAATCCGTTCACATTAGACAGCAAAGAGCCTAAAGCAAGCTTCCAAGAATTCTTGGATTCAGAAGTAAGATATACATCACTTAAAAAGACATTCCCTGAAATAGCTCAAGAATTATACGATATGGCAAAAGAAGACTCTATATTCAGATATAAGAGATATAAAAAGATGGCAGAAAATAATTAAACACACTAAATAGTTTAATATTTAAGAATAATATATAAAAAATAAATAACCGCTTATAATAGGCGGTTATTTATTTTTTATATCATCCATTATATATTCTGCTATCTCATCTATGTTTTTTAGCTCAACATCTATCCATTTTGCAAAATCATATCTCCTAAACCAAGTATACTGTCTTTTTGCATAGCGTCTGCTATCTCTTTTTATAAGCTCTATTGCCGTATTTTCATCTATTTCTCCCTGAAGATACGATATTATCTGTCTATACCCTATAGCCTTCATAGATTGAGCATCACTATCTGTTCCATTTTTCAACAAGGTTTTCACCTCTTCTATTAAGCCATTTTCAATCATCATATCTACACGATGGTTTATTCTTTCGTACAATATGCTTCTATCCAATTTCAATACGTACATATAAACTTTGTAGTCTTGAAACTCATCAATTTTGGAAAATACTCTCATAGCATCGTTATTTTCAAATATTTCCAATGCTCTTATTACTCTCTTTACATTGTTTTTTTCTATGCTTTGAGCCATATTTTTATCTTTACTTAAAAGTAGCTCATATAAATAATCAGAGCCATATTCATAATACATTTTCCAATATTTATCCCTTATGTTTTCATCAAATGAAGTCTTGTTAAAATCCATTTTATATATTAGCGAATTTATATAAAGCCCTGTTCCACCTGCTATTATAGGTATTTTTTTTTCGAAAAATAATCTGTCTATTACCTTTGAACTCCTATTATAGAAATCACTGACACTAAAATTTTCATTTGGTTTTACTATGTCTATCATATGATGTTTTATACCTGACATTTCATCTGATGATACTTTGGCAGTTCCTATATCCATAGATTTATATATCTGCATTGAATCTGCGGATATTATTTCTGTATCAAGTTTTTTAGCAAGTTTTATTGATGTTGCTGTTTTTCCGACTGCAGTAGGTCCGCAAATTATTATAATCTTATTCATATCAAACTCACTTCATAATGTATATCATACTCTTTAAAAATATATTGTAATTAATTTTAAAAATATAAATATAATAATCTATTTTAAAACTAAAACAGAGGCTATTTTGAAATAAACCATAAGTGCAAATATATCAACTATTGTAGTAATAAGTGGTCCTGCCATAATAGCAGGGTCAAGCTTCATTTTTTTTGCTAAAACAGGTAACGTTCCGCCGATAATTTTTGCCAAAACCACAATCATCAGTATACTTCCACATACAGTTACAGATATATTAAGCGGTGTGTGTTGAAAAAAATATAGTCTTACAAAGTTTAGAGCAGATAAAATGAAACCTACCAATAAACTTATACGAAACTCTTTCCAAATTATTTTTCCTATATCATTTAATTGTAGCTCACCAAGTGCAAGTCCACGAATAATTAGCGTAGAGGATTGTGAGCCGGCATTTCCTCCTGTATCCATGAGCATTGGAATAAATGATGCTAAAACAACAACAGAACTTAAGATATTTTCATATTTGTTTATTATTATACCTGTAAAAGTCGCTGAAACCATCAAAAACAACAACCAATAAATTCTCTTTTTAGCTAATTCAACTACTCCTGTTTCCAAATATTCTTCATTAGATGGACTTAAGGCGTTCATCTTTGCAAAGTCCTCTTCATTTTCTTCTTCAATTACATCCAATATATCGTCTACTGTAATAATCCCTACAAGTCTATGTTCTTTATCGACTACCGGCATAGACAGATATCCATACTTTTTGAAAAGTGCAGCAACCTCTTCTCTGTCATCTGTTGTTTTGACAAAAACATAATTTGTATCCATAATCTTATCTAAAATCACATCTTCTTTTGTCAATAACAACTGTCTTATTTCTATAATCCCTTCCAATATTCTGTTATCGTTAATAACATACATAGTGTTTATAGTTTCACGATCAAAACCTATTTTTCTTATACGCTCTATTGCCTGTTTTACGGTAAGTTCTTTTTTCAAATCCACAAATTCTGTGGTCATAATGCTTCCGGCAGAAAACTCAGGATAAGAAAGCAAATGATTTATCAATTGTCGTCTGTCCGGAGATGTATTTTTAAGCACCTTTTTTACTACATTTGCAGGTAACTCTTCTATGAAATCAACCGTATCGTCCAAATACAACTTTGACAGCATTGCTCCTACTTCCTCATCGCTCATGCTTTCTACTATGTATTGCTGTCCTTCTATATTCATATAAGAAAATACTTCTGCTGCAAGATTTTTAGGAAGAATTCTAAACAACAACATTAAATCCATTTTTTCAAGTTCGTCAAAAAACTCCGCTATATCAACAACATTGTAATTTAAAAGCTCATTTCTGGCTTGTACGACTCTGCCTTCTTTTACCAAATCCACAATAAATTGCATTGAAATCCCCTTTCTTACAAATAGCAAGATGTCTAAAAGAGGATAACAAATCTATTCACTTTAAGACATCATATGCTAAGTAATTTTCAATAAAATAGTATAAAATTTTTCGTGCGTATGCCCATCCGACATAATATATCACCTGCTATTAAAAATAAAAAAAGAAATTATATAAATAATTATAATATTCAAACACATTTATAATCATAGTTATAAAAAATATATGTAAAAATATTTTTATTCTTATAATATTTTATATATATATATTAATAATACCAAAACCCAATATAACAAAAAATAATATTCATAAATTTACAAATATTTGTTGACACTTCAATATAGTCTGATTAAAAATATTATACTAAAATCTTATAAAATAATGGAAAATCATAATAATTAATTTTTCCAGTAGACTATTTATTAATGTTATCTAATTATATATTATCCATAATTTTAATTTTGTTAGAAAATAGTATTATCATAATATCATAGTTTTATAAAAAAATAGAGTGTGTATAAAAATTAAAATAAAGAAAATTTCTACAAAAATAAAGTAGTTTTTAATCACAGATTTTATTCTACTATAATTTTGTTATTTTTTCAATATTTTACTTTTCAAACACACTCTAAATAAATACTCTAAATATTTTATCAATCTTTAAAGAAATCTCTTAACTTGTCTAAAAAATTCTTACTTTGTTCATTCACTTCATTGCCTGTGATTTTCGCATATTCTCTAAGTGCCTCTTTTTGTTTTTCAGACAATGATTTAGGAACTTCTACTATAACTGTTATAAGCTGGTCACCTCTTGATTTTGAATGAAGTACATTTATTCCCTTACCTTTTAGCCTGAATACTGTACCGCTTTGAGTTCCTTCCGGTATTTTATATTTGACCTTACCGTCCAAAGTAGGCACTTCCACTTCATCACCAAGTGCCGCTTGTACAAATGTTATAGGCATATCCAATCTCACATCATAACCGTCTCTTTTAAATATTTGATGTGGTTTAACTGCAACAACTACTTGTAAATCTCCTCTAGGTCCGCCATTATATCCTGCTTGACCTTGTCCGGATACTCTTAAGATGTTTTGATCGTCTATTCCTCCAGGTATTTCTATAGATACTTTTTTCTTGCTCTTAATTCTTCCTGTACCGTTACAATGGTCACATTTTTCTATTATTCTTTCACCTGTTCCGTTACAATCCGTACATACGCTCTGATTCATCATTGAACCGAATGGAGTTCTGACTGTTTTTGTAATTACACCTTCTCCGTTACAAGTCTTACATCTTTCTTTACTTGTACCGTTTTTTGCACCTGTCCCATTACAGAATTGACAACTGTCTTCTATAGGAATTTCTACCTCTTTTTTTAATCCGAATGCAGCTTCTTCAAAGCTTATAGTTAATTTTATTCGTACATCTTGACCTTTTCGTGGCATTTTTGCAGTATTTCTGCTACTTCTTGATGAGAAGCCTCCAAATCCGCCTCCACTTCCAAAACCTGAAAACATATCAAATATATCATCAAAATCGAAATTTGCTCCGGAAAAACCTCCACCTCCAAATCCGCCGGTAGAGTTATAGGCGTCAGGTCCAAATCTATCATAATTTGCTCTTTTTTCTTTATCTGAGAGGACTTCGTACGCCTCATTTATCTCTTTAAATTTTTCTTCTGCGTCTTTGTTACCTTGATTTTTATCAGGATGATACTTCATTGCCAATTTTCTATACGCTTTTTTTATTTCTTGATCTGTTGCATCCTTATTTACACCAAGCAATTCGTAAAAATCTTTTTTTCCTGCCATATTTCTTCTCTCACCACCTTTTAATGGTATATTTTTTTACTATTTGAGCCTCACTAAACTTAAGACTCTACTTCTAACTTTATTCTTTCAAACCTACATGCCCTTATTGCTATATTATTCTTAGTTATGGTTAGATATTTGCCATTACATATATATAATTTTTTTTTAGAATCAGATTTTTTATAATCACAGACAATATAATTACTTTTATCTTCATAAATTACTACATATTCTTTATTCCTTATAATATCCCTTGCAAATTTAAACTTACGATTATATTTAGCATCTAATTGTCCATTTTGTATAGAAAAAAAAGTAATAAATAAAATTGAAATTAAAATAAAAATCACAGTATACTTTGCTAAAGATGAAGAAAATATTTTATCTAAAAACGAGAAATCACTTAAATTAAATAAAATTAAATAAGTAAATAAATAAGATAATAAATTAAATAATACATTAAAAATTAATAACTCAAAATAGAATTCTCTTTTACTATTATTTTTTCTTTTTTTATAGTTTTCTTTAACATTTTTATAGCTTTCTAATTTAACGAGGCAATTAAATAAATACATATATTTAAACGTAAGAAAGTAACATACTATAATTTGAATTATAATAAAAATTATTTTAATTTCAGTATCACTTATATTCCCTTTAAAAAATAATTTTACAATTAAAAGTAATAATAATAAGTTTACAAATATACTTATTATATTAGAAGCAGCCAAAAATACAATCCAAGAAAAATAATACGTTATTTTTGAAAATTTATTTTCATTATTGGGTAATACAGTCTCATCTATATTAAAATATTTTAAATATCCAATCCAATAGACATAACTAATATAATCACACATCCAAATAAGAAAACCTAAGATAAATGTAATAGCATACCAATTTTTATTTATAAATTCTATAATTTTAATAATATCCATACCTATATCCTCCAAGAATATATTATACAATTTTATAAACCACACATATATGAAATGTACGGTTTATAAAATTGCTAGTGTGAATATTATCTTATTTATTGTCATCATCTTTTACTTCTGTGAAGTCGGCATCAACTACTCCGTCATCATCCTTCGGTTGCTGAGGTTCTCCTTGCTGTTCACTTCCTGCTTGTGCTTGTTGAGCTTGTTCATATAATTTTTGAGATATAGGTTCGAATGCTTTCATTAGTTTTTCTATTTCTGCTCTTATTTGCTCTGCTGTTGAGTTTACATCATCTTTCACTTTTTTAACATCTTCTATTGCACCTTCTACTGCTGTTTTTTCGCCCTCTGTAACTTTATCACCCAAATCTTTTAATGATTTTTCCATTTGATATATAGTATTTTCAGCGTGATTTACAGCTTCCACTCTTTCTTTTCTCTTCTTATCTTCTTCTTCGTGCATTTTTGCTTCTTGTACTTTTTTATTGATTTCATCTTCTGAAAGATTAGTAGATGATGTTATTGTTATTTTATTTTCTTTTCCTGTTCCTAAGTCTTTTGCTGTAACGTGTACTATACCGTTTGAGTCTATATCAAATGTTACTTCTATTTGAGGCATACCTCTTCTTGCAGGAGGTATTTCATCTAATCTGAATCTTCCTAATGTCACGTTTGCGTCTGCAAATTCTCTTTCACCTTGTAATACATGAATGTCAACGGCTGTTTGATTGTCTTCTGCAGTTGAGAAAACTTGTGATTTCTTTGTAGGTATTGTTGTATTTCTTTCTATTATCTTTGTAAATACTCCACCCAATGTTTCTATACCAAGTGATAAAGGTGTTACATCAAGAAGTAATACATCTTTTACATCTCCTGCAAGTACACCGGCTTGTATAGCTGCTCCAAGTGCAACACATTCGTCAGGATTTATTCCTTTTGAAGGATCTTTACCAGTAAATTTTTTGATTGCTTCTTGAACTGCTGGTATTCTTGTAGAACCACCTACCAATAATATTTTAGCCAAGTCATTAACTGAAAGTCCTGAATCTTGAAGTGCTTTTCTTGTAGGCTCCATTGTTTGCTCTACAAGATGTGCTGTAAGTTCGTTGAATTTTGCTCTTGTTATATCCATATTAAGATGTTTTGGACCTTCTGCTGTTGCTGTTATAAAAGGAAGATTGATATTTGTTGTAAGTGTTGATGATAATTCTTTTTTAGCTTTTTCAGCAGCGTCTTTCAATCTTTGAGCTGACATCTTATCTTTTCTCAAATCAACTCCGTCTGTTTTAATAAATTCGTTAGCTATATAATCAACTAAAACATTGTCGAAGTCATCTCCACCCAATTTATTATTACCGCTTGTTGCAAGAACTTCAAATGTTCCGTCTGCTATTTCAAGAATACTTACGTCAAATGTTCCTCCACCAAGGTCGAATACCAATATTTTTTCTTCTACTCCGTCTTTGTCAACTCCGTATGCAAGAGCCGCAGCTGTAGGCTCGTTTATTATTCTTTTTACATCTAATCCTGCTATTTTGCCTGCATCTTTAGTTGCCTGTCTTTGTGCATCTGTAAAATATGCCGGTACTGTTATTACAGCTTCTGTTACTTTTTCTCCCAAATAACTTTCCGCATCAGCTTTTAATTTTTGTAATATGATTGCTGATATTTCTTGTGGTGAGTAATTTTTATCGTCTATTGTTACTTTATAGTCTCTACCCATTTCTCTTTTAATTGATGATATTGTTCTGTCAGGATTTGTAACTGCTTGTCTTTTTGCAGGTTCTCCTACTATTCTTTCTCCGTCTTTTGAAAATGCTACTACTGAAGGTGTTGTTCTCATTCCTTCCGTATTGGCTATTACGACTGCTTCCCCACCTTCCATTACTGCTACGCAAGAGTTTGTTGTACCTAAATCTATTCCTATTGTTTTTGCCATAATTATTTACCTCCGATTTTGTAAATGTTATATTTAAATTTATAATTAAATCAAGTATTTTTTAAATAATTTTTATTTATTTTGATACTTTTACCATAGCCGGTCTTATCACTTTTTCTTTTAATTTATATCCTTTTTGCAATATCTCTAATACTTTGTCGGGTTCATCTCCTTCTACCTGCATTACTGCATGATGATAATTAGGGTCGAACGGTTCATTTAAGCATTCAATCTCTTCCAAACCGTTTTTATTGAGCACATCTTCAAGTTGCTTTTTTATCATATCCACACCTTGATAGAAACCTGTTGTATTTTCTTTTTCACTATCTAAGGCTCTTTGAAAATTATCAAGCACTGCAAGTAATTCGGTTACTATTTTTTCATTTGCAAATGTTGTCAAATCCTGTTTCTCTTTTGTAACTCTTCTCTTATAGTTCATAAATTCAGCTTGAGTTCTTTGTGCTAAGTCTTTCATCTCATCAACTTGCTTTTCAAGTTGTTTTATCTTTTCAAGATTGTCATCTATTTCATTAACTATTGTATCTTCTTCTAATTGTTTATCTTTATTGTCAGATGTTTCTTGATTTTCAATATCCGTTTCAATAATATCCTCAGTTTTCAACTCTTCCGTCATTTTTTCTCCTTTCAAGCACTCAATAATTATACAATACTACACTTAAAGTTTGCTTAATCTATTTTTATTTTATAGTCAAAATACCTCACTTATATATTTGGTGATATATTTCATCAGTGAATATGCCTTTCCATAATCCATTCTCTTTGGTCCTATTATTCCGAATTTTCCAATATTATTGCCTTTTAACTCAAAATTTGCAGTAATAATGGAGCAGTTGTCAAGCAAGTCTCCCATAGACTTATCCCCTATTATAATGTTTATATTATCTTTTTTCACACCTTGATTTTGTACAAGCTCTACGAGTTCATCTTTGTTGTCGAACAACGTCAAAAATGATTTTACCGTATCTATATCATTGAACTCAGGATAGTTGAATATATTTTTTGTACCCTTGAGCATTATACTGAACGGCACATCTTGAGATAAATTGCTGTTTATAGTTTCAAGCATATTATCAAGCAACTCATCATATTGCATTATTTCTGATTTCACATAATTTACAAATTTATCTCCCAGTGATTTTATGTCTTTTCCAATTATCTCTTCTTTTATAGTTTGTGATATTATTTGTAATTTATCAGACTCTATAAATCTGTCTATATAAATATTTTTGCTGTTTACTCTTCCATCTTCCATTACAATTATCATAATTATTTGATGCTCGTTAAGTTTGACAAGCTCAAAATGGCTTATCTTTTCTTTTTTATCCTCATCGTTCTTCATAATTGCTATAGAAGTATAATTAGTAAGACTGCTTAACAGATTTACCGTTTCATCCAATAATGACTGTATTTGATTTATATTTGAATCAAGTGCTGTTTTAATGAGTTCACGCTCTTTTATATCAAGCGAACCACCTTTCATGAGTTCATCAACATATAAGGAATAAGCAAGCGGTGACGGCACTCTACCTGATGAAACGTGAGGTTGCAACAAAAATCCCATCTCTTCAAGATCTGACATTTCATTTCTTATTGTAGCAGCACTTATCGAAAGCTCTTTGTTTTTAGAAATTGTCCTCGAACCGACAGGTTCTGCAGTATTTATATATTCTTCAACTATAAATTGAAGTATTTTCAGTTTCCTTTCACTTAATTTGCTGTTCATAATTATCCCTTATTCCTAAACATTCAAACATAAATTTTAAAAATCTAAACTTTTTCTTGATATTCAAATATTTTTACTATTTTTTGTTAGCACTCTTATCGGTAGAGTGCTAACCACATTTACTATACTACTACTTTTAATTCTGTTTGTCAATAGGTTTAAAAATTTTTTTAATTTATTTTTATGCACATAGAAAGGTGCTTTATTTTTTCAGTTTAAAAATATTTGAAAACAAAAAAACTATAATAAACTAAAAAATTAATTTTATATAAAAGCATTAGTTTAAAATTGAAATGAGTATATACATCTTGTATGTTTCCTGTTTTGTTATCTCATTTGCATATTTTATAGTTATCTTTTCATTGTTATATGACAGATTTTCTCCTATTATAAACTTAGGATTTTTATTATTTTTCAAATAAATCTGTGCTATATCATACACAGATGTCTTGCCGTCTGTGAAAAAAGCAGTTTTTTTCGACATCAATATCATCTCTTCATTTATCTGTCTGCCG
This sequence comes from Peptoanaerobacter stomatis, assembly GCF_000238095.2. Lineage (NCBI taxonomy): Bacteria > Bacillati > Bacillota > Clostridia > Peptostreptococcales > Filifactoraceae > Peptoanaerobacter > Peptoanaerobacter stomatis. Next base: position 513,726 of record NZ_JH815225.1, read on the forward strand.
TGAAATGATGTTATATACACATCATTCATATTTATCTTCATCTTGGCAAACAAATATGCAACGCTGCTTATGCCTGATATTATATTTATATCTTCATATGGTTTCATATTTTCTATAATATAGTTGCTTATCCCGTACAAATTCGGCTCACCTGATGCTAATACACATATATCCTTATCTATATTATCTTTAATATTTTTAATAATATCCTCAAGTTTTACATACTCAATATACTTGGCATCTTTATTCAAGTAATTCACTGCTTGTATCTGTCTTTTTGCACCTATTATAAGCGTAGAGTTTTTTATTGTATCAATAGCTTTTAAAGTTATATTCTCTCTATCTCCAAGTCCTATACCTACTATATTTATCATACTCATTTCTCCGATATGCTAAAAAATATAATATATACCAAATCTAATACTAAATCCTATTTAAATCACCATGTAAATTTCAAAAAAATATAGATTATAAAATTAACAAATATGATCGTCTAATCAGATTTTAGTATAAAAAATTAAATAAATATTAATTATTATATATACTAATATATTTGAGGTCAATATACATACTTTTTTATATACTGATATTGGTATAAAATAGATAGCTTAATATTATATAAAAATACAAAAAAACTTTATATAATTTGTAATTATATATTGACAAATATAAAAAATGTGATAAATTTATATTAGCACTCATTACTAAAGAGTGCTAATATATGTAAAATTTTAATTTTTATGAATATACATGGAGGTTTTTTATGGCAAAACAGGAATTTAAGGCTGAATCCAAAAGATTATTGGACCTTATGATAAATTCTATCTACACAAATAGAGATATATTTTTGAGAGAATTGATTTCAAACGCAAGCGATGCAATAGACAAAGTATATTACAAAACTTTGGCTGACGAAAACAAAAACTTCAACAAAGAAGATTATTATATACAAATATCTGTAGATAAAGCAAACAGAACAATAACTGTTGAAGATACAGGTATAGGTATGAACAAATCCGATATGGAAGATAATCTCGGTATAATAGCAAAAAGCGGTTCTTTACAATTTAAAAAAGACAATGAAATAAAAGACGGTTTTGATATAATAGGTCAATTCGGAGTAGGATTTTACTCAGCTTTTATGGTTGCAAAAAAAGTAAAAGTATTATCAAAATCAATAGATGACGACAAAGCCTATCTATGGGAGAGCGAAGGAATTGACGGATATGAAATATCAGAAAGCGAAAAATCATCAAACGGTACAATAATAACTATCTATCTGAAAGATAACACAGATGAAGAAAAATACGATGAATATCTTGAAGAATATAAACTACGCTCACTTGTAAAAAAATATTCAGATTTTATAAGATATCCGATTAAAATGGAAGTCACAAAATCAAGACCAAAAGAAGATGACAAAGACAACTATGAGGATTATATAGAAATAGAAACTTTAAACTCAATGGTACCTATCTGGAGAAAAAATAAAAACGAGCTTACAGAAGAAGATTATATCAATTTCTATAATGAAAAACACTACGGTTTTGACAAACCGCTTAAATATATACACACATCCGCAGACGGAGTTATTCGTTACACAAGCATAATGTATATACCATCAATGTTACCGTTCAACTATTACAGCAAAGAATTCAAAAAAGGCTTGGAACTTTACTCAAACGGTGTGCTTATAATGGATAAATGTAGTGAATTATTACCCGACTACTTCGGATTTGTAGTAGGTATGGTTGACTCTGAAGATTTATCGCTTAATATATCAAGAGAAACATTGCAACACGACAGACAACTCAAATTAATCGCAAAAAGACTTAACGAAAAAATCAAAAATGAACTTACAAATATGCTTAAAAATAAAAGAGAAGATTATGACAAATTCTATGATACTTTTTCAAGAAGTCTTAAATTCGGAATATATGACAACTGGGGAATGAACAAAGACGAATTACAGGATTTAATCATGTTTAAATCATCATTGGACAAAGAAAAATATACAACACTTGAAGAATATGTTTCAAGAATGAAAGATGACCAAAAAGAAATATATTACGCAACCGGAGAAAACGTAGAAAAAATTGAAAAAATGCCTCAAACAGAATTCTTATTGGATAAAGGATATGAAATATTATATTTCACTGACGAAGTAGACGAATTTGCAATACAAGTGCTTAGAACTTATAAAGAAAAAGAATTCAAATCTGTGTCAAGCTCAGATATAAATGTAGATAACACAGAAAAGGAAAAAAATGAAGAAAAAGCAAAAGAGTCAAAATCTATGTTGGATGAAATGAAAGAAATCCTAAAATCAAATATAAGTGATGTCGTAATATCAAACAGACTAAAAAGCTATCCAGTCTGCATATCTGCAAAAGGTTCTGTCAGCGTTGAGATGGAAAAAACACTCAATGCAATGCCTACAGACACACATGTAAAAGCAGAAAAAGTGTTGGAAATAAATCCTGAAAATAAATCATTCGACAATTTGAAAAAATACTATGAACAAGACAAAGATAAGTTTACAAAACTTACAGAAGTATTATACAATCAGGCACTTTTAATAGAAGGTTTACAAGTTCAAGATCCTATAAAATTTGCAAATAATATATCAGATTTACTATTCGGATAAAGTTAGATGACCCCCATTTAAAATGGGGGTTTAATTTTGTAGATTTAACTAAAATAAACCACCAGTTAAACCGGCGGTCTTTTTATTATACTTGTTTTACAATCCTTATAAACTATCCAATATAGTATTTACCAATCCAGATATGCCTTTCTCAATAAAAATTTAGACAGCATTTTCCTATAATATTCCAAATCCAGATATTCATACATCCCTGCTTTTCTTGCCCTTTTGTAAAGCTTCAAAATCAATTTTCTGTAATACAAATAAAACTTATGCTTGCTTATATTATCCGGCTCCACCACCAAATGCAAAAAATCCCAATGTTCTACTTTATTTGTAATCAATTTATCCTTATATTCTTCGTACAATTGCGTTCCTGGTATAGGAGTGAATATGGAAATAGTTACATGTATAAGTTCATGTCTTACTATCCAATTGTAAAGGTCATCAAAATCTTTTTTTGTGGCAGAAAGCCCTATTATCATCAATCCTATACACTGTGCTGATGTATCATTTATTACCTCTATCGCCTTAGCATTATGTTCTTCTTTTGTTCCCTTATTGTAATCATTAAGTTCATCATCATTTATAGCTTCCAAACCTACAAGAAAATACTTAAATCCTATATCTGCAAGTTCTTTTATAATACCCGGATGACTTGCAATAAAATCTGCTCTTCCATAACACACATAAGTTTTTTTTATATTATTTTCTCTTACAAGCCTTACAAAATCCATTAATCTTTTTTCATTTACCAAAAAATCATCATCCGATATGGTTATATTCTCAACCTCTATGCCTTTTAACTCTTCTATAACCAGATTTAAGTCCCTTTCTCGGTATTTTCCATGATTAAGTAAAGTGCAATAACAAAATTTGCAATCATATGGACAACTTAAAGACGTCTTTATATTAGCAGTTTCAATAAGGTCCAAATATCTGAAATGTTTTCTGTTTTCATAGAAAAAACTTCTGTCCGGTATCGGCAGACTATTTATATCAATAGGTATCATTAGATTATTTTTCCACTCTCCTATATATGTTTTATAGCAAAGTCCGTTTATATCACTAAGATTTTTAATCAAGTTTGTATTTATAATATCTGCTTTATCAAGGATTCCCTTTTCAATTCCTATATAAGTGACTATTTCAACAAATGCATCTACAGACTCGCTCCTTGCTATATAGTCTATATAATCCGTATAAAAAACTTTGGTATTAATCTGTGCATGAACACCGCCGACTATGGTAGCTATCTGTGAATTATATTTTTTTACCTGCTGACAAAACTTCTTCATCATATTTTCCTGTGTTATATAACCTGTTATAGCTACTATATCAGGCTCATATCCTTTCAATACCTGCCTAAAAGGTTTTTTTTGACAAATATAATCATAAATCATATCATCATATCCTGCTTCTTTTAACCCTGTATGCAGATATTCAAGTTCCAAAGGTTCGGAATCCAAAATATTTGTAAAGCTTAATACATTTGGGGCACCCGGTCTTACAAGTAAAATTTTCATGCCCTTCTCCTTTTATTAATCAAAGTAGCTTTAAAAAAGTTCTTTATATACACACTTATCAATGTATTAAATCCAAATGTCATCCTAAGTGTATTACTGATAGGAAAAGCTCTGAGTGTATAAAATACAGAATGTAAGTTCATATTTACTGCAAATGTAAATTTAAGCACTTCTAAATAATATGCGTTAAGACTCATTTTAGACGGCATAATAAGTACATCTCCAAAATTCCACTTTTCATAATCAGTTTCATCATACAAAAGCCTGTCTCTGTACTCTTCAAAAAGAGGCGTAAGTGGATGGGGATTAAGTGGAGAAAAGGTGACAAGTTCCGGTTTTAAAAGTTTTTTATACTGTAAAAGCTTTCTAAAATCTTTTTTATCCCAATCCGGATGTAAGATAAATGAACCCCAACATGCAATTTTATTTTTTTGAAGTACTCTTGTTGCTCTCAAGTTCTCATCTGTATTGGCTGCCTTATTATACTCTTTAAGCTGCTTGTTATCAAAGCTTTCATATCCTACTATTACGGCAATTAATCCATTTCTTGCAAGTCTTTTAAATAAATCTTCTTTTTCAAGTATTGAATTTACGGAGCCATAGCATATGTACTTCTTTTTAATTTTTCTTTTTTCCAAAAGATTGCAAAAGTTCTCAAGCCTTTTTCTATTTATCAAAAAATCATTATCGCAAATCATTATATAAGGTTCTTCAAGCTCTTCCAACTGCTCAATTATTTTTTCCAGCTCCACCTCTCTTAGTATAGGTCCTTCCAGTTTCCAACGCACACAAAATCTACATCTGTTTCTACAACCGAACGATGTCTGAATTATAGCACAAGGCTGAAATCCAACATATCTATACAAATGCCTATAGCGCTTGCTACAATCTCTATCCGGTTTTATATATTCATTATAACAACCTTCAACAGAATTTTTAAAGCTGAGTTCTTTAGAAAATATACCAACTATTGCTTTTTTCTGTTTTTCTCCGGAAGCGATAAGCTCCATTAGTTCTCTGTAATTTTCTCTCGTTGTTGACTTAAATACATGGTCAACATAAGAATTAAAAAAAGAATTCGGATATACCATAGCCTGTACTCCTCCGACTATAACTTTTATATCCTTATCATATCTTTTTGCCATCTCAGCAATTTTTAAGACATTTTCCACATCAGTACATTGAGAAGTTATTCCTATTACCTGAGGTTTAATCCTTTTCATATAGTGCATCAAGTTTCCTTTAGGTTCTGCCATAAAATCAGCTAATACCACCTTATGCCCCTGCTCCTTTAATATTGTAGCTACACATTCAACTCCAAGTGGCTCTCCGAAAAGAAAATTTTTTACTGTAGTTATTTTTTTGTTAACCCATGGTCTTACAAGCAATATTCTCATTAGTCCTCCTTATACCCAAGCATATCTAAAAGCATTTTACACACAGCACTTGGTATGAAACTGCTTGTCAAATGCATATACCTTATATCCTTTTTTGCTCCGAGCCTGGATTTACTATATCCTGTAGTTTGTCCCAGATGAAGCCTTGAACATTGCTTTTCATAAGCCAGTTTTACTATGTATAAAAGCATATTCAAATATGTATCATACTTTCTGTTACTTGCTTTATCTACTCCGCAAAATAAAAATATCAATTCTTTTTCAATCTGCTTTATTTGGAAAAAAGCCACTAATTCATTATTAGTTCCACGAACTTCATAAATTTCGGCATTCATTTTTTGAAAATATTCCATGTTCAATTTTTCAAGCCTTCCTTCTGAACGCTCATACACTTGTTCATATAAACTATAATGCTCTTTTTGAAAATTTTGCTTTGACAGTTTTGTAATGTTCAAATCATTTGACTTGTCAATTGCTCGTTTTAATCTTCTTCTGTGCCTACTCCTTAAGCTTCTAAAAAATAATTCAAAGTTCCCTTTTAGCTCCATAGTATATGTTCCCAACGTACAAGCTTTTGGTAATGGAAGCTTGCCGTCTGTGTTAAGTATTAATATCAAATTAAAACTCTTTAAATATAAAGAAAGAGACTCAAGGTTATTATCTCCACATACAAAACCGGCGCAAGATATTGACAATGGAATGCCCAATACCCTTATATTAAACTCAAGCTTTAACTTACTACTGAAAGTAAATAGGTTAAGTTTAATCCTATAAGTTACCATAATAATATTTTCTTCTTCATTGATATGATAGTCTTGCTTACAGTAATTCACCTCTTATAAAAATATCAGAAAATCCCTTTTTATAAATATATTATCTCCTGCTATCTTATCCCATATATACGGAAGTTTTTTTGCACTGTTATAAACCGTAAAGTTGCCCTTCATAGTAATTCCTCATAAACCTTAAAAGTTTTATACTTATTTTTCATAAATCTACTTGTAATTGCCGTAGAGGCTTTATTACTTTTCATTATCCAACCAGACTCCAAATACACATAATCATTTCCTCTAAGCTTATAAAAATAATCAAGTAAAGCTATTACAGCCCCACTATTTTTATATTCCGGCAATACTCCAAATTCTGTTATTTTTACAGTATCTATTTTCTTTAAGCCAAGTTTATATTTCAATACTGAAAATATTCCAAGTCTTTTACCGATACCCAAAAGCTGATTAAAATCAGGATACCACAACATAAAGCCCACAGGTTTTTCATTATGGTAAACGAATAGCAGATTTTCTTCTTTTATTAGATATCTAAATGAAGAGAGCAACTCTATATCCTCTTCTTCTCTTGCTGTATAATAATATTTGTGATTTACAAAAGCCCTGTTATTTATTTGTGTGTATATGGCTGCTGTTTCTTTAATGTTTTTAAAATTTGCTTTTCTTATGATAAAATTCTTTGATATATATTCTCTTAATCTATCTGATAAGTTCACATCCATCTCTGAAATTTTTATTTTATAGCTATACAGTGTATCAGTAGGTTTCATATATTTTTCAATATGTTTTGTATAGTATTCTTTGTTATATGCGCTTCCAAAGCTCGGAATACTTCCAAACGAATCTGCTAATAAACCGAGTCCATAATTTACATGTAGGTTTAATCCAATCAAAATCTTGGAAGTTGACTTTTCCTTAGCTTTTTGCTTGGCAAATCTATAAATTTCTCCAAAGACTTCTTCTTTATCCACAAAATCAAGAAATGCTATTTGCATAGTATCAGGCATTCTATCAATTACTGCTAAAATAAATACCGCTTCAATTTTACACTCATCGGAATACACTAAATATGGTTCTATGTAGCTACCTTTAGTAATCTGTGCTTTTCGCTCCAATATATCAGGCAGTGAAACAGACTGTAAATCCCTAAACTGTGTATCATATTTATAAATCTCTTTCTGAAAATCTATAAATTTCTTATAGTCTTTCTTTTTAGCATTTACAATATACATAGTTTCTCTTTTCTATTTTTAACTTTATATAAATTGTTCTTAAAAAATTATGTCAAATAATATTAGGAGTCAATCTTTTTTTTATGTGATATCTATAATAAAGATTAATTGCCATATAAAATAAATATCTTCCCGGAAATTTAAAAAACTCTTTTCTAAATATAGTTCTCTGCATTATATTGCCAATTTTAAATACTTTTTCATACAACGACCAATATTCCTCTGTAAGTTCTTCCGGACTCATATTAATAGGAATATGCACAGCCTGACTTCCGTCATAACTGTACATATCTTCTATATAAATCCGATTTTCTTCAAGCATTTTCTTATGATACATTGTACCCGGAATAGGTGTAAGTATATAAAACCTCGGTACAACTATCTTGCATTCCTTTATAAAATCAGCAGTTTTTCTTATAGACTCTATTGTATCGGCATCTGCTCCTACTACCATTTCTGTTGAAATATCTATGCCTACCGATTGTATATTTTTAATAAGCCTTTTATATTCCGAAACCTTTGCCCACGATTTATTCATACTGTCGAGACTTTCCTGAACTATGCTTTCAAGCCCGAAGCTGAGTGTCATACAACCACTCTTTGCTAACTTTTCAAGTAATTCTCTGTCATCTCCTATATCTATCGAACATTGACTTATCCATGTCATCTTCATAGGGATAATATAATCCAAAAGTTCCATCATATATGCCCTGTTTGACATAATATTGTCATCCAAAAGCATAAATTTATTAAATCCCAACTCCTTTATCTGTTTTATGTCTCTGACAACATCTTCTATAGGTCTTCTTATATAACGATTCTTATAGAGACAGTATATGGAACAAAAACTACAGGATTTGGGGCATCCTCTTCCTGCCTGTACAGGCAACATATCTCCTATTTTTTTATCAAGAATCAAATCAAACCTTGGTAGAGGAGTTTCTATAAGTTTTACAGGCATATTGTAAAAACTTTTAAGCTCACCATTAAGATAGTCTTTAAGCAATGCCGGATATGCTAATTCTCCGTCTCCTATTATTACACTGTCACAGTATTTTTTTGCTTCTTCAGGCATAAGACTTACCATGTATCCGCCCATAAATACTGTCTTTCCTCTTTTTTTAAATTCCTTTGCAATATCTATACTTCTTATAACAGCATGTCCCATACTGCCTATGCCGACTATATCTACTTCCATATCGAAATCTATGTCTTCTATTGTTTCTAAAATTATTTTAACATCAAATTCATCTGGTGTCATTGCAGCAAGTAGTGGCATTGCAAGTCCTACAAAATAAAGTTTTGATTTTTTTATAGGCTTTCTTTCATGGTCATAAGGAGAGGATTGTATCAATACAAGTTTCTTCTTTTTCATACTATCTACCTCTTATAATTTTTTTTATATACTGCATAGTAACAAATTGACTTCCCCACCACATCTTAACCACTTCTTTTATTCCATATTTTTTTAGCATCTTAATTATATTATCCCCTCTTAAAACTATTCTTGCATATGTTTTAATAATTTGATAATAATACTGCCTTATACTCATATATTCCGGCTTAAGCACTATGTGTGCTAAATCCCACATGGCATAGTTTTGGCGTGATACCAATATTTTATCCTTATAATCATTATAAATCTCTGTTCCCGGTAATGGGGTAAGAGGTTGTAAGTTAACAAAGCTTACGTTCAAACCTATTATGTAATCCTCTATTTGTTTAAAATCCTGTTTAGTAAAATCAGGTTTTAAAATCATAGTTGCATACAACTCTATTCCGTATTTTTGTAGAATCTTTATAGCTTTCTCATTATTTTCAAGAGAACTTCTCTTATTAAAATCCTTAAGGTCTTTCTCTCTTACCGACTCTATTCCCACAATTACTGCACTCAGCCCGTACCTTGACAGTCTTTTTATAATTCTTTCATGGCTTGCTATAAAGTCTGCTCTTCCGTAGACCAAAAATCTTTTATTTATATTCCTTTCTTTTAATCCATCACAAAAGCCATTCAGTCTGTCTTCATCAAACAAAAAATCATCATCTACTATATATACTTCCCTCTCCTTTATGCTCTCAAGCTCCTTCATAACATCATCAAGCTGTCTTGCATAGTACTTTCCTCCGGTTATTTCCTTGCAAAAACAAAAGTTACATTTGTAAGGACAACCTAATGACGTTTTTATAAGTGAACAAGGATTATGAAACATATAATAATATCTTTTTCTGTATTTTGAAACAGCCTCTCTATCAGGATGAAAAATATTAAAAGAAGAACTTCTTATGTATTTTTTACCTTCTATGTAAGTGCCTTCTATGTCTTTAGTGTCTTCTCCTGATATCACTTTATCTATTATTTTAAGAAAGGTCTCTATAGGCTTTGAACATATTATGTAATCTATGTAATTTGAAACAAAATCTTCAGGTACTACTTCTGCATGAACCCCACCCACAACAGTTATAATATCCTTTGATACAGATTTTATTACTTTTGACATTTCCTTTACTACTCCTACGTGAGTAATATACGCTGTCATTCCTATAATATTAGGTTTATATTTTTTTATAAAAAACTCAATAGGTTTTTTTTCAAGTATCATATCTATAATTTCTACACTTGCTTTATCCTTATCTATATTCCCTACCAAATATTCAAGCTCTAATGGTTCACATATCATCACATGTTGCAACCCTATAGTTTCTTTTGGAGGTTTTGGACGAACCAATAATATACTTAGTCTTTTACTCACAATTTCTCACTTTCTTTTATACACTACAGCTATTATATTCGGCATAAAAAATGCCTTTTTAATACGACTAAAACCCATAAAGTTAAGATTATCTCCTGCAAAACTTTTAAGTTCTGTTATAGAAGGATAGTGTGCCTTGCCTGTTGTCAATTTTAATATGCTACATACAATGGCATCATAAAAGTTATTTACTGAAGCACATACAACTATAATGTATCCATTTTCTTTTAATAAATACGCCATATCTGTAATTGCTTTTTCCTGATTCTTATAATATGGTAAGGAATGTGTACAGGTAATTATGTCAAATTTGTCTTTTATATTCTCTCTTATATCACTTATATCTGTATTTATAAGTTTTGCTCTAATGCCCTCTATTTTAAAAGTTCTTTCTGCATGCTTCAACATATTTTTTGAATAATCTGCTCCAGTAATAGAAAAAGCCATGCCAAATTTTGAGTGCACCTGCTCTAAAAGTTGTCCTGTTCCACACCCAATATCAAGCAAACTCCCATTATCTATATCTGTCTTTTTAATAATACTTATTACTCTATCTCTACTTGGTTTTAATGAATACTTTTGAACCCAGAGTTTATTGTAATAATTTGCCCAAAAATCCCATATACCCTTCATATATGTATACCTTCCTGTCCAATACCATCTTCTTGATAATATAATACTCTTCTCTATTTTTGATATTTTATATGGCATAAAATAAATTTGGATATTCTACTTTATTTTCAAATTATTAGCTAATTTTATTTCTAACGTATAGTCATGATTTAACCCTAATAAAAATTTTAATCAGAATTAATTTTCCAACATATATAGCTACTATATCACCTTGTTTTATTTCTAAGCTCACATAACTTAATATTTATTTTTTCCTATAATATGATGATAAATTGCTGACGGATATTAAACTATCTTTATGATTATATAACAAATTAAGTAGTAATCATTTCTTTATCTCAATATCTTTTAATAAATTTAGTTTTATCCAATTTTGCACAGAGTACTTTTACACCATTTTCCGTATTTTAAATTTTATAATGTCAAACTGGAAGTTGTTACGCTCCAAGATATTTAATATATATTTGACATGGGTTCCATTCATCCCATAAATTTGGGAAACATTCCAATTCTTTATATCCCATAGCTATATAAAAATTATTGGTAATATCATATTCTTTGTAGTGACCCATCTGTATCGTTTTTACTTGTGAGTATGTGTAGCCTAGCTTCCTTGCCATAGTTTCGTAAGCTTCATTAAGTACTGATCCAATACCCATTCGATGGAATTTCTTTTTTATGCCAATTACAAAAATATCTGCACAATCCTTGCTGGTTGCGTTTAATACAACAAAACCAACCGACTCATCATTCATATAACAAGCGAGAAAAGGCTTTTCCTGTGAATCGCGAATATACTCTTCTGTGCTTTCCGGTATTCCAAACCATTCTGAAAGGTCATATAATATTTCTCTCGATACAGCTTCCTTTTCCAGTTTATCTTCAACTTCTTTCATTTTTATATCCATTTACTCCTCCACAACTTCTATACTTTTAAATGTATACCTTTATTTCTTAAATTTTCTATACAATCATACAGATATTCATTATTATGCTCTTTGTAAATTGGACTGTCTACAATTTCCTCTTTAAGATTATCGTACTTTTCTGCTGTCCTTCCTCTATAATTTTTATCTTTCCATTCCGCAGAAACATTATATCCCCTTTTTTCCATCTCCTCCATAACCAATACATGGTAAATAAAAAGATGATATGGGGAATATGTAAACACATAATCCACAGTTTTATGTTTCTTTTTCCATCCATTGCCCCTTAGAGCACAACATTCCCTATGTTGTCCAAGAAGCTGATTTTTGGGCAATAAGTGGATAAGTTTTTCATGCCATAGTCTCATACTCTTCTCCTGTTAACAAGGTTGATTTTTCTAAATATTCATTAGGGTATTTCTTTAGTAAATTATTAATATATTCAATTACAACTTTCTGATTATTTTTCCCTTCCATATATTCATTTAATATATCAAATAATGCCTGTTTTTCAATTGTACTTGCGTCTTTTTTGAAATATCCCCATATGTGAAGAACGGCATTACTAAAATCTTCTTTACTTTCTTTTATATCCCTTAATTTTTGTATTTTTTCATTTAAAACTAAAATATCAACTTCTTTTTCTTTCAAATATTCTCTTATCTCTAAGTATACTTTATGCGATTTACCTAACACATAATATTTATTTTTTGCCCATAGCTCTTCACATTCTCTTCTTATATCTTTGTTTCTCATATTGACGCCTCTTTCAAAATATTCAAACTTAAAACAAATCCCATATAATGTATCACCATTTAATACAGTTTTCTAATAAAATTATGGATAACTTATATAATTACATAAGATTAATATACATAGTTTATTGAAAAAATTAATTATTACGTTTTTCCATTATTCTATAAGATTTTAGTATAAGGCTTTATTAATAGTTTTTAAATTTTTATTTAGGTAAGGTATAAATGAATATCCTACATTACCATATGTTAAAGTTGGCTCCGATACAAAGAATTTTCATTACTATAACCTCTTCAAATTCCGATTTTATAAATATCTTTGAGCAACAATTACTGTATATTTATCCGTATCATAAAAATCCCCTACTTCTACAAACTTATTCTTATGCCAGAAGTGCTCTGCCTGAGGGTTATCTTTTACCCATCCAAGACGAACTTTTGAAATTCCTATCTTAGCAAGACAAACACATAAATCCTCTATTATTCCGCTACCAATCCCTGTGTTTTGTATAGACACATCTGTCATAAAGAACCCTATAAAAGCAGTTTTTTCATCAGGGAAATTCATGATTAAATCCATTACTGCAATCAATCTTTCCCCATCATAATATCCAATATAGTATTTGTCCTGCATATCTTTGTTCTGAGGTAGTGCATTCATATCGCAAATAATGCTCTCCTCAGATACTAATGGAGGACAATATTGATAGTACAGGGAATTTTTTCTACACAATTCATATATTCTCTCAACATCAGACTCTCCCATCATTTGAACAATATATCTATCTGATAATAATGAAACATCCATTTAATCCCTCCATAAGCTAAGAATAGATCATCAACTTAGAATTTATCTATCTTAAACATAATCATTATATCATTTTTAAGTTATATATTCTACCGTTTGATTGTCTATTTGTCCTCAGATGCTCTATTTATCTTGATTATTGGTTATAAATTTAAACCTTTATTGTTTTTTATCCTCTCTTTTTTCCTGATGCAGATAGATTAATAGATGTTTATCTTTTAAATATATTCAAAACTCGCTTTACTTATCATACTAATGGGTATTTATAATGACATATAATCCTACTTTTAAAAATTCTTCATTTTAAAAAAATATATAATATTTTATGATATAATAAAATGACAATATATTAAATAAAAGCTTACGATTTGCCGACTTATAAATAGAGTATATCTTTATACTTATACTTATTTAAAAATATATAGAAAAGATACTAAAGTAACAGCTATTAACATTGTTGTTAAAATTAATATTCCAATAATAACTTGATATTATAGTTGAATTCTATTAAACTCTCAATTATTTTTAATTTATTTATATCTTTTAAGAAATATACAACTTAATTTTGTAAATAAATTTATTATTAATTGTAAATTTAAAAATTAACATTAGACTGAATAATATTATGTTTCAAAATTTTATTTAATACATTAAAAATATAGAATATAGGTGATATTTATGAAAAATGTGTTAGTTACAGGAGCTGACGGTTTTATAGGAAGTCATTTGACAGAAGAATTGGTAAAGCAAGGATATAAAGTTAGAGCTTTCGCATATTACAATTCGTTCAATTCATGGGGGTGGCTTGATAGCCTTCCCAAAGATATATTAAATGAAATAGATGTTTTTACTGGAGACATACGAGATCCTAACGGTGTAAGAGAATCTATGAAAGGAATTGACGAAGTATTTCATCTTGCCGCACTGATAGCTATACCTTTCAGCTATCACTCTCCGGACGCATATGTTGATACAAATATAAAAGGTACACTTAATGTTTTACAAGCCGGCAGGGCATTAGACACATCAAGAATACTTGTAACTTCCACATCTGAAGTATACGGTACGGCTATGTATGTACCTATTGATGAAAAACATCCTTATCAAGGTCAATCTCCATATTCAGCTACAAAAATAGGTGCTGACAGATTGGCAGAATCTTTTTACAGAAGTTTTGATATGCCCATAACAATAGTTCGTCCATTCAACACATATGGTCCGCGACAATCAGCAAGAGCGATAATACCTACTATAATAACACAATTATTATCAGGAAAAGAACAGCTTGAAATAGGCTCTTTGACACCTACAAGAGATTTTAATTATATAAAAGATACTGTTAACGGTTTTATTTCCATTTCAAAAGCTAAAAATACAATCGGCGAAGAAATAAATATTGCAACACAAAACGAAATATCAATAGGCGACTTGGCAAATGAATTAATAAGACAGATTAATCCAAATGTGAAAATAGTTTGTGATGAACAAAGATTAAGACCTCAAAAAAGCGAAGTAAACAGATTGCTCGGTTCAAATGAAAAAATTAAAAATCTCACTGATTGGACTCCTAAATATACATTTGAACAAGGACTGTCAGAAACGATAGAGTTTTTCAAAAATAACTTGGATAAATATAAAACAGATATTTATAATATTTAGTGGAGGCTTTTTATGAGTAATAAATTTATTCCTTTGTCAGTTCCCAATTTAAAGGGAAATGAGCTTGATTATGTAACAAAAGCAGTAAAAGAAGAATGGGTATCTACAGGCGGACCTTTTGTTAACGATTTTGAAGAAAAAATCGCACAATACTCAAAATGCAAAGGTGCGGTATCTTGCCAAAACGGAACTTCCGGTATACACATAGCTCTTAAACTTTGTGATGTAAAAAATGACGATGAAGTCATAGTTCCTACACTTACATTCATAGCGGCTGTAAACCCTGTAAAATATTTAGGAGCAGAGCCTATTTTTATGGATTGTGACGATTCTTTGACATTAGACCCTGACAAATTGGAAGATTTTTGTAAAAATGAATGTGTATTTGAAAACGGCAAACTCATAAATAAAAATACAAAAAAAATTATAAAAGCATTGATAGTTGTGCATGTATTCGGAAATATGGCAGATATGGAAAAAATAATGGATATTGCAAACAAATACAACCTCAAAGTTGTTGAAGATGCAACAGAGGCAATAGGCACATACTATACATCAGGAAGATATGCCAGAAAATATGCAGGAACTATAGGAAATATCGGAATATACTCATTCAACGGAAATAAGATAATAACTACAGGCGGTGGAGGTATGATTATATCTGATGATGAAGACTTATTGAAAAGAGCAAAACATCTGACAACACAGGCAAAAAGCGATGAATTATATTATACTCATGATGAAATAGGATACAATTATCGTATGACTAACTTACAAGCCGCACTTGGTTTAGCACAATTAGAACAACTTGAAAAATTTATTCAAACAAAAAAAGACAACTATGAATTTTATAAAAACTCCATAAAAAATATTAAAGGATTAAAAATACTTGATTTCAAAGAAAATATAAGACCTAACTACTGGTTTTATTCACTATATGTAGATGAGAATTATTCACTTGATAAAGACGGTGTAATAAAATATCTTCTAAGCAAAAATGTACAGACAAGACCTATATGGGGACTTATAAATGAACAATTACCATATAAAAACAGCATATCATACAAAATAGAAACAGCAAAAAAATATATCAATCACATTGTAAACATACCATGCAGTTCAAATCTTTATAAACAAGACATCGAATATGTTATAGAATGTCTAAAAACAGTAGAATAAAAAATCTCAAATATAAGATAAGAGGTTATAGCAATGAATGTTCAAGAATTTTTAATAGATGAAAATGCCACTATGCTTGAAGCCATGGCACAGTTGGATGAAGTTGCAAAAAAAAATCTGTTTGTAGTAAGAGATAATAAATTTGTCGCAGTCATAACAGATGGGGACATAAGAAGATGGATACTGAAAAAAGGTAATTTGGTAGCCAAAGTAAAAGACATAGCAAACTATAATCCAAAATATATTTATATTAAAGATGAAGTTGATTCAAGAAAATATCTCAAAAAATATAAAGTTGATGCACTTCCAATAGTGGATGAGAACAAAAACATAGTATCCATAGTATTTTGGAATGATGAAAAGATAGGCTTGGAACACAAGTTAAATATACCTGTTGTTATTATGGCAGGCGGAAAAGGTACAAGACTGTATCCATACACAAAAATACTTCCAAAACCGCTCATTCCAATAGGTGAAATACCAATAGTCGAACATATCATAAATAAATTTAACAGTTATGGTATGAATAATTTCTATCTAATCGTAAATCACAAAAAAAATATGATCAAAGCATATTTTAATGAAATAACTAAAAATTATAACGTAAACTATATAGACGAGGATATTCCGCTCGGTACAGGTGGAGGTCTCAGCCTGTTAAAAGGCAAAATAAACTCTACTTTTATACTGTCAAACTGCGATATACTTATAGAAGAAAACTATGATACTATATATAATTATCACAAAGAAAAAAACAACCTCATAACAATGGTATGTTCATTGAAAAATATTAAAATACCATATGGAGTTGTAGAAATAAATGAAAATGGCGAAATTGACAACATAAAAGAAAAACCGGAAATATTATTTTTTACAAATACAGGTATGTATATAGTAGAGTCGAGAGTTATAGAAGAATTGGAACAAAATAAATCCATAGGTTTTCCCGATGTTGTAGATAAATACAGAAAACAAGGTGAAAGAATAGGAATATTCCCTATAGGTGAAAAAAATTGGATGGATATGGGACAATTCGATGAAATGGAAAAAATGAGAAAAAGGTTAGAAGACAATGAATAAAAAAATTCTTCTCATAGGTGGCGGAGGTCACTGTAAAGTAATATTGGACAGCTTATTACAATATGAAGATTATGATATTTCCATAATAGATAAAAAAGAAAACATAGGAAAATCCATAATGGGCATAAAAATAATAGGTTCAGACGATGATATTGCAAGACTATACTCTCAAGGATATAAATATGCCTTTATATCTTTAGGAAGTATCGGAAATCCTAAAATAAGAATAAAATTATTTGATATGATAGATAAGATAGGTTTTGAAATTCCAAATATAATAGATAAATCCGCCGTAATAAGCAGATATGCAAAACTGCAAAAAGGTATATTTGTTGGTAAAAAATCTGTTATAAACTCAGGAAGCATAATAGAAAACGGGTGTATAATAAACACAGGCGCAATAATAGAGCATGACTGTGTAATCAAAGAATTTGTTCATATTGCCTCAGGTACGGTTTTAGGCGGAAATGTAACTATTAATAAAAATACACATATAGGTTCTAACTCCACGATACGAAACAATTTGACAATAGGAAAAAATACTATTATAGGAATAGCAAGTGTCATAACAAAAAACATGGGAGATAATAAGTTGGCATACGGTAATCCCTGTAAGGAAATAAAAAATATATAGAACTAATTAATACAATTTTTAAAAAAATATTTAGATTAATACAGTTTTATAAATAAATTTGAAAGTTAACTACTATAAACGCAAAAAACGGAGGTAATATGGGCGTATTTATAATTGCAGAAGCAGGTGTAAATCACAACGGAAGTTTAAAGCTTGCAAAAAAATTAGTAGATGAAGCAAAAAATGCAGGTGTAGATTGTATAAAATTCCAGACATTTATGGCAGAAAATATAGTTTCAAAAACAGCAGTAAAAGCCGAATATCAAAAACAAAATACAAATAATGCAAGCGAATCCCAATATAATATGCTCAAAAAACTCGAGCTTTCTTTTTCAGATTTTATAGAATTAAATAATTATTGTAAAGCAAAAAACATACAATTTTTATCAACAGCTTTTGATTTTGACAGCATAGATTTTCTTAGCTCACTCGATATGAATGTATGGAAAATACCATCCGGAGAGATAACTAACCTGCCTTATCTTATAAAAATAGCAAATTTAGGAAAAGATATAATTCTATCGACAGGAATGAGCACCATGGAAGACATACAAAACGCTCTTTCAGTTTTAAAAACAAACGGAGCCGGCAATATAACCGTCTTGCACTGCACAACAGAATACCCTGCTCCATTCACAGATGTAAACTTAAAAGCTATGCTGACAATAAAAGATGAATTTAATGTGAACATAGGTTATTCAGATCACACAAAAGGCATAGAAATACCTATATCCGCAGTCGCATTAGGTGCTACCGTAATAGAAAAACACTTTACCCTTGATAAAAATATGCAAGGACCTGACCATAAAGCCAGCTTAGAGCCTTATGAACTAAAAAAAATGGTTGAATCCATAAGAAATGTAGAGTCTGCATTAGGCGACGGTATAAAAAAATTAGCTGAAAGCGAGAAAAAAAATATATCAGTTGCAAGAAAAAGCATTATTGCAAAAAGAGATATAAAAAAAGGCGAAATATTTACACAAGAAAATTTGACCGTTAAACGACCCGGAAACGGTATAAGTCCTATGAAATGGTTTGAAATATTAGGTCAAGAAGCCATAAAAGATTTTAAAGAAGATGAGTTGATAGAAATATGAAAAAAATAATAAGTGTGCTTACTGCAACAAGAGCAGAATACGGACTTTTAAAACCCCTTATAAAAAAACTCAGTAAAATAGGAGAATTTGATATAAGAATAGTCGCTACAGGTATGCACTTATCACAAGAATTCGGACTAACTTACAAAGAGATAGAGCAAGACGGATTTATCATAGACAAAAAAATAGAAATACTTCTAAGCTCTGACACATCTTCGTCCGTTTCAAAATCTATGGGGCTTGCCATGATTAGCTTTGCAGATTATTTTTCATCTCTTAAACCAAATTTGTTGATAGTCTTAGGTGACAGATATGAAACTTTAGCTGTATCACTTGTAGCAATGAATGAAAAAATTCCAATCGCACATCTTTATGGAGGAGAAAAAACCGAAGGAGCAATAGACGATGTAATACGCCATTCAATAACTAAACTTAGCTACCTTCATTTTACAAGCACAGATGAATATAGAAAAAGAGTTATACAACTCGGTGAACATCCAAACAGAGTATTTAATGTAGGTGCACTCGGCATAGAAAACATACTCAACGAAAAACTCCTCACAAAAAAAGAATTGGAAGTTTCATTAAATATAAGCTTGGATAAAAAATATGCAATAGCCACTTTTCACCCTGTAACACTCGAAGATAAAACTGCAAAAGCACAGATTACAAATTTACTTGATGTATGCAGTGAATACGAAAATATAAATTTCATCTTCACAAAATCAAATGCTGACGCAAACGGAAGAATGATAAACAAAATATTAGACGAATACGAAAAAAAAACAGATAACATATATGTATTCACATCACTTGGTATGCTCAGATATTTAAGTGCTTTAAAATATTGCTCCTTTGTAATAGGAAATTCATCAAGCGGACTTTTAGAAGCACCTACATTCAAAATCCCAACAATAAATATAGGAGACAGGCAAAAAGGTAGGCAAAAAGCAAGCAGTATTATAGATTGTTTACCTGATAAATCATCTATACAAAAAGCAATAGATAGAGCAACGGAAAATGAATTTATTGATATTTCCAAAAATACAGTAAATCCATACGGAGACGGAAATTCATCAGATAAAATAATAAAAATTCTAAAAAAATATATGCTAAGAGAAAATATAGACCTTAAAAAAAGTTTTTATGATTGTGAGGTAAATGAGTGAAAAATATAGCTATCATACCGGCAAGATCCGGTTCAAAAGGTCTTAAAGATAAAAATATCAAATTTTTAAACAAAAAACCCCTATTATATTATTCAATAAATGCAGCCATAAAATCAAAAATGTTCGATGAAATAATGGTGAGCACAGATTCTCAAAAATATGCCGATATCGCAATATCATTCGGTGCGAGTGTACCATTTCTGCGAAATGATTTACTTTCAAATGACAATGCTTCATCTTGGGACGTAGTAAAAGATGTGATTTTGCATTATAAGAAAATGGGAAAAACTTTTGATACAGCAACATTACTTCAACCCACATCCCCTCTTAGAACAGCAGAAGATATAAAAAACGGCTATAAAATAATGCAAGAAAAAAATGCAAATTTAGTAACAGGTGTATGCGAAATGGACCACAGTCCATTATGGGCAAACACATTACCCAGTGATAACTCTATGGAAAATTTTATCAATCCTTTAGTTGTCAAAATTCCAAGACAGGAAATACCTACTTATTACAGAATAAACGGCGCATTATATATAATAAAAATCTCTCATCTTTTCAGCGTATCCGACATATACTCAAATAAAAGCTACGCATATGTGATGCCTAAGATGCGTTCCATAGATATAGATGATATATTTGATTTCAAGCTTGCAAGCATTATTATGAATGATTCTATTCAAAATAATTAACAAATAATGAACTTTTGAGACAAATTAAAAAAAATAATTCTTATTTTAGTCGTAAAAACTTGAACAAATCAGTTTTTTGATATACACTTATATTTAGAAGCTATTAATTTTAAATGTAAGTGTATATTTTTTGCATAATAGCATTATACTAATACCTATTCGATTAATGGACATTATAAAAAATAATAATTAGTTTTTTAATAATTATAAATTGAAAATATCCACTATCTGATCAGGTATTAGTATTACATTTAAAAAATATTAAACTATAAATATTATTTGGAGGTTTCACTTGGAACGTTATGATATTGTTATAATAGGTGCAGGTGCAAGCGGTGTATTTGCATCATATGAATTTACAAAAATGGATACGAATGCAAAAATTCTTATGATTGATTCAGGTAATCCTATAGAAAAAAGAACCTGTCCTATCTCTGAAGGAAAGGTTAAAAACTGTATTAAGTGTACGCCTTGTAACATAATGAAAGGCTTTGGCGGTGCAGGCAGTTTGTCAGACGGTAAATATAATATAACTAACAATTTTGGTGGAGATTTATATAAATATATAGGAAAAAAAGAAGCTCTTGATTATATGGAATATGTAGATGAAGTGCTATGTAATATCGACGGTCACGAGTCAAAATTATATTCAACTTCAAAAACCAATATAAAGACTATGGCTATAAAAAATGACTTACATCTATTGGAAGCAAAAGTAAGACATTTTGGAACAGACAGAAATGTAAAGATATTGGAAAAAATATCAGCATATATAAGCAAAAAAGTTGATATGCTTTATAATACAACTGCTGAAAATATAGAATACAAAGATAATGAGTTCTATATACAAACTGACAAAAAACAAGAATTTAAATCAAAATATGTAATACTTGCAGCAGGTCGCTCCGGTTCAAAATGGATAGGAAACATATGCGACAAGATGAAAATACCTACTACAAAAAATAAAGTTGATATTGGAGTTAGAGTGGAATTACCGGCAGAAGTGTTCAAACATATAACTGACGAAGTTTATGAGAGCAAAATAGTATATCAAACAAGAAAATACAATGACCTTGTAAGAACATTTTGTATGAATCCGTACGGAGAAGTAGTAGCCGAAAATACTAACGGAGTTGTAACTGTAAACGGACACTCATATTCAGACCCTTCACTTCACACAGAAAATACAAATTTTGCATTACTTGTAAGCAATACATTTACCGAGCCATTCAAAAACAGCAATGAATACGGAGAATCTATAGCACGCCTTTCAAATATGTTAGGTGGTGGTGTCCTTTTACAAAGATTCGGTGATTTAAAAAGAGGCAAAAGAAGTACACAACGCTCAATAGAAAAAAGTTTTATAGTACCTACACTTAATGCCACACCAGGAGATTTGAGCCTTGTAATACCAAAAAGACAACTCGACTCAATAATAGAAATGATAGAAGCGTTGGATAAAATAGCTCCGGGAACAGCCAACAACGACACATTATTATATGGAGTTGAAGTAAAATTCTATAATTCAAATGTAGAAGTAGACAGTAATTTAGAGACAAAAATAAAAAATCTATACGTCATAGGTGACGGCTCAGGAGTTACACACTCACTATCACAAGCATCAGCCAGCGGTGTACACGTAGCAAAAAAAATTCACGAAAAAATCCAAGCTGAAAATTAGTTTATACTAAAAATTTTGAACATTATATAAAATAATATCTATTATTCTATTAGGCATTATCATTGATAGTATAACAAATAAATATCCACCAGCTATGCTGGTGGATATTTATTTGTTTGTTTCTTTATTTATCTTTATAATGGTGTTTATCCTCAAGCACCATATCTTTGACTTTCATAAGTCTTATCTGTGTACTTCTTTCATTTTCATCAAGTTTCATAACTATATACTTGATATTTCTTTGCATTTCTGGTATCATAACATGCTCTAATGCGTTTACTCTTCTTCTTGTTTTTTCTATCTCGCTTGCCATAAGCTGACAAGATTTTTCACATTCAGCCAATTTGAGCAAATCAGGTAAAATATCTGATAATTCTTTTACAGAATCATCCAATTCCGCCGATGTAAAAGCATAACCGTATGAATATACGTCATTTGAATCCGCAGTTTTGGTTTTCGTTTCAAATACAGGGATTGTGACGCTCATAGCATTTCTGCTCTTAACATCAAGATATACTTCTTGTTTTGGAGCCATTATAGCAACTTTCAATATTTCTTCTGACATACTTGCTGAGGCAAGTGCGAATTGCTTATTGGCTTTTTTTATTTTTTCTTCAACATTTTCCCTTAGAACTTTGTTTACTCTGACCAAATCAAGAAATTGTTTCATAAGCTCATCTCTTTTGTCTTTCAAAAGTTTATGACCTCTTGTAGCAGTTTTCAGCTTTTTTTTGAGTCTTGTAAGTTCCATTCTGGTAGGGTTTACGGTCTTGCTTGCCAAAATCTCGCCTCCTTTTTACCAATTTAAATATTATTAGTTTTATTTTCCGTAGAATTCATCAAGATATTCATCTTTTATTCTTTTTAATTCTGCTCTTGGTAGTATTGAAAGGAGTTTCCAACCTAAATTAAGTGTTTCTTCTATTGTTCTGTTTGTTTCATAGCCTTGTGATACATATTCTTTTTCAAAGGCATCTGAAAATTTAGCATATAACAAGTCTATATCTGTAAGTGCAGCCTCTCCAAGTACGACCATCAGTTCTTTTGCCTCTTTACCTCTGGCATATGCGGCAAATAACTGGTTCATAGTATCTGCATGATCTTTTCTTGTTTTTCCTTCTCCTATACCTTTATCTTTCAAACGTGACAATGACGGCAATACGTCTACAGGTGGTGTCAAGTTTTGTCTATATAGGTCACGAGTTAAGATTATCTGTCCTTCTGTTATATAACCTGTAAGGTCAGGAATTGGGTGAGTTTTGTCATCTTCAGGCATTGTAAGTATAGGTATCATTGTTATACTTCCCTTTGAGCCTTTCTTTCTTCCTGCTCTTTCATACATAGTGGCAAGGTCTGTATACATATATCCTGGATATCCTCTACGTCCAGGTACTTCTTTACGTGCTGCTGATACCTCACGAAGTGAATCGGCATAGTTAGTTATATCTGTCAATATTACAAGAACGTGCATATTTTGCTCAAATGCCAAATATTCTGCTGCTGTAAGAGCCATTCTCGGTGTTGATATTCTCTCAACAGCCGGGTCATTCGCAAGATTCACAAACATTACTGTTCTATCCAACGCACCTGTTTGTCTAAAGCTTTCTGTGAAGAAGTTGGATTCTTCAAATGTTATACCCATGGCAGCAAATACAACGGCAAAAGGTTCTGTAGTACCTCTAACTTGTGCCTGTCTTGCTATCTGTGCAGCCAATTTTGAGTGTGGAAGACCACTGGCAGAAAATATAGGCAATTTTTGTCCTCTAACAAGTGTATTAAGACCGTCTATTGCTGATACTCCTGTTTGTATAAATTCTTGCGGATAATCTCTTGCCGCAGGATTTATAGGCAAGCCGTTTATATCCAATCTTTTGTCAGGCAATATTTCAGGCCCTCCATCTATAGGTCTTCCTAAGCCGTCAAAAACACGTCCCAACATATCAGGAGATACTGCAAGCTCCATACTTCTACCTAAAAACCTAACTTTACTGTTTGAAAGGTTTATTCCTGTAGAGCTTTCAAATAACTGAACTAAGGCATTTCCTTCGTCTATTTCCAAAACCTTACAACGCCTTTTTTCTCCGTTGGCAAGCTCTATTTCGCCTAATTCATCATACGCAACATTTTCTACATCTTTTACCAGCATAAGAGGGCCGGCAACTTCTTGTATCGTTCTATATTCTTTTGCCATTATTCTTCCTCCTTATTGCTAATAAGATTTTTGATATCTTCTTTAAGCTCTTTTGATATGTTTTCAAATACTGTATCTACTTCTGATTCAGGAGTGTATTTAAATCTACCTATTTTTTCTCTTATAGGCATTTTTACTATTTTATCTATCTTGACATTATTGTTAAGCGCTTCTACGGCTTCATCATAGAATTCCAATATCAATTTCATCATTTTAAACTGTTTCTTAGCTGATGTATATGTGTCTACTTCATGGAAAGCTACTTGGTGCAAATAGTCTTCTCTTATTGAACGTGCCGCCTCCAATTTCAATCTATCTATTGATGACAATGCGTCCATACCGACAAGTTTAACTATTTCTTCCAATTCTGACTCTTCATGTAGCATAAGAACAAATCTTGCTCTTAACTCCATCCATTTTTCATCAACTTCAGTATTAAACCATTCTCCTAAACTGTCAGTATATAATGAATAACTTGTCAACCAGTTTATAGCAGGGAAATGTCTTCTATATGCCAAGTTTGAATCCAATCCCCAGAAAACTTTTACTATTCTAAGTGTTGCCTGTGATACAGGTTCAGATATGTCTCCTCCAGGAGGTGAAACAGCTCCTATGGCAGATAATGCACCTTGTCTTGGATTTTGACCAAGTGAATATATAAGTCCTGCTCTTTCATAGAATTGTGCCAATCTACTTCCAAGGTATGCAGGGTAACCTTCTTCACCCGGCATTTCTTCAAGTCTACCTGACATTTCTCTAAGAGCTTCCGCCCATCTTGATGTAGAGTCAGCCATAAGCGCTACTGAATATCCCATATCTCTAAAATATTCTGCAATAGTTATACCGACATATATTGATGCTTCACGAGCTGCAACCGGCATATCTGAGGTATTTGCTATAAGCACAGTTCTTTCCATAAGTGATTTTCCCGTTTTAGGGTCAACCAACTCAGGAAACTCGTTAAGAACGTCTGTCATCTCATTTCCACGTTCTCCACAACCTATATATACAACTATATCTGCATCCGCCCATTTTGCAAGCTGATGCTGAACAACTGTCTTACCGCTTCCGAAAGGTCCAGGAACTGCTGCAACTCCACCTTTTGCAACAGGGAACAATGTATCTATTACTCTTTGTCCTGTCATAAGCGGCATTTGTGGTGGCAATTTTTTGCTATATGGTCTTTCATTTCTAACAGGCCATTTTTGCAACATAGTTATATTTATTTCTTTTCCATCTTCATCTTCCAAAACAGCTATAGTATCTTCGATTGTATAACTTCCTGAATTTATGGATTTTACTTTTCCCTTTATTTTATAAGGTACCATTATTCTTTGTTCAACTACTTCAGTTTCTTGAACTGTACCTATTATGTCACCTTGTTCTACGTAATCTCCTACTGATACTGATGCTTTGAAATCCCATTTCTTTTCTCTATCAAGTGACGGTACTTCGACACCTCTTGCCAAATTTGTTCCGGCCTTTTTCATTATTCCTTCAAGTGGTCTTTGTATACCGTCAAACATTCCTCCGATAAGTCCGGGAGCAAGCTCAACACTAAGTGGAACTCCTGTAGACTCTACCGGTTCTCCCGGTTTCAGTCCTGAAGTTTCTTCATATACTTGCACAGACGCTTCATCACCATGTATTTCTATTATTTCACCTATAAGTCTTTCATTACTTACACGGACAACGTCATACATGTTGGCATCTCTCATTCCTGATGCTATAACAAGCGGTCCTGCTACTTTTTTTATGATTCCTTTGCTCATTTTATCAAATCACCTTCTTATATTTTAATCATTACCGAAAATAATATCAGATCCAACTGCTCTTTCAACAGATTTTTTAACATTAAGAATACCCTTACCTGTATTTCCGGTTATTCCCGGAATAGGTATTATAGCAGGAAGATATACATTGGCATAATTATCTATATATTTTTCAAGCTTTTCTTGAAGTGCTTCTGTCAAATATATTACTCCATAGTTATCTCCTGTAAGTTTCTTAAATACCTCAATAGCCTGTTCATCACTTTCTACCGCATAGGTATCAAGCCCAAGTGTTGCAAAACCTTGAACACTCTCCATATCACCCATAACTGCTATTTTATACATACATATCCCTCATTCTCTTTTTAACTTCTTCTGGTTTTAAATCATTTCTTTTAGCTACTGTAAGTATTCTTACTGTCTTTATTTCATTTTCTCTTGCTAAAATATATGCTATTATAGGAGAAATCGTCATAGGTGTATATTTTTCTTTTCTTATGGCATTTATTATCTGATTGTCGCACCAACATTCAAAGACAGCAAAATCAGTTTTTATAGCATCTACAGCTTCCTTAAAATCAGTAGTTTCCAAATATGAATA
Source organism: Peptoanaerobacter stomatis (assembly GCF_000238095.2). Taxonomy (NCBI): domain Bacteria; kingdom Bacillati; phylum Bacillota; class Clostridia; order Peptostreptococcales; family Filifactoraceae; genus Peptoanaerobacter; species Peptoanaerobacter stomatis. The sequence continues at coordinate 540,946 of NZ_JH815225.1, forward strand.
TATATTTTCTACGCCTTGCACCGCCATATCTGCAAGTACATTTATATCTATTTTATCGCAAGGCACCAATGCCATATCAAAAAACTTCCTGTCTTTTCCTGTTTTTGCTCCTCTTATAGCTATTTTAATATCTGCGATTACTACTTTCATCTGAGCATATTCTATTAATAATTGATTTCCGCTTTTCTTAGACAATTCTATCATACATTCCAAACAGCCTTTATCCAAAACCATATCGCAAAGTTGTCCATCACCAGTTTTAAACATAATTTCATATGCTTCCAGTGCATAATCTGCCATTTTATCTGGGAGATTGCTGAAATTTTTATTTTTTACTGCATCTACAACTTCATCTACAGATATAGAACCGTTTTTTAGATATATTGAATTATCGTTTACTTTAGCATATTCAGATTTTATAGCAGCCTTTAAATTATGAAAGTCTTTTTCAATTCTAAGAGTATCAAATATACTCATATCCTCAAACATTTCTCTCATCAATGACCATATCTTATCACTTTCAACAGAAAGTATATTATCCAATTTCTCGCTGCCGTCTCCCCATCCCTTATCTACAAGTATTCTGTTCATAGATTCAACGGAATTAGATGATATTAATTGTTCTATTACTGATGAATCAAGAAGGTTCACTTCTTTTGCCCTTATTCTTGCAACGGCATATATATGCTCATTATTAGACATTTATAGCCTCCTTCTTAATTAAATAAAAATGAATTTATCTTATCTTCAAGTAACTCTCTTTTCTCAGAAAAAATGGCTTCAAGTGAACAATTTTCTTCTACATCTTTATATATTATCACAAATCCTGATTTTTCATTAGAAACTTGATCATCTAATACAAGAGTTCCTTTTGAATTTTCAGATAACTTTGCATTTAATCTTGAAACTAACTCTTGACCGATACTATCCTTATCAGATGCTGTCAATCTAATTTTTCCTTCTTCTTTATGAGCGTATTTTAATGCTATTTTTTCAAGGAATTTCATATATTCATCTTTTGAAAGATTCTTTATATAATTTTTAGATTTTTCTATTATATCGGATATAATGTTTTGTTTCTCTTCAAGTATCATTTTTTTCTTTTGAGATATAGCAGATGATATGCCTTTTTCTAAGTCAAGTTTAGAAGTTTGTTCAAGATCTTTTTCAAAAACAGCTTTTTTTGAGCTAATCTTTTCTTCCTGCTCTTTTATCATATCATCAGCAATTTTTCTTCCTTCAGACTCTATCTGTTCAACAGTTTGTCTGCTTTGCGCTTTTATTTCATCGAGGATTTTTTCCAATCCAGTCATCTTATATCCTCCCAACAATTTTTTTATCTAAATTGTGATTAACTATTGTTATATAGCTAATGCTCCAACTCCGTTTACTGCAAGTATTGATACAAGAAGTGCAAGAACCGCATATGTTTCAACCATTGCCGGGAATATCATCGCTTTACCGAATTGATCCGGTTTTTTTGCTACAAGCATTATACTTGCTACTGACACTTCACCTTGGTATTTACCTGACATAAGACCAACTATAGCTATAGGTAGACAAGCTGCCAAATATAAAAGACCTTTTGCAGTTGACATTTCTGCGCTTCCACCTAATATACCTATTTGTGTAAGTGTTATAAACGCTATAAGTAGACCATATATACCTTGTGTACCAGGTAAAAGTTGCAATACCAAAACTTTACTGAACTGTGAAGGATCTTCAGATACTACTCCTGCTGCTGCTTGTCCTGCTTTTCTTACCCCTATAGCTGAACCTATACCTGCCAACAATGTTGCAAGTGCTGCTCCTAATAATGCATAAACTACTCCCATATTTTCTAAATTAGACATTTTTTCTACTCTCCTTAAATTTAAAATATTTTGTATTCATTCTTAGTGGATTAAATTTTGAACCTCCACCTTCATAGAATTTGCCAAAAAATTCTACATATTGTAATCTGTTTGTATGAACATATGCACCAAGTGCATTTATTCCTAAGTTAAATATATGTCCGCCTAATATTATTATAGCAAATAATACTCCGCCTACTACTTTTCCTGATGCGTCCACTACCATACCAGCCATCATATTTATTACAGATGCTATTACGCCTGTTGCAAGTCCTAAGGCAAGAAGTCTTGAGTATGAAAGCACATCACTTAAATAGCTTGATATACCATATAAAGCATATAAACCTTGACCTAATCTTGCTCCTATATTTTTTGAGTCTCCATTTGTTACTACTATTCCTATAGCTCCTATTATAGCAAGATATTTTCCTGCAATACCCACTACAACAGGTATAGATTCATAATTATATCCAAATATATTACCCAACATATCTGTTCTTACCAACAACGCTATACAACCTACAAGTAGAACATACCAAAGCACTACATCTGATATTATTCCCATATAATTTTTTTGTTTCGCATATTGTACAGCTTTTAAGAACATACCTGCAAAAAGATGTATTATACCTACTATAAGAGAGAATGTGAGCAATCTCATAGGTTCTTTAACAGGTTCAAACCAAGCAGGAGCCAATATATGTCTTCCACCTAAATCCATATTAAAGAATTTTATAGCTATTACATCAAATAAATCTCCGAAGTAACTTCCAAACAGAACTCCCCAGAATATCGTAAATGCACCTGCCAAAGCATACATTCTAAGCGTTTTTCTCCATCCCTCTTCGAGCGTATCCTTGAATTTTACAAGTCCAAGAACAGATGCAATAAATATTACCAATCCATATCCTGCATCTGAAAGCATAAGTCCGAACATGAAATAGTAAAATATAGCCACAGCAGAAGTAGGGTCTATGTCTTTAGCTGATGGTAAAGAATAAGACTCAAGTACACCCTCTACCGGAGAAGCTAAAACTGAATTTTGAAGGAGTACAGGAGCATCTTCGTCATCCTGAGATACATCTTCAAATTGCAAATCTACCATATACTTTGAAGTAAGTGCATGTTTTAAATCATCAATATATTTTTTAGGAATATATCCCTTCAATACAAAAGTTTTATTTAACTGATGTAATTTGGAAAATGTATCCAAGCTGTCAGCTCTCAAACTTTCATAATCCATCAAAAATCTGATATTGTCTACTTTATCTACCCTTGAAATAATCTCCTTTTCCAAAGAAGATACTTCATTTTGACAATGCTCAATTTTTTCTAAAATATCTTTTTTCATTTCAGATACGGTCTTATCGCCATCTACCACAGGTGGTATAAATCCTGACATTCTAAGTGCTTCATATACTGAATTTTCATCTCTTTTTAAACATATTAGCGTGAAATACGTAAGCACATCTATAGACGATACCACTTCAAGTTCAAAAGGTATATCCTCCACCTTTTTTTGAGAACCGGACAATTTATCTATAATCATCTCTTCTATCTGAATTTTAGATAAATTATTAGGAAGCGTTCCTATAAAAAGCTTCGTTGTCTTTGTTCCTTCAAAATCCAAAGGTACATTCAAGTTTTCCCATGGCTTTAAAGACTCAAGTTTAGCATTTAATTGAGATATCTCACTCTTTTTCTCTTTTATTGTCTTGTTGGAACTAACAATATCTCTTGCCAATTTTGCATCATTTTTATATTCTGTTAAGAAATAATTGCTATATTCCTCTTCAGACATTTCTTTTCTTCCATTTAGAAAAAACGGCTCAGATATGCTGTTTTTAGCAAATGTTTTTAAAATCTCCATAGCATCTTTCGCATTATCTATGTTTTTTCTCACTTGCTCTTTTGTAGATAAAACGTCTTCATCATCTGCATTATTTGCAACATACTCTTGAGAAAAATGTCTTACTTCCACCATTTCCAATCTTTGAAGAGTTTCTAAAATATCTTTTTTATCTTTTTTCAATGCACATAAATATACACGCTGCATTTGCAGCTTAGCCATAAAATAACACCTCCCAAACTTTCTTGTTTTGAGTTAGAATTAAGCTACACAAGATATGACTAAGGAAATTGCTCCTTGCTCTTTTTCCTTTACAATATTTCTAAGCTCTTCAATCTCTTTTTTTGCATCTTCAACTGCTTTTTTCATCTCTTCGTCATTTTTTAATTTAGAGTCGTCATTCAACTGTCTTCGTTTGTCTTTCTTGAAATTTTCAAAATCTTTTTCCATGCTTTTTGTCTTTTCTTTAGCCTCATGTATTATGCGTTCTTTTTCTACAAGTGCATCTTCTTGAAGCTTGCTGCATTCATCTTCAGCTTGTGTAACAGCTTTGATAATAGCATTTTCCAATACAAACTCCTCCCCCTTAAAATAAAAAAATATAATTATTGCTCTGAAATTGAGCAAAATCAAAGCTCAAAGAATTTTATGGCTAAATTCAAAGAGCTATCTATAAAATTGTGCAAACATTACAAAAACTTGCACAAGGTTATACATCTCAATTATATCATAACTTAATATTAATTTAAAGAAAATTTAATAGTTTTTTATTTTTTTTACAAAAAAAATACAATATTACTATACTTTACTTTTTACCTTACTTCTTTATATTTTATCCAAATTATTAATTTAAAATCATATTAATAAAAATATATATAATTATCTCATAAAATATTCTCTTTTTTAATAGGCTTTTCAATAATAACCTATCGCTTATTTGATAAAATAACAATCTAAAGCCCATATATTATGCAATATCAATATTTTATAAATTGAAAAAAAGATTAATTGGTGATATAATTAATATAGATATTTTTGTAAATAAATTTATTAAAAAATTGAATTTTCAAAATAATAATTTTATATTAACATAGTAATTTATATTTACTTACCAAATTTTATAACATTTCATAAATTATAAACAATTTTACTCATAAACTTAGTTTACTGAAATATTAATCTATATTCGAGGATTTCATATGATAAGCGAAAGATTACAATATATAATAGATGTTGTACCTATTTTGGACACAATAGCAGACATAGGTACTGACCATGGTTACATACCTGTTAATTTAATAAAAAAATCAAGAGCAAAAAAAATAATAGCAAGCGACATCTCCAAACAATCTTTGCAAAAAGCTAAAGACATAATTATAAAAAACCATTTTGAAAATGTAATAGATACAAGATTAGGAAACGGTATAGACATTCTTGATATAGATGAAGCAGACGGTGTTATAATAGCCGGCATGGGAGGAATACTTATATCCAAAATACTTGAAACTTCCTACTCAAATAAATTTATAAATAAAAAACCTGTTTTAATTTTACAACCTGTACAACAAGCAAAAGAGTTAAGATATTATCTATATGAAAATAATTTTAAAATAACAGATGAATATGTAATGCAAGAAAACAATAAAATATACCATATAATAATAGCTGAAAAACATCACAAAATAGATGACAGATATGATAAAATCGCTAAACACAAAGATATATATATGGAATTCGGAATTATAAATATAGAAAAAAAATCTGAGTTACTATCAAAAATTATAAGAAACAATATCGAAAAAATAAAAATTTTGATAAACGAACTAAGTAAAAAATCAGTCGAGCAACAGCATATAGACTTTCTTAAAGACAGACTTAAAAATATGGAGGATATATATTATGAAACTTGGGGAACTTACCCAAAAGCTTGATATTATTTTAAAAAAAGATATAGCTTGCAACTGGGACAATGTAGGTTTATTAATAGGAGAGCTTGATAGCGAAGTTACAAAAATTACATTATCATTAGAACTGTGCGATAATGTCATAGACGATGCAATAAAAAATGGCTCCAATCTTATAATAACACATCACCCATTGATATTTTCTCCTATAAAAACGGTTATATCAGACGAATTAAAACAAAACTGGATAATAAAACTTATAAAAAATAATATAGCTTTGTATACAGCACATACCAACTTCGATTTGATACGAGGCGGACTTAATGACCATGTGATTTCTTTATTAGATGTTAAAGACATACTTCCACTTGGCGAAAATACTGAAGACAGCGAATTTGGACGTATTGCTACACTTAATAAACCTATGTATGCGTTGGACTTGTTAAAACATATAGAAGAAAAGCTAAAAATAAATGATGCAAGACTTATATCAAAAAACAATAAATTAATAAAAACAATAGCATTAGTTACAGGATCAGGCTCGGAATTTATAGATATAGCCACAAAAAAAGCAGATTTATATATAACGGGCGATTTAAAATATCATGAATCACAGGACTTATATCAATCAGGTCTATCTGTAGTAGATGCCGGACATTATGGTACGGAAAAACATTTCGGTGATGCAATGCAAGTTTTTTTAAATAAAAATTTGCATGAAAATATTGAAATTTATATTTCAACATCACTTGATAATCCTTTTAAGCAAGTGAGCGGGGGCTTTTGTAATGAATAAAGAATTAATAAGAATACAAAAAGGTTACTTGTTGATAGAAAAAGCAAGAAATAAAATAAGAGTGCTTTCAGAAAGCAAAGATATCCAAGACGAGAGAAAAAAGCTCCAAGACATGAAAACAATGGAAGATGAAATAACTGAAAACACCAATAACTTAAAAAATAAGATTTTTGAAAACGAAGAAAAACTCTTGAAAAAAGAAAAAGAACTAAACCAAATAATAAAATATTTGTACTCCAACTCAAAAAAAGAAACAAAAGATATAAAAGACAAAAAGAAAAGACAAAAAGAAATAGAAGAAGAAAGAAATATCTTAAAAAAAGAAATATTGGAATTTTTCCTAAAAGTAGATGCCTTAAAAGAAGAAATGAACGACTACAAGATAAACTATAACGAAATGGAAAAAAGTTTTTTGAAAAAACTATCTTTACAAAATGCAAAAATAGTCAAATATGAAGATAAAATAACTTTTATAGAAAAAAAGATAAGAAAAATAAGAAAAGGAATAGATTCAGTATCATTAAGCATATATGACAAAAAAAGACAAAAAAGCATATTAGTAATGTCTAAAATAGACCAAAATAAATGTAAATCCTGCGGTTTAGAATTGGAAGAAGACATTATTCAAAAAATTGCTCAAGATGAAATAATAGAATGCCCACATTGTGGCAAAATACTATATATAGAAACTGAAGAAATTGAGGAAGAAAAAAATGTATAATTTGGTAGCACCCTGCCTTTTTGGATTAGAAAAAACAGTCGCCTACGAATTAAAGAAAATCGGAGCGGAAGACATAAAAATAACAGACGGAAGAGTTCACTTCAAGGGCGATGATATTATGATTGTAAAATCCAATATATGCCTTAGAACAGCACAAAGAGTGCTGATACAATTAGGACAGTTTAAAGCATCCACATTTGAAGAATTGTTTCAAGGTATAAAATCAATAAATTATTCAAAATATATAAAAAAAGACTATAAATTTACAATAGCAAAAGCCAAAAGTGTAAAATCAAAATTGACATCAATACCTACAATACAATCAATAGCAAAAAAAGCAATGGCGGAAAGACTTAAATTATTGTTTGACACAGATATATTACCTGAAACTTCCAACATAGAAATACCGTTTAATATTCTAATACAAAACGACATAGCTAATTTATATATAGATACATCAGGATCATCGCTCCATAAAAGAGGATACAGAGAATTAACAGTTGAAGCACCTATAAGAGAAACGATAGCCGCATTCATGGTAGAAGCAACCCCTTGGAATATATCAAGACCGTTTTACGATATAACCTGCGGTTCAGGAACAATACCTATAGAAGCCGCACTCATAGGTCTCAATATACAAGCAGGTATAAACAGAGAATTTTTAGGTGAAAGATTGCCATTCATAGACAAAAAAATTTGGAACACTATGCGTTCACATTATATATCACAAGAAAAAGACGAAGATTTTGTCATAAAAGCATACGATAAAGATAAAAATGCAATAGAAATAGCCAAAAATAACGCCAAAATAGCAGGCGTTGAAAACCATATAAACTTTGAAGTTAAAGACGTAAAAGATTTAAACATACAAGAATCAAACGGATTTATAATATCAAATCCACCTTATGGAGTCAGAATAGGAGAAGAAAAAGAAATACAGCAACTATATTCATATATGAAAAAACTGTTCAAAACTTTGGATAATTTCTCATACTATATAATCACATCCGACGAAGAAATCGGTGATAAAATAGGCATACCGTTTCAAAAAAATCGCAAAATATACAACGGTAGAATAAAAACACATTTTTATCAATATTTAGTTCCAAAGAAAAAAATCTAAAAAAGGAAAACTATGCTGTCAACACACGGTGCAAATGTAAAACAATTATGTATTAAATATAATTTAAACGAAGATAAGATAACAGACTTCAGCTCAAATATAAACATATTTAAACCTCATATAAATTATGAATTATTAGCTGAAAATATAAGTTTTTCAATAAACAGATATCCGGATATAGAATACAGCGAACTAAAAGAAAACATATCTCACCTATATAAAATCGACAAAAACTATATACAAGTAGGTAACGGAGCCACGGAACTCATATATGACCTGCTTCTTTTAGATGAATTCAAAAATATAGGCATTTTTAATCCTACCTTTAGTGAATACGAAAGAGCAAGCCTGATAAATAAAAAAAATGTTATAGATTTAGATATAAATAAAATTGATCAAATAGATGAAAATACAACCATAAAAGATTTTAAAAATCTATATCTGCAAGAAAATATTAATATTCCGGACATACTCATATTATGCAATCCAAACAATCCTACTGGAATAATAACAAATCTACAAAATCTCATAAAATTCTGTAAAAAAAATAATATTTTTTTACTCATAGATGAGACATTCATAGATTTTATGTATAATGAAAATTTTTCGCTTATTAGTAATATAAAACTCTATGATAATTTAATAATATTAAATGCAATTACAAAATTTTTTGCAATGACAGGCGCAAGACTCGGATATACATTTTGCTCAAACAAAGATATAAATAGAGCTTTAGAAAAAATAAAAAAGCCTTGGAGCATAAATATATTGGCAGAAGAAGTTGTCAAACAAATTAGCAATATGAACTCCGATTTTTATGAAAAAACCAAAAATTATTTCACAAACGAAAGCAAAAGATTATATAACAAATATTCAAGCATAAAAAATATATCTATAACAAACTCATCCGCACCTTTTTTTACAATATCATTGCACGATAAAAACGCACAAGAATTACAAAAAAAATTATTACTTGAAAAAAACATATTGATACGAACACTTAACAACTACAAAAACATATCAAAAAACTCAATACGCATAGCAATAAAAGAACAACATATTAATGATATGCTGTTTAATATTTTGAGTGATTATTTTTAATTAGAAAAACATCATTTCAAATTTGGGCAGACCGAAAACAAACCACAGAAAAACAACTTCTGTGAGTTTGTTTTTTTGATTGTAGCTTAAGCAAAATAAACCCCCAGTTTTACTGGGGGAATAAAAATCTTTAGATAAAAGAAAACCTCCTTTTGATATAATAGAATTGGTCCGCCAAAACCAAAATAAAATCAAAAGGAGGTTTTTGTCATGAAAGACATAAATAGTTTATCACATTCCAAGTGGAGATGCCAGTATCATATAGTATTTGCTCCCAAATTTAGAAGAAAAGAAGTCTATGGAAAAATAAAAGTAGACATAGGAAAAATATTAAGGAAGCTGTGTGAACAAAAAGGAGTAGAGATAATACAAACGCAAGCATGTGTGAACCATATACACATGTTAGTGAGTATACCACCAAGTTTAAGTGTATCGCAATTTGTAGGATATTTAAAAGGAAAGAGTAGTCTTATGATATTTGATAGACATGCTAATTTAAAATATAAATATGGAAACAGACATTTTTGGTGCAGAGGATATTATGTAGATACAGTAGGAAGAAATAAAAAAGTAATAGAGAATTATATAAAGAACCAATTGCAAGAAGATATAATAAATGATCAGATATCATTTAAAGAATACATTGACCCGTTTACGGGTAGCAAGAATAAATAGGCAAAATAAAAAGCTACTTTAGCAGCAGCCTGTAAAAAATATGCAATTGGCGGACTATTCGATACCTCTTGAGAGGTAGCTAGTAAAATGCCCTTTTAGGGCTTTGCAAACCACCAGTTCAACTGGTGGTTTTGATTAAAATTTATTAAAAAAATTATAAAAAGTCATTTTACCTATTGTGAATTAATCTAATACTAAAATCTGTTTAAAAAGCTATTTATAATCAAAATAATCAAATCAATCGCTATACAAAAAGCAAACCAGATATAAAAAATAGATGAGATTTTAACAGATAATAGTATAAAATATTTTTCATACAGTATAATAAAAAAACTTAACTAATTGAATTTAATTCTTATTGTTTTTATTTATATCGTATATGCAAAATTCAATTTTTATGCTATTATTAAGTTGTATATATTTATTTTTTCTATTAATTATAGGAGGTCTTATGTACGATAAAGATATTACTGAAAAATATAGACTTACAAGAGATAATTGCTTAGTGCTTGTGATTGATTTACAAGGCAAACTTCTTAAAGCTATGTTTAATGAAGAAGATTTAAAACTTAACGGAAAGAGATTGGTTGAATTTGCTGATATATTTTCAATCCCTGTTATATTTACAGAGCAAAATCCGAAAGCTCTCGGTCCTACAAGTGAAGATGTATTGTCTGCATCAAAAAATCATGATTTGATTTCAAAAGTTCAATTTTCGGCTTTTCTTCCTGAACTTAAAGAGTTACTTAAAAAACATAAAAGAACACATATAATAATGCTTGGAGTGGAAACTCATGTATGCGTATATCAAACTGCTCGTGATTTGATTTCAAACGGATATGAGGTTACACTTATAAGTGATTGTGTCGGCTCAAGAACTGAAAAAAATTATCTGAACGGTATAGATATGATGCAAAAAATGGGAGCTGTAATATCCAATACTGAAACTGTTTTATTTGATGTTTTACACACTTCTGCAGATCCTGATTTTAAAAAAGTACAAGCATTGATAAAATAATATTTTATTTAAAGTAAAAAATAGTATATATGGTGTACTGTTTTTTACTTTTTTTCTATATGTTGAGTATTTCATATTCTATTTGGATATAAAATCAACTATATTAAATTATATAAACAAGGAATAATTATTTTTATAGGATACTCATATTAAAACCGAATATAGTGATAGAAAAATAGTGTTTTGTAAATTTAACAAAATACAAAATTATTTATAGAATTATTAATATAAATCATCTATTATTTTATTAAAAATTATCATTACACTAATGCCTAATTAAATGTATATATAGTAAAAATGCTAAATTTACAAATCAATAGATTATACAATAAATAAAAGAGGTGTTTTTTTTGGATGGAATAATAAGTAGTAGACATATGAAAAAAATAGATGCTTATGCTACTGAAAATCTTGGCATACCAAGTATAATACTTATGGAAAATGCAGGTGTAGGCAGTTATTATCTGTTGAAAGATGAACCTTACAAATCATATGTAATAGTATGCTCTACAGGAAATAACGGTGGTGACGGTCTTGTACTTGCAAGACAATTATTTGTGGCAGGAAAATTCGTGTATCTGAATATCGTGGGTGATATGGATAGACAAACTGATGAGTTTAAAACAAATCTTGAAATAATAAAAAAAATAGGACTTTCTTACAGACTTATAAAAAATAAAGAAGTCGATTTGGAAATATTAAAAGCACAAATTCAGCGAAGCGATGCTGTAATAGATGCAATATTCGGAATAGGACTTACAAGAGATGTAGAAGGAATATTTGCAGATACTATAAACACAATAAACGAATATTCCAAATATACAGTGTCCTTAGATATACCTTCAGGACTTGAATGTGATAACGGAATTGTTATGGGTACATGCATAAAAGCGAACAGAACAATAACATTTTATAAAACGAAAAATGCCTTGGTAAATGAAAGCCAATATTCAGGCAAAGTTGATGTAGTTCCAATAAGCATACCTTATGATTTAACCATATAGAATTAAATCTATTTATTATTTTAAAATTAAATTATCACAAAAGGAGAAATTGATTATGAAAAATATGCAAATGCGCAGAAAAGACAGAGCGATGGACGAGGATTTTGCACTTCAAGTATTGGACAACGCAGGTTATGCAACAATCTCAATGTATGACGGCAATGAACCGTATGCCATACCTATATCACATGTAAGAAATGAAAATACAATATATTTTCACTGTGCAAAAGTAGGCAGAAAAATAGATATATTAAAAAAATATCCAAGAGTATGTATAAGTGCAGTTTCAAAATCAGAGCCTATATACGACGGCTCCTATACCACATATTTTCAATCAGCAATATTCTATGGCAATGCCGTATTTGTAGAAGATGAAGAAGAAAAAATATTTGCACTTAAAATATTATGCGAAAAATATCTCCCTGATGATATGCAATATTTTGAAAGTGCTATACAAAAAAGTCTAAAAGTTACACAAATAATAAAAATAGATATGGAAAGTTTTTCTTCAAAAGAGAAAAAACCTCATTAACACATATCTTACAATGATACTATTTATCCATTAAAATACCATATCATTCCAATTCAGCCATTATATTTTTATGTGATAGCTTATTACACTATTATTTTATAGATAATATGACTTTTTAAAAGATTTTTAATATTAATACCTATGCTTATATTAAACACTAATCGGAAATATAATATAATCATATCCTTAAAATTCTGTACTTTTTAAAAATAATCAATTTTATATTTTTTAATAGTGTTGAGCATTAAGTAATTTGGGTGTACTATTTTAGAGTTGCTATTTGAATATAATTATTGTAAACAGCACAACAGCATAAAGGAGGATTTTAGAAATGTCTAAAATCAAAAAAGACACAATTGAAGCAAAGGGGCTTTCTATTCAAATTTATACTGAAGACTTTAAAAATGATTATATAAGTCTTACTGATATTGCCAAATATAAGAATAGCGAAGAACCTAATGTAGTAGTTGCAAACTGGATGAGAAATTACAACACAATAGAGTACTTAGGCATATGGGAGAAGTTAAACAATCCAAACTTTAACCCCCTCGAATTCGAGGGGTATTTAGAACAAGCAGGAAGTAATGCATTTACGCTATCTCCACAAAAATGGTCAAATAGTACCAATGCTATAGGATTGTTTGTAAAACTTGGAAGAAGCGGAGGAACTTTTGCTCATAAAGACATTGCCTTCAAATTTGCTTCTTGGATTTCAGCAGAATTTGAGTTGTATATCATTAAGGACTATCAAAGACTGAAAGATGATGAAAACTCAAGATTATCATTAGGGTGGAATTTAAATAGAGAAATATCAAAAATTAACTACAAGATCCATACAGATGCAATAAAAGAATATTTATTATCTGATTTAACCAATGAACAGCTATCTTACAAATACGCAAGTGAAGCTGATATGCTTAATGTATCACTATTTAACAAAAGATCTAAGCAATGGCACGATGAAAATCCGGATTTAAAAGGTAATATGCGAGATTATGCAAGTATTAATGAACTGTTGGTACTTGCTAATATGGAAAGCTATAATGCGATTCTTATCAGCAAAGGAATGCAGCAAAAAGAAAGAATGATAGAGCTCAGAGAACTTGCAAGAACTCAGATTTTATCTCTTGAAAAAATAAACTCTACAAAGTTTAAGGGATTAGATGATAAATCTAAAAAATAGTATTAGGTAGTGTTAGGATAATACTTATTACAAATTCAATTATAATAAATATAGTAAAATTTTTTATTTGTATTAAACAGGTGAACAATGATAAAATTAGTAGCAACAGACTTAGACGGCACTATGTTTGACAGCAAGGGTCAAATACCGCAAAGTGCAAAAGAAACCATACAAAAATATTCAAAAAAAGGAGTTCATTTTGCATTTTGTACAGGCAGAGGTTTTATGGAAATGGACGAAGTTATACAAAGACTTCCATACATGGAATATGCCATAACTGCAAACGGAGCCTATGCTTTTAATGCTTGGACAAAACAGGATATGTACAAAATCTGTATCGAACCGAAAGATTGCCACGTAATATTTTCTGCTTTAAAAGAAAAAGATGCACTTTTTGAACTTTATCAAGATGGTAAAATATACTGTGACAAGAAATTGAAACAAGAGAGATATAACTATATCCCGGTTCAATTCCACGACCTTATCAATGCGTCAAGAGAACTTGTAGACGATATGGAGTATTTCATAAAAAATATGAAAAAAGGTGCAATAAAATTACACTCATTTTTTGGAAGTACAACTGCAAGAGATATGACATTTGAAGAAATAAAAAACCTTCCATACGAAATAGTAAGCCAAAGTATGAATGAATTGGAGATAAATGCAAAAGGCGTAAATAAAGGTTTCGGTATAGAGAATTTGGCAAAAAAATTAAATATAAAAAAATCTGAAATACTTGCTTTAGGAGATAATTTTAACGATATTTCAATGAGAAACACTTCAGGAACTTTGGTTGCAATGGGAAATGCTGTTCAACCATTAAAAGATATGGCAGATTTTGTTACTAAAACCAATGATGATGGTGGAATGGCATTCGCATTGAATAAATTTTTAAGTTAATCTTTGATATTTTAAAAGGAATTATAATGAACATAATAGATGATTTAATAAATAATATTAAACCCTTAGACAAAGAGTCTATGAAAAAAGCTGAAGAAAGACAAAACAATATTATAAAACCGCAAAAAGCATTAGGAGTATTGGAAAATATTACTATACAATTAGCAGGCATATATAAAACTTCAAATTTGACTATGCCGAAAAAAGCTATAATTACTTTCGGATCAGACAACGGAGTTTATGAAGAAAATGTATCAAAAGACAATCAATCATTAACAGCAATTCATTTTCCAAATTTTGTGCAAAACTATTCTGCCATAGGCTCTATATGCGAATATACACATACCAAGATGTTGGCTATCGACATAGGAATAAATTCTGATAAAAAATTAAGCGATGAAATAATTGACGAAAAAATTGCCAAATCCACAAAAAATATAACCAAAACTCACAGTATGAGTAAAGAGCAGGCAATAAAATCCATAAAAACAGGAATACACTATGCAAACAAACTTATTGATGAAGGATACAATTTGATATCTTTAGGAGAAATGGGCATAGCCAACACCACTATAGCAACAGCAATAGTATCTTGCATAACGGATAAATCTCCTGATGAAATAACAGGCAGAGGCTCAGGTATAAATGATGATATTTTAAAAAATAAGATTAATGCCATAAAAAAGTCTCTTGAAATAAATAAACCGAACAAAAATGATTATATCGACATACTCACAAAAATAGGCGGATTTGAAACAGGCGGTATGCTCGGCGTAATACTTGCCTGCTGTGCAAGAAATACTCCTGTGATATTGGACGGACTCATAACATATTCCGCTGCAATGCTTGCAAAACTCATTACTCCCATAACGACAGATTATCTTATATGCTCACATAAAACAAGAGAAAAAGCGGGAAATTTTGCATTAGAATATTTAAATCTCACTCCTCCGCTCAATTTAGATTTGTGTCTTGGCGAAGGATACGGCGCTGTAATGTATTCACAGATAATTGAAAGTGCAATATATTCGTATAATATAATGAAAACTTTTAAGCAATTAAATATATTATAATATTTATTTTTTGATAAAACTATGTTATCATCTTATATGGTTTTATCGAAAAATATTTTATTTTTTCAGTCAATTAACTTTAAAAAATAATATAAACACAAATTTCTATGAATTTTAATAAATTATACTGTTATCAGATTAAGAACAGATATTTTTTAATATACTCTTCCTCAATTTATACTGACACCTAATTAAATAAACTTTAAGTATAAAATATAATTATCTGATTATTTTAATTACATACAACGGAGGTAGATATGGCTTTTGACGGACTTACCATAAACTCAATAGTACAAGAATTGCAACAAAAAATCACTTCACTCAAAATAGATAAAATATCGCAAGCCGAAAAAGATGAGATTCTTCTATCCTTAAGAGGCAACTCAAAAACTTATAAATTATTGATAAGTGCAAGCCCATCTTTTCCAAGAATATATCTCGCGCCAAGTTATAAAAAAGAAAATCCGCTAAAAGCACCTAACTTCCTTATGATACTTAGAAAATATATTCAAGGCGGAAGAATATTGTCAGTGTCTCAAGACAGTTTTGACAGAGTTATATATATTGATATTGATACATTTGATGAATTGAAAGAACAAAAAGTACGAAGACTTATAATAGAAATAATGGGTAGACACAGTAATATAATACTCATAGATAAACAGAGCAATAAAATTTTAGATGCCGCAAAAAGAATACCTATATCTGTAAGTTCATTTAGAGAAGTATTGCCGGCAATAACTTACAAATCACCACCTGAACAAGAAAAATCAAATCCTACAGACAATATAAATCTTGAAGATTTTATCAAGCTTACTTACCAAAAAATGCCTATATACAAAGTGTTATACTCCAAGTTTTCCGGGCTTAGCCCTCTAATAGCTAAAGAGATTTGCTATCGCAGTAACATAGATATATCCACTTCAGCTACAGAATTGTCGCCAATAGAAGTAGAAAGATTGCACAATTCTTTTTCAAGAATTATGAGCACTATAAAAAGTGGCAATTTTGAACCTTGCATAGTATTTGACAAATTAGGCTTTACAGTAGATTTTTCCTGTATATATCTGTCCATGTATGACGGCTTTGAGATAAAAAAAGAGGACAGCATATCATTCATATGCGAACAATACTACAACACAAGAGATTCAAAAGACAGGCTTAACCAAAAAAGCCATGATATAAGAAAAATATTAAAATCAAAAATATCTACATTAGAAAACAAAATACAAAAACAATCGCAAGAAATAAATGAAACCATATGTCTTGAAGATTATAAAAAAGATGCAGACCTGCTCACAGCATACATCTATATGATAAAAAAAGGTATGAAGAATATAGAAGTAGATGATTTTTACGATGAAAATACACCTAAAACTACAATAAGCTTAGATGAAAATCTGACACCGTCAGAAAATATACAAAAACTATATAAAAAATACAATAAAATGAAATCTCGTAAAAAAGAATTATCCACTCAAATATCACAGGCTAAAGAAGAATTGGACTACCTTTATAATTTAGAATTATCCATAGAAAATATATCAAATATAAGTGATTTAGAAGATATAATAATAGAAATGCAAGCACAAGGAATAGTTAGACAAAATAAATCTGATGCAAAAAAGAAAAAACATAAAAGTGAATTCAATCCCATGAAATTTATATCAGATGATGAATTTGAAATATATGTAGGCAGAAATAACAATCAAAACGACTATTTGACATTAAAATTTGCAAAATCTGATGATATGTGGTTGCATACGAAAAACATAGCAGGTTCACATGGTATAATAAAATCAAAAAACGGACTAATATCGGAAAATTCTATAAAACAAGCTGCAATAATATGTGCATTTTACAGCAAAGCCAAGTTTTCACAAAGTGTTCCTATAGATTATACATTGAAAAAAAATGTAAAAAAACCAAACGGTGCAAAACCGGGAATGGTCATCTACGAAACAAATTCTACAGTTTATGTAACACCTGATGAAGAATTGGTTGAAAGATTAAGAATAAAAGAATAATGCAAAAAAGAGTATATAAAACACTTCATATACTCTTTTTTCATATTTTATTGAAATTACATTATGCATTAATTTTATAAAAAAATATCGTTAAACATAATATAAATTGTTATTAGAAAATACGGCGTCAGTTGTTATTTCTATTCCCAAACGACAAAACATTTGTTCATCTGTGCTGTTCATTATTGTAGTTGAGTGTGCTTTGCAATTTTTAAGCATATCTATTTTAGAAAGTGCTTTTTCTGCCATGGTATTTGTTGCAGCACATATACTTAAAGCTATAAGCACTTCTTCTACATTTAATGCAATAACTTGGGATATTGATATTTTATTTTTCAATTTTTGTATAGGCTCTAATACAAGTGGTGCTAAAAGTAGCATATCATCTGATATGTCCGCATAGTATTTAAGCGCATTTAATATCACAGCTGCAGATGCATCCATAAACTTAGTCGTTTTTCCTGTCAATATCATACCGTCTGATAATTCAATAGCTATTGCACTGGCTATTTCATCATTTTTCATTTCTTTTTTCATCTTTTGCGCTTTTTCTCTTGCAGGCAATATTACTTTTCTGTCTTCTTCTTTTATTCCCAAGCTTTCCATTATTAACTGCAATCTTTCGACCACATCTATTTCACAGTTGCCTTTCACATAATCTGATTTTGCGATTAGATATCTTCTTATAACCTCTTGTTTTGATGCTTCTTTTACAATTTCATCATCTGTTATTCCAAATGCAACTCTATTAACTCCCATATCGGTAGGTGATTTATATATTGAGTCTTGTCCTGTTATTTTTTCGAGCATCTTTTTGAGCAAAGGAAAACTCTCTATATCTCTATTATAATTTACTGCAATCTGATTATAGGCATCCATATGAAAAGAATCTATCATATTTATATCCTTTAAATCTGCCGTTGCAGCCTCGTAAGCTACATTAAGCGGATGTTTAAGTGGCATATTCCAAACAGGGAATGTTTCAAATTTTGAATATCCTGCTTTTTTATTCTGTGCAAATTCGTGATATAATTGCGAAAGACACGTACCCAATTTCCCACTTCCAGGGCCGGGTGCTGTAACTACAACTATGCGTTTGCTTGTAGGTATGTAAGGATTTTTTCCATACCCGTCTTCACTTACTACCACATCTACATTTGTAGGATAACCTTGCGTTGCTTTATGCTTAAATGTCTTTATATTTCTTCTCTTCAATTTTCTTATAAATATATCTGTTAGAGGTTTTTCTTCATATCTTGTTATTACTACTGAATTTACATGTAATTTATATGCCCTTAAATCATCTATAAGTCTGAATACAGCCATTTCATAGTTTATATTGGAATCCCCTATCATCTTGTTGTTTTCTATATGACCGCTGTATACACATATTATTACTTCCAAATCATCTTTTAATTGTTGTAATAATTTAATTTTTGTATTCTCATTATATCCAGGCAAAACTCTTGCAGCATGAGTATCATGTAGCAATTTACCTCCAAATTCCAGATATAATTTCTCAAATTTTTCAACTCTTTCAAGTATATATTTTGACTGTTCTTCAAGATATTTTTCTTCATCAAAACCTATTTTCATATAAATCTCCCAATTTTCATATAAAAAATTTAATCATCATATATTATTTTATCAATAACTTTTCGTATTATATCGTAATTAAAGCCTCTATAACTAAGAGCTGATATAAGCCGTCTTTTTATGGTTTCATTGTCTTTGGCTGATATGCTCTTATATTTCTTTTGTGCAAAGTGCATTGCGTTTTCATATTCTTCATCATCATCTATATCTGATGTCAACTCATTTATAACTTCATAATCTATACCTTTTTGCCGCAATTCGTTTTGTATCTTTCTTTTTGAGTATTTTTTACGTTTATATGCTCCGCTTACTAATTTTTCCGCCATATCTTCTTCGTTTATGAATTCATAGTTGTCTACAAAACTCATAGCATAATCTACAGCATCTTGTGTAAATTTTTTTTGTCTTAACTTAATTATCAATTCTTTTCTTGTCTTGCTTGATGATGACAATATCTTTAATGCTTGCTGTTTAGCAAGTTTTTTTTGATTTTCAATCAACATCTCTTCAAATTTTTTTTCATCTATTTCTCTTATAGAGTATAATGAATACGAATATAATATATCAAGATGTATTTCTATTTTTTCTTCTTTATAATCTTTTATATATAAATTATAGTTTGAATTTCTTTTTTTGGTTATTTTTACTATCTCATACATAATAACTCCTATTTGTTTTTGTCACCTTTTTCTCTCGGAATTATCTTTATAACAGTACCGTCAAAACCGAAACTCTCTCTTATCTTATTTTCCAAATATCTTTGATATGAAAAATGGAACAGCTCTTTATCGTTTATAAAAATTACAAATGTCGGAGGCAATACGCCTGTCTGTGTAGCATAATATATTTTAAGTCTTTTTCCTTTGTCAGACGGAGGTTGATTAAGCATAACTGCATCTCCTATAACATCGTTTAATACACCTGTTGATAGTCTTTTTCTACCTGATTCATATACTTTATTTATAAGTTCCACTATATTGTTAAGTCTTTTGCCCGTCTTAGCCGATATGAATTCTACAGGTGCATATTGCATATATGCCAATGAATTTCGCACATCTGACGTATAATCTCTCATAGTATTAGTTTCTTTTTGTATCAAATCCCATTTATTTACAACTACTATTACGCATTTACCGGCTTCATGTGCCAAGCCTGCTATCTTTGTATCTTGTTCAGTTACCATAGTTGTCGCATCTATAACCACTAATACAACATCTGCTTTTTCTATTGCACTATATGCCCTTAAGACTGAATATTTTTCAATATTGTCGTAAATTTTATTTTTCTTTCTTATTCCCGCAGTGTCTATAAATGTATAATCTATTCCGTTTATATTACATTTTTCATCTATTGCATCTCTTGTTGTACCTGCTATCGGTGAAACTATTGTCCTTTCTTCACCTATGAGTGCATTTAATATTGATGATTTTCCTGCATTAGGTTTGCCTATTATTGCAACTTTTATAGAATTATCTTCTACTTCCAACAATTCTTCTTTTGGGAACAATGCAACTATCTCATCCAACATATCTCCAAGACCTAATCCTTGAGTTGATGATATGGCGTACATATTATCAAAACCTAATTGATAAAAGTCATAATAATCATCAGGTAATCTTGAATTATCTACTTTATTAACTATAACAATAACAGGCTTTTTTGATTTTCTAAGAAGATCTGCAACTTCAAAATCTTGTGGAACCAGACCGGCTTTTCCATCTACAACAAACATTATTACATCAGCCATATCTATTGCAATTTGTGCCTGTTTTCTCATCATTTCCGGTATGAGATTATCTGTATCCGTTTCTATTCCGCCGGTATCTATAAGGGTAAAGCTGTAGTTAAGCCAGCTTACATCAGCAAATATTCTGTCTCTTGTAACTCCCGGAGTATCTTCCACAATAGATATTCTTTCTCCGACAAGTCTGTTAAAAAGAGTAGATTTTCCGACATTCGGTCTGCCTACTATTGCAACCGTCTTTTTCATAATAATATTCCCTTTCACATATTTATCATATAACTTATTTTTTAACAAAAAATATAATACTAATGATTAATTTCCTGAATTTATTTTAAAAATTATAATAACATCAAAATAGTATTCACATAAAATATAATTTAATACTAAAACTCAATAAAGCTATAGAAAAATACTATTGTATAAATTTAATAAAATATAATATATATTTATAGACTTATCATATAAACTATATATTATCCTATTAAAAATTAGTATAAGCTTTTGATTAAAATAAAAAAATTATATTCCAAGTATATTTTTTACAAAGCTGTGTCCGTCAATTTCAGACGGTTTTACTTTTATGTTCATAGTTTGGGCAAATTCATCAAGTGTTATTGAATCCAAAAATATATCTTCGTCAGATTTTAACATAGTTTTTGGAATTATTAACTCTTCTCCTAAATCTTTACCCTTAAGTTGTTTAATCATATCTGTGGCTGTTATAAGTCCTGCAACTGTTATAGTTCTGCCAAAAAAATCATTTTCTATCTTATATACGTTAACATTTAACGAATCATATTTTCTCATCATATTGTCAGATAAGTGTTTTATATATTCAAAGGCTGACTCTCCTGTCGCAATTGACACATTTCTTTTTCTATTGTAGGTGTTTATTTTTTTTAATTCCTTATTATATTCATATTCTTGTTTAGTCATAAGTCCAACACCGTTTTCAAGCTGTTTAAATCCCTCATATTCTTTATACGAAGGTCTTTTAACGCCTGACATAACATAGAATTCATCAGACAAAAATACAAATCTTGTGCCTAAGTTTTTCAAAAATTTGTGTTGAAACTCTTGAACTTGCAATATCAAATCTCTTGCAGTCTCAGTATTGAATATATCGACTTTAGCAAGTCTTTGTCTATATTTTGTAATACCTATAGGCACAATAGCTATGCTCTGTAATTGTGGATGTAGCTTTTCCAAATCATATAAAGTCTTTTCCAGATTTTTTTTGTCATTAACATTTGGAATAAGAACTATCTGAGCATTCATTGTAATATTGGCTTTTTTTAATTTTTTCATCTTTTCCAATATATCACCTGCATTTTTATTTGACAGCATTTTTATTCTAAGCTCGCTATCTGTTGTATGCACTGATATATTTACAGGAGATATATGATATTTTATCATTTTATCAATTTCTTTTTTACCCATATTAGTCATGGTTATAAAATTACCTTGCAAAAAAGAAAGTCTTGAATCATCATCTTTTATATAAAGAGTTTTTCTAAGTCCTTTTGGTAATTGATCTATAAAACAGAACATACATTTATTCCTGCAAGTTTGAACCGAATTTATTATTGGATTTTCAAATTCTATGCCTAAGTCTTCATCAATGTCTTTTTCTATCTCATATATTACTATTTCTCCATCTTTTGTCTGGATTTCAAGCTCTATATATTCATCAGCTATAAGATATTGATACTCTATTATGTCCTCCACACTTTGAGAATTTATTGACAGTAATATGTCTCCTTTTTCTATCTCCAATTCATCTGCAATAGATCCTTCTGTTATCTTGGTTATTATATTAGAAAATTTTTGCTTACTTAATTCCATAATATCATCTTTCATAAAAAAACCTAAGATATATTAATATCATAGGTTTTAAAAAACAAATTATTATAATTCCTTTTCTGACTCTACTATTGAATTGAGTTCATCAAAAAAGCTGTTAACATCTTTAAATTCTCTATAAACAGATGCAAATCTTACATAACTCACTACATCAAGTTTTTTCAATCTTGATATAACGAGTTCTCCTATTTGATTACTTGATACTTCTTTATCAGGGGAATTTAGTATATGTTTTTCAACATCACTTACTATCTCTTCCATTTGCTTAGTGCTGACAGGTCTTTTTTGACATGAGCGCACTATACCCCTTAATATTTTATTTTTGTCAAAAAACTCTCGAGAACCATCCTTTTTTATTACAATAATACTTGCTTCTTGTATCATTTCAAATGTGCTGAATCTCTTTTTACAGGATTCACATTCTCTTCTTCTCTTAATAGTATTATCTTCTTCTACATGCCTTGAATCTATAACTCTAAGATCACTGCTTCCACAATATGGGCAATTCATGTCTATTTCCTACCTGTACTTTTTAAAAATGGCGGAATCTTAAGCTCAGTAGGTTTTCTATCAGTAGTTATCTCACTTATGCTTTGTATGTTGTCAGGCTCTATATCCAAATCATTATCTATATCAAGATCATCTGTATTGCTTTGAAGGTAACTTTTTTCCACCTTTGACTCCTGATGAACTTCTTTTTGATGAACCTCTTTTACTGAACCTTGTGATCTGTTTGTATTTAACTGTTGTCCGTTTTCGTCTATCCCTGTTGCTATTATTACAACTGATACTTCATCTCCGATTTCATCAGAAAATACACTTCCTACTATTACATTATCTGATGCAAAATCTTCATCTTCACCTATAGCTTCTCTTACATAATCACCTATTGCATATATATCATCCATCGTTATGCTTTCTGACGATGTAACATTGACAAGTAAATCTTTTGCATGCCAAATAGATGTTTCTGAAAGATGAGATACAGTTGCAAGTTTAGTAGCTTCAAGAGCTTTATTATCGCCCTTGGCTCTACCGAATCCCATATGACATAAACTCTTATTTTCCATAACAGTTTTAACATCTGCAAAGTCAGTATTTATTATACCGTTTAATTTTATTATATCTGTTATACCTTTTACACTGTTTTTTAAAATTTCATTACCTTTTTTTAACGCTTCTTCAAATGTTATACCTTTTGGAGATATTTCCAGAATTTTATCATTCGGTATCACTATTATTGAGTCAACATTCTTTTTAAGTTCTTCAAGTCCGTCTTCTGCCATTTTTTTCTTCTTTGTTCCTTCGAACTTGAACGGCATAGTAACAATACCTACTGTAAGTGCACCTATTTCTTTTGCAACTTTTGCTATTATAGGAGATGCACCTGTACCTGTACCGCCTCCCATACCTGCAGCAACAAATATCATTTGCGCTCCGGCGAGTTCCTCTTTTATTTTTTCGTAACTTTCTTCAGCCGCTTTTTTACCTATTTCAGGTTTTGCTCCTGCACCAAGACCTTTTGTAAGCTTTTCGCCTAATTGTATCCTGCTTTCAGAAAGTGAATGTTGGAGTGCTTGATAGTCTGTATTGGCTACAATATAATCCACGCCTTTTATCTGTTCTTCTATCATTCTGTTTACGGCATTTCCGCCACCGCCGCCTACACCTACTATCAATATTTTTATATCTTCATTGTTCATTGCTGTTTCAAGAAACATTGTTATCCTCCAAAAAATATATACTTATCTATAAAAATCTATAATAAATTTTTTACTGTTTAAAAATTATTTATATAAATTGAAAATAATCATCTAAAAAATATTCTATCTTATTATAATATCAATAAAAAGCCATTTCGTCTATAAAAAATTTAAAAAATTCTAAATATATTTTGTAATATATTTAATAAATATTATTCATAGTATACAGGGTCAGTATCAAATCTCATATCTATTGTACCGGATGTCTTGCCTTTAGTTGATAGATTTATAAGTATTTTATTCAAAACCTTAACCTTATATTGCATATCATCAGTATTGCCGAATCTTACCAGTATACCTGTATTTGTAGTCATAGATATGTCATCATAGTTTTTTAAATCTATATATGATATATTATCAAGTAAGTCAAGTGAAGATATTAAATGTATTATCTTCAGTATATTTTCGAGTGCATCTTTATCTTTTACAGGTATTGTATCCTTAAGTTTTATATTACTTATAGATATACCGCTTATTATAGGTTTTTTTACAGACTTTTCATCTTGAACTATACTTATTGCAGTTGCATTCTCATCTATTATCACATATCCACTCGTTATCGGTATACTTGCAACAGGAATACGCTCAACTATTGATACTGTTATCTCTTGTGGAAATTTTCTTCTTACTGTTGCACTTTGTATATAGTTATTTGCAGTAAGATTTTTTTCTATATTTTTAGTATTCATAATATATATATTCTTATTCATATCTATTTTGGCAAGTTCCAATATCTTATCTTTAGTCAAATTAGTCTGTCCAAGTATAGTTATTTTATTAACTGAATACCTGCCTGAAAAAAGATAAAATAAAACAGAAATAAGAAATATTATTAAAATTCCAAAAAATGACATAGTAACTTTTTTCTTCATCTATCTACCCTTTATATAAGTGCATCATATATTATTTTGCAAGCATCACCTTTATACAACTTACTGCTGTTATCTGACATTTTCTCAAAAACATCTTGATTAAACAATATATTTTGTACTCTATTTGCCAGAATATCAGCGTTTAATATATCTTCTTTTATGCAATATCCCGCTCCGCAATCCTCTATCATCTTTGCGTTATACTCTTGATGATTTTCTGCTGTATATGCTTTAGGAACGGCTATAATAGGTTTTCCAAAGTATGATACTTCGGATAATGTACTTGCGCCTGCTGAACATATGATAATATCGGCTGACTGCATATATTTCCCTATATTTTTTATATATGGATATAATTCAAACTTATCATAATTTATATCTATAAATTCTTCTTTCAACTCATCATAATATGCTTCTCCACAAGAATGTATAAGTCTTATATTGTTTTTTTCAGCATAGTTTACAAACAATTTTATAGCATCGTTTAAACTCTGAGAACCTCCCGAGCCTCCAATAGACAATATAATTTTTTCATCACTTGAAAAATTAAGCTCTTTCCTTGCAGTTTTCTTATCATAATTAAATTCCAACGTTCTTACCGGATTACCTGATACAATCGCATTATCAAAAGGATATCTCTTCAACGCTTCATCAAAACCGTAAAAAATATAATCAACTTTTTTAGACAAAATTTTATTGGTCATACCCATAAATACATTTTGTTCGAGTATAGCCGTCTTAATTTTCATAAGTGCCGCCATATATACAACCGGCCCACAGACATATCCTCCTGTACCTATTACTAAATCAGGTTTTTCTTTAGATAAAATTTTTCTCATTTTAAGCATACTTGACGTAGTTTTGAAAACACGTTTTATATTTTCTATGCTTAGCTTTCTTTGAAAACCTTTAATATCTATTGTTTCAAATCTATAATCATAATTTTTCAGCACTTTATTTTCTATACCGTATTTCCCGCCAATATATAATATTTCTGTAGAACTATCTTGATTTTTAAAATATTCAGCAATTGCAATAGCAGGATATATATGTCCTCCTGTGCCGCCACCACAAACTATAAGTTTCATTTAACAACCTCTTTTTTTCTTTTTGAGACTCTATATCTTGAAATATTTAAAAGAACTCCTGTCATAGAAAGAAACATAATTATCGATGTACCTCCATAGCTTATAAAAGGTAATCCTATACCTGTATTTGGTAAAGTACTTGTTGCTACTCCTATATTCATAATAGTTTGAAGTCCAAGTTGCAGACCTATTCCGCATACAAGCATCTTACCGAATGTATCTTTAGTATCTACGAATAATCTGAAAATTCTGAAAATCAAAAATACATATATAAATATAAGCAAAACACTCATTAAAAAACCGAACTCTTCTGCTATAACAGCAAATATAAAGTCATTTTGCGGTTGAGATATATAAAAATATTTTTGTGTACTCTTACCAAAACCAACACCAAATAACCCTCCTGATGCCATAGCATATATTGAATTTGAAATTTGCCAATCTCTACCGGAAGTATCCTTAAACGGATCAAGGAATGACATTAATCTCGCCATACGATATTGCTGTTTCATCATTAAAGTTATGATGCCAACACCAAACGGTACTGCAGATATCAACATAAACTTTACACTCATCCCGCCTACAAATATCATTATAAGCCCTACCATTAATATTATTGACATGGCAGAAAAAGACGGTTGTACATAAATAAGGGCACAGTTTAAAATCAAAAAGCCAATCGGTATTATCACACTTTTTAATTTGTGCATTGTATATTTATTAAGATTTATAAAATATGCTGTCGTAACTATACAAGCAAATTTTGAAAATTCGGAAGTTTGAAATTTGAAGCCCACATTAAGCCATCTTTTTGCTCCGGCTACACTCACGCCAAGTGGGGATAAAGTCAGTATCAACAAAATAATATTAAAGATATATATTATAAATACATAGTCTTTATATATTTTATAATTCACTTTGCTTGCAATATACATAAAAACAAAACCTATTGCAGCAAATTGCAACTGCGAACGCAAAAACTTTGTAGAATCGTTATATTCATAGCTCGCTTGTACAGAACTTGCCGAAAAAATCATAAGCACGCCTATTATTACAAGTAAAATCACAGTAATAAGCATTATATAATCTATTCTTTTTGCAGGTTCTCTTTTAGTTTTTTTTATATCATTTTTTATAGCACTTTGCATCTAAATCCTCATAAAACTTCTTAATTATATAATTGAACTATTCAATAATTATTTTTTCATACTATAAGTTTTTTAAGTAAAATTATCTATTTTTAATAAATTTTTACAACATCTTTTATTAGAACAGTATTAATTGACAAAGATAAATCTCATACATTATAACACAAATATCCTATATTAAATATACATTATATCAAAAAATAAATTAAAAGCATATTAAATATGGTTAAAAACTTGTATTTATTTAAAATGTTACACTTCTATTTTAAAACTAAAATTATAAGTTGGCTTTATTTTGACCATGTTTCTTAAATTTTTCAGCTATAATTTTCATTTCTTCATTTGATAATATAACAGGTTCGCCTATGCTCCTTGCTTTACAGTATATTTCTGAGCAATACTCTATATCCTCTGCTATCGAAAACGCATTTGGTAAATCTCTTCCACCTGTTAATATTCCATGATTTGCCAATATCACGGCTTTTCTGTCTTCCATAGCTTCACAAGCATTTATTGCAAGCTGTTTTGTACCATAAGTAGCATATTTTGCACATCTGACATTTGTACCGGCTACAGCCGTAAGATAATGAGTTGCCGGCAAATCTAAATTCAAACATCCAAGAACAGTCGAATATATTGTGTGAGCATGTATAACTGCATTTATATCTTGTCTTGTTCTATATAAGATCAAGTGCATTTCCAATTCTGATGACGGTTTTTTGTCCCCTTCTATTATATTTTCATCTATATCCAATATGACTATATCTTCCAATTTTATCTCAAAAAAATCTATTCCTGACGGTGTTATAGCTATATGACCGTTTTTACGATCATAAATACTTAAATTACCTCCGGTTCCTTTCGTAAGTCTTGACTCAACCAATTTTTTTCCGAATTCTATGAGCTGTATCCTCTCTTCTCTCATTAGCATAGGCACTTTCCCCTTCTAATACTAAACAACTATTTAATCATATTATCTAATCAAATATAGATATTTTTTAATATATTTGAGCATATCTTAATTTGAATAGGATTTATTAAAATATAATTATTATTTTAATATTTCTATCACAACTTTTAATGCTAAAATCCATTAAAATTAAGACAAATAATTAAAATTATATATAAAAACTATAAATTTATTCATAAAAATATCATTAAAGACAGTTTTAATTAAAGTCTATTTTTAATTGTATAATAGTATAAACTGTTATAAATCTAAAACAAATTCGTATAACTAATCATTTTCTTCTTTATCATCTATAAAGATATTTTCATCTATATATTTACTATCATCAAGCTCATTATCTGTTATTGCAATATGTTCATTATTATTTTCTATATACTCAATTTCAACTTTATCTTCGTTTTTTATGGACTCTTCTATTAAATGATCCATTATATTAAATGCAAACTCTCCTTTTTCAACATAAGGAAAATATGTCGACATGATTATGTTATTATCTCTGTCTTTTATTTCTATATTTCCTGTTTGTATATCATAGTCTATATCTATTATATTCCAGTTATATTTAACATCCTTATATTGAAAAGTATCTTTACTTATATAAAATTTGTCTTCGAACTCCAGTTTTCTTACCATATTTTTAGTTTTAAAGACCTTCAAAACCAAAGTTTGTTTTTTACTCAATACTCCAAACATCATATCTGAGCCATTTCTAATCTTTTCCAAAAATTTATCTGTATTTATAGCCATATAATCCTTTTGAAAATAATCTACAAAATCATCTCCGGTATGATTTGTATTGAATATCACCCTACTTCCATTGCCTTTTTCCACAATAAGATATTTTATTCTCCTGTCTGAATACGGTATGAAATAAAATGTAGGTATATCCTGATACATAATTGTCTCACGTCTTCTTTTTAAAACTATTCCATTTTGATATACATTCATCGGCAATACAGCTCTTATTTTTATATAGAAAATTATAAAAATAATAAACGCAAATATGAACAAGAAATATGCAAAATATTGGACATAAGTATCTACATCAGTTTTTACGGTTTTTTCCAATAACCTATATTGCACAACCACAGCCAAACCTAATGACAATGCAATAATCAAAATAAAATTAAGTTTATGTAAAAAACCCATTCCTATTTTTTTTCTTAACTCTCCCATTTGACACCTCTTAAAAATAAATTGAATATATAAATATTAAACTATTTTATGAAATTTTACAATGTTTAATAATATTATTAAAGCAAAATTACAGCATTTTTAAAAAACATATTTTTATATAATACCAATTTCTATTTAACCCTAAACCATATTGGATAATCTATAATAAAATGAACAAAAAAGAAAAGGACATGATATAATATAAAAAAGAGATAAAATATAGTAAAAATAGTATTGATAAATAGCAATTATTATTTATAATAATATCCTAAATATAAGATTAAGGAGATTCTTATGAGAATATTATTGGTGGAAGATGAAAAAGAATTATCAAATGCACTTACAGCAATATTAAAACACAGTAATTACTCAGTAGATGCAGTATATGACGGAGAAGATGCTCTATATTATTTAGAGACACAAAATTATGATGCTGTTATATTAGATGTTATGATTCCAAAAATAGATGGCATACAGGTATTAAAAACTATAAGACAATCACAAAACCATGTACCTGTTTTAATGTTGACTGCAAAATCTGAAATAGACGATAGAGTTGTAGGCTTAAATGCAGGCGCAGACGATTACTTGACAAAACCCTTTGCAACTAAAGAACTTCTTGCACGATTAAGATCCGTTACAAGAAGACAAGGAGAGCTTACAGATTCTATAATAACTGTTGGAAATATCAGCCTTAACAGAACAACTTTTGAACTGTCCTCCAAATACGGAAGTTTTCGTCTTGCAAACAAAGAATTTCAAGTCTTAGAAATGCTTATGACAAATAACGGACAACTCATATCAACAGAAAAATTTATGGATAGAATATGGGGATATGAAAGTGAGGCAGAAATAAATGTTGTTTGGGTACACATATCATATTTGAGAAAAAAACTTACTGCATTAAAGGCAAATATTGCCATAAAAGCAAACAGAAATATGGGGTACTCTTTGGAGATGATAAAATGATAAAAAAATTGCAACATAAATTTATACTTATATCCGTTTTGACGATATTTGCAGTTATGACAATAATTCTTTGCATAGGAAATTTTATATTGTATAAAAACATTAATGACCGGCAAAATAATTTACTTAATATACTTATAGATAACGGCGGATATTTCCCTGAAAAAATTGATGATGGTAAAATCAAAAACAATGATGAACAAGCACCATTTCGGGAGGAAAATAAAGATTTTGAAAAGACAAGAAAACCATATTTTGAAATTTCTCCCGAAGCTCCTTATGAAAACAGATTTTTCAGTGCCGTTTTTAGTGATAACGGAAATTTAATATCAATAAATACAGGCTTTATCTCTGCAATATCAACCACTCAGGCAACAGATATGTCACACAGTGTATATAAATCAAATAAACTTACAGGCTATCTGGGCAATTATAAATACAAAAAAGCTGATTATTCAGATGGAAACGATAATTGTATTTTTAGACAGTACAAGAGATCTTGATACTCTTAAAATATTTTTAATCGTAAGCGTATTTATAATAATAATTGCAATGCTTGCAGTATTCATAACAGTATGTTTTTTCTCAAAAATAGCTGTAAAGCCTATGGAAGAAAGTTATAGAAAACAAAAGAGGTTTATAACAGACGCTTCACATGAGATAAAAACACCTCTTGCAATAATAGATGCAAATACTGATTTAATAGAAATAGAATATGGAGAATCAGAATGGACTAAAAGTAATAAAAATCAAGTGCAAAGATTGACTAATCTTACAAATTCATTAGTATCCCTTTCAAGAATGGATGAAGAAAGTAATAATACAATTATGACAGATTTTTCTCTATCAAAAGTTATAGCTGAAGAATCTGAATCTTATGCAGCTTTGGCAAATACAAGAAAAAAAACTCTAAATATAAATATAGAAAAAAACATTTCATATTATGGAAATGAACAATATATAAGGCAAATGATAGGGATATTTCTTGACAATGCAATAAAATACTCTAATGAAAAAGGAACAATCACCTTAAACTTAAAAAAACAAGGAAAGAAAAAATCCCTTTCCATAAAAAATACATTAGATTATATTGAAGTAGGAAACCATGATATACTATTCGAAAGATTTTACAGAGCAGATAATTCAAGAAATTCTGAAAGCGGTGGATATGGAATAGGACTCTCGCTTGCAAAATCTATTATAAACATTCACAAAGGAACTGTAATTGCCCTATCAAGAGATAAAAACAGTATAGAGTTTAAAATTATATTATAAAATTGGAGTTTAAATAGTTTCGTGAGATATGTAAAAAATCATATTTCTATTATTTTTAAGTTTTTTAAATAAATTTTTGTCTATTTAATAAATTAAGTGTAGTTTTATCACAAGAAAAACTATACACAAAAACATTTACAATACCGTTTATTTTTATACGCCTATAAGGTTAGTTTTATTATCAAAATACCTTAATAGGCGTATTATAATTTCAAAGTTTAAATTAAAGCGAAAAATCTTCTATAAGCACAGCTCTTATAGGAGATGCATCACTATCTTTTATTTTAAGTGGTAATGCACTTAAAAAATATTCTCCTTCATTTACATCCTTTAACATCATATCTTCTATAACTCCTATATTTGCTCTCAATATTATTTTATGTGTAGGATGGTGCTTTTTGTCTCTTTCTATGCTCATAGCATCTATACCTAAACTTTGTATCTGCTTTTCAGCTAAATACTCCGCTGCATCTTCTTCTATATATACAAATTTAGGATTATACACAGTATCATATGAATTTTTAGTTTTAAATATTACTCTGTCATCTTTTTGTATATCTAAACTTTCTATATCTTTTTTTGTGATAAATTCATCTACATTTGTAAGGTCAAAAACTTTACATTTCCCTATAAATTTTGACACATTGTATTTATCTATAGTGTTGCCGTTTTTTACCATGTGAAGAGGTGCATCTATATGTGTTCCGCAATGCAAGTCTGTATCCAATCTCGACTCATAGTAATCTCCCGTTTCATAGCTTGATACTATAGTCCTCTTTATTTTTTTTTCTTCTCTATTTTTATATACTACCATATCTTCTGATATAAGTTTTGATACGTCATATATTTTCATAAAAACTTCCCCTTATAGATAATAAATAAGTTTTTTATAAAGCATTTATTTAAAAAACTATTATTTATAATTTTAAATCAGCCTTATATCCATTTTCTACCGTCTTTTCCAATTATTTTTTCTGCTTGTGCAGGCCCTTTACTTCCTTGCTCATAAACATATAGCTTGTTGGAATATTTTCTATAATTATCCATTACTTCATTCATATATTTCCAGCTGAGTTCTATTTGCTCCCATCTTGAAAACAATGTTCTGTTTGAATTCATACAAGCCTCCAACAATCTCTCATATGACCAAGGAGAATTTATTGAATTTTGTGCATCACAACTTTGACAGTAATTAAGATTTGCCACATCTATATCATCGCTTGTTCCCGGTTTTTTTATATTAAATCTCAAATTTATTCCTTCTTCAGGCTGTATTTTTATCTCTAATATATTGTTTTCGGCAATCTGTTGTAAATCTCCATTGCCATAGTTTTGGGCAAGCATTTTTGATGTGTGCGTTGTGGGTTTAAATTGGATTATTATACTCATTTCTCTTGAATGCAATTTTTTCCCTGTCCTCACATAAAAAGGCACATCTTTCCATCTTTCATTATCAATAAATATTTTCATAGCAACATAAGTTTCTGTTTTTGAATTCGGATTTACATTTTTTTCTTTTGTATAGCCGTCATATTGACCAAGCACCATATAATCGTCTATATCCTTTGAATTTATCTTCCTTAATTTTTTGAATATATCTATCTGTGCGTCTTTTATGTCGCTTGAAGAAAATGTATCGGGTTCATTCATTGCAACTATGGAAAGTATTTGGAATATATGATTTTGGAGCATATCTGCTATAGCTCCGCTTTTGTCATAATATCCTCCTCTTGTTTCAACTCCTATTGACTCAAATACATTTATTTGAACATTATCTATAAATTCATTATTCCATACACCGTTAAACATTGTATTAAAAAATCTTATAGTCATTATGTTTAACAGCATTTCTTTACCTAAATAATGGTCTATATAATAGATATTTTTATAATCTAAATATTTTTTGAATATTAGGTTCAGCCTTTGAGCAGATTCCAAATCTTTTCCAAACGGTTTTTCCACTATAATTTTAGATTCTTTCAGTATATCACTATGCTTTGCAAGTCCATCTGTAATAGGTTCAAAAAACTCCGGTGAAACTGCATAGTAATAAATGAGATTATTGGATAAATTCATCTCATTAAAATAATTATACAAGTTTTTGTATTCTTCTAACTCCATAAAATGAAGTTTATAATAAAAAATATTTAAACAAAATTTTTCAAATTTTTCTTCATCATAAGCTCTTCTTGAAAAATTTTTTACCCAATCTTTTATTATACTTCTATAATCTTCATTAGTATAATCTCGTCTTCCTATTCCTATTATATAAAAATTTTTTTCTAATTTATCAAATATATATAAGTCGTAGAGTGCCGGAAATAATTTTCTATATGCTAAATCTCCGGTACCTCCAAATATTATAAGTGCATTATTTTTCATTTAATTCTCCTTAGAGCTTCCATTTATTTATTCAATGATTTTATCCAATCAAAATGGAAAACCCCTTCTTTATCTATTCTTTCAAATGTGTGTGCTCCGAAATAATCCCTTTGTGCTTGTATCAGATTTGCACCTAAAACGGATGATGAATATGTGTCTATATATGATAAGGCACTTGACATTGCATATATGCTTACTCCGCTCAAGGCACACATTGAAACCAGCTTTCTAAGTGATGATATATTTTTGTTTATTTGATTTAAGAAAAAATCTGTAAACATCAAATTTTCAATATTTTTATTTTTCTCAAAAGCATTTGATATATCATTTAGAAATTTAGCTCTTATTATACAGCCACCTCTAAAAATTTCGGCTATTTTTGAAAAATTCAAATCCCAACCATAAGTTTTTTGTGCTTTGCTCAGTAATTTAAAACCCTGTGCATAAGCTACAATTTTACTCGTATACAAGCTGTACTTAACCAATTCTATCAATTCTTTTTTATCTATATTCACATTTATATCTTCTTTTTTAAATATCTTGCTTGCTTTTTCTCTTTCATCCTTCAAAGTTGACATAAATCTACCGTTTAATGCACTTGTTATCGTAGAAATATCCACGCCTAAATCTATGGCTTCCAAATTTGTCCATTTACCTGTACCTTTTTGATTTGCAACATCCAATATTTTATCTATAAGATATGATTTATTATCATCTTTGACGGAGAATATATCTGATGTTATTTCTATAAGATAGCTTTCAAGTTCTGATTTATTCCAATCATCAAAAACTTCATGAAGTTCATCATTTGACAGCTTACCGATTTGTTTTAATATTAAATATGCTTCACTTATAAGTTGCATATCCGCATACTCTATGCCGTTGTGCACCATTTTTACATAGTGTCCCGCACCATCTGTAGATATATATGCACAGCAAGGCTCATCATCAACTTTTGCAGATATGTCTTCAAATATATTTTTTACAGCAGGATATATATTTTCATCCGTTCCAACCATTATAGCAGGTCCAAATCTTGCGCCTTCTTCTCCACCTGAAACTCCTGCACCTACATAATTTATTCCCTTTTGTGCAAGATAATTTTTTCTTCTTATAGTGTCTTTAAAATATGAATTCCCACCATCTATCAATATATCATCTTTTTCTACAAACTCTAAAAGTTGTTCTATAAGTTTATCTACAGCTTCTCCCGCTTTTATCATAAACATTATTTTTCTCGGCTTTTCCAAAGAATCTATCAATTCTCTTAACGAATATACAGGCACAAAATTATTATGAGGTGTATTGTTCATGACGTCATCAATTACACTTACTGTTCTGTTAAAAATAGACACTTTATATCCTTTATCAGCCATATTAAGTGCAAGATTAGTCCCCATTACAGAAAGACCGATAAGACCTATGTTACTTTTCATATTTAAAACTCCTTAGTTTTTATATTTTATAGTAAATTAATTTAAAACAGTTACATTCAAATTAATTACAAATTTTTAAGATTAATTATATACTAAACTTATCTTTATTTGTCTTTTTATACCCTTATTATTAATATTAATCTTACAAATTAGAATTTTTTCAAAAAATTAATAATATAAAAAGTAGAAACTTTATATTCTGTAATAGCCTTAATACTAAAAATGAATAGAATAATGTATATTTTTATTTTTAAGAATTTATTAGCTAAGTAAAATTAATACTAAAATCTTATGAAATAATGGAAAAACATAATAATTAATTTTTCAAATAAACTATTTATATTAATGTTATATAATTATAAAAGTATCTATAATTTTATTAGAAAATAGTATAAGTATACTTAAAATAAGTAACTTATATAAGTTTTGTACATTAATCAAACTAATATTGCTATAATACAAATAAAACAAAAAAAATAGCCACCCGATTTTTTTACAAGTGGCTATTTAATATCTACTTTTCTTTATTGATTAAATACGAATTTATAAACGGCATTATATCTCCATCCATAACGGATGTGATATTGCCTATTTCAAAGTTTGTTCTATGATCTTTTACCATTGTATATGGTTGAAAAACATATGAGCGTATTTGAGAACCCCAAGCTATTAATGAATATTTTCCTTGAATATCTTCTATCTTATCTTTATGTTCAAGTTCTTTAAGCTCAATCAACTTAGCCATGAGCATCTTCATAGCTGTATCTTTATTCGAAAACTGTGAACGCTCATTTTGACACTGTACTACTACTCCTGTCGGAATATGAGTTATCCTTATAGCTGATTCTGTTTTATTTACGTGTTGTCCTCCGGCGCCTGATGAACGATATGTGTCTATCTTCAAATCTTTAGGATTTATATCTATCTTGATACTGTCATCGAGTTCAGGCAGTACATCTACTGACGCAAATGATGTATGTCTTTTCCCCGAAGAATCGAACGGAGATATTCTTACTAATCTGTGGACACCTTTTTCACATTTTAGATATCCATAGGCGTTATCTCCTTCTATGTGCAAGGTTGCCGATTTTATTCCGGCTTCAGGATCTTGCTGTATATCTATATAATATATCTTAAATCCCATATTTTGAGCAAATCTTGTATACATTCTAAGCAACATCTGCGTCCAATCTTGTGCATCTAAACCGCCTGTTCCTGAATGTACCGATAAAATTGCATTATTAGCATCATATTCTCCACTCAACAAGACCTGCAATGACAACTGTTTTATATCAGCTTGAACATCATCTATCTCTTTTATAAGCTCTTCTTCTAAATTCTCATCTTCTGTTGCCAATTCAAACAATACTTCTAAATCTTCCAGTTTTGAAGACGCTGTATTATAACTTTCCAATTTCGTCTGTATCTGTTTAGATTTTTTTAATATTTTTTGTGCATTTTCTCTGTCATTCCAAAAATCTTGTGCATTTATCTCTTCTTTTAAAATTTCATCTTGTTTTTTCAAATTATCTATGTCAAAGAGAAACACTGATTTCTTTAAGCATATTTTGAACAGATTTTATATTTTCTCTGTGTTCCTGTATATTAAGCATTTTTATCTCCCACAGCAATTTTTATATTTTTTACCGCTTCCGCAAGGGCATGAATCATTTCTTCCAATTTTATTTTCTTTTACTATAGTTTTTGAACTTGTATCTTCCTGTGTAGTATCACTTGCACCTTTTTCTTGCAACTTATCCATATCTACTACTGATTTTCTTACAAGTTGTATATCAGGTCTCGGTTTTAATTCAAATCCGTATACATATTCAACAGTATCTTCTTGTATAGATTCCACCATCGCATCAAACATATCAAAACCTTCTATTTGATATGCTCTTACAGGATTATCCTGTCCTATTGCTCTAAGACCTATACCTTGCTTTAACTGATCCATAGCATCTATATGATCCATCCATTTAGTGTCAACCATTTGAAGAAGTATCATTCTTTCTATTTCTCTCATTGTATCTGATCCTATTTGTGCTTCTTTTTGCATATATCTGTTTTCTGCTACTTCAATGGCTTTATCATATAAATCTTGCTTTTCTAATTTATCTTCTGCTTTAAAATCAAGAAGAGTTTCAAGTCTTAAAAGTTTGCTAAGTCCATGATTAATCTCATTATAATCCCATTCTTCCGGATCTTGACTGTCGCCGGTATTCTTATCTATAACTTTTTGTACTTGCTTTTTAATCATTTCTACAATTTCTTCTTTTATATTTTCGCCTTCTAATACTCTTCTTCTTTCATCATATATTATAGTTCTTTGTTTGTTCATTACATCGTCATATTCTAAGACATGTTTTCTTATCCCGAAGTTTTTACCCTCCACTTTCTTTTGGGCACCTTCTATTGATTTTGATAATATTCCTGCCTCTATAGGTGTGTCATCATCCATTCCAAGTGACTCAACCATAGATTGCATCTTCTCAGAACCGAACAATCTCATAAGTTCATCTTCAAGTGATATAAAGAATTTTGAAACACCAGGGTCTCCCTGTCTACCTGAACGTCCTCTAAGCTGATTATCTATACGTCTTGATTCATGTCTTTCTGTACCTATTATGCAAAGACCGCCTGCATCTATTACTTTTTGCTGTTCTTCTTTTAATTCTTCTTTCTTTTTAGCCAACAATTCTTGGTATTTTTTTCTTGCTGACAATATTTCTTCATCTTCTGTTTGAGTGAATGCTTTTGCTTGATTGATTAATTCTTCATCATATTCAAGTTTTACCATTTCTCTTTCTGCCAAAAATTCAGGATTACCTCCTAATATTATGTCGGTACCTCTACCTGCCATATTGGTAGCTATTGTAACTTGACCGAATCTACCTGCTTGGGCAACTATTTCAGCTTCTTTTTTATGATTTTTGGCATTCAAAACTTCATGTTCAATACCTTGTTTTTTAAGCATTGAAGAAAGTTTTTCAGAATTTTCTATGGATATTGTACCTACAAGAACAGGTTGGCCTTTTGCATGATGCTCTTTTATTTCTTCTATTACTGCTCTAAACTTACCATTTTCACTCTTATATACGGAATCATTCAAATCTTTTCTTTGTATAGGTCTGTTTGTAGGTATTTGCACTACGTCCATTCTATATATGGCTCTAAATTCTTCTTCTTCTGTCTTTGCAGTACCTGTCATACCAGAAATTTTATTATACATTCTAAAATAATTTTGAAATGTTATTGTTGCAAGCGTCTTTGACTCTCTTTGTACTTCGAGACCTTCTTTAGCCTCTATAGCTTGATGAAGTCCTTCTGAATATCTTCTACCGAACATGAGTCTGCCCGTAAAATCATCTACTATTACTATTTCTCCATCTTTTACAACATAATCAACATCACGTTTCATAAGAGTATTAGCTCTAAGTGCCTGATTTATATTGTGATAAAGCTCTATATTATCTAAATCTGTAAGATTTTCTATATTAAAGAATTTTTGTGCTTTTTCAAGTCCTTCATCTGTAAGTGATGACGCATTTTCTTTTTCATCTACCGTATAATCTGTCTCTTTATTGAGTGTCTTTATAAATGTATCCGCTTGAGAATATAATGTTGTGGACTTATCTCCTTGGCCTGATATTATAAGAGGTGTTCTCGCTTCATCTATAAGTATTGAGTCAACCTCATCGACTATGGCATAATTAAGTTCTCTTTGAACCATATTTTCTTTATAAGTTACCATATTGTCTCTTAAATAGTCAAAACCGAATTCATTGTTTGTACCATAAGTTATATCTGCCATATAAGAGGCACGTCTTTGAGCATCTTTAAGTCCATGTACTATAACTCCTGTTGTAAGACCTAAAAATCCATATAATTTTGACATCCACTCCATATCTCTTTTTGCAAGATAATCATTTACAGTGATTACGTGAACGCCTTTACCTTCAAGAGCATTTAGATATACAGGTAAAGTTGCAACCAAAGTTTTACCTTCTCCTGTTTTCATCTCTGCAATTCTACCTTGATGAAGTACCATTCCACCCATAAGCTGAACATCGAAATGACGCATACCGAGCACTCTTTTTGATGCTTCTCTACAAACTGCAAAAGCCTCTTCAAGTATGTCATCAAGAGTTTGCCCTTCTGATAATCTTTTCTTAAATTCATCAGTTTTTGCAACAAGTTCTTTATCAGACAGCTTTATCATACTATCTTCAAGTGAATTTATTATATCTACTCTCTTTTTAAGCTTATTTATTTCTCTATTAGCAAAATAACTCTCTAAAAATCCCAACTTCAGTTCCCCTTTTCATTTTTGTTTAACAATTTATAGTAACCCATATCTTAATATTTTTCAAGAGCTAATTTAATTAAATATATATTAACTGTCATAAGACAATTCACTATAAAAAGTTATCATTTTTATTCTTTTTTTAAATTTCTTCTTGTTCAAAATTAAGTATTTCTCTTTCTTCCAAATCATTAACTTCCATTGGTGCAAAGAAGTAAAAACCTTGTATATTATTACATCCGTTTTCTACTAAAAAAGTCAACTCTTCTTTAGTTTCAACACCTTCAGCAATTATTTCTATATCAAGACCTTTTGCAAGACTTATCAAAGAAAGTATTATACCTTCATCTATTTTATTTTTGCCTATACCTCTCACAAAGCTTATATCTATCTTTATCTTGTCAACAGGCAAATTTTTTAAATAGTTAAATGTGGAATACTTAGTCCCAAAGTCGTCTACAGCTATTCTAACACCTAATTCTTTAAGCATGCTTAAAACTGTGATGGAATTTTTTATATCCTTTACTATACTTGTTTCTGTTATTTCAAACTCCATACAAGACGGTTCTACACCTGTTTGTAAAAGTGCAGTAGATATTTCATCATAAAGTACGGGATTCATCAACTGATTCGCAGAAAGATTTATTGCAATTTTAAAATCTCTGCCATATTTGTCACTCCATTTTTTACCTTGACTACAAGCCTCAAATATTATCCATCTTCCCATATCGGATATTATATTTGTTTTTTCCGCTACAGGTATAAACACTCCCGGATGAACAATCTTGCCGTCTTTTTGCCATCTTAACAGAGCTTCAAATCCTATTACTGATGCTGTACTGTTTTGTATGCAGATTTGCGGTTGATAATATAATAAAAGTTCGTCTTTAGATAAAGCATTAAGCAAATTATGAGTCAAATCATATTCTCTTTCTATGTCAAGCCTATATTTTTCTTGGAAAAATTTATATTGATTTTTACCATCTTCTTTAGCTTTATACATCGCTGCATCAGCACTTTTTGTAAGTTCATCTTTCGTTGTTCCATCTTTAGGATACATAGCTATACCTATTGATGCCGATACATGTATTCTTGCCTCATCAAAGTAAACAGGCTCTTTTACCGTATCAAGTATCATCTGTGCATTTGTAGCAACATAAGTTTCACTCGGAACATCTTTGAACAATATTACAAACTCGTCTCCGCCAAATCTTGAAATAACAACATTTTTATATTTATATAGATGTCTTAACCTATCAGAAATTGCAATGAGAACATCATCTCCATAACTGTGTCCCAAAGAATCATTTACAGATTTAAAACCGTCCAAATCTATAAACATCAATGCGTGAAGCTCATCTGTATCTTCAAATAACGTATTTTCAAGCTCTTGTATAAAATATGCTCTATTATAAAGTGCTGTTAATGTATCATAACAGAATATATCTCTTATCTGATATTCTATAGATACCCTGTCATTTATTTCATTTTGTAATTTCTCATTATACTCTTGTAGTTCTCTTGTTCTTTTCGCTATCTTACTTTCCAAATCTTTCTTTACTTTTTCCAATCTATGCCTTGCATCTACAAGCTGTCTTATAATTTGGAATATAAATATTCTGCCCCTTATATCTCCAAATTTGTCACATACATTTGAAAACACCATTATAGATAATATTGCATCGTCTTTTGTATTTATATATATCTCAGAAGACAAGTTTTCTTCAACGTCATCAAAATCACTCGACGTTACAAAAACATCTCTTATATTTTGTCTATCCTTGCCTATAACTTCCTCAGACTTTTTATTGAAATATACTATATTGTCATTTTTATCAGTTAATATTACAGATTCATTCATAGAATTTATAATATTAAAAATTATATCCTCAGGCAATCCGTTTGCAAAATCAAGATTGTTCACAAGTCTATACATAAAAGCCATAGGTATTATAAATGCAAATACCCCCATATTTCCAAGCCTTGATGAAAATATATACATATCAGGAGAATACACATAAACATATAAAAAAGAAATTGTAAATATGGCATAAACAGCCGCAAAAACATACAAGTTAATTCTATATTTATTGTCCTTTATTTCCCTACCCTTATATATTATTGAAGCTAAAGTTCCTCCCGCAAAAAAAGAAATATATAGCAAAAATACAACAGTAATGATATTTTTGCCAAAAACACTGTTACTTGCAAAAGCCGAAGTGTTGCTCAATAAAAATGCAGTAAAAATTGCAGGAATGATATATATAATCAAAATAGATTTTGACTTTATATATCTCAATATGTTAAACATACAATGAAATATAAAGGCAAAAATCCATAAATATATGCACATTTCCATGATATGAATAAACAAAATCATATGTATATCATTAGCAAAATAATATACTCCATAAAAAAATGCTATAATTGAAAATAATACCATTATTAAAATATATATTTTTACAAATATATGTGTTTTTTCCGAATTATATTTCCTAAGTGCAAGAAAAAAGTAGAGCGAGCTACAAATAAAAAATAACACCCCAAAAAAGTGCATATACATAATCTAAACTCCATCTTTAATTAAAATTAATACTAAAACCTATTTAAATAACATAATTGATTAAAACACTAATATAAAATCTAATATATTAATCGTAATATTTTTATATCAGCCGTTTAATTAGGAAATAGTATAAAATATAATTCTGCACAATGTTATCAAGTAATAAGTTTAATATAATACTAAACTTTTAAATTATATAATTAGATTTCCTATAGTATAACATATAAAGCCTTACTATTTCAACAAATTAAATTTTTTTATTAAATTATTTTTACATTTTTTTCAATATATATTTATAGATTGAAATATTTGTAATATACTATATATCGAACAATAAAAAAATAAACAATATTTTTTTAAATTTTTACTCAAGTTTTACAAATTTTTAAATATAAATCATTCATAAAATATTTTTTTATATATTTTTATATTGTACCGCCTTTTCTATTAAAAATAACATTTAGCTATACAAAATATAATAAATCTATTTCATCATTGTAAGTTTTAAATGGACATTTATAAATGTCCATACTTTACAATACTTAATTTAACTTATATGGTATCGTTACTTTGTGTATTTTTATAACTATATTTTATTTTTGTATTAAAAACTGTATCAAATAATATGGGAGGTAATTATATATGAAAAAAGAAAATTTAAAAAAATTAATTGATGTAGCATCAGGAAGATTAAAAGCAGACATAGTGATTAAAAACTGTAAAATAATAGATGTTTTTTCTCACGACATTATAAACGGAGACATAGCTATATGCGATTACCAAATAGCAGGCATAGGTGATTATGACGGAAATGAAATAATTGACGCACACGGATTATATGCTTCTCCGGGTTTTATAGAAAGCCACATACATATCGAATCATCATATTTATCACCAAGTGAGCTTGGCAGATTGTTGGTGCCACACGGTACTACCACAATAATTGCTGATCCTCATGAAATAGTTAATGTATGCGGAATCACA
This sequence comes from Peptoanaerobacter stomatis, assembly GCF_000238095.2. Taxonomy (NCBI): domain Bacteria; kingdom Bacillati; phylum Bacillota; class Clostridia; order Peptostreptococcales; family Filifactoraceae; genus Peptoanaerobacter; species Peptoanaerobacter stomatis. Next base: position 584,843 of record NZ_JH815225.1, read on the forward strand.
GGTCTTGATTATATGATGGAATCTGCAAAAGGAACAGCCCTCGATATAAAATTTGCATTGCCGTCTTGCGTACCGGCAACTCCTTTTGAACACGCCGGTGCAATATTAGACTCTGAAAAAATGAAAGAACCTATAAAAAGAGAAAACATAATAGGTCTTGGAGAATTTATGAATTTTATAGGAGTTATAAATGCTGATGATGAGGTACTTAACAAACTCATAGTTGCAAAAAATGAAGGAAAAATAATAGACGGACATAGTCCTCAAGTATATGATAAAGATTTGAATGCATACTCGGCAGCAAGAATATTGGCTGACCATGAATGTGCAGATGTAAAAGAAATGCAAGACCGAATACAACGAGGTATGTATGTACTGCTCAGACAAGGCTCAGCTTGCCACGACCTTCGTACTTTATTAAAAGGTGTCAATGAAAAAAACAGCAGAAGATGTTTATTATGCTCAGATGACAGACAACCCAAGACTATTTTTGAAGAAGGTCATATAGACGGCCACTTGAAAATTTGTGTAGAAGAAGGTCTTGATGCAATCACAGCGATACAGATGGCTACACTTAATGCAAGCGAGTGTTTCAGATTATATGACAGAGGAGCAATAGCTCCAGGTTATCGTGCAGACATAGTATTATTTGAAGATTTAAAAGATTTTAAAGTTAAAAGCGTATTTATAAAAGGCGAATTAGTTGCACAAAACGAAAATTATCTTAAAGAAACAAAATACTATGATATTTCCTCTGTAAAAGGAAGTGTAAAAGTAAAAGACTTTTCATTAGACAAATTAAAGACAAAACTTAAATCAAATAAAATAAACGTAATAGAATTATCAAAGGGCAGTGTAGTTACAAAAAAAGTAGTAGAAACTGTAGATATTGATGAAAATGGAGAATTTATAAGAAATCAAAACAAAGACATTGTAAAAATGGTAGTTGTTGAAAGACACAATAACACCGGTAATGTAGCTTGCGCTTTCATAAAAGGCTACGGTATAAAATCAGGAGCAGTAGCTTTATCCATAGCACACGACTCTCATAACATAATAGCAGTCGGTGTAAGTGATGAAGAAATCTATTTTGCAGTAAAAAGTCTAATCGAACAGGAAGGGGGAATAGTCCTTACAAAAGATAATAAAATAATAGAAAGTATGCCTATGCCTATAGCAGGGCTTATGAGCGATAAAAACGGAGAATGGGTAAACGAAAAATTACAGTCAATACACGAAAAGGCACACGAGCATTTAGGTATATCCGGTGATGTAGAGCCCGTTATGACGCTTTGCTTTATGTCGCTTCCTGTAATACCTGAACTAAAACTCACAGACATGGGACTATTTGATGTAAAAAACTCAAAATTTATAAATATAGAAGCATAGATTTTTTTAATATAATGCTCAAATATGTTTTGCTCATAACACATATTTGAGCATATCTTATACTAATATTCGTTTGATTAATGGATACATTTATATATGTTGTTTATTTTAAATATACTTAATTTTAATTAGCTGACGAATTCTTAAAAATCAAAATATCCATTATTCTATTAACTTTTAGTATTAACTTAAATAAGTTTTATTATAGACAAACAATATATAAAAAATTTAATAAATTAAAGTGAAATTTTACCAGAGTTTACACAAAATTATTTTTACTCCCAATTTTTTATAAATCATCCTCTATCACTGTTGATTTTGCGTATGCTGATACTTTTGCTTCAAAAAAATCTGTCTTTATGGAATTAGGATCTGAATATTCTTTTACCCATTTCATAGATTCTATTTCTTCTTCATATCCTTCATATATAGGTTCAAATCCGAGACCTTTACATCTCAAATTGCCTATATATTTTATATAGTCTTCCACCATATTCATAGTAAGTCCTTTTATTGAATCACCTATCGCATATCTCGCCCACTTTATTTCTTCCTCAGCACCTTGTTTTATCATTTCTCTGAAATAGTCTATATTTTCTTTGGTAAATATCTCTGGTTCTTCTTTTTTAAGCTCTAAAATTATTGATCGAAATAACCATAAATGTGTGTTTTCATCTCTGTTTATATATCTTATTTCTTGCATTGTACCAGGCATTTTCCCTATTCTACCCAATGAATAGAAAAACATAAATCCTGAATAAAAATAAATCCCTTCCAAAATATAATTAGCTATTGCTGTTTTTACCAAATTATATTTTGTTCTGTTGTTGTAAAAATCATTATATTGATCTCCTATGAATTTATTTCTTGCAAGCAAAAGAGGATCATCTTTCCATTGATATAATATCTTTGTTCTTTCTTCAGGCGAACATATTGTATCTAATATATATCCGTAACTCTGTGAGTGTATAGCCTCTTGATATGCCTGTATAGTCAAGCATAAATTTACTTCGTTTGCTGTTATATACTCTCCTATATTAGGAAGATTAGCTGTCTGCAACGAATCCAAAAACACCAAGAAAGATAGTATTTTATCGTATGCAGTCTTTTCCTCTACTGAAAGGTTTTTATAGTCTTTAATATCTTGTGATAAGTTGATTTCTTCCGGTATCCAAAAATTATTCATCGCTTGTCTGTACCAATCACTTACCCAAGTGTATTTCATATTGTTAAAATCATTGAGATTTGTTGTATTTCCGTTAATCATTCTTCTTTTTCCAAGCTCTATATCTCCATTTTCATTAAAAAGAGCTTTTCTCTTCAATTCTTCCATAAAATTCTCCTAAGTTTAGAATGTATATTAATATTTGTTTTAAAGATAATATTATAAAAAATCAATTATCTCGACTCATAGAAAAAATTATCCTTTACTGATATGATTTTTTTTGCCTGTATTTCTATTTTTCCTGTTTGCATATCTATGAGTTTGAGATATTTTTTGCTTGGCATATTCGGATTTACTTCCATTATAAGATATCTATTTTGAATAAAATTTAAAAATTCTTCAGTTTTTTCCAATTTTTCATAAGCATATTCCTGTATGCCTGTTAATATATCTATTATTTTTACGTTTTTATCATCTTCTGTAATTTTATATAATATGTTATTTTCAAAAGAAAATGTTGAACCGATATCTAAATTGGTTATTTTTTCTGATGTCATATTATTTTTATTTATAGCATATATTTCTTCTTTTCCAAGCATTATTCTATCATTAAACTCTTTACTGTGTTCCAAAAATTTCTGATGTTTAGTTTTTTTATAGTAGATATATTCTTTTGTACTGCCTATTACTCGTATTATACCGTCTTCTTTTATAGAATCTATATCTTTCATATCTATGTGATTATTTGAATTGATACATTCTTCTTTGAATTTTTCAAAGTCCATACATTTAACTGCATTGTTAAAAATATCGAGTCTATTTTCTACAAGATCGTCATCGTCTACCTCATACATATTGGTTGTAAGTATGGATACTTCATCTTCTTCGTCCATATATATCTCTTCACAATATATATATTTATTGTTTTGAGATAATTGAAAAATTCCCAATGAATATTTTATTGATACGTCTTGTATTTCAATCATTTGTTTTGTATATATATCAAATATAAATAGCTTGTCATATTCTTTTAATGTATCATTGATTGAATTTACCAAGTCTATTGCTATATATCTTTCAGATAACATTCTAAATCCCATGTAATAAAACTCTCTTTGAGAATATTTTATGGCAAATATTCTTATTTGTTCATGTGTATTTATATCTATGGCGTACAATATTATCTGTGCCAAGTTTTCATCAGATGAATCTGTTACTATACTGAAAAATATATAGTTCATATCCTCATAAATTTGTACATCCTCATCATCGCTTGGCACAAATATGTCAAATTTATATGGATGTAGTGTATGTGTCCCTTCATCTATTCTTACATTTTTATTTTCTTCTATATAATAACAGTATATGCCATCCACCCAATATTCGTTTTTTGAGTTTTGGATAGCTTTTACAAAATAAACTCTGTCTTTTAACACTTTTATAGGTTTCAGATCTATTGTAGGTACTTCTTGAAATTCTTTTACAACACTTAAATCTATTTTCCTCAATTTTATTTTCCTTATCTTTTTAACTATTTAATTCTACTGCACTTAATATATCATCTGAATAGATGCCGTACGCTTTTTGTCCGTTTATATATGCTTTTGCCTTTGTTTTGTCATTCTCTGTGTGTATATACACCCTTATTCCGTTATTAGTAAGCAATTCAGGTAAAGTTGTATAAACTCTGTATAAATTATCCATAGTTACAGCGAACAAATCATTGCATTTTGCAAATTCCAAAACTCCATACGGACTTTGTTCTGTCCTATAAAGTGTATATATTATATTTTTATAGCCCAAATCTTTTATTTTTTGATACTGAACTGTATCATATATCTGCGGTATAAATCTTGACTGTATTTCTTTTGAACTGTTGGCAAATTCTGTCAAAGCTTTTATGTTTCCATTTTCCATATTATCTTCTTTTACATCTGTCACTATATATGCATCCGTATTATTTTTAAGCCATTCCAATGTGTCGTCTATGGACATCTGTTTTAGAGAATTTATCATTTTTTTATTTTTAAACTCTTCATATTTCATATAGTAATTATTTGAAAATACATCTCCCGTCAACTTTTTAAAACTTGCCCAATCATGTAATTGTACTATTTTGCCGTCAGTAGTCCAATCAAAATCTATTTCCAATATTCTGTTTCCTCTTGAATATGAACTGTTCATAGCTTGAAGGGTATTTGTTCCTACTATTCCAAGTACTTTACCTCCTGCATGAGCTATAAATCTGTCATTTTGTATTGCAGGTCTTATATAGTTGTTGGATTTTACGGCTTGAGGTATAGCTATAGGCAAATTTACTATGTCTTCTATTGAATATATATATCCGTCAAATTTGCTCTCATTTTTATTTGTAAGTGTAGGCTTATTTATCTCATACACTCTTCTTTTTGCTTTTTTTATCTCTTCCATTTCTTTTTGATTAGGACTTGTATTTTGATATACAAACATTATATTTTTATCTTTGTTGTTTACTGCAAAGCTGTATATATTGTTTTCGCCTTTTAAATCTACAAGAGCAACATTGTCGAAAGTTTTATAATTTCCTAAAATATCCGTTGTTTCTATTATAAGTTTGTCTTTATTTTTAAAAGATTTGTTGTTTAAAATGTCAAATATATTTTTTTCCGTATCTAAGCTTTTCACAAAAAATCTTGCATCCGGATAATTATTTAAAAACACATTTATATCGCCTATACTCATTTGAGTTTCACCATTTTTCATTTTATATGAAAAATATTCGTCTATTGTAGGTCTTTGTATATACGCTTCATAATATCTGTAAAAATACTCACTGAAATTATCTGCAAGAACTATTTGATTGTCCAAAGTGGCTGATACGGTTATTTCAAAAACTCTAAATCCCCTGTCATAAAGACTTTGCAATTCCTGTTTGCTTTGAGTACGTAACCTCACAACATACTGTGAATTGGGTATGTTTTTAAATACGTCCACTATTTTTGTCTGAGTTTCTTTGGGTTTATTTTCTAACGCTTCTAAATCTTCAACTTTTTGTTCTTTTTCTGTGCTTTCTGTTTTAGGCTTTTCTATTTGGCTTGCTTCATTTGATTTTACAGAATTATTTATATCATTTATATTAATTTCTGCATATATCGTATTTGTTGTTAATAGTGCTGTAAGCATTAATAAAGGTAAAATTTTTCTTTTCAAAATATCTATATTCCTTTCTAAAAATTTATATTATTTTTACATTGTCATCTCCGACAAGTGCTTTTATCCTGCTTATGATTTCATCGCTATAATCTATATTCATATTATCTTTTACCATAACTTTTTTTGTCTTTTCATCATAAAAATATAGTTTCGCATTTCCATACGGCTTTGTCAAGTTTTCTACGAGATGAACTTTGGGTGAATTTTTAAAATCATCTATTTTCACATATACTTTTTTTATTTCTTCCAAATCATCTATTGATTGTATGCTCTCAGCTATAACTCTGTTGTCTTCATCTTCTTCCAATGATAACCTTCCTTTTACAAATATGACGCTGTCTTTTATTAAATAGGCAGATATTTGAGCATATATTTTAGGAAAAACTATTACTTCAACACTTGAATATAAATCTTCTATTGTCAAAAATGCCATAAGCTCATTATTTTTTTTAGTGGAATTTATCTTTATCTTATTTATAATTCCTACTATGCCTATTTTCAGATTTTCTATATCCGATATTGACGTATTTTCCTCGTTTATCTCTTTTATTTGGACTGAATTGATATTAACATTGCTGTCTATTATTTTTTTATACTTGTCAAGCGGATTTCCACTTAAATAAAATCCCAATATATCTTTTTCCATAGACAACAATATCTCATGTGAAAACTCATTTATCTTGACAATACTGTCCTGCCTATAATTTTTTATGCTTTCATTGTTAAAAAAGCTTATCTGTCCTTGAATATTGTTCTTTTTTCTCAGTTGTATTGAATTTATTATGCTTTCATAATTTGACATTATGCTTGCTCTGTTCGGTATAAGAGAATCTATTGCACCTGATTTTATCAGAGATTCCACTACTTTTTTATTTATATTTTTACTTTCCAATCTTTCTACTATATCTTCAAAACTTGTGTAATCTCCGTTTTTTTCTCTTTCAAATGCTATGTTGTCAGCGACTGCAAATCCTATACCTTTTAGCGCCGAAAGCGGAAATCTTATAGCATCATTTTCTACATGAAAATCTGAATAAGAGTAATTTATATCCGGTGGAAGTATCTTTACATCATTTTCTTCACAATCTATCTTGTATTCTATAATCTTATCTATATTGCCTATAACTGAACTCATAAGTGCCGCCATAAACTCAACTTTATAATGTGTTTTCAAATATGCCGTCTGATATGATATAACTGCATAAGCAGCCGCATGCGATTTATTGAAAGCATAATTTGCAAAATCTATCATATCGTCAAATATTTTATTTGCACTTTCTTCATCTACACCATTTTTTATACAGCCTATTATATTTTCTTCTTCATTTCCATATACAAAATTTTTTCGCTCCTGCTCCATTACGTCCATTTTCTTCTTGGACATCGCTCTTCTCACCAAATCTGCCCTACCGTATGAATATCCTGCCAAATCTCTTACGGCTTGCATAACTTGCTCTTGGTATATCATTATACCGTTTGTTACAGAAAGTATTGGTTTTAATTTTTCGTGTATATATTTTATATTGGAATTATTTTCTTTATTTTTTATATACATAGGTATGGAGTCCATGGGACCGGGTCTATATAGTGATATTCCGGCTATTATATCTTCCAAATGCTCCGGTTTGAGTTCCTTCATAAACTTTCTCATACCACCGCTTTCAATCTGGAATATACCCAAAGTTTTTCCCGATGAAATTAATTCATATACTTTTTTATCATTGTAATCAAGAGTTTCCAAATCTATCTCTATATTTTTATTCTTTTTTATATTTTCAATAGTTTTTTGAATTACAGTGAGAGTTCTTAGCCCTAAGAAATCCATCTTCAAAAGACCGAGTTCCTCCAAAGTTGTCATAGTAAATTGCGTAGTTATATTGTCATCTTGCACATATAAAGGCACATAATTGTCAACCGGATTTTTAGATATAACCACTCCTGCTGCATGTGTTGATGCGTGCCTTGGCAAATTCTCTATACCTTTTGCCACATCTATTAAGTTGTGTACAGTTTCATCATTATCGTATAGCTTTTTCAAATCCGGATTTATATTAAGTGCAATTTCTATGCTTATTTTGAGTGCGTGTGGTATCATCTTTGCAACTCTATCTGCAAGCGCATAGCTTATACCCATAACTCTCGCAGAATCTCTTACAGCCAATCTCGCCTTAAACGTTCCGAAAGTTATTATCTGAGAAACGTGGTCTTTGCCATATTTTTCCTTGACATAATCTATTACTTTATCTCTTTTTTCATAGCAAAAGTCTATATCTATATCCGGCATAGAAACTCTTTCAGGATTTAAAAATCTCTCAAAGAGTAAGCCGAATTTTATCGGATCTATATCTGTAATTTTAAGTGCATAAGATACTATAGAGCCGGCAGCTGAACCACGTCCCGGCCCAACCATTATATTGTTTATTTTTGCATAATTGATGAAATCCCATACTATCAAAAAATACTCCACATACCCCATTTGATTTATTACATTCAATTCAAAATCAAGTCTGTTTTTTATATCATCTGATACTATTTCATACCTTTGTTTTATACCTTCATCGCATAGCTTTTTCAAATATTCAAATGCAGTATAATTTGACGGCACAGAATATTTAGGCAAATGATAGGAATTAAAATCAAACTCTACATTACACATATCAGCAATTTTTTGAGTATTTGCAAGCGCCTCTTCATCTCCTGAAAATATATCATACATCTCTTCTTGAGATTTAAAATAGAATTCGTTAGTTTGAAATTCCATTTTCTGCTCATCGGCAAGTGTCTTACCTGTCTGTATGCAAAGCAATATTTCGTGAGATTTATAATCTTTTTTGTCAACATAATGGACATCATTGGTAACTACAAGCGGTATCTTGGTGTCAATAGACAATTTTCTTAAATATATATTTACTCTTTTTTGCTCAGCTATATTATGATCTTGCATTTCAAGATAAAAATTACCTTTTCCATATATGTTTTCCAACCTCAATGCAATCTCTTTGGCTTTTTCATAATTTCCTGCAAGTATCTGTTGTTGAACATCCCCAGCCAAACAAGCTGACAAACATATTATCCCCTCGCTGTATTTTTCAAGCAGTTCATAATCAACTCTCGGCTTGTAATAAAATCCGTCTACAAATCCTATTGATACCAATTTTATAAGATTTTTATAGCCTTCGTTATTCTTTGCCAAAAGTATTATATGTCCTGATTTTTTATCTACTGTTTCTTTATCTTTATGAGTTCTTGCACTTGTATAAAGTTCACAGCCTATTATCGGTTTTATCCCGTTCTTCTTTGCTGTTTTATAAAAATCAACCACACCGAACATAACGCCGTGATCCGTTATAGCAACTGAATCCATGCCGAGATTTTTCGCTTTTTCAATAACTTCATTTATCTTGGAGAATCCGTCAAGTAATGAATACGGAGTATGTAAATGCAGATGAACAAATTTTTTATCCATAGTTTATTACCTTTTTTAATTTTTCAAAAATATTTAACATTTATTATATCATAAATAAATATATTAAAAAATTAATAATTTTTACATTTTGATAACTATGTATTTTTTAATTCAAAAATTGAATTACCTCTACTACAATAATTTTAATTTTATCTAAAAAATAATCTCATGCTTTATTCAATTATCTTTTGAGCTATGCTACAATACATTTATTGCAAAATAAGTAAAAAAGAATGTTTATTCATATAATAATATTGGTAATAAGTTTATAGATAATGCCTATTTTTATATCTTTATCAAAACTATTGTTAAAAAAGCTTGTATTAAAGTCGTTTTAAAATATTAAACTGTTAGAAGGAGATACATATGCCATTAGAAATTATTAGAGCTGATATAACTAAGTTGGAAGTAGATGCCATAGTAAATGCTGCTAATTCTTCTCTGCTCGGTGGTGGCGGAGTAGACGGGGCTATACATAAAGCTGCCGGAAAAGAATTGTTGGAAGAATGTAGAAAATTAAATGGCTGTAATACAGGTATGGCAAAAATAACTAAAGGATATAATTTACCTGCAAAATACATAATACATACAGTAGGACCAATATATAGAGGTGGAAATAATAATGAGAAACAAGAGCTTACTAATTGTTACAAAAACTCACTAAAACTTGCTAAAGAACATAAAATAAACAGCATTGCGTTTCCGATAATATCATCAGGTGCATATGGATACCCTAAAGATAAAGCTATCGAAGTGGCAACTTTTGCTATAAGTAGTTTTTTAGAAGAAAATGATATGATGATATATCTTGTAGTATACGACACGCTGTCATTTAAAATTTCTGAAGACTTATTTAAAGATATAAAAGCGTATATAGATGATAATTATGTAGATAGCAACTCTAATTTTAATATAAACAGAGGTTTTGGTCTTATTGGCGGGGCAGGAGCAGGTATTGCTCCAGGATTTTCCACCAGAATTTTTATCGGTACTCCTAATAATAAACCAGATAGAAGAATACCTAAAGAAGATGGTATTATGGAAATGCAATTACCATCAGAAAAAGAAGCCCTCCAAAAAGAACCGGCACTGAAATCAATAAGAACATCATCTAAATCAACTTCTCTTGAAGATAGAATAGAAAACCTTGAAGATACTTTTTCACAAAGGTTATTAAAACTGATTGATGAAAAAGGAAAAACAGACGTTGAGATATATAAAAAAGCTAATATAGATAGAAAACTGTTTTCTAAAATTCGTAGCGATATACACTATAAGCCGAAAAAGATAACCGCACTTGCTTTCGCATTAGCTCTGGAATTATCCATAGATGAAACAAAAGATTTTTTACAAACTTGCGGATATGCTCTATCAAGAAGCAGTAAGTTTGATGTGATAGTAGAATATTTCATTAAAAAAAATAACTACGATGTATTTGAAATAAACAACGCTCTATTTAAGTTTGAAGAACAAACAATAGGAGCATAGAATTTGTCGCTTGCTATGCGACCACTTATAATATAAATAATGATATACTTCATATATAAACTTAAATAATAACTGTGCAAAAATATTAAATTAAAACTGTATTTATACAGGCAAATTACTTATTTAATAAAAATATATAGTTTACGCTTAATTATTATGCAATATTTTTCTTAAAGTTATATCTTTTTTATTAAATATTGGTATTAAATAAGTTTTATATATTTGCACAAAAATTTAATTCTTTATATTGGAGGTAATCATGATGAAAAATAATATTACTGAGATAGTTTTTATATTGGATAGAAGCGGTTCAATGCAAGGACTTGAGCTTGATACAATAGGCGGATATAACGGTATGATAGAAAAACAAAAAAAAGAAGACGGAAAAGCAATAATAACAACTGTACTTTTTGACGATGAATATGAATTGCTCCATGACAGATTTGATATAAACGATATAAAACCTTTAACAGAAAATGAATATTATGTGCGTGGTTGCACAGCTCTATTAGATGCAGTCGGTAAAAGTATAACAAAGATAGCAAATGTCCAAAAAAATATATCACAAAAAGCAGACAAAGTATTATTTATCATAACTACAGACGGATATGAAAATGCAAGTAAAGAATATACCTACGATAAAATTAAATCCATGATAAACGAACAAAAAGAAAAATATGGTTGGGAATTCATATTTATGGGAGCCAACATTGATGCAGTCAAAGAGGCAGGAAAATTTGGAATAGACAAAAACAACGCAGTCAATTATCACTCAGATAGAGTAGGAACAGGTTTATGTTATGGTGTTATGAGCGAAGTCATCTCACAAGTAAGACGTAATAAAAAACTCTCATCCGATTGGAAAGATAGCATAGACAAAGATTATAACAGCAGAAATAAATCAAAAAGATAAATATAATAAAAATATTTTTAATCATACCAGAAATACTCAAAATAACAAAAATTAAATTTTAAATTACAATATGTTTTAAAAAGATATAACACAGTTATAGCTAAAAATTTATGTTTTGCAAATCTTTATATCATATCCAAGATGAGGTGATTTTTTGTCAACATATGTTGTATCAGATATACATGGCAAGTATGACAAATTCATAGAAGTGCTTGATAAAATTAATCTTAAAGAAGAAGATACTCTCTATGTACTCGGAGATATTCTTGATAGAGGAAAGCATCCTATAAAAGTAATGCTGAAGCTTATGGAGATGAAGAACGTTATATGTATTGTCGGTAATCATGAGCTTATGGCAATCAGATGTATGGATTTTATTATTCAAAAAATAACAGAGACTTCAACAGATAAATTTGACAAATATAAGAATTTTTCTATATGGTATCGAAACGGAGCAAAAAACACAATAGACGAATTCATAAAATTAGACAGTAAAATGAAATTTAAGATAATAGATTATATGAAAAATTTTATAACCTATAAAAAGTTATACATTAATGGAAAAAACTTTCTATTAGTTCACGGCGGTTTAGGGGACTTTCATCCGGATAAAAAAATAGAAGAATATACCTTAGATGAATTAGTATGGGATAGAGTAGATTATGATATGAAATATTTTGACGATATATATTTAATAACAGGGCATACCCCTACAATGCTAATAGAATCAAACACAAAACCCGGATATATATACAAAGCTAACAATCATATAGCAATAGACTGTGGCGCCTGCTTTAATGGAGGAAGATTAGGAGTTATATGTCTTGATACCGGAGAAGAGTTTTATTCATCATAATAAAATTTATACTATTTTTTAATAATATTTAATGCTAATGACTAATTCTATTGAATATTAAGTTTCTCAATATTTTATATTCTTTATATTATTATATACTATTTATGTTAGACTTTTTTGCATATATAATTTATTCAATTATTTTTTCTTACTATAAATTTTTTTCAAAAAATGTTATAATATGTTTTCAAAAAGCTATATTGCTGTTTAAAATACCAATATGTTTAAAAATTACAGTTTTTATAAATCTATTTTAATTTAATTCACTTATGAGAGGTTATATATGAAAATATTTTTTATAGGAATCGGTGGAATATCTATGAGTGCACTTGCTGTAATATGCAAAAATTTAGGATATGACGTATACGGTTCAGATAGAGAAAGTTCAGAAATAACAAAAAAATTAGAAAAATCCGGCATAAAAATATATATAGGACATAACAAAGACAACATCACAGAAGATTTTGATATGGTTGTATATACTGCTGCAATTGCTAAAGATAACGAAGAACTTGTAAAATCATATGATTTAGGTCTAAACACTATGGAGCGTGCTAATTTTTTAGGACATCTTATGGAAAAATATGAAAACTCAATAGCAATATCAGGTACGCATGGAAAAACTACAACTACATCTATACTTACACTTATATTCAATAAAGCAGATACAAGCCCTACTGCATTAATCGGAGGAGTATTTGCAAATATAGGTGGTAATATAGAAATAGGCTCATCAGATATATTCATAACTGAAGCTTGCGAATATGTAGACAGTTTCTTGCAATTTTTCCCTAAAATTGCAATCATCACCAACATAGAAGCTGATCATTTGGACTATTTTAAAGATTTGGAAAGCATAAAAAAATCTTTCTTAAAATTCTCTAATCAGGTCAAGTCAAATGGTTTTGTAATTGCAAACGGAGATGATGAAAATGTGAAAAGCACTCTCAAAAATTCAAACTCTAAAATATATTATTGTGGATTTGACGAAACAAATGATTTTGTATGTAAAAATGTAAAATCTGATGATGAAGGCTATCCAAATTTTGATTTATTTTTTAAAAATGAACTTATTGATAATTTTTCACTCAAAGTATACGGAAAACACAACATATATAATGCAATCTGCTCAATAGCAGCCGCCTATCTATGTAAAATAAATAGCTCTGTTATAAAAAGTGCATTGTTGGAATTTACAGGCGTTGGAAGAAGGTTTGAATATATAGGTGAAAAAAATGGCGTAAAAGTATATGACGATTATGCACACCATCCGACAGAGATAAAAGCAACTTTAAATGCTGCAAAATCAATCAAAAAAAATAGGCTCATTTCAATATTTCAGCCACATACCTACAGCAGAACAAAGTCATTATTTAAAGATTTCAACACTTGTTTTGATGATACCGACATAATAATATTTGCAGACATATATCCTGCAAGAGAGCCGTTTGATTCTACTATAAGCTCCAAAATGCTGTGTGAAGAAGTAAAAAATAGAGGAATTGAAGCCTATCACTTTGACAGTTTTGAAAAAATAACAGATTTTTTACAAAAAACAGCAAAAGAGAATGATATAATTTTTACCATAGGAGCCGGAGATGTATATAAAATAGGTAAATTATATTTAAACTAAATAACAATGCTATATTTTATTTTTCAAGCATTAGACTTGTTCGATAAAGTTAAAAAAACACAAATAAAAAATATTATAATTTAATTAAGAAAAATTACTTTATTTATTCAATTATATATATTTACAACTAAATACTATGAATAATCGAACAAGTCTACTATAAATACGTTGCTAATCCTACTTTAAAACTCAATTTATCTTTTATATATATAAAATAATTATTTTTAAAATTATGAATGTAGTGTTATAAATTGGGTATACTTTCATATGAATAATAATATCAGTTATTAAAAATATTTATTTTTATCTGTTTTTTATTCACTTAACATTAAGAATGGTATCTGTAATGATTGTTAATATACCCTATTCTACATTTTTAATTTTATACAAACATTTTTTAACAAGTATAATAGTATGTTGGTATGAGTTTAATTAAGATGTATTTAGTATACTTTTATAAAATTCATTATTAAGATATCAATTCTATATATGTAAACAACATTATAATTTATTTTATAATACATTATAGGAAGGAGTATATCTCAATGGAAAAAAGAGGTTTTGACAAATTGGATCATGCAAAGTTGGACAAGTTAATCACAATAAAGGTTAGCTATCTTAAAGGTGAAATATCAAAAGAAGAAGCAAGAAAACAAATAATGGCTAATTATAAGTCCATAACTGCGGATGAGTTTGCATACACTGAGCAAAAAATCAAAGATTTAGGCTTTTCTGATGAAACTGTTCACAAGCATATGGACGAATTATTGAATTTATTGGAAGGTATATTGGAAAAATCAAGTCTGTCATTACCGATAGGTCATCCTTTACAGACATATATAAACGAAAATACTGCAATAAAAAGTCTCTTATCCGAGATGAAAGAATTTGAAAACAATCCATTTGATAAAGATAAATGGACTGAGTTTTATAATAAATTATATCAATTTAATACACATCTCTCAAGAAAACAAAATCAGTTATTTTCAAAATTGGAAGAAAAAGGCTTTGATAGACCTTCAAAAATAATGTGGAGTTTTGATAATAACGTTAAAAAACTTATAAGCACAGCCAAAACTCTTTTAGAAGAAGATAAATATGATGAATTTTTAAAATTACAACCTGAAGTGCATGAAAGTATATTAGACTTGATAGATAAAGAAGAATCTATACTATATCCTACTTCCTTCAAACTTATAAGCGAAGAAGAATTTATAAAGATGAGAAAAGGTGATGACGAAATAGGATATTGTCTTATAGAAAATCCTCCTATTTTTGGTGATATTCTTGAAAATAAAGAAATTCCAAACGAATTTATGTCTGAGCTTAGTCAATTATTGGCAAAATATTCTTCTCTAACCGGTCAAAATGAAATACTTGATGTAAAACAGGGAAAATTGACTTTGGAGCAAATAAATTTAATATTTCAACATTTATCAGTAGATTTATCATATGTTGATGAAAATGAATTAGTACGTTTTTATTCAGATACAAAACACAGAGTATTTCCAAGAAGTCCCGGAGTAATCGGAAGAAATGTTATGAATTGCCATCCGAGAGAAAGTGTGGATACTGTCAATAGAATAATCGAAGCATTTAGAAACGGCGAAAAGGATATGGCTGAGTTTTGGTTGCAAATGGGTGGAAAATTCATATACATCACATATACAGCCGTAAGAGATGAAAATGGAAAATTCAGAGGTGTCCTCGAAATGATGCAAGATGCTACTCATATACGTTCACTCGAAGGTAGCAAAAAACTACTATCTTGGGATGACGAGTATAAACAAGAAGATAAAAATACATCTCCCAAGAATTCTAACAATTCAAACCCATATGGCATTACAAAAGATAGCGTAATAGCAGATATAATAAACAAATACCCATATATAAGAGAATTTATGCCAACACTATCTCCAAAATACAACAAAATTTTAAATCCGATAGCTTTTAATACTATAGGAAAAGTAGCAAATCTTGAAATGATAGCTCAACGCGGAAATATAAATATAGATGTTTTAATCTCAAAAATATGTGATGAAATAAAAAATCACGAAAATAATAAATAATTTAGTAATAATACTACTAAAAATCATTAAATCAAGATATAAAATTAATATAGAGCTCTATAAACATATAATTTGTAAATATCTAATTTTCATAGTTATTAGTACAATACTAAACCTTATTTCAATTAAGACATGCTCAAATTGTTTTGCCTTCAAAATAGTTTGAGCATTATTAAAAATATATATTTAATTTTATAATATTATTATAAAAGCCTCTTGGATAATAAGTGGCTTTTTATATTGCAAAAAAATATAATCTATACTATACTACCAATAGTAAATTAATAAATACATCCATTATAACTGATTCTAATAATCGCTTTATTCTTTTCTTGTATATACATAATCTTATAAAAATATATAATACTTCCAATCTATAAAAAAGTCAGACAAAATCAACCTATTTTTCTATAAAATATACAGCCCTTAAAAAATATGACAATTACTTTTTTAAACAGATTTTAGTATTATTAAAATTTTTACGGACTTACAATATAAATTGACATCTAATAGCCAATAAAAAAGCTGTACTTACAAATTATGACTAAATGCGACTTATATGCCGTTATAATGATGCAAAAGGAGGAGAAATGAAAAAATTTAAACTATTACTAATTTTAGCAACTGTAATCATATCTTGCAGTATGCTGTCTGCTTGTCAAAAAAATGATACAACTCAAACAGACGACAAAAAAGCTCAAACTCAAACAGCTGATGACACACCTGTAATCATAGGACAGACTTGGGTATTAGGAGATACAGATCCTACAAACTCAGGCACACCTTGGGGACTCACTTCTCAGGGAATAAGCGAAACTGTGTTTAAATTGGACAAAGATGGTAAATTGACTTCAAGATTTATAGAAAGTTTTAAAAGAGTCGACCCTCTTACTTGGACTGCCGTTATAAAAAATACGGCAAAATTTTCAAACGGAGATGTAGTTGACGCCAAAGCACTTGCCGATTGCCTAAACATAATACAGGAAAAAAACGCACTTTCTAATGCAACTGCCGGAAAGGTGACATTTACGGCAAAAGATGACAACACTTTGGAGATAAAAACAGAAAGAGAATTACAGCTTTTAGATTCTTTCTTGACTGAATGGGCAAATATAGTGTTCAAAGAACTTCCTGACAATACTTATGTATTTACAGGACCATATGTAATAGAAAGCTTCAAACCTGAGATAGAGTTTAATCTCAAACCTAATCCTAATTACGAAGGAGCAGACAACAGACCTGATGTAAAGATACTTGCATTCAAAGACGCATCTGCAATGAAACTTGCCTTTGACTCAGGCGAAATAGACATGGCTTTTACAGTTACTCCTGAAGTAGCAAAGATGATTAAAGATTCAGGTAAAAACGTTAAAACTATAGATGCAGGATACCAATATTTTGGCATCTTCAACTTGAACAGTGATATATTAAAGGACGAAAAAGTAAGACAAGCTATAAGTCTTGGCATAAATCGTGATGAATATGTAAAATCTTTGATGGGTGGAAGAGTTGCTACAGGATTTTTTGCACAGTATTTCGACTTTGCCGGAGATGTAAAACTTTCTCAAGATATTGAAAAAGCGAAAACACTCCTTGATGAAGCTGGATATGTTATGAAAGATAATGTAAGAGTAAAAGACGACAAGACTTTGGACATCACTCTTACTACTTATCCAAGCAGACCTGATTTACCGATAATAATGCAAATAATGGCATCACAACTCAAGGAACTCGGATTTAATGTTAATACTCAGATAGTTGACGGCATAGACAACGTAGGAAAATCAGGAGAATTTGATTTGATATTATATGCTCAACATACTGCACCTACAGGAGATCCTGCATTCTCACTAAATCAGTTCTTCAGAGCAGATCAACCTAAGAATTTTTCAAAATACAAATCTGATGAAATGGATAAAATCTTAGATGAACTTGGAAAAGAAGAAGACAATGCAAAAAGAGTTGAGCTTGCTAAGAAAGCACAGGCATTAGTAGCAAAAAATTTACCTGTACTTTATCTTATAGATCCTCAATGGAATATTGCTGTGTCTGATAGGCTTTCAGATTATCAACCGTACAATGGAGACTATTATATAGTAAATGACCAATTGAAAAAATAAAAAATAAAATAATTTTAAAAAATACTAAAACAGCACCGTTTGGTGCTGTTTTTCAAAAATATACAGAAAATTTTAAAATTTATATTATAATCAAATATAAAATATGGTTCTTTGTTTTATACTAATACCTATTTAAAACATATGCGAGACTATAAGATAGCTATTTATTATACATTAGTTGAAATACTGATTATAAATAAATTATAATTATAAACTTAAAAATTTATGTTTTTTAAAACAATAAATTATATAAAATTTATATATTTTTTAATTCGTAATAGAGTTTAGTATTATTTAGGTAATTGATATTGAGGAAAGATATGAAATATATACAAACAGTGTTTAAATACATATTATTGCTTTTTTTCATGTCTGTATTTTTGTTCATACTTACAAGGAGTATACCAATTGATCCTGTAAAGATGCTTTTGCAACAGTATCAGATTCCGCAGACAGAGCAAAACATACAGGCAATACGAGAACAATGGGGACTTAATCAGTCTTACACTGTTCAATATATAAGATGGATGTCAGCATTTTTGCGTGGAGACTGGGGAGTGTCGCTCATAAGCAAGCAAGACATCCGAAAAGAGATTTTTAGAGGTATTCCTTATTCTATGACTCTCGGCATAGGTGCTATACTAATATCATCTGTTATAGGTTTTTTTCTCGGGTATCTTGCATCACTGAAAAAAGACGGTTTTTTTGACAGATTGACAGCTTTTTTATCCATATTGACACAGACTGTACCCTTATTTATGTTTTGTGTGGTGGTAATATATTATGTAGGAGTAAAATACAAATTGGCAAAGATTTTTACAGGAGACATCTATGTAAAGATGACTCTTGCAATACTTTTGACAGCATTTGCATCTGTAGGAAGTATTGCGAGGATAATGAAAAAACACTTTTTAAAAATACAAAAACAATCATATATAAAGGCGGAGATGGCAAGAGGTTTTTTGCTCAATGAAGCTCTGCTAACAGCCGGACTCAAACCTGCACTTATAGGTCTTTGTTCTGCAATTATCAGTAAGTTTGCATGGGTTATCGGTGGCAGTAGCGTAGTGGAATTTATATTTTCAATCCATGGAGTCAGTTTCTTTTTAATATCAGGAATCATGCAAAGGGATTATAACATCATCCAGTCTTATATGTTTTTCATAGTTATTTGGATGATGGTAGTTCACCTTGTATTTGAAATTTTCATAAAATTTTTAGGAGAGAGGGAATGAAAAAGAGATATTTATTGTATATATTGATTGCTCTTACTATCATAATAATGATAATTACAGGTTATAAGGACTCTGTAAAAACCAATCTTTCAGATACTTTTGCCCCCATTTCTCTTAATCATTATTTCGGCACTGATCACCTTGGCAGAGATATATTTTCCCTTATAGTAGATGGAGCTGTTCGTACATTTGCCACTGTTTTTATAGCATCGACAATATCAGTTTTCTTCGGTCTTATATTAGGTATGATGGGCGGATATTTCGGTAAGACTTTGGAAACTATCATAGTATTTTTTACAGATATGCTTATGATAGTGCCGTCATTTATAATGGCTTTAATTATCTCGGCAATATTCGGACTTAATCCCGTAACTGCAGGTATGACACTTGGTATCACAGGTATCTGTACATATACAAACCAATCAATGATACTTACAAGACAAGTAAAAAGCAGAGGATTTATACTAAGTGAGAAGGCTCTCGGCATACCGCCTTTTTTCATAATGACAAGACATATACTTCCCAATATCATCACTCCAATACTTGCAGCTCTTGGAAGCATGGTAAGTGCCATTGCTTTGCAATATGCCTCACTTTCTTTTATAGGCTTAGGGGCAGATATTACAAAACCGGATTGGGGAGCTTTATTGTATCAGTATAGAGTGTATATTATTGATAAACCTATGTTGCTGTTTTTTCCGTGTATGGCGATTTTTTCTCTTGCATATGCAAGTTACATGATTTTTGATAACAAGGAGATAGCGGAGTAGAATATGGACAAGATTTTGCAAATAAAGAATTTGAGCGTTGAAATTGGCAAAAAGATACTTGACAATATAAATTTGGAAGTAAAAGACGGTGAAAGACTTGGAATATTTGGGAGTAGTGGCTGCGGTAAGACTATGACCATAAATGCTATAATGGATATTTTGCCATCTGATGCAATAGTACAAGGTGAGATATTTCTTTGTGGAAAAGATATATTAAAAATGGAAAAAAAACAAAGACGAAGATATATCGGACAAAACATATCTATGATAATGCAAGACTCCATAAATGCACTTTCCCCATACGAAAAGATATGCTCTCAAATGAGGAGAGTAATACAAAGCCATTACAAAATATCAAAAAATGAAACATATAATTTTGCCTTAAAACAGCTTGAAGAAATAGGATTGGATTCCAAAAAAGTTATACAATGCTATCCACATCAATTAAGCGGCGGTATGAGGCAAAGAGTATTTATAGCTATGTCGCTGTGTACACCTACTTCACTTATTATAGCTGATGAGCCTACTACCAGCTTAGATGCCATATCACAGATGAGATTTATTGAGCTGATTAACAACATATCTTCCAAAAAAAATCTTCCTCTTATATTTATAAGTCACAATATAGGTGTGATAGCAAGCCTATGTGAAAACGTGACAGTTATAGATAAAGGAAAGATAATAGAAGAAGGAAAAACAAAAGATATATTGCAAAATCAAAAAAGTGATATAGCAAGACAGATAATACAAGATACGAAAAAACTCTACGAGGTGTAAAATGAAAGAGATATTTCGCATAGAAAATCTTACCAAAGAATACATTTATAACAAAAAGAAAAGAACTTTAGCGATAGATAATATAAGTTTTACCATATATAACAGAAGCACTACTGCTATAGTAGGTGAATCAGGATGTGGAAAAACCACATTATCTCTAATACTTGCTGGATTTGAAGAAGACTACAATGGTAATGTGTACTATGATGGCAATAACATAATCAAAAAAAAGAAAGACAAGGACTATAAAAAAGAAGTACAAATAATTTTTCAAAACCCGTTTGATTGTTTCAATCCTATGTGGAATATCAAAGACCATTTGATAGAACCTGTGAGATATCATAAAATAGTACCAAAAAATCTGGAAATAGAATATATAAAATCTATAATAAGTTCATGCGAACTAAATGATGAAGTACTCAGAAAAAGACCTACTCAACTGAGCGGAGGACAATTACAAAGACTTGCTATTGCAAGAGTGTTGTCATTAAAACCGAAAGTTATAATTGCAGACGAAATATTGACTGCTTTAGATGTGAGTGTACAGTCAAAAATAATTCAACTTCTGAAAAATTTACACAAAACCAATGATTTTACATTGATATTCATATCTCACGACCTAAATACAGTAAGAAAAATTTCCGATAGAATAATAGTGATGAAAAACGGCGCAATAGTCGAAGACAATGACACAAAGAGCATTTTCACAAATCCTAAAAGTGAATATACAAAGACGCTTATTGACGCAATACCTAAGTTTGATATATAAAATATCTTACACCTATATACAAATATTTAGATTACATCTTTGCTACAATTTTAAACTTATGATTACATAAATATTATAGCATAATTGAATAAATATCCACCAGCATAGCTGGTGGTTTTCTTTACACAAAAAAGCACGCAGGAAACTGCATGCTTTTTCTTGTATAATGTAATTATGAGAAAACAAATATCACCTATACTGTATTAATCTTGCATATGAAATAACTACTTTAAATTAATAAGCATTTTATTTCAACTATTTTTGCATAAGCTCTCTTATTTTTTTGAAATGTCTTTCCATAAATACAAGTGCCACTGACGGATCTCTATCTTTTATTGCATCTGTTATAGGAATGTGATAACTTATTATATCTTCATTATTTTCCCCCTTTGAATATATCAAATCATTTGTACTTTTAATACAATTATCGAAAAAACTTCTCATAGCTTTAAAAATCTCTAAAATAAGAGTATTATGTGTCATATTCGCTATTTGTTCATGAAAAAGCAAATCTACACGTTCCAATTCTTTAGATGTATTAACAATTTTCATCTTTTCAAGTATTTTTTCGAGTTTCCTTATCTCCGCGTCGGTTGCATTAGTTGCCGCCAATTTCACAGCCGCATATTCAAACATTTCTCTGAACTGCACAACCTCTTCATTAGAAATATCATTTGTATTGTATATTATATCAAAAGAATTCAATATTATTTTTTCAGTATTATTCCTGACATATGTTCCGCTCCCTTGTAATGTTTCAACAAGTCCCAGATTTTCAAGACTTCTTATCGCCTCCCTTATCGAAGGTCTCCCAACATTATATCTTTGAGCAAGCTCCCTCTCTGTAGGAAGTTTATCCCCTATTTTTATACTGCCCGAAAATATTTTTTGCTTTATTTTATCAGCTACACGAAGATATTGCGGTCTGCTATCTATGCTTATACTGTTTTTCGGATGTGAAATTATCCGTCTGCTCATATAGTCACTATCCTCCCATAAAAGTTTTTATCAATATATACTCATATTGTATAAAATTCTTGCTTACTTATTCTAACTATTTATTAGTTATACCACAATTTTTAAAAAATATCTCTAAATAAAATACAATTTTAAAATTATTTTTGATAATTATTTAATAAACATAAATTCTATTACACTATTGAAAATTTGCTGTGAATAAATAATGAAAAAATAAACAGAATACTAAAAAGCATAAAATTAATCATTGACAAATTTTAAAAAATCTGCTAAAGTTTACTTGTAAATTGGTAGGACAAATATAATATATTTTGGTAATACCTTTTTATAAAAGCGTTTATGTATATTACTTATTTTTCAGTATTAATTCAGTATAAAATTATTTTATTAAATTAATATGTTAAAAATAAAATAATTAAAAGCATTTAAAAAAGTATTTTTCATCATAATTATTAATGTTGAAATTGCAATAATTAATATACTTTTTTTATTTTATTCTTTAGAAAACGATAACATGACAGGTAATACAAATATAATTGCTATTTAATTATATTTTAGGCTTTTATACATATTTTAATAAAGTTTTTTATCTTTGGTCGTTCATGTTATTGTTACTTTATTTTATAAATTTTTATTTTTTTAAGGAGGTATTATGAAAATAGTTGTTTGTATGAAACAAGTACCTGATACAACTGAAGTGAGATTAGACCCTAAAACCAACACGCTTATAAGGGAGGGAGTTCCAAGTATTATAAATCCTGATGATAAAGCCGGATTAGAAATAGCTTTGAAACTGAAAGACGAATTGGATGCTGAAGTTACAGTATTGTCTATGGGACCTCCTCAAGCAGAGTCTGCATTGAGAGAAGCTCTCGCTATGGGAGCAGATGAAGCCGTATTATTAACAGACAGAGCATTCGGTGGTGCAGATACATGGGCTACATCTTCTACAATATCGGCAGCATTAAAGTGTTTAGATTATGATTTAATAATAACAGGCAGACAGGCAATAGACGGAGATACTGCACAAGTAGGTCCTCAAATAGCGGAACATTTGGGCATCCCTCAAATAACCTATGCACAAGAAGTAAAATTTGAAAATAACAAATTATCGGTAAAAAGACAATTTGAAGACAGATATCATATCATAGAAGTAAATATGCCTTGCGTGATCACAGCTCTGTCAGAATCTACAAAGCCGAGATATATGACAATAAGCGGTATATTTGATGCTTATCAAAAAGAAATAAAAATTTGGAATTTGGAAACTATAAAAGACAAAATAGATATTGCAAATATAGGTCTAAAAGGTTCACCTACAAAAGTAAAGAAATCTTATCCTAAACAAGGAAAAGCCGCAGGAGTTTTATTAAAGGATTTAACTGCTGATGAGGCGGCTCAAGCTATAGTTTCAAAACTTAAAGAAAAATATATTATATAAGAAAGGACTGATAAAATGAGCAAAGACGTATTTGTATTTATTGAGCAAAGAGACTCCGAATTACAAAAAGTAGGTATAGAGTTGCTTGGAGAAGCAAGGAAATTAGCTGATTCATTAAACCAGGATGTAGTTGCAATGTTGTTAGGATACAATATAAAATCAAAAGCTGAAATGCTTATACATCACGGAGCGAATAAGGTAATCGTAGTAGATGATGAAATATTAAATGAATATGTAACAGAACCATATGCAAAAGCTGTTTGTGCAATAATAAAAAAATATGATCCTGAAATAGTTTTGTATGGAGCAAGTTCAATCGGAAGAGATTTAGCACCGAGATTGGCATCAAGAATTCATACAGGACTTACAGCCGATTGTACAGCACTTGAAATAGATGAAGAAAGCAAAAATCTGCTTATGACAAGACCGGCTTTCGGCGGAAATCTGATGGCAACCATCTTATGTGAAAATCACAGACCTCAAATGGCTACTGTCAGACCCGGAGTTATGCAGGCATTAAAAAATAATCCCGACTTAAAGGGAGAAATAGTTGAAGAAAAAATACCTTTTGATAAATCTGATATGAACGTCGTTATAAAAGAAGTTGTAAAAGTAGAAAGCAAGAAAAAAGATATAACAGAGGCGGATGTGCTTGTATCAGGCGGTAGAGGAATCGGAGCGCCGGACGCATTTAATATGTTGGGTGAATTAGCCGATTTATTAGGTGCAGAAGTATCAGCATCAAGAGCAACTGTTGACGCAGGTTGGATAGAAAAAGACAGACAAGTAGGACAAACAGGTAAGACAGTTAGACCTAACCTATATTTTGCACTTGGTATTTCAGGAGCAATACAACACCTTGCAGGTATGGAAGAATCAGAACTTATAATAGCTATCAACAAGAACGAAGAAGCCGGAATATTCGGCGTATCAGATTTAGGTATTGTAGGAGATGTTCATGCCATAGTTCCTAAACTTATAGAGCTTATAAAAAAAGAGAAAAAAGCAAAGAGTGAATTATAAAAAACAATATTTAACAACATTAAAATTATTTTTATAAAACAGATTTGTTTTGAAAGGAGAATAAAAATGAGCGAAAAACAAAATATGCTTGAAGGATTAAGAGTAATAGAATTTGCAAATTTCGTAGCCGGTCCATGCTGCGGACGTCTTTTGGCGGACTGGGGTGCAGACGTAATAAAAATAGAACCTTCATTTGGAGATACTATGAGAGTTGTAGGTATGCAATGGTGTTCACCTATAGATGAAGATGAAAACCCACTTTTTGAAAATGAAAATGCCGGAAAAAAAGGTATGGTTATAGATGCAAATACTCCTGAAGGTCAAAAAATAATATATGATTTGGTAAAAGGTGCAGACGTATTTTTGACTAACACAAGACAAAAGGCATTGGTAAAATCAAAACTTGATTATGCCACATTAAAAGAAATCAACCCTAAGATAGTATACGGACACTTGTTAGGTTATGGAGAAAAAGGTCCTGCAAAAGATACTCCTGCATTTGACTATACTGCATATTTTGCAAGAGGCGGTGTAGCACTCGGACTTATGGAAAAAGGAACATCCCCTTGTAACACAGCCGCTGCATTCGGTGATCACTATGCGGGTATGAGTTTGGCTGCAGGTATATTGGCTGCAATACATAGAAGAGACAAAATAGGTAAAGGTGAAAAAGTAAATGTAGCATTATTCCATACAGCGGTTTTCGGTATGGGATTGCCTGTAGTAAGCTCTCAATACGGATATGAAATGCCTATAACAAGACGTAGACCACCAAATCCTATAAACACTACATTTAAAACTCAAGATGGAGAATGGATACAAGTAGCATTCTTTCAATATGAAAAATGGTTCCCTAACTTCTGCAACATAGTTATAGAAAGACCTGATTTAATAGGCGGAAAATTCTCTACTTTAAAAGGCGGAGTGGCAAACTTGGACGAATTCATTCCTATTCTTGAAGACATATTCATTCAAAAACCTTCTCAAGAATGGATAAAAAGACTGTCAGAAGCCGGTATTCCTTTCGAAAAATTACAAACACCGGGAGAAGTATTAAATGATGAACAATGCTGGGCTAATGATTATCTTTTCAAACACACATATGAAAATGGACATGAAGGTGTACTTTACAACACACCTGTTCTATTTGAAGAAAACGGAATAAAAGAATTTGTAAGAGCTCCAAAATTAGGAGAACATACAGATGAAACTTTAAAACAAATAGGATATACAAAAGAACAAATAGACGAGCTTAAAGCTAAAAAAGTAATATTACAAAAATAATAAGGATTTTTATTACCAAGATAGAATTTTTTCAAACTATCTTGGTAATACCAAAATCGTTAATTATTTATTTAATCTTTTATTAATAAAAATATAAATAAATTTATATCAATGAGGTGATTTGAAATGGCAGAAGCTACTGAGAAAAAAAGTGCAACGAAGATAATAAACGGACTATTGGCTCAATCATATAAAGAAGCTTGGGAGGCTAAAGAAAAAGGCATACCTGTTGGTTGGTCAACATCAGTATTTCCACAGGAATTGGTTGAATGTTTTGGCTTACCGCTATGTTATCCGGAGAATCAAGCTGCCGGACTTGCCGCAAAAAGAGAATCTCTAAGATTGCAAGAATCAGCAGAATCTCTCGGATACTCAATAGATCTTTGTGCATATGCAAGAACAAACTTCGGATTTTTGGAAGAAGGTGGTAATACTGAGGTTTTAAGAATGCCGAAACCTGATTTTGTATGTTGCTGTAATAATATATGCAACATGGTTGTAAAATGGTACGAAAATTTAGCAAAAGAATTGAACATCCCTTTAATAATGATAGACGTTCCGTACAATGATGAATATGAAATATCTCCAAGAAGAATAAAATATTTCAGAAAACAATTTGAATACGGAATTAAACAATTAGAAGAAATATCCGGCAAAAAATTTGACCCTAAAAAATTATCGGAAGTAATGGAAATATCAGCTGAAAACGGAAAATTATGGAAAGAATCTATGCAGCTTTCAAAAGATAATTATCCTTCTCCTATGAACGGCTTCGACTTATTTACTTATATGGCGATTATAGTTTGCTATAGAGGAAAAAAAGAAACAACAGACGCTTTCAAATATTTGATAGAAGAATTGAAAGAAAATGCTAAAGAAGGTAAATCAAGTTTCAGAGGTGAAGAAAAATACAGAATAATGATGGAAGGTATACCTTGTTGGCCATACATAGGATACAAAATGAAAACTTTAGCAAAATACGGAATAAATATGACAGGTAGTGTTTATCCTTACGCATGGGCACTTGAATATGAAAAAGATGACCTTGACGGATTGGCAAAAGCGTACAGCTCAATGTTTAACAGCGTAAACATAGAAAAAATGTCAGAATATAGAAATCAAGCATTAGATGACGGTAACTGCGTCGGAGTACTATATCATATGAATAGAAGTTGCAAACTTATGAGTTTCGTTCAATATGAAATGGCAAGACAAGTAGCAAAGCACAGCCATTTACCATATTCAAGCTTTGACGGAGATCAGGCGGATCCGAGAGGTTTCTCCGAAGCACAGTTTGAGACGAGAGTTCAAGGACTTGTAGAAATTATGGATCAACATAAGGAGGCGAAATAAAATGCTTAAACAACTTTTAGAGAAATGTGAAGATATAGCTTTAAATCCTAAAAAATATGTTTGTGACTATATTGAAAAAAGCGGCAAAAAAGCAATAGGTATGATTCCTGTTTTTGGACCTGAAGAATTGGTTGATGCTGCAGGTATGTTTCCTGTAGGTCTTTGGGGCGGATACAATGTTAAACTTGACCTTTCAAAACAATATTTTCCTGCGTTTTGCGCATCTATAGTTCATGCAATTATAGAATTAGGTTTAAACGGTACTTATAATATGTTAAGCGGTGTCGTAATGCCGGGAATGAGCGATACACTTATATCTCTAAGTCAAAACTGGAGATCAGGCGTAAAAAATATACCTTCAATATTCATAGTATATCCTCAAAACAGAAAATTGGACTGCGGGGTTGAATATTTAGTAGAAGAATTGGAATTTGTAAAAGATAAGTTGGAAGCTATATGTGGACACGAAATTAAAGATGAAGAAATACAAGAAAGCATAAAACTGTATAATGAGCATAGAGCACTTATGAGAGAGTTTTCAATGTTAGCATCATCTCATCCTAATACAATAAAGAACAGAGACAGAAGTTTTGTATTCAAGAGTGCATATTTCATTCCTAAAAAAGATCATACTGAAATGGTAAAGCAAATAAACGAGGAATTAAAAAAATTACCTGAAGAAAAATATGACGGTAAAAAAATAGTTGTTGCAGGACTTATATTCGATGATCTTAATATACTTGACATATTAGAGCAAAACAAGATAAGAATAGTTGGAGATTATTTGGCACATGAATCTGTACAATATAATACAGATGTTCCTGAAGTTGGAAAAAACGCTTTGGAAAGATTGGCTAACCAATGGAAAAACATAGAAGGATTTTCAGCAGCTTATGAACCTAACAAATTAGTAGGCGAATTATCAATAGAATTGATGAAAAAGACAAAAGCTGACGGAGCTATGTTTGCACAAACCAAGTTTTCAGATTTAGACGAATATGATATGCCTCTTTTTGTAAAAGATATGAGAGATGCTCATCTTCCTGTTCTTGCAATAGAAGTGGATCAACAAGATGCAAACAGTGAACAAATAAGAACAAAAATCCAAACTTTCGCTGAAATGCTGTAAATATTACAATCAATTTTTTTGATAAATTTTTATTGCAAAACGAATCACAATCGTTTCAAACAATAAATATAGGAGGGAAATAATGAAATTTACAAAAGAACAAGAGTTGTTAAGACAAAATGTAAGAGAATTTGTAAAAAATGAATTAGCAACTTATCCTGACCATGTAGATGAAACCGGCGAAATACCTAAAGATGTTATGGATAAATTGGCAAAATATCAATTTATAGGACCTATAATACCCAGAAAATACGGTGGCGCAGGCGCAGACTATGTGTCATACGCAATAATAATGGAAGAAATATCAAGAAGATGTGCATCCACAAGCACATATATAACTGCCGGAGCTTCACTGGCAGCATTACCTTTACTTAATTTCGGAACTGAAGAACAAAAAATGAAATACTTAAAACCTCTTGCACTTGGAGAAAAAATAGGTTGTTTCGGACTTACAGAACCCGGTGCAGGTTCAGATGCCGGAGCTACAGCTACAACTGCCAAATTGGAGGGAGATTATTATATATTAAACGGTAGAAAATGTTTCATAACAAATGCTCCTATGGCAGATTTTACAATAATATCAGCTGTTACAGACAAAACAAAAGGTGCAAAAGGTATATCAACTTTCATAGTAGAATCAAGTTATGAAGGCTGGTCTGTAGGAGCACATGAAAATAAAATGGGTATAAGAGGAACTCAAACATCAGATATAGTTTTAGACAATGTAAAAGTGCCTAAAGAAAACTTATTGGGTGGAGAAGGAAACGGATTTAAAATAATGCTCAACACACTTGACTCCGGAAGAATAGGTGTTGCGGCTCAAGCTCTTGGAATTGCACAAGGTGCATTGGATGAAGCTACAAAATATGTAAAAGAAAGAGTACAATTCGGAAGAACTCTTTCCAAATTCCAAAACACTCAATTCACATTAGCACAAATGGCAACAAAAGTTCAAGCTGCAAGACTGCTTGTATACGATGCAGCAAAGACTAAAGACTTGGGAGAAAAACCCGGCTTACAATCTTCGATGGCAAAATACTATGCTGCAGAAGTTGCAAATGAAGTAGCATATACAGCTTTACAATTACATGGCGGATATGGTTACATCAAAGATTACCCTATTGAAAGAATATACAGAGATGCCAGAATAACATCCATATATGAAGGAACTTCTCAAGTTCAACAAATGGTAATCGCAGGTTATGTTCTAAAATAACAGATTTTAACTATAGTAAATCGGCTTTAAAAAATATTTTTAAGCTGATTTACTATACACCAAAAATATTTTAAATAAATCATATTTAGATTTTTGCTAATTTAATATGTTAAAATTTAAATTATATCAGAATTTAAATTATTTAAAGATAAATTTTTATTCAAACAAATGAAAAATTATTTATAAACATTTGTATATGTAGGTGATTTATTATGAGCAAGATATATACACTTGGTGTTGATATAGGCTCTACAGCATCTAAGTGTATTATGTTGGAAGACGGAAAAAACATAATTGCCTCTTCCAAAGTAGATGTAGGAGCCGGCACATCAGGACCGATAAGAGCAATAAATGAAATCTTGGAAAAAACCGATATGAAAAGAGAAGATATAAGCTATATAATGGCTACAGGTTATGGTAGAAACTCTCTTGAAGAAGCCGATTCTCAAATGTCCGAGCTTTCATGCCATGCAAAAGGTGCATATTTTCTGTTTCCAAATGTAAGAACTATAATAGATATAGGCGGACAAGATTCAAAAGCTTTAAAAATAGATGAAAACGGTATGTTGGAAAATTTTGTTATGAATGACAAATGTGCTGCCGGAACAGGAAGATTCTTGGATGTAATTGCCAATGTATTGGAAGTCGACATAGAAGATCTGGAAAAATTGGATGAACAGTCTACTCAAGATGTTCCTATAAGTTCCACTTGTACAGTTTTTGCAGAGTCTGAGGTTATATCTCAACTGTCGAGAGGTACAAAGATACAAGATATAGTAAAGGGAATACATACCGCAATAGCAAGTCGCGTAGGTGCTCTTGCTAAAAGAGTCGGTATGAAAGATGATGTTGTTATGACCGGAGGTGTAGCATTAAATAAAGGAATGGTAAGAGCATTGGAAAAAAATACAGGTTTTAAATTGCATACAAGCGAATATTGTCAGTTGAACGGCGCATTAGGTGCCGCATTATTTGCATATCAAAAAGCAAACAAGTAATCATTTTTTATTAAAAATAAAATTTAGAAAGGTTGTGTATTTATGAATAATGAAAATACTAATGTTGTTCCACTAAGTACAGTTTTTGGAGTTGCGTCTGTATGGTTCGGCGCACACGTCGGTGGAGGTTTTGCAACAGGAAATCAAACAAGAACGTTTTTCGTAAAATTCGGTTATCCGTCCATATTCTTACCGTTTATAATAGTCGCATTGATAGGATTTGTATTTTATGAAGGTATATTATTTGCAAGAAATAACAATGAATACAACTATCACAACTGGATAGAAAAGCTTTGTGCACCTTACGGTAAAATAATGGGATACATATTCGATATAGCATATTTGCTACTTACAATAGTTGCAGTAGGTGCATCAATAGCAGGAAGTGCGGCACTTTTAGAAAATTTATTTAATTTACAATATATAATAGGTGTGGCTATAACAGGTGTAATATTCTTTGTACTTACTATCTTCGGCGCCGATCTTGTAAGAAAAGCGTCAACAGCTATCACTTTATTGATACTTATATTCCTTACTATAGTTACAGTATCAGGATTAAAAGCAAATATAGGTAATCTTAATATAATAATGGAAACAAAAGAAACTGCCGCTCCTATGAGTACAGTTTTATATAACGGTCTTAAATATGCAGGTTTCCAATCTTTGGTATTAGCTATAATGCTAGGTGCGTCAAAACCTCTTACTACCAAAAAATCTGTAAAACAATTCGCAATACTCGGTGTTATATTGAACGGTGTAATGATAACTATGTCATGTTTAATGATGTTAGCACACTTATCACTTATAAAAGACGAAACATTACCTATACTTACAATAATTAAACAATTAAACAGTACACCTCTTCTATACGCTTATTCCATAACATTGTTCCTGGCATTTGTATCTACAGGAGTTGGCTGTATATTCGGTATAGTTGCAAGATATGAAAATTCATTTGAACAAATAGGTGATATAACAAAGAGAAGAATGTTAATATCATTAGTTTCTATGATAATCTCCATGTTCATATCATTAGTCGGACTTAACACATTGGTTGTAAAAGGCTACGGATATCTTGGAATACTTTCTATATTCTTCTTGATAATACCTACAATAGTTTTAGGTATAATTAAAAACAGAAAATATTAAAACTTCCGTTTTACAGAAATAAGTGTACTATACTAATTAAATTATCTTAAGTATAAATTAAATCTGTAAAATGTAGCTTAACTATTGTTAGTGATATTAACTCAAGTCCTTAATAATATTTATATAATATTTTATTTATAATCAAAAAATAAGCACTTTTTTAAAGGTGCTTATTTTTTGATTATATTATTATCAGTTCTATAATATCTGTTGTGGACACTCTAACAGATATTTTTTATTTAAAATCCATATATTTAGTCCATATACTAACTTCTGATAAAGACGGATGTGCAACCATTGTCTTATTCGTAAGCTCTATAGTATTAGGATTCAGATTACGTTTATAATTTTCTTTTCTTAATCTTTTTGTAAGCTGTGAACCTATTTCTTCATTTATAGGTTGTATTATCTTTTCTCCCGCATTCATAAGCTCTACATATGGCTGTAATAATATTGATGCCTCATCACCTATTATATGAACTCCTAATATTTTTTTACTGTCTTTTTCTATTATTATTTTTACAAATCCGTCACTTTCTTCTCCCTCATTATATCCGAGTGCAAAGCCTTTAGCAGTCTGATAATAATAATGCAACGCCACTTGTATTTTATATCCTTTTTTTCTTGCTTCTTTTTCTGTAAGACCTACATGAGCAACCTGTGGATATATATATGTTACCGCTGGCACAGCATCATAACTTGCAAACTCATAATCATTATCCTTAGCATAAAATAAATTATGTGACAATATCTCCGCTTCATAATTAGCTTTGTGTCTGAATTGATATTTCCCGTTTATATCTCCAATCGCATAAACTCCGTCAACCGTAGTTTCTAAAAATTCATTTGTCTTTATATATCCTTTTTCCAACTCTATAGATGTATTTTGTATATCAAGTGTATCGGCATTACTCATAACACCGGGGGCTACTATTATTTCATCTGATTTTACACTGTATAATCTTCCGTTTGATATATTTTTAAATTCAAGCACTTTTTTTCCGTCTTGCATATAAGTTCTTATTGTGTCTTTATTTGTATATACATCTATACCATATTTTGAGAGTATTTCAGGTATAGCAACTGAAACATCTTCTTCTTCTTTGGGTAATAAATACATATTATGTTGTACTATATTTACTTTTGAACCAAGTGCAGACAATATATGTGCAAATTCCACGCCTATATATCCACCGCCTATGACTGTAACACTTTCATATGGTTTTTTAGGGAATTTATCTCCAAAAAAACTTTCTGAAGTTAAATACCCTACTTCTTCAAGACCTTCTATCTTAGGAACTTTTGTTCTGGCGCCTGCTCCTATTACTATCTTATCAGCAGTTATAATCTCATCTTGCTTTGCACTATCATTAAAAACTACTTTTATTTCTTTATCTGATATAAATTTTGCAGTACCTTCATATACAGTCAAATTTTCTTTACTTTTGTAATATTGGTATACGTCTTTACTTTCATCTATCTTTTGCCATACTCTTTTTGAAACTTTGTCGAAATCTACGGATATATCCTTTATATTTATCCCTATTTTAGACGCTTTTTGTGCCTGTCTTATAAAATCTGCTACCGTTACCATTACTTTTGTAGGTATACAACCTCTTGTAAGACAAGTACCGCCAAATTTTCCGTTTTCTATCATTGCACATTTCAAGCCTTTTTCCAAAGCTTCATCTACAACTATATTAGCGCTTCCGCTACCTATAACTATAATATCAAATCTTTTCATCTTATCCCTACTTCTGTTTATTATAATTTTTCATATATTCATTTTCTTCAAATATTTCTTTTAAAAGCTCTTTCAATGTCCATTTTTCATTACTTTCAGTCCTTGACGAAGTTATCGGCCTTTCAACTAAATTGGACTTGAAAGAAAATAAAAGCTCTCTGATATCCTCGTCTGTATCAAACCCTTGTATGAGCATAAATTCATTATCAAAAATGCTGTCATTATCAGGTTCATATGACACATTTTTTTCCGTATCGTTAAAAATATCTCCTACAACCTCATTTAACATATTTTTATCGATAAATTTAACTGTAATATCTTCCTTTAATATCTTTGAAATCCTATCTTTCCTATCTTCACTCAACTGATATAAAATTATTTTTTTCAAGTACAAGTTCCTTTCTGATTTAAAAAATTAATTTATAGTATATATATTCCCATTTTTTCTTTAACAATACATTTTTTTATATAAATTTCAAAAAATCCAATGTAAATACCCATAAAAATATTGTAAAACATGATATAACCGTTGTAAATATTATTATCTGTGCAGCAAGTTCGTAATCGCATCCCATTTGCTCAGCCATAAGTGCAGAACTGACCGCTGTAGGTGCACAGTACATAGCTATGAGAGCCACTATTTTTTCACTACTGAATCCAAGTGCTATAGCTATTGTTAAAAATATAAGAGGCACTAATATAAGTCTGCCTAAAACTCCGATAAATATATTTCTTATATTTGAAGATATTTTTTTAAAATCAAGCATACTCCCAAGCATAATCATAGGAAGTACACTGCCGATTTTTGCCAAATCCAATATTATTTTGTCCACGAATTGAGGCACTTTCACATTTAATAAAGAAAGGATTATTGCAAGTATGGATGCAATTATAAGAGGATTTCTGATAATTTCTTTCAATACGTTTTTCAAATCTGTATTTCTTCCGCTATGAGTTGCAAGCACAATTACAGCCAACATATTATACATAGGTATGACAACCATTATGAGTATTGATGCAACAAATGCACCTGCATTGCCTGCAATATGATTAGTCAGAGGTATTCCCAATATAACAAAATTACTTCTGTATATACCTTGTATAAGTGCCCCTTGTTTTTTTGAATCAGGCTCAATAAACGGCACTATCATACTTAATGCCACAACCATGGCGATTATGCTTATAAACACATATATATAAAGTTTAATATCAAATATTTCTCTCACATTTGTATGCAGTATATTACTGAATGTAAGTACAGGTAAAAATATGTTAAAACATAATTTGTTCAAATTGGATATGGTTTCTTTTGCAAGATATTTTTTCTCTTTTAAGTAATATCCGAAAATTACCAAAAATGATATCGGGGCAACAGCATTAAATGCTATATAAAAACTTTCCATCTTATATCCTTTACTATATTATAAATATTGTAAAATTATCATTTGCATTTGTTAAAAATTATATAAAAACCTTATTGTAAATATCATTGTACTTTGAAGTTTTTATATTCTACATTTCTGTATTCTTTAAAATCATATCATAAATTTATAATATAAACAACTGAATGTTTCTTTGCATTTTTATGTTTATTGCTTAATTTTTATACATAATATATTATCAAATGATAGTTAAAGAAAATATACTTAAATATTAATTTATTATGAAAAAACGTATATCTTTAAACTAAATTTAAAAACCGAATAAATATTATTTGAAATAATATCAAGTTCATATTATAATATATAAGGATT
Organism: Peptoanaerobacter stomatis; assembly: GCF_000238095.2. NCBI lineage: Bacteria > Bacillati > Bacillota > Clostridia > Peptostreptococcales > Filifactoraceae > Peptoanaerobacter > Peptoanaerobacter stomatis. The sequence continues at coordinate 620,754 of NZ_JH815225.1, forward strand.
ATTTTATGAATCGTCTTAAAATTGATTGGAGGAAATATTTTGACTTTTTTTGATTTTTTATCTCTCATAGGAGGACTTGCTTTATTCTTATATGGAATGGAAGTTCTTGGAGAAGGACTTTCTAAAGTGGCAGGCGGAAAACTTGAAAAAATACTGGAAAAGCTTACAAGCAATCCTATAAAAGCTGTACTTCTTGGTGCAGGTGTAACCGCAATAGTCCAAAGCTCATCAGCTACTACGGTTATGGTCATAGGTCTGGTAAACTCTAATATGATAAAACTTCAACAGGCTGTTGGAGTAATAATGGGAGCAAACATAGGTACTACAATAACATCATGGATTTTGAGCTTAACAGGAATAAAAAGTGATAACTTTTTTATCACAATGTTAAAACCGACAAGCTTTTCTCCTATAATAGCACTTATAGGTGTATGTCTTGTGATGTTCTCTTCAAAGGAAAGAAAAAAAAGCATAGGTTCAATATTAATAGGCTTTGCAATATTGATGTACGGTATGGATGCGATGAGCAGTTCTGTTGAACCATTATCAGAAATACCTGAATTCAAAAACTTGTTTATAATGTTCCAAAATCCTATATTAGGTATGATTGTCGGTGTGGTATTGACATCAATAATACAATCATCTTCTGCATCTGTAGGTATATTGCAGGCACTATGTATGACAGGTCTTGTACCATACGCATCAGCTGTACCTATTATAATGGGACAAAATATAGGTACTTGTGTAACTGCACTGTTATCATCAATAGGTACAGGTAAAAACGGAAGAAGAGCGGCATTAATACATCTGTATTTCAATCTTATCGGTACAATACTTTTTATGGTTGCATTTTACTCTATAAACTCTATTGTACATTTCAGCTTTATGCAAGAATCTGCTACCGCTGTAGGAATAGCTGTTATTCACTCTGCGTTTAACCTTACTGCTACAATAATTTTATTACCGTTTTCAAACATACTGTTAAAACTTGCTACTACTACAATACCTGAAACAGAAGACGAAGAAAATATTGAAGCCGGTAAATTACAAGAAAGCCTTAGACTGCTTGATGACTTATTTTTGGAAACTCCAATTTTTGCTCTGGATCAGTGTAAAATAGTTGTAAACTCTATGTCTGAGCTAACAAAAAAATGTTTATTCAAAGCAATAGACAGCATAGGAGATTGCACAGAAAGTAAATATGAAAAAGTAAAGCAACTGGAAAAAGACAGCGACACTTATGATGACGCTATAAGTGCATATCTAATAAAACTAAGCACAAAAGATTTACCTGATGAGGATAGAAAATATATAAACACGCTATTCCATATAATAGGAAATTTTGAAAGAATATCAGACCATGCATACAATATAGTTCAATCCGCAAAATCTATGCAAGACAAAGGTCTTTATTTATCAGATATAGCAAAACAGGAGTTAGATGTTTATACAAAAGCAATCAGAGATATAATTGAAAAAACATTTTTGTATTGCAAAAATACTGACTATGAAAAATCAAGAGAAATAGAGCCTTTAGAAGAAGTTATAGACGTATTGTCAGAAGAGTTAAAAAACAGACATATACAAAGACTTATAGATAATAAATGCTCTGTTGAAGTCGGATTTGTATGGTCAGATTTAATAACAGACTTTGAAAGAATAGCGGACCATTGCAGTAATATAGCCATAACAATTGTAGAAGTAGGCGAAAATGACTTGCTTGCTCACACATTTAAAAAAGAAAAAGACGAAAAATTTATGAGCAGATTCAATGCTTACAAGCAAGAATATATATTACCTGAAGAAGCATAAAATAAATATTTGAAATCAGATAAAGCTTATAATTTAGTAAATTAAAAACCTCTTTTTAAAAAATTGAGGTTTTTTTGAATTAATTTTTTAAAATTATTCATTATATACATTTTATATAGTAATGCACATTCTTATATGATATAATATTATTTGATATTAGCATATTTTTATACTGAACAAACGTTCAAATATGTTTTGTTCCATATAGTTTTTTATAATACAGATTATTTGTAATAATCTTTAGCAACTCAACTTGCAAAACAATTTGAGCATTATATAAAAAATATCTGTATTCAATTGAATTTATAAAGGTGCGCATAATTATGTATACAAAAAAATTGAACTTGAAAATTGTATTTTGGCTTATGTTTCTTACATTCACCTCAGGATACACAAATTGTATTGCCCTACTCTATTGCAGCATACCTCTTTCACATCACACTGGTAATGTAAGCAATCTTGCTATTGCTATTATGAACGGTAATTTGGAATCAGTCTGTCTTTTTACAAGTGCAATCTTATCGTTTTTTATAGGAGGAGTTTTTTCGGGCTTTACATTTTACAAAAAACATGTCGGCTTTAGCCGAATGTTCGGTATAACTGTGATAATATACGGGGTCTTATACATAATTTTAAATGCTTTTATACATTCAACTTTTATACTTATAATCTCAACGGCATTCGTTGCAGGCTCACAAAACGGTTTGCTTACAAGATATAAAGGAATTACAACAAGAACAACTCATCTAAGCGGCTATTTGACAGACTGTTCAGTTAATCTCGGAAGAACTCTTAGAGGTGATAAAAAATCTTTTAAATATTTTTTATTTTTCTTTGTAAACATATTATCCTTTTTTATAGGCACTATAAGCGGCACAATAGCTATAAGCAGTATGAAAGTCGATTCTTTCTTATTAGTCGGCATACTTAGAATATCATCCGGTTTATTCTATCTTAAATTTATAAACAAAAAAGATATACATCAATCCATATTGACTAACGGTTAATACTGATATTTATTTAATTGATGATAAAATGTATACAATTTTTTACTTTGAGTATACTTAATTTTGTTCAGATAATAAATTCTTAAAAATATAAATATTCGTACTCTATTGACTTTTATTATAAGTCTATGATACTTTCACGCTCCTCCTTGAACATCATAAAAAAGGATATAAATAAAAATAAAACGCACACTATCATAGATTTTTCATTCATTATATTTATAAATATATTTCCAAGTATCGCACCTATGACAAAACATATTATTACAAAATAATACAATATTGATTTTCTTAGAAAAATATTATTTTTATTTTTTAAAAAGCCGTACATATTTTCAGTTGCACTCCTAAGATTACCGATACACATTGTCGTTGCAATACCATTTCCGTGCATTTTTCTAAAACTTTCCACTTGTATTCCGCAAGCCATAGATGTTATATTATTCGCAAGTAAGTTGTGCTTTTGTGATATAAAACATACACTTAATAATAAAAGCATTTCTATTACTATGCCTATTTGTCGCCAATGCAAAATTTTTTTATCATTATTTTCTATTTTTTCAACTATATGCCTTATTATCTCCGCCAAAAATATACCTGTTGAAAATGCCACAACCGGCATACCGTATCGGATTGCATCGTTTATCTTCCCCTCTGACAGCTTTACTCCAAACAACAAAATATTACCTGTCTGTGCATTTGCAAAAACCTTACCCCTGCATATATAAGAATATGCATCCATAAAACCGCCTGCAAGAGCCAAAAATATACCGAGCTCTATCGTTTCAGATGTCTGTTTCATATTTCATCTCCTAATACTAATCCAAAATAATCATAAATAATTTTGTAAAATTTTTTAATTTACTGTAAATAAATCTCATCAAACATCATTTTATACTATTATATATTTCTAATAATATGCAATACTCAATATAACGATAAAAAATTATATTATATTATCTATATAATTATCTATTAAAGATTAGTATAAAATATCTATAATAACTTTTCAAAAATAACCCTTTGCTCATTCATTTTCAACGATTCATATAAATTTATAGCATTTTTATTAAAAGACCATACCATTAAATCTATTCTTTTTACTTCTAATTCTCTTGCTCTTTTTTCAACTTCATTCATAAGTTTTTTAGCTATACCGTTATTTCTATATTCTTCTCTTACCACAACAGCATCTATATACATTGTTTTCATGTCAAGCATACCGCTTTTATATTTCACACTTGCAAAGCAAATCCCTATAACAACACCTTTCTCCTCATATGCTATTGATATTACATCTTTATCTGACAACATTTCCAAAAACGTATTTCTATCATATACACTGTCAACATCCATATACATATCAGGTCTTGCATCCACATGAAGTTTATGTAATGAGTTCATCAATTCTGTTATACAGTCATAATCTTCTACTATCATATCTCTTATCATATTGTTATACTCTCCTTTCAAATCATCTTTAATGGCAAGCACTAATTAAAATTATATTATAATTTCATATATAAAAAATCATATTTCCCATAAATAGTAAACATACAAAAAGTAGAGATTTTATATTATGTAATGATATTTAGCATAAACATTTTATTGTTATCCATACAAAAATGCTTTTTTAATTTTCTAATTTAGCTGAATTTCTTATAATTTTTATTTTTTAAAAATATATTTTCTGGTTCTTGTTAAAATTATAGTAAATTATATTATAATTTGCAAATATTTTTATTTTATGCTTGACTTTTATATAAGTATATAATAATATTATTATATACTTATATTTTTATATTGGAGGGTGTTATATGATACTAAATCCTGAATTAACAATGGAAAAAGCTGAGTTGCTTAAACTTTTATCCAATCCGTTAAGATTATGTATTGCACATCAGCTTACACAATATGGTGAATGTAATGTAAGTCATTTTGTAAACTGTATGGACGCATCACAACCTGCAATATCACAATCTTTGTCAAAGCTGAAATCTGCAGGAATAGTAAAAATAGACAAAAGAGGCAACGAAGTATTTTATTCTCTCACAAATGAGGAAGTAAGAAATATTATAAATTTATTATTTAATGAATAATTTTAATTTAAGAAAGGACATTTTTATATTATGAAGATTGTAATCATTGGCGGTGTAGCCGGAGGTGCTACTGCTGCAGCAAGACTTAGAAGACTTGACGAAAAAGCTGAAATCATACTTTTTGAAAAAGGTGCATATGTTTCTTTTGCAAATTGCGGACTACCCTATTATATAGGTGGAGAAATAATGTCGAGAGATGCATTATTTGTATCTACAAAGGAAACCATAACTGCAAAATACAATGTAGATATAAGAGATAAAACCGAAGTTATAAAAATAGATAAAGATAATAAAAAAGTTCTTGCAAAAGATATAGAGACAGGTAAAACATATGAAGAAAACTACGATAAATTAATCATATCTACCGGCTCGTCCCCTTTTGTACCTGATTTTGAGGGCAAAGATTTTGACAATGTGTTCACGCTATGGACTATTCCTGATACTGATAGAATATATAATTTTATCAAAAATAATGCTCCTAAAAAAGCTGTGGTTGTAGGCGGAGGATTTATAGGACTCGAAATGGTGGAAAATCTATCAAGAAGAGGAATAGAAGTTACACTTGTAGAAAAAATGAATCAGGTAATGCCACCACTTGATAAAGATATGGCAAAACTTGCTGAAAATCACTTGGTAGCCAAAAATGTAAATCTTATGCTTGAAAAAGGTCTTGCAAAAATAACATCGAACGGTAGAAATGTTGTTCTTGATGACGACTCTACAATAGAAACTGATATGGTTATATTGTCAATAGGTGTACGTCCTAACTCATCGCTTGCAAAAGATTCAGGACTTAAGTTAAATCAAAGAGGCGGTATAATAGTAGACGAATTCGGACAAACATCTGACAGCGATATATATGCTGTAGGTGATGTAATAGAAGTGGAAAATTATTTGACAAGAGACAAAACCATGATTCCTCTTGCCGGACCTGCCAACAAACAAGGTAGAGCTGTATGCGCAAATGTACTTGATTCATATAATAAAGAAGCTTATAAAGGCACAATGGGTACAAGTATTGCTAAAATATTCGACATAACTGTTGCAAGCACAGGTTTAAATGAAAAAATGCTAAATGCCAATGGAAAAATATATAAAAAAGATTATTTCATATCATTGGTACACCCAATGAGCCAAGCCGGATATTATCCCGGAGGTCTTCCAATGACAATAAAACTTATATTTGCAAGCAATAAAAAAATATTAGGTGCACAAATAGTTGGATATACAGGCGTTGACAAGAGAATAGATACCATAGCCACTTCAATACATTATGGAGGAGATATATATGATTTAAGTCAGTTAGAGTTGGCATACGCTCCACCATACTCATCTGCAAAAGACCCTGTAAATTTTGCCGGATTTGCTGCTTGCAATATATATGAAGGTTTATCATCACCAATGAGATACGAAGAATATCTGAAAAATACAGATAAATACGTTTTGATAGATGTAAGAGAAAAAATGGAAATTATGGCAGGAAAAATAGAAGGCTCAATAAATATGCCACTTACCACACTTAGAGAAACCATAAATACTCTTGATAAAAATAAAGAATATGTCTTACAATGTGCGGTTGGACTAAGAGGATATATAGCAGAAAGAATATTCAAACAAAACGGTTTTACAGCATTTAATCTACTTGGAGGATATAGAACATATTGCGATATAACTATGCCTACAAACCTATCATCTAACAGCAATCCTTGTTATTGTTCTACATCTAATGACACAAATCAAGATAAATTTGAAAGCGAAAAAACTGAAGATGCTCCCACGAAAATAGAAATCTTAAATGTTTGCGGACTTAGCTGTCCGGGACCTATAATGCAAGTTTCTAAATATATAGATACTATAAAAGATGGTGAATACGTCAAAGTATTATCAACAGATCCCGGATTTGCAAGGGACATAAAAAGTTGGTGCAACAATACAGGCAATACACTTATATCACAAGATATGCAAGAAAATAAATTCATCGCAACAATAAAAAAAGGTAAAGATATTAAACAAAATCAAAATGTTATCACTTCAAACAAAAAAGAAAAGACCATGATAATATTTTCAGGTGATTTGGATAAAGCCATTGCGTCTTTCATAATCGCAAACGGTGCCGCATCAATGGGTAACAAAGTAAATATGTTCTTCACTTTTTGGGGACTTAACATACTCAGAAAAAATGAACATGTGCTTACAAAAAAAGATTTTATAAGCACAATATTCTCATCTATGATGCCGCAGGGCAGTCAAAAACTCGGACTTTCAAAAATGAATTTTCTTGGCATGGGTGCAAAGATGATAAGAGGTATAATGAATAAACACAATGTTCCATCATTAGAAGAGCTTATACAACAAGCCAAAGAAAACAATATAAAAATATCAGCTTGCCAAATGAGCATGGATCTGATGGGAATAAAATTGGAAGAATTAATCGATGGAGTTGAAGTTGCAGGTGTAGCATCAATGCTTGATGATAATGACAACAGTAATATGAATTTATTTATTTAAGGTTAATACTATTTTCAAGTAAAATCGTGAATAACTTATATAACTATATAACATTAATATAAAATAGTTTATTGGAAAAATTAATTATTATAATTTTCTGTTATTCTATAAGATTTTAATATAATACTAAAATACAATATATTAAAAAAATTTTACTACAAAATAGAAAAAAGTTCCTAAACCATAGTAAACACTATTTTTTAGGAACTTTTTTATTTTATATTCAATCATTTTTAAATATCATAGTAGCATTATGCTAAAACATATTTCAATTAATTCACTATGCTTTTTCTATAAATATTTTTGCATTATGACCGTTTAAAACTTCTTCTTTTGCATCAGCATTTTCTTTGAACTCTACTATATTAGCCAAGGTTTCGTCTTTTATAAACTCTGTATATGCAGTTATTGCATCTTTTACTTCTTCATCTGATGTATAGCTTATAAGTATTTTATCCATCATTTCATAACCGTTATTTTTTCTCATCTGTTGTATCTTTGAGATAAACTCTCTTGCAAAACCTTCTTGTACAAGATCTTTTGTAAGATTGGTATCCAAAACTATGAATAAATCTCCTTCAGCACCTACATCATAACCTTCTTTAGCTTTTACATTTATCAATAAGTCTTCTTTTGTAAGCACAGTGTCTTCTCCATTTAAGTTAAAAGTTATCTGTCCTTCTTTTTCTACTGTATCTACTATATTTTTATGATCTGCTGTTTGCAGAACTTGTCCTAACGGTTTAAGTTTTGCACCCAATTTTTTACCCAATGTTGCAAAATTCGGTTTTATATCATAATTCATAAAGCTTGTTATGTCTTGTGCAAATTCTACATCTTTAACGTTCAATTCTTCTTTTATAAGTTCTGTAAGCTCTCCTATAACTTCTTTTATATTCTTATCTATAACTACTTTTGATATAGGCTGTCTTACTTTTATCTTAGCTTCTTCTCTTGATGCACGTCCTAATTTAACTAAATTTTTAACCATATCCATTTTATTTTCCAAAGCTAAATCTACTTTACTTTGATCAAATACAGGATAATATGATATATGCACTGATTTTTCGCCTGTTAGTTTAGTATATATCTCATCTGATATGAATGGTGCAAGTGGTGCTATAAGCTGTGATATACCTTTTAATACTTCGTAAGTTGTAAGATATACAGATTTTTTGTCAACTGTCATCTCACTGCCCCAAAATCTTCTTCTGCTTCTTCTTATATACCAATTTGAGAATACGTCATTGACAAAATCTTGTATTTCTCGTGCAACTTTTGTCATATCATATACATCGAATTGTTTTGTTACATAGTCTACCAAATTGTTGTATTTTGATAATAACCATCTATCAAGCTCACTTCTTTGCTCATAAGGAACATCAAATGATTTTATATCTATATCATCAGTATTTGCATATAATATAAAGAAATTGTATATATTTTTTATAGTGCTGAAAAATTTACTTTGAACTTCTTTTAATCCGTCTATGTCAAATCTTGTAGGTGACCACGCAGGTGATACATATAATAAATACCATCTTAATGCGTCTGCGCCGTATTGTTCAAACAATTCAAACGGATCTACCGTATTACCTCTTGACTTACTCATTTTTTTGCCGTCTTTATCTAATATGAGGTCATTTACGAGCACGTTTTTATAAGGAGAGACTCCTTCTACATATGTCGATATTGCTATCAATGAGTAAAACCAACCTCTTGTTTGGTCTATCCCTTCACATATAAAGTCTGCAGGGAAATTTTCTTTAAATGTTTCTTTATTTTCAAACGGATAGTGTAATTGTGCATATGGCATTGAACCTGAATCAAACCAGCAGTCTATTACGTCTTTTACTCTCTTCATAGGCTTTTTACAATGAGGACACTCTATTGTAACATCATCTACATAAGGTCTGTGAAGCTCTATGTTATCATCTATATCTTCGATTGCTTTTTGTGCCAATTCAGCTCTTGAACCTATGGATTCTTTATGCCCACATTCATCGCACACCCATATATTAAGTGGTGTTCCCCAATATCTTGAACGTGATATTGCCCAGTCATTCAGATTTTCAAGCCAGTTTCCGAATCTTTTTTCTCCTACAAATTGTGGAAACCAATTTACTGAATTGTTGTTTTCTATCAATTTTTCTTTGAATTTTGTAACTTCTATATAATAGCTCGGTTTTGCATAATATATAAGCGGAGTTTGGCATCTCCAACAATGCGGATAATTATGCTCCATTTTTTCTTTTGCATATATTTTATTTTCTTTTGCAAGATATTTTATTATATCCACTTGCAAATCATCATCTGTAACATGTCTGCCTTTCCATATCGTATCTGTATATTTCCCGTCATCTCCTACAGGATTTAAAACAGGCATATTGTATTGCTTGCTTACTTTGTAGTCATCTTCACCGAATGCAGGTGCAGTATGAACTATACCTGTACCGTCTTCTGTAGTTACGAAATCTCCAAGCATTACGAAAAAAGCTTTGTCTTTTGTATGAACAAAAGGCATTAACTGCTCGTACTCTTGATATTCCAAATCTTTTCCTGTTATTTCTTCAAGCACTTCATAATTTTCTTTTAATACTTTTGGTGCAAGAGTTTTTGACAGGTAATATATTTCATCATCTTGTTTTGCTTTGATATATGTTTCTGTAGGAGAAACAGTAAGACCTACGTTAGCAGCTAATGTCCACGGAGTTGTTGTCCATGCTAAAAAATATTCGTTATCTGTTCCTTTTTTCTTGAACTTCGCTATCAATGTATTTGTCTTTACCATTTTATAGCCTTGTGCAACTTCGTGTGATGCAAGCCCTGTTCCACATCTTGGACAATACGGTAATATCTTATGTCCTTCATATATCAAACCGTCTTTGAACATTTTATCCAATATCCACCACTCTGATTCTATATAATCATTGTTAAGTGTTATATATGGATTGTCCAAATCTATGAGATATCCCATCCTTGTAGTCATTTTTCTCCAAAGGCTCTCATATTCAAAAACAGACTCTTTACAGGATTCATTGAATTTTTGTATACCGTATTTTTCTATATCTTGTTTTGATGAAAGATTTAATTTTTTTTCTACTTCTATTTCAACAGGAAGACCGTGTGTATCCCAACCTGCCTTTCTTTTTACCTGATAACCTTTCATCGTTTTATATCTGCATACAGAATCTTTTAATGTTCTTGCTATAACGTGGTGTATACCGGGTTTGCCGTTTGCTGTCGGTGGACCTTCATAGAATATAAATTTTTCTTTACCCTCTCTATCCTTGATACTCAAATCTAAGAGATCTATCTCTTCCCATTTTTGTATTATCTTATCTTCATTATTACTTACACTTTTGTCATAAAGACTTTCAAACTTCAAATTATTCTCCTCCTTAAAATTATATTTTTATATAAAATATTTTTTATTTACTGTTGCAGTATCTCACTTAGTTGACTTACAAATTTAAGTTTATATTATACTATCATATACAATATTGATGAATAAATATCCCCGTTCTAAAAACTGTTAAATCTCATTATACACAAAAAAAGTCCTGCTCTAATGCAGGACGAATAATCGCTATACCACCTACTGATAGGTATATTACTTGCCATATAATCTATTCAAAAGCAAGCATCTGTTCACTTAACGTAGCGAAAACGGAAAAATCTAATCATTTGAATACAATTTATCAAAATCAATAAAAAAACACATCATTTTAAAAGTTCATCAAAATTAACATACGCTTTGATTAAACAAGATGTAGTAAAATACTCTTATAAAAATTTATATTCAAATTTTCAAAATTTCTGCAAAAAGGTGATTTTCTATAATATTGTACTGTCCCGTTTTTCAGCTTGTAACAGGCTCTCTGTGCAGCTTAATATTTATATACTCTTCCTTTTTATAGCATTTATATCAATATATTTTTATATTGTACACTACTAAATATAAAAAGTCAATATTGTATACAATATTTTCATTTGAAAGATTTTCTATCAACTTACTTCATATAAAAATATGTATTTAACAATGTTTTATAGAATAAATTGTATACAATATTATAAACATTTAAAGCAAATATATAAATTAATTTTTTTGCATAAAATTTTATAAATTATATTTACAAATAAAAAAAATAATGTTATAATTCAAAAAATTTAGGTTTAAAATATTTTTTAGATAAACCTATTTTTTTATGTAATTTGCTAAAGTTAATACCTTTTATTCATATTCAAAAAGTTCATAATATTTTAAAAACATATTTGTAATTTTTGCTTTATTGAATATAAACTTTTAAATAGGGAATTTTATTATTTAAGCATATTACATGAATATAAACAATTTAGGAGGATTAATTATGTCTGAAAATAATAGTGTCACTTTGTCTTCTGATTCGTTATTTTCTAAAATGTCTTTTAAAAGGTTAGTATTAGCTCTACAACACCTGATTGCAATGTTTGGTGCTACGGTATTAGTTCCGGTTCTTACAGGTTTTGATACTTCAATCGCTCTTGTAAGCGCAGGTATTGGTACTTTAATTTTTCATATGTGTACAAAGAAAAAAGTTCCCGTTTTTTTAGGTTCAAGTTTTGCATTTATTCCGGTTATTATTACTGTTTCTAAATCTTACGGAGATTTAAGATACGCTCAAGGCGGCATAGTAGTAGCCGGATTTCTTTATGTCTTAATTTCATTTTTGGTTTTAAAAGTTGGGGTTGATAAAATTAAACAATTTTTCCCTCCACAAGTTATAGGTCCAATGATAATTGTTATAGGACTCAATTTAATACCTACCGCTTTTAATATGGCAAGTTCAAATTTTTTAATATCTGCTGTTACTCTTGCAACCGCACTTGGAATAAATTTTTTTGCAAAAGGTTTTATTAAACAGCTATCTATATTAATAGGTGTTTTTGTAGGCTACGCAGTATCTCTTTCTATGAACATAGTGGATGTTGCTACAATATCAAGTGCAAAATTTATAGCTGTACCTCATTTTACTTTGCCTAAATTTGATATTGGCGCTGTTGCGATAATTGCTCCTGTGGTACTTGCAGTTTTTATGGAACATGTAGGAGATATTACTACAAACGGTACAGTAGTAGGTCAAAATTTTCTAAAAGATCCAGGCCTTAACAGAACTCTTTTAGGTGACGGACTTGCAACATTATTTGCCGGATTTATAGGTGGCCCTGCAAACACTACTTACGGAGAAAATACAGGTGTACTCGCAATAACTAAGAATTACGATCCATCCATAATAAGAATAACTGCCGTGCTTGCAATTATACTTGGATTTATAGGAAAAATAGGCGGATTTATGCAAAGTATACCCACTGCTGTAATGGGTGGAATATCTTTAATGCTTTTCAGTATGATTTCATTGATAGGTGTAAGAACTCTAAAAGACAGTAATATAAAATTTGACATAAAAAATATAATAATAATTGCCATAATATTAATAATAGGTCTTGGAAATATCATAGGCTTAAACATAGCAATACCGATAACTTCCAATGTAAGCCTTTCAGGTTTGAGCTTGGCGGCAATAATAGGTGTGATTATAAACAAAGTTCTATATTTAGGAAAAAAATAAATATAAGAAAAGTTAATTTATATTAATACACTAAAATTAGATTTAAAATAGACATATAAACGTTTGAATGTATTTGATTAATGCTACCTCTAACATCTGTGTAGACAAAAGCATCATTATTCAAATACATTCAATTTAACATTTTTATTATATATCTATGTATATTAAAAGTTAATAGAATAATAGATATTCTCATTTTTAAAAACTTATTGCTAATTAAAAAAATATATTTCAAATCATAAGCGTATTATAGATAATAATATATTATATATAAACTACAAAGCAAATATACAATATACATCACTATTATTAATCTATATCTTCTTTAAATTCTATCATTATTCTTAGCTTTTCTCTAAGAGATACGAGTTTATCCTTATCTACTTCAAAAATCTCTTTTGAAGACATATCTACTATTTTTTGAGCCTCTTTTTTTGTCCTTGAATTTTGGACTAACAGCTCGACATCTTTTCTCTGCTTGTCTATATCTTTAGCCTTTAACAGCATATTAGGATAATATTTTTTCATCAAACGCATATCTTCTTCACTTACTACACTACCTGATGCAATTTTTTTATATACTGATTGAGCCTTTAGTTTTTTGAGTTCCATTTCCCTTAACTTATTTTGACGCTCTATTTCCTCAAGCAGTTTTTTTGACAATGATTTTACACCTACTAATTTTTTTGTATAAGAGTTTTTTGCAATCTCTTCATCAGACATCTCATAAGTTTTTTTATCTTTTTCTTCTTCTTTTGAATCATTTTTCAGTTCTCTTAGTAGAGATGATGTTTTATCATCAAGAGTATTTTCTTTTTTAGGTAAATTATCCTTGCTGTTGTACAGTCCCTTGAATATAGTGTTATCAATCATTGATATTTTCAATAGTATTCACCTCCTTGTGAATAAATATATTGCATCATTATAAAGTAAAATTTATCGTACATCATTCATTTTTTTAATATGTCAGTGTGGTCTATCTGTTCTTTAAGCTGGTATAGCTTACCTAATTGCATCTTCTTAAATCAGTATTTTTAATATATGTGCTTGTAATCTTGATGTAGTTATTTGGTTATTTCGTTATTTGAATATTTAACTATCATATATAATTCTGCTGTTTATCTAAAAAACTATAATATTTATAATATAAATCATAATATCATTAAAATTATAAAAACTGTATTTTTAGTCAATAAATTTTTGAATCTTTTTAAAGATATCGGTTTTTTGTATTTTATCTTTAGAAAATTACTGTTAATATATGAAGCAAATAGAAAGTATTAATATTATCATAAATTTATATATGAAATATTGGGACATTCCCTCCATCCGCATAGCAAATGGGTTATTGTTTTGTAAAATCTTTGCATTTACAAAACAAGCTTAAGCCTATAAAAAAAGCAGTTAAGCTCTAAAATCCTAACTGCCTTTTTATAAAAATCATTCTTCTATTTTACTTTTGACTCTATATTTGTTTTTCTTTTTAATACGCTGTTTGCATATTTTGTATTATATGTCCCTCTCTTAACATTTCCGGAACCCCAGTTATATGCACTTAATGCTGTAGTATAATTTCCAAACATACTTATATTACCGGATATTTCTTTAACGCCTGCTTTTATGTTTTTATCTATATCATATACTTCATCCATTTTTATACCTAAATAAGGCAATGTTGTATAATATAGTTGCATAAGACCATATGCACCTTGATAGCTTGTATTCGGATTAAACCTGCTTTCTTGCTCCATTATAGCAAAAACCAGATATGGATCTGTACCATAAGTTGAAGAGTGTTTGATTACAGAGTTATATATCTTTTGAGCATTTTCTTTAGACAAGCCTGAATTTTTTGACATCATATAGCTTACCATCTTACCGCCTTCTTTACTAAACTCCTGTTTATTATCTGATTTTTTTTGATTTTGTTCCTGTTTTTGTACCTTTTCTTCTTTTTCTTCTTCAATAACGCCTACCTTGAAAATCTGTATTGCCAAATCTATAGATTCAAGTTCATTGCTATCTTCAAAAATCATAAAATCTCCATCACTCTTACCGCCAAGATCTTGCGCATCATCTTCAGCAAAAACACTCATCGGCATACACAGAATTGATATAAATGCCCCTAAAAATAAAAATTTTTTTATATTAAACATATTAAAACTCCTTTTTCATTTGTTACAATTTGTAATTTATTATACTACAATTTTTTACAAAAAGCAAGTTTTTTATAAAACTATTATTAACATTCTGTTTATAAATATTATAATACATCATTGTAATCCGGCACAAAAATATTGAAATTTCAATATTTTTTACAAAATATTCTTATATAGCTTTTATACTATAAAAATATTTATTTTACATTTTAAAACTTATTAATCTTAACTATTTTTATAAAAATGTAATATTTTGTTGTAATAAAATTTTAGTATTAAAATCTGCTAAAAATCAATAAACTTTAAAAATAAAACCATATATTTGAAAAAAATAATATAAAACTAAACCATATTAAAAAAATATCTATTTTTAATTGGATATTAGTATAAATTATATTTCAAAAATATATAAAAATATTTTTTTCATATAGTATTGACAATTATAAAAATAAGACTATAATATAATTATTAGCACTCATATATAACGAGTGCTAATAAAAAGAATTTTATTAAGATATCAACATTTTATTAAAAAGAAAATATCATTATTAATTTTATTTGTAAAATATTATTCTATTTATAAATAAATTTTGACATTTTTTATTTTAATATATAGATTAAATTTTAACTTGAAAAAATAATTAAATTATATGAGATTTACTAAAAAATCTTTAATAATAGGAGGTTTTGTTATGAACTTGGAAAAACTTACTCAAAAGTCACAAGAAGCTGTATTACAAGCACAAAATACTGCATTAAATAATTCTAACCAAGAGATAGACAGTATACATTTATTAAAAGCATTATTGGAACAAGATAACGGTATTATTCCTAAAATATTAAGTCTTATGAATATAAATGTAAGTTCATTAATATCAGATGTTGATGATATGGTAAATAAATTGCCAAAAGTTTCAGGAAGCAGTATAAGTAATGTCTACGCATCAAGAAAATTGAGCGAATTATTATCAAACGCTCAAAATGAAAGTAAGAATTTTGGAGATGAATATGTATCTGTAGAGCATCTATTCCTTGCTATGTTTAAGGAAAAAGGAACAATAATAAGCGATATATTTTCAAAATTCGGCATAAAACGTCAAGATTTTATGCAAAGACTGGAAAAAATCAGAGGAAATCAAAGAGTTACAAATGAAAATCCTGAAGATACCTACAACGTTTTGGAAAAATACGGACGTGATTTAGTTGATATGGCAAGAAATGGAAAATTAGATCCGGTAATAGGCAGAGAAGATGAGATAAGACGTGCAATAAGAATATTATCAAGACGTACTAAAAATAATCCTGTGCTTATCGGTGAACCGGGCGTAGGAAAAACTGCCGTTGTTGAAGGTTTGGCACAAAGGATACTGAAAAATGATGTGCCTGATTCATTGAAAGATAAAACAATATTTGCTCTTGATATGGGTTCATTAATAGCAGGCGCAAAATATAGAGGCGAATTTGAGGAAAGACTAAAAGCAATATTAAAAGAAATAGAAAAATCTGATGGACGTATAATAATGTTCATAGATGAGATACACACAATAATAGGTGCAGGAAAAACAGAAGGTTCTATGGATGCCGGAAACTTGTTAAAACCAATGCTCGCAAGAGGAGAATTACACTGCATAGGCGCTACAACAATAGATGAATACAGAAAGTATATAGAAAAAGATGCTGCACTTGAAAGAAGATTTCAGCCCATTATGGTAGATCAACCAACTGTTGAAGATACAATTTCAATCCTAAGAGGTATTAAAGAAAAATTTGAAATACACCATGGTGTTAGGATTTCAGATTCAGCCATAATAGCATCCGCCGTACTTTCCAATAAATATATAAACGACAGATTCTTACCTGATAAAGCAATAGACCTTATGGACGAAGCTGCTGCAATGATAAGAACACAAATAGATTCAATGCCTACTGACTTAGACGATATGAGCAGAAAAATAATGCAGTTTGAAATAGAACAACAAGCATTAAAAAAAGAAACTGATGAGCAATCTAAAAAACGTCTCGTAGTTTTAGAAGAAGAACTAAGCAAATTAAAAGATGACTATAAAAATAAAAAAGCAACATGGGATGTAGAAAGACAAAGCATAGGAAAAGTAAAGGAACTACAAGAAGAAATAGAAAATATAAAACACCAAATGGATATTGCACAACGCAATTATGATTTGGAAACTCTATCAAGATTGAAATACGGTAAATTGGTAGAATTGGAAAAACAATTACAAGAGCAGATAAAATTACAAGATGAAAAAAAGACCAACTCACTATTAAAAGAAGAAGTTACAGAAGAAGAAATCGCACAAATAGTATCACAGTGGACTAACATTCCTGTTTCAAAATTGGTAGAAACAGAAAGAGATAAATTATTAAGTTTGGAATCTATATTACACAAAAGAGTAATAGGACAAGATGAAGCTGTAACTTCTGTTGCAAACAGTATATTAAGAGCAAGATCCGGCTTAAAAGATCCAAGAAAACCTATTGGTTCATTTATATTTTTAGGTCCTACGGGTGTAGGTAAAACAGAACTTGCAAAAGCACTTTCGCAAGCTTTATTCGATAGCGAAGACAATATTATAAGAATCGATATGTCAGAGTATCAAGAAAAACATACTGTTGCAAGATTGATTGGAGCTCCTCCGGGATATGTTGGATACGAAGAAGGCGGACAGCTTACAGAAGCAGTTAGAAGAAAACCGTACAGCATAATATTATTTGATGAAATAGAGAAAGCACATCCTGAAGTATTCAATATTTTATTGCAATTGTTAGATGACGGAAGACTTACAGATTCAAAAGGAAAAACAGTAAACTTCAAAGACACTGTTGTAATAATGACTTCAAATATAGGCTCACAAATATTACTTGACAGTGTGAAAGAAAGCGGAAAAGTAACAGATAAAGCAAAAACAGAAGTGGAAGATATGCTTAAATATTCATTTAAACCGGAATTTTTAAACAGAATAGATGACATAATTATGTTCAATCCGTTAGAGAAAAGTCAAATACTTCAAATAGTAGACCTTTGCTTAAAAGATATACAAAAACGTCTCGAGGACAGAGAAATAGTATTAAATATAACAGACAAAGCAAAAGAACTTATTGCAAACGAAGCTTATACTCCTGAACTTGGTGCAAGACCTGTAAAAAGATACTTGCAAAGAAATGTTGAAACACTTTTAGGTAAAGAAATAATAAAAGGTACAGTAACTGAAGGTTCAAAAGTAACTATTGATGTCGATGGAGATGATATAGTTATAAGATAAGATAAAAAAATAATGGGCTGTTGCAAAATGATAAAAAATCATAGCAACAACCCATTAATTTTTAGTCTAAGTAATCTTTAAGTTTATTTGA
Source organism: Peptoanaerobacter stomatis (assembly GCF_000238095.2). Lineage (NCBI taxonomy): Bacteria > Bacillati > Bacillota > Clostridia > Peptostreptococcales > Filifactoraceae > Peptoanaerobacter > Peptoanaerobacter stomatis. The sequence continues at coordinate 639,320 of NZ_JH815225.1, forward strand.
TTTTTTTGGTCCTCTTAATTTTCTTAGCGCTTTGGCCTCGATTTGTCTTATTCTTTCTCTTGTAACATCAAACTCTTTTCCAACTTCTTCAAGAGTTCTTGCTCTTCCGTCATCTAATCCGAATCTCAGTTTAAGCACTTTTTTCTCTCTATCAGTAAGAGTTTCAAGCACTTCTTCAATTTGCTCTTTAAGCAACGAATAAGCTGCAGCCTCTGACGGTGCCAATGCATCATCGTCAGGAATAAAATCTCCAAGATGTGAATCTTCTTCTTCTCCTATAGGAGTTTCCAAAGATACAGGTTCTTGTGCAATTTTCATTATTTCCATTATTTTTTCTTGAGGCATATTCATTTGTTCCGCTATTTCATCAGGACGAGGATCTCTTCCAAGCTCTTGTACTAATTGACGGTTTACTCTTATAAGTTTATTTATTGTTTCAACCATATGAACAGGTATTCTTATAGTTCTTGCCTGGTCGGCTATAGCTCTTGTTATCGCTTGTCTTATCCACCAAGTAGCATAAGTAGAAAACTTAAATCCTTTTGTATAGTCAAATTTTTCAACTGCCTTTATAAGACCTAAATTCCCTTCTTGTATTAAGTCAAGAAATAACATACCTCTTCCAACATATCTCTTTGCTATTGATACAACCAATCTCAAATTTGCTTCTACTATTTTCATTTTGGCATATTCATCGCCTTTGACCATTCTTTGAGACAGTTCTACTTCTTCATCCGGATTTAGCAAGGCTATTTTCCCAATCTCTTTTAAATACATTCTGACAGGGTCATCCATATTGCTCTTTGCAATAGACATCTCCAAGTTTTTTAAGTCTAAATCCAAATCATCTTCTTTTTCAGACTCCACTTGCAATTTTATATCACTTTCTGTAGGCTCTTTTTCAATATCATCTACTATATCTATATTATAGTTTGCAAATGTATCATACATATCTTCTATTTTTTCTTTGCCTATATCGTAACTATCAAATGTATCCATTATAGTGTCATATTCTATATATCCGTCTTTTTTTCCACGTTCTATCAATCTTTGGATTGCTCTCTCATAGTCTTGTGCAGCAATTAATCCGTCTTTATCTCCATAATCATCATCACTTACATCTTTTTGAAGTGCTTCCATAAGTTTTTCTTCTGTCAAATCTTCTACCGAAGGCTCTATATCTTCTTCATCTACATCATCAAAAATATCTTCCTCTTCGTTTACAGTTTCTTCCAATACTTCATTTTCTTCTTCTATAACTTCTTTTTTTGTTTTTTTATCTCTCTTTTTAATCGTTTTTTCTTCATCCTTTGAATCTGATTGTTTAGCTTTTGGTTTTTTTTCAGTATTACTTGTCAATTTTTCTTCCTTATTCACATTTTTTTTATTTTCTTTTATTTCTTTATTTTTCAACTTTAATTCCTCATTCTTAGGGTTTTTGGTTTTCATTATATCAGCCCCTTAATATCTTCTTTAAGATTGGATATAAGTTTTATAATTTTTATTTTTTCTTCCATCATAAAACTTATTTCTTCTACGTCCATATTTTGAGATTGCTCTAACTTTTTTAATTTTTTTTGTAATATATCTATTTTGGTAAACAATGCCAACTTCCTAAGTATTTTATATTCTTCATTTTTCGGCTCTAAGTCTGCACCGTTACTACCTAAAAACTGAGAATAATACTCCCTAAAACTGTCATCTGTTATATCATCCATATTAAGTATATCCATTATATAGCGTATGCAATCAGGTTTTTTTGATATAATATCAATTAATTTTTTTTCATTTGTCTGAGTATCGCTATTTTCTATATGTGGAAAAACTTTTTTTACTATTTTTTCATCTGATTTTTGATTTAATTGAAACTGTTTTGGTGAAAAATATTGACCATATACTTTGACACCTATTGATTTTACAGACATATTCGTAATTTCAGAAAGCCTTTTTGTCTGATATTCCATTTCTATTGCATCATTACTTGATTTTATAAGCTCACTGGCTTTGTCTATAAACTCCAATTTTTGAGAATATATGTTTATATTATACTCAGATTTTATATTATCTATCAAAAAACTTAGTGGAGATACCGCATTTTCAATTTTTGCCATAAAATCCGATGTTTTATTTTTATTAAAAAATTCATCAGGATCTTTATATCCTTCAAGTGATATTATATATGGCTTTATGTTTGAGCTTTGTAATATATCTATGGCTCTAACAGTTGCAACTCTTCCTGCTTTATCGGAATCATAGCATATATATACTTTTTTATTTTGTTTTTTTATTATTTCGCTTTGTTCTTTTGTGAGAGATGTACCGAGAGACGCAACTGCTCCTACTATACCTTTTTGGTTTAGGCGTATAACGTCCATATAACCTTCTACCAAAATTATCCTCTTTGCATTATATTTTCTTACCAAATTCAATCCATAGAGTTGTTCTTTCTTTTTAAATATTATGCTCTCAGGGGAATTGAGATATTTAGGCTCACCACTTCCGGTTATTCTTCCACCAAAGGCTACAACTCTATTCCTGTAATCAAATATGGGGTACATAACTCTCGAAAAAAATATTGAGTACAGCTCATCATTTTTCTGTCTGAAAATCATACTGTCCAATAGCTCTTGTTTGGTATAACCATGATTATATAAATATTCTATTGCAGATGACTTTCTTACTTCATATCCAAGTCCGAACTTTCTTACAGTTTTTTCATCAATCCCTCTATTTTTCAAATAATCCATAGAGTTCTCAATATTTTTTTGCATATTATCGAAATAATATCTTGCTAATTCTATATGTAAATCATACATTCTTTGTTTTTTCTCGTAGTTTTTTAGGTTTTCTTCACTGCTTATATTATTTACAGGAAGTTCAATCCTCGCATTTTCACAAAGAAGTTTTATTGCTTCAAAAAAGCTTATGTTTTCTTTTTTCATGAGAAAAGTTATTACATTTCCACCTTCACCGCAACCGAAGCATTTAAAAATCTGCTTATTTTCACTTACCATAAATGACGGTGTCTTTTCATTGTGGAATGGGCAAAGTCCTTTATAACTGTCTCCTGTTCTTTTTAAATCAACATATTTTGATATTATCTCCACTATATCATTGGCATTTTTGACTTCCTCTATAAATCTGTCATCAAAATGAGTGTTATGATTTTCCAAGCCAACCCCCTCACTTACAAAAAAAGTCAAACAATTAATTATCATAAATTTACCATATTGTCTGATATAACTTTTTTATTTTGTTTTAGTATTTTAGATACTACCCATTTATCAAATATTTAAAACAGTTGTATAATTATGATATTTATAATTGAGATATGCTCAAATTGTTTTGAGAGCAAAATTGCTAATGCTTTTATAAATATATGCTTTTCAGATATTTATAAAAAAGTGTATTAGAGCATTATCTCAAAAAATATCTATGTTTAATCAGACAATGTAATTAAAATACATCAAGCATAGTATTTTTCTATACATCTTATAAGCTCCTCTATTGTTGCATTGTCTGACATAACGGTATTAAATCCATATTGTTCAGCTATTTTTTTTGTTTGCTTTCCAATACAAAATGCAAGTCTCCCTCTAAAATGCTCTTTTTCATATGAATTTACCAAACCTGTTACAGAACTTGAACTTGTAAATACATATATATCATTTGTTTTTTCACGATATATTTTAACTTTTTTTGATTTTTTTTCATATATGTTTATTCGCACACAATCTATATTATTTTCTAAAAGCTGTGTATATAAATCGCTTTGGATATTATGAGGCAATATACAAATAACCTTTTTTGCTCTTTGATTTATTAATTCCTCCGCTAATGATTTTGCATCATATATATTCGGCATGATATCGGACATTATACCGTAAGACTTGAGTTTGTCTGATGTTGCACTTCCTACTACGCATATCTTATAGCCGAATAATTGTCTTATATCTATGCTGTTTTCTTTTAATATGTCAAAAAATATATCCACAGCGTAAGCACTTGTAAAACATATATATCCATTATTTATATTTTTCAATTTTTTTAACAATTTATTGGAATTTTTCTCATTGACTTCTTTTATAATTTCTTCTTGCAAAATCTTTAGTTGTCTTTCATAGTTGTTGTCAAAAAAATTTAATATTTCTTTTCTATCATATTTTTTTTCTAAGCAATTTGTTGATACATTTAATACTTGTGCACCTAAATTATAGAGTTTTTTTTGTAATTTATCTCCTTTTTCTTTTGGAACGTTTATTATAATTCGCTTTCCATTTAATAATTTTTTAGATGATGAATTAAGTTTATCGGAAAGCTTTACAACTTCTCCTACTATCAACATACCGGGTGTATCAAATATACCTGTATCTTCGACTTGAGATAATTCTTCAAGAGTATATTCATATTTTTGGGCATTTGCTAATGTACCATTGCTTATTATAGCAGCTTTTGTATTTTTGTCCTTACCTGCTGAAATGAGATTTTGAGCAATAATATTGGCTTTTGCAACAGACATCATAAATACGAGCGTTGTATCTTTTAAGCTTGCAATTCTTTTATAATCATCTTCATTCAAATCAAAATCTCTTTTTTTTCTGCCTGTAACAACATAAAAACTTGACGCAAATTCTCTATGCGTTAAAGGTATTCCCATACTTTCAGGCACGCTTGTTACAGACGACACTCCCTGCATTATTTCAAAATCTACATCATTTTTTAAAAGCACTTCTGCTTCTTCTGCTCCCCTGCCAAAAACAAAAGGAGTTCCACCCTTTAGCCTAAGTACAATATCATATTTTTTTGAAAATTCAATTAACAAATTATTTGTATCTTCTTGTTTTAATTTATGAAAACTTGCTATTTTACCTACATCTACAAGCACAGCCTTTGGTGATGAAAAAGATAAAATTTCATCTGAAACTAAATTATCATAGAGTATTATATCAGCTTTTTCAATTATATCTTTAACCTTAAGAGTAAGACATCCGACATCTCCTGCTCCTGCTCCCGCTATATAAACTTTACCTTTCTTCATAATTCTCCTGTAAAACATAATAAATTATATTAATCAAAAAGTTGTATTTTTTTAAAACAATAAATAGTATTAAATTTAGAAATATTATAATTTGTGATAGTATTTATACTAATTTCTAATAAAATAGTAGATAATTTAATTAAATTAAGAAGTCTACAAGCAGTCTTTTATTTTATTAGATTTGTATAACACCGTTGTATAATTTAAATAATACTCAGTATTGAATTGTCATTATAATAAATCTAAAACTTCTTTTTTGTTTAATTTTTTGATTTTTTTATATTCAAATCCATCTATACTTTCATCAAATTCACATATATTTTTATAATCGCAATATTCACAAGCCTCTTTCACAGGCAAGGGTTTTATATTACCTTTTAATATTTCATTTGCAGATATTTTTATAATATTTATAACATAATCTATTATTTTTTTCATATCTTCTTCGCTGACAACGCTTTGGCTTGTAACTGTACTTTCTCCTGCCTTGTCTGTTTTTATCCTTACATCCAAAAATTTAGATTTACCCTCTATATCATTTTCAAATGATTTTATCATATTTATATCATCAGTTATTATTCCAGCCATTTTCATATTTTCTTGTTCTTTTTGTCTTAAATGTTCTTTTTTTATTTGCTCACCATTTTCACTTTGCTCAAAATCTTCTTCAGATAGAGCTATCTTACTGTCAATCATAGGAAAATACATAGCATAATAAGGAGAGGCATCTTTATAATTTTCATCTTTTTTTGTAAGTGCATATAAATAAAATATCATTTGTATATTTATGCCTTGATATACGTCTTTTAATTCAAGTTTTTTAACACTTGATTTGTAATCTACTACTCCTAAATATGTTTTTCCGTCTTTTACCAATTTATCTACTCTGTCTATTATTCCCCTTAGAATTATATGGTTTGTTTTATCATCTTTATCGTCATTAATGTCTATTTTTATATCTTTAATCTTGTATTCCGCACTTTCTGTGATGAAAGATGTGCATTTTTGTTGCTCCATTATAATCTCTGTCGCTTTTTTTGAGATTTTTTTAAGATTTTTTATTATATGGAATTGCCTTTTTGAATTTGAAGTCACCATTTTCATATCATTATCTAAAAAATCTTCTTCATCATATATTTTATCTACAAAACTGTTTATTTTCTCTTTGCTGTCAAGTATAGAAATATTTTTATCTTCCAAGACTTGTTTAGATAAATTATCCATATATTTATGCAATATATTTCCGGAGTTTAGTCTGTCAACTTTTTGCTTTTGTCTTTTCTGAGGTCTTATGCCATAGTTCATATAATAAGAAAATGGACATTTTACATATGTTTGTATTTGTGAAACAGAAGATTGCAAAGGTAAATTATACAGCTTTTGAACATAAGTTTCTTTTAGATTCTCTATGTCATTTTTTTTGAATAAAGAATTTTTTAAAGCCTTCGTCTCATCAGAAAATTCTTCATTTTGTAAAAAATAATCATATAATTTTAAACTGTCTTCGTCAAAATTTCGGTTACTTATCATATCTCTAAGATCTGTCTTCAATTTTGCAAATGCAACTTTATGCGTTATGTTGTCAAAATAGCTTGAATTTGTTTTTTTATTTTGTAAAGTTTCACTTGATATATAATATGTTTTTAAATTTGGAAATATATTTTCTATTGTATGCAAATATGATGATTTGCCTGCACTTTGCTCATTTACATCACTTATATTGTAAGTTAAATACAGCTTTTCTCTCGTCTTTGATAATATTATATAAAGAGCTGTATTTTCTTGTGACAACATATTAGCCGATGTAGACATCATATTTATATCATTTTCAAGTAGAATTTTTTTGTCTTGTTCAGCAAAAATCACATCTTGTTTAAATGTATGCGGTAACAATGTATCATTCATACCTACTGCAAATAAAACTTTATATCCGAGCGATTTGCTGCGTTGTATATCCATTATCATAACACCGTCCATAGTTGGAGGTATAAGTGCTATTTTTTGTGTACTCAAACCTTGATAAAGCATTTTTTTATAATCATCTACGCTTATTTCATAGTCATCCAAAATATTATTTACTTTATCTAATGTAGATAATAAAATATTCCATATCTGAGATATTTCTGATGCTATTTCATAGTTTCCTGTGAGCTTTAACTCTTCTACAAGATTTTCCAATTTTTGTTGGCAATTCAATTCTTTAAAAAATCGGTTCAACTCTTGTGAAAATACTTTTACCTTATTTTTTCTGCTTAAAATCTGTTTATATTTTGAATATAAATTCATTATATAATCTTTTACATAGCATATTCTTTCTCTGTCATAATCTGATATATCATTAAAATATTTTTCACTGTCAAAAAATTTTATATTTATAAATTTTTGGCTGTCCATATTCCATCTTATAAGAAAATTTTCAAAGATTTCATAATCTTCTTTTTTTATATCACTCATACCGCTTTTAAAAAAGCTCATTATATTGGAATGATTAGGCGACTTTACGAACATATCCAAAAACGAAAATAACATATTAACAATATTTTCTTGCGTTATATTTCTCTTGGTATCTATGAAATAGGGTATGTCATACATATCAAATATCTCTTTTATAAGAGGTGCATATCCTACACTATCGGTTACTACTACAGCCATATCTTTATATCTGTATTTTTTCTCATCACTTTCATTTTGTCTTATAAGCATAGTTATTTTATTTGCTAAATACATTATTTCTGTTCTTGCTTTGTCAAATTTTATCAAACTTATATTTTGAGGTATTTTACTATATTTTTTAAAATCAAATTTCCCGAAATTTTCTTCTAAATGCTTTAAATCTTCTATTTTATTATAAGATTGGTCAAGATGTATAATTTCATATTTTGAAAATGCTTTATCAGCAATTTTTATCATGCTTTCAAGTGTTTTTTTTGTTATGTCAAATGAGCTGTCATCTGTATCATAGTAAGTAAGCGTCATAGTTATATCTATCTCATTTGATAACAAACTTTCTATAACATTTAGCTCCAACTGTGTAAAACTCACAAAATTATCAAAATAAATCTTAAATTTCTTATTTTTTGTATATTCAGGTATCTTTTCACATAATAAATTTAATCTTGATTCATTATCAACAAATTTATCTGATATTTTTTCTTCTAATAAATCATAAATTTTAGCAACGTCTTTCAGTTTTTGAGACAATATTTTATCATTTATTTTACTTGATAAAGAAGATAAACTTTTTGAAGATATTTCATATTTTTTTAGCTCAGTTATAATTTTTATAATATTTTCTAAAAATCCTGATTTATTAATTGAATTTTTATAAAAATTGAGTTCTTCTTTATTTTTAAGCAATATGTTTTCTGCAAGCATTATTTTTCCTACATCATCTATGTATTCTTTTTTCAAACCTCCTACTCTTGACAACACCTCTGCTGAAAGTCTTTCAAAGCTCATAACTTTGCATAAAAAAATAGGTTTTTTTATAGTATTTATAATCATCTGCTCAGTTTCCAGCGTGAGTTGCTCAGGTGCCATAAGATAACTCAATGTGTTATCATTTATATTTTTCTTTATCTCGTCCATTATATATGTAGTTTTGCCACTATATGCCCTTGCAGTTACTATTTTAAGCATTGCTTTGCTCCTTAAACTGAGAACGGCTACTTTTCAACATATAGTTGACAATAGCCGTTTTTTATAATTTTTATCCTTACTTAAAATAACTTTTTACAGTTATAACAATATAAACTTATTAGTAAATATTTATAATGTGATGTTTTTAATATATTTATACATCTTCTATTTAATAAAATTTTATATAAATAATTTTTATAGAAAAATATATATAAATCATCAATATTTTTCTATATTTATCATATTTTCCAAGCCTTTCAAAAGATATTCATATGTTCTTTTTGTAGAGCTTATACTTAAATGTTCATTTGGAGTGTGTATATCATACATATTCGGACCAAATGATATTATATCCAAATCAGGCATTTTTTTACTCATTATACCGCATTCAAGTCCTGCGTGTATTGCTTCTAATTTCATATCTTTATCATACATTTGTCTGTATGTGTCGGCAAACAGTTTTCTAAGTCTTGAATTTTTATTATATTTCCAACCAGGATATATTGATTCTATAACTATTGTGGCACCTGAAAGATTTGCTATTGCTTCATGTTTTTTGATTATATACTGTACTTGTGAGTCAATACTGCTTCTGATAGCACAATTAAATGTAACCAACGCATTTTTTTCATCTGTAACTATAACTCCCAAATTGTTTGATGTTTCCACAAGATCCTTTATGTCTAAGCTCATTTGAGTAACTCCGCTTGAATATATCATTAACAGGTCTATAATTTTTTGTTTTGAAATAGTGCTTAAAACTCTATCTATGTGTTTATCTGTATATTCAATTTCCAATCTGAAATCGTCATCTATGCCATTTAATTCTTTTTTTACTATATTTTCAACAATTCTTACTATGTCTTCCAAATCAGCCTTATTTTTTTCATTTATTACTATACTTGTGTCGCATTCTCTTGGAATAGCATTGTTTTTTGCTCCTCCGTTTATGCTTATCATCTCAAAGTTTACTCGGCCGTTTATCTCATAGAGTACTCTACCAATTATTACATTAGCATTACCTCTATTTTTATCTGCATCCATACCTGAATGCCCACCCTTTAAACCTCTCACTTTTATTATTGCATTCAACGAATTACCATGCAACATTGTATATTCTATAGGCAATTTTAAAAGACTTTTAGCACCGCCTGCACAGCTTAATAGTAACTCATCTTCATTTTCCGTATCAAGATTAATCATATACATAGCATCTAAATTCTGTACAGCAAGCTCGTTTGCACCTAACATTGTAGTTTCTTCGTCTACCGTAAAAACAGCTTCCAATCTCGGATGTTTTATATTGTTATCTGCAAGTATAGCAAGTCCGAAAGCCAAAGCCACACCGTTATCTGCTCCAAGAGTAGTGTTGTTTGCATATATATAATCATCTTTTATAACAAGCTCTATCGGATCAGTATCAAAATTATGGTCTATATTGTTGTTTTTCTCACAAACCATATCCATATGACCTTGCAACATCACTGTACCTATATGTTCATATCCTGATGTTGCAGGTTTTCTTATTATTACATTTCCACAAGCTTCTTGTATAAAATCCAGTTTATGCTCTTTAGCAAAATCTACTAAATAATCGCTTATTTTTTTTGTATCTCCTGATTTTCTCGGTATATTTGAAATTTCTTCAAAATATCTGAATACTTCTTTAGGTTCAAGACCTTCTACTCTACTCATATCTTCTCCTTTTATAAATTTAATTAATCTATCAAAAATTTACTACTTTTTGCAAATCATATGGCGGGAATATGAAGGAGTCGAACCTCCCGAGGAGTTTTTATATCCCCCTATGATTTTGAAGACCACGAAATGCACCGGCACTTACATATTCCCATATAATTAATTAGCGTTCAACTCTCGTTTATTTTACATATTACACCAATTAATCTCTACTAAACCGTTGTTTTTCAAAAATTCATTAGTTTTAGAAAAGTGTTTGCAACCGAAAAAACCGTTATTCGCTGAATATGGGCTTGGGTGTGCGCATTTGAGTATAAGATGATTTTTATTCGTGATTAAATTTTCTTTCATCTGAGCATTTCTTCCCCAAAGCAAATATACTACCGGTGTATCTTTGTAATTAAGTTTTTCTATTATACTGTCAGTCAATTTTTCCCAACCTATTTTACTGTGAGAATTTGGCTGACCTTTTAATACTGTGAGTGATGCATTCAACATCAGCACTCCTTGATTTGCCCATGAAGTCAATTCTCCGCTTGTCTTATCCATTTCTATATTTAAGTCATTTTCTATTTCTTTGTAAATATTTTTAAGTGAAGGCGGAGTTGTAATACCTTTTTTTACAGAAAAGGATAAGCCGTGTGCCTGCCCTACTCCATGGTATGGATCTTGCCCTAATATAACTACTTTCACATCTTCATAAGGTGTGTATTTAAGAGCATTAAATATATCATACATACTTGGAAATACAGTTTTTGTGGCATATTCTTTTTTTAAAAACTCTCTTATATCTTTATAATATTGTTTTTCAAATTCATCTTTTAAAATGTCATCCCAACTGTTTCCTATATTTACCATAATAACTCCTGTTTTTTTTATTTATTATATATTTATACTAATTGCTGATATAACAGATAATTTATATTGACAGCCCATAAATATTGATAAATCTACGCAACACTATTTATATTTAATTCTGTCATTAATAAGTAATTTATATAAAAAATTAATCTATTTCAAAACCTGCCTTATAAAGTATCTAATTATATTACACTCTGTATTTAGAAAGATAATATTAATTTTTTACTGATAACTAAAACATTTGTATATCTTTAAATACTACAGCTCGTCTTAAATCGCTATTAAACAATAAATCTTTTGATGCTCCCATAAATTTATTACCGAAAAATCTAAAAGCGTTTATTAAAAATGAAAAATGTTTTATGATATGCGTAAGTTCTCCATTTTCATATAAATAAGCTCTCTTGACATCAAATTTAAGTTCTTCTTTTTGTAATGTAACATCTGCACTTTCTATAAATATTGCCGATTTTACCATATCTTCCAATTTATAATCACCATTTTGTATATATGCTCCAAGAAGTTTGCAAGACGGATAGTCATCTTTCAGTGCATAACTGCAACATGTGTTTTCAACTTCATATTCTTTTGCAAGGTCTTTATTTGAATAAGGTTTTATAACAGTCCCGTTTTCTATCAATACATTTCTATAATACGGACTATAACTGCCTTCCCAGTCAAAAAACGGAAGTAAACCATATTTTTGTGACTTTGTGTCCTCAGGAGAAAGCGAAGTATAAAATGATAATTTCTCAGAAAATATTTCTACGTTCATCAATTTATTTTCAATTACATTTTTGCAAGTCAGATATTCTTCAAAGAAATCATAAATATTCAAATCGCTCGGTATTATTAAATTTTTTTCGTTAATTTTTGATATTTCTATATATTTCTTTTGAACAATAGGTTTTAAAAATAATTCCATATCTTGCACAGCTTTTTTGCTGTCAAGTGCTCTATATTCAAATTTGAACTTATCTTCTCCAAGCTTTACATAAAAAACATTTCTCTCATCTTCAAAGTTCATATGAAGTTTGTTTATATTGGTAAGATTGTATCTTATATTTACATTCTTGTATTCAACTTCTATATCTTTTGATAATTTTTCAAGTTCATTCCCTACTTTATATACCGTATCTGCCACTTCTCTTTCTTTTATATTGCTATTACTTGCAATAACGTTTCTCTGAGTATTAAGCATAGTAGTATGTGAATAAGGATACTTCTTATTTTGAGACGCAATAAAATATCCTTCATCATCGTCTATATCGTTGTTTATATAGGCTATGGAAAGGGTTTCGTTTTCAAAATCTCTAAAAATATTATTTTGCTTATTTATTTTAATCATTTCATCAACAGATGAATTTTTATAAAATGCTTTTTTTTCAGTTTTCCTTATTTCCAGTTTTTCTTTCATAGCTATCCCACCAGTATATAAATATTATAATCAATATATTACCATTTTTAAAAATAATAATCTATATGTATTTGTAAAAATGATTAAATTTTTAATATATACAATTATTTTACTAAATTTTTATGTAGTTATTCTTAAATTAAAAAAACTCTAAGACATATTTATATAAATATGTTATAATTTATATTCAATCAGTAGAATTTTATTTATATGTTTAAGGAGTCGTTATGATAGTTTCTACAAAGGGGAGATATGCACTAAAAGCTGTATTTGAACTGGCAATGACTGATATTGACACCCCTATGTCATTAAATACCATATCTGAAAAAACAGATTTATCTGAATTATATTTAGAACAAATTTTCTCCGTATTGAAGAAAAAAGGTATAGTAAAAAGTATCAGAGGTGTCCAAGGTGGATATCTTCTGACAAGAAAACCAGATGAAATATCTGCCGGAGAAATAATAAAAGCACTTGAAGGTGAGCTTTCTCCATCTAAATGCCTCATAGATGAAGGTTACTGTGATATGCTCGACAGATGTCCTACTTATATGATATGGGACAGAATAAAAAAATCAATTGATGATGTCATAGACAACACTACTCTTCAAGATATGATAGATGAATATAATAAGAAAAATTTATAATTTTTGAATAATTATATTATTCTATGGGTATTATTGCATAGAATTTGTTAAATTATAAACACTTATGATTTATTGTAAATATAGAATATATCATATCTTATATTAATTTTTATGCTTAGAGTATATATAATAAAAAGATTAATTTTTTGACTACTTGTTTTAATTTTTACTAATTTTATATAAAAAATTTTTCAATTCTCTTTCAAGATATATCCTGAGTTATACAAGTATTTTTTAGTTATTTTAATCTCACAATTAATCTGACTATAATATAAATTAAAACATTTTTTGGAGGAATTAAATGAGCAAGATAGTAGTTGTTGGAGCAAATCACGCAGGTACTGCGGCAATAAATACAATAACAGGTTTTAATGAAAATAATGAAGTTGTGGTTTTTGACCAAAACTCCAACATAAGTTTTTTAGGTTGTGGAATGGCACTTTGGATTGGCGAACAAATCTCAAAACCTGACGGACTTTTTTATTCAAACAAAGAAAAACTCGAATCACAAGGCGCAAAAATAAATATGAACTCATCTGTTGACAGCGTTGATTTTGACAAAAAAATAGTACACGCTACTTTAGAAAATGGACAAAAAATTGAAGAATCTTATGACAAATTGATACTTGCCACAGGTTCTCTACCTATAGTACCAAATGTAAAAGGAAAAGACCTTGAAAATGTTCAAATGGTAAAATTGTTTCAAAATGCTGAAGATGTCATAGAAAAATTAAAAAACCCTGAAATAAAAACAGTTGCTGTAGTTGGTGCCGGATATATAGGAGTGGAGCTTGCAGAGGCTTTTGAAAGAAAAGGCAAAAAGGTTGTACTTATTGATACAATGAGCACTGCTTTATCAAACTATTATGATATAGAATTCAGCACAATGATGGACAAAAATTTAGAAAGCCACGGTATCCAGCTGGCTTATGGAGAAATGGTTAAAGAAATAATCGGTAAAACAAAAGTTGAAGGAATAATAACTGACAAAAATCAGTACAAATGTGATATGGTAATACTTGCTGTAGGATTCAGACCTAACACTGCTCTTGGAGGCGGAAAATTAAAAACTCTTGCAAATGGAGCATATTTAGTTGACGAAACTCAACAAACAAGCATTAAAGACGTATATGCAATAGGTGATTGTGCAAGCGTATTATTCAATTCAACAGGAGAAAACTCATATATAGCACTTGCTACTAACGCTGTTCGTTCCGGACTTATAGCAGGACATAACGTATGCGGAAAACATATGGAAACAAATGGAGTACAAGGCTCAAACGGTATAGCTATTTATGACTTAAAAATGGTATCAACAGGTCTTTCTGAAGAAAGAGCAAAAAAATTAGGTTTAGAAGTAGAATCAACTTCTTTTGAAGATTTACAAAAAGCCGCTTTTATAGAAACAGAAAATCCAAAAGTAAAAATAAAAATAGTATACGATAAAAATACAAGAGTTGTAATAGGTGCTCAAATGGCATCAACTTATGATATGTCTATGGGTATCCATATGTTCTCATTAGCTATTCAGGAAAAAGTTACAATAGACAGACTTAAATTATTAGATATACTGTTCTTACCTCATTTCAATCAACCATATAATTATATAACTATGGCTGCATTATCAGCAAAATAAAATGGTTTATTAAAAACAGTAAACTTTTTTGATTTACTGTTTTACAAATGTTCAGTAAACTATATTTCTCATATCTGTTGGTGACAATGTCAAAGGAATGATTTTCAAAATGCAGAGGACATCCACCGTCAGTCGTTTTGAAATCAATCGCTGCGGTATATTCGGGAGCGGAAAGAAAAGACAAAATAAATTCTCCGCCCCGTTTCGTCACCCGATACGATTCTTTTCACATATTTTCCAAGTATCTGTTATAAACATTCGAAACCGGACAAAAAATAATATCTAAGCTGTCGTTCTCAAAAGGAAACGGCGCTCTTATATTTCATCCTCACACTTTTCACTTTTTCTTTCCTTTCGGTGCAGGCAATTCATCAATCATTTCATGAAATAAACGACTCAAAAATTCCTTAGTCTCTAAATCATCCACCAAAATCATTTTCTTTGCACCCTTGTAAGGAAGCTCATACATAGGCAGATCCGTAATCTACCTGTCTCTAATAGAGGATATCCTTACACATCATAATAATCAGCGGAAGAAATATAATCCCTACAAACAGTACAACATACTCCAATCTCAGTCCGTAAACCGTATGTTTTACTCCTTTTCGATTCAAATATCTCGATAAAAAAAAATTAAATCCTGTTATAACAATATGAAACAACAATAGAGCAATATACTGTTGCTTTTCTGTCTTGAAAATACATGGACTGAGCTTGCTTAAAAGAGCCAAGCCTCCAAAATAATCCGCTACTACAATAATAAGTCCATATCCGCTAAAGCTTATCATCTTCTATTCCTCCAAACTTCATCAATTTGCTTCCATATCCAACTCACCAATTAAATCGCTAAATTATTTTTTTTTATCGCTTTTTTTCTCCAATTCATGCTTTATAAAATTCCATTCTAAATTATCCTGTTATCTCTCCATCTAACAAAATGGGATTTTCAATATTTCCCCAATTTATATCAGGATACTAAATTAATAGTTTAATCTCTATCCAAAAAGCAACCTTACTTAAATATTTTTAAAAAAACGTAAAGCGGATTTTTTTGCCTTTTCTATTTTTGTAGATTCTTTATTTTCTACAGCGCTTGAAGATATCCATTTTTTACCAAATATTGTTTGTGCTGCCTCTACTATAACTCCGCAAGCATATAAGTCTTTTTCTTCTGTAATACTTTTAGCAAATGCTAATTTTACTTTTTCTTTTAATTCTTCCGGTCGCACTCCATAAAACATCATTTGCATAAGGCTTGTTGCAGACCATGCCCTACAAAGAGTATCTTGATCGCAAATCATCCGATGAGTTAGTAAGTCAATTTCTTTTGATGAACCTACCCACCCAAAAGCTATTATAAGTTTACGGCGCAGAATACTGTTATTTGTATCTAAAAGTGAAACAAGAACAGTAATAAGGCGTTCGCAAAACAATGAATAAAAATCTCTATGTTTTAATTTTGAAAGGATTTCCGCTATAAGATAAGCAGTATATATTTTTATTTTTTCATCTTCAATTTCATCTAACTGTTTAAATAAAAATTCTATTCCATTTCTGTCATGTTTTTCAAAGCCGTTCTCCAAATGTAGCTTTGTATCTTTTTCCCAATCTTTGCAAATAAGCTCATAGTGATATGCTATCTCATTACTTCCGGCTAAATCGGCTATAAATCCAAGTCTTTTATCAGAATCAAACTCACTTTTTTCTAAATCAAGATATGATTTTTCTAAATCTTTCCTCGTAAGGCTAATGCGATTAACCCTTTCAGCTTCAATCTCTTGTATAATTTTGTCAGTTGAATCCGGCATACTTCTTCCCCCTATACAGCTTGAATTATCATTTCTAAATATCAGACAATATTATATCATTTTTTATCGATTAATCTTATTCCATACGATAAACATTTTCTCAAATTCTATCCCAGTACCATATTGTTTCATCTCCAAAACCGTAACACTTTCCATCTACCAACCATTTCTTATCAATTAATCTGAGAATAAATTCGTGTTTCATATCAACGGTTTCCTTGTAACGTGTGATGATAGTCACCTTATCTTCTTTTTTTATGGTGAATTCCAGCGAAAAATCGCCACTATTGACATAAGAATACTCACTTGGATTAGCATAACGCTCTGCATACCCACTTGACATCAAGTTCTCACTGACTTTTCCTTTTATAATCTCTTCAAAGCGATTTTTATATTCTGCCATAAGTTCTTTCCATTTTGGATGATTCTGATTGTCAGAAATATTCAATACAGACTTTTCTACATCCAGTTCATGATTACGCTTAAAAATTTCTTCTTCAAGTAAAGTCAATTCCTTCAACAGCTCGAGGAATGATGATATGATTTCCTTCGCCATTTCTTTATCTTTTTCAGGGGTGTTGTTTTTTAGTATAATATTCATCTCATCTATCTCCTCAGCTTCTAATTTGTCAATTTTTCATCAATTCCATCTTCTTCTCTATCCATTAATCCTATAAACCATGTCACCGATATAATATATATAATGGCTGACACAGGCTCTTTTCTTTCTTCTCAAATCCAGTATGGTTCTATTATAAGCCCGATAAATCTTCTCTGCTTCTGCATCCATACTAAATTTACATTTCACCCTTGTGTCAAGTATTGGATACATATTTTTTAGTTAGAATAATACTATCTTACAATATCAACATCAGAAATATCATCACAACAATTAGATAAATATTGTGAATAGGCAACAACACTTGCTTTTGTTTTTTCCTGTATATCTCTTAGTAGTTCTTCACATTTTTTATCTTTAGGAATAAAAAAAACATTTTTAATTTTATCAAAATGATGTCTAAATACATTTTCTTTTATTTTATTATGTTCTTCCCAAAATTCATTAGCACTCAAAGAGCTATCATAACTTTGAAAAAAAGTTTTTTCATATAAGCATTTCATTGCTTCTGCCCTAAATCCATAGCGAGAACTGCTCGCATCATAAAAAAACTGTTTAATAATTCGAGCATCAATTATACATTCATTATCTTCAATAAAATCAGCTAAAACCGATTTATCAAGCATACGATTTTTAAATACATATCCGACTCCTTCTTTCAGATCATTTATATTCACTTGTAAAGATCCCAGATAAGTATAAACCTCGATAAAATTATAATTATTATACTTTGAAGACAAAATACCAAAACCATTTTTATAAAAAAACAATGGGATGTTGTTAATATAATCATTGCTATAAGTTGTCGTTAAAATTTCGCCATCTTCACTTACTATTTTATTTTTCTCTTCTTTTAATATTTCCAATCCTCTCTTAATAAGCACCTCTTTCACCGGATTCACTATCAAATCTAATCCCTTTTCAATTCTACTTCTTTCCAAATTCAAGGAAATATTATCAGCTGATGTAGAAATAGATATAAATGGTCTTTTCTTTAAATAAGTAGTTCCTACTTCATATAACGTCGGTACCATTAATCCATTATAAATTATTTGAGGTTTATTAGTAAAACTATCATCTTTTTCTATTTTTTTATTATCCAAGTATTTAATATCAAATTCACTTCTATCCGAAACTGACTTCCACTCATAGAGTTCTCCAGCAAATGAGTTTATTATTTGTTCTTCATTATTATAAAAATACTTTATTTCACAATCGGGTAATACATACCACTCATTTATCTTCAACTTTTCTTCTAATTCATATTGTTCTAATTCCGATAAATCTTTTTTTAAGTCAACACAAACTTCCGTGCCATGTTCAAAAGTTTCATCTTGTATGATTGACACAGCGATTGGTTTATTCTCATTTGAATCAGGAGAATACTCAAATGAATATATACGATTTTCTTTACAAGATTTTGTTTTTACAGCAATTCTATCGCCTAATAAAAATGCCGCTAATGCTCCTATACCAAACTGTCCAACTAAATTCCGTTTATTTCCCTTTTTAGAACTTTCTCCAATAACAAAGTATTTATTTAGCAAAATGTCTTTCGTCATTCCAATACCGTAATCTCTTACCTTTAATATCGTTCCATCACTATTTTTTTGAACATTAAGTTCTATATAGCTTTTAATCTCATCTTCCTTGCTCAGTTCTTTCATAGCATCACAGGCATTTTGTATAATCTCACGTAATCCACATTCTGGGGTATTGCCGTATAATGGCTCAATGAGATTCGGAATTATTTCGTTAGATACTCGAAATTTGATCCTTTCGGGAATAAACGGAACATTCTCTATTTTATTTATTAATAGATTTCCAAATTGAAAAAAATTACCATATGTTGTAGCACAGATAATATATGGCTCAAGTTTCTTTTTTAAATCTTCCGCAAACTTAGTTGTTTCAAGATATTCCTCATATGTCTGTATTGTACTTGAATAAGAAATTTCGAGTCCATGAGTAGTTATTTTCCCAATTAAATGTCTATTCCCTTTTATAGAAAAGCAATTTTCATCATTATTCTTATATTCAAAATATTTTGTTACATTAACAATACATGCTATAACAGATTTATATCCATCATCAAGATTAATTTGTTCTTTTCCCTCTTCCCTAATAAAACATTCCATTAGTTCTTCATATTTAGAGTACATTCCTAAAAATCTGTCTTTTAAACGCTCTTTATTGATAAACACTTCAACAAGTGTAAATGTCCTTTTTAACTCCGAATATTCAGATAGTATCTTCTCAGAATATTCAGATAGTATCTTCTCAGAATAATAACGAAAAGGGTCTTCTAAAATTATATTATTAAATGTTCCTGCGTTTATTGCAGTTGAATTACCCGTTAATTCTTGTTTATCAATAACACAATTTCCTGAATTATATATTTCTCTCATAATAAAACCATTATCTCCCTAAATTTCCATTCCAAATACAAGTATTAATTATATTGCCTGAACCTATATTTGATTGGCTCTTAATATTAACAGAACTAATCTGTATCGAATTTGAAGACAATTTTGCAAACTCTTCTTGATTATCTTTAACCCATTCAACAAATTCTCCAAAAATTTTTACTTTATCATTCCCAGTTGTTTCTTGATATACTTTCTCCATTTTCCCCTCTGACTCTTCAATACTATCGCTTGATACACTTGATATTGTCTCTAAATATTTTTCTGCCTGTTCCTCACTTGTAAAAAAATCCTTGCTTAAAAACTTTTGTTTAAAACTTCTTATAATACCAGTACCAGACATTTTTAACACATCCCAAGTAACACCACTTACAACACTTGAACCAATAAAAGTTAGCACTTGTTCTAAAACATTCATTTTACAGCCCCCTTAATTATAAAATCAGATATTGTTTTCATCCGTTACTAAACATTATATAATAATAGTTAATTTTATTCAAAAAAATTTATATTTTCTCAACCATTTTTACTTCTATTTTAACTTTAACACCGTATTTTTCAATAGCTTATTGATAAGATCAGTATAAATCATCTGATCGAGCACTTCCGTTATGCTTGTAATTCTTTGACCTGCATCTTTGGAAGAAGCTCCGCAGTGGTATATCCTGTGCTTATCTGTATTCCAATCAATGATAATATATCTGTCATGGAACTCCCCTCCGGATTTTTGAAACTTTATCTTTCTAAACGGATATCAAGGAGAGCACCGAAACGATGAAGCAACTACACCCGATTTATTTATATACCATTTTGTATGTGCTAAACTATTATTGTCCACTTTAGGACACCTCCTTATGATTTTTAATATTTAGCTGACGAACCAATATTATTTATCATAAGGTTTTTTGTTTTTGCTTATAGCTAAAGCTTTCTTCCCTCCACCTGCATATCAGGCGGATTATTGTTTTATAAAAGCTTTGCATTTACAAAACTGGCTTAAGCCTACAGAAAAAACTCTTGAATTTGTTAAAAACTCAAGAGTTTTTTGTACATACTAAAATCCTTCTGATTTTAATTCTTCTTCTATACTTACTTCGTTTATATCATCTATGTTTAACTTAGTTACGTTTTTAGCTACATTTCTGAATGTATCAGGATCTCTTGTAACAAAATATTTTACTGTATATTCATCTTTTCTGTCGCTCAACATATTTTTCTCAGCAAGCAAATCCTTTACTTCTAAAGCAGTTTGCATTCCCGGATCTACAATATTCCCATTAAAATATTTTTTAAACAAATCTTCTACAAGCGGATAATGTGTACAACCCAATATAAGCGTATCTATATCATCAGTAAATCTTGTAACAAATTCTTTTATAATTTCCTCATTTTGCTCGTTATATTCAAAACCATTTTCTATTATATTCGCAAGGTTTACACTACCTTCCTCATATACTGCTATTTCTTGATTTTCTCTTTTTTCTTTTAATATTTCATTCAAATATCCATGTGTTTTGGCAGTAAATACTGTAGAGCAAACACCTATCTTATTATTTTTTGTAACTCTAAGCGCCTCTTTTGCTCCCGGATTTATAACTCCAATTATATCTATATCAAATATATCTTTCAAATAGTCAAGCGCCGCAACAGTGGCTGTATTACAAGCTACGACTATAATCTTAGCATCATTTTTAATTAAAAAATCCACTATACATTTGCACAGCTTTTTCAACTGTTCAGAAGTTTTTTGTCCATATGGATTATGTCCACTGTCTCCGAAATATACATATTTTTCATTAGGTAACACTTCTACCAACTTGTTTAAAACAGAAAATGCTCCAACTCCAGAGTCAAATATACCGATAGGTCTGTTATCCATAACAATTACACCTCCAAAATTGTGTATATAAAAAAGATTGCAAAATACTAATATATTTATACTAATATATTTTAGAATTATAGGAAAATATATTGTAATTGATTTTAAATTCATTGATTTTTATTTTTCCATTATTTATTTAATATTAGTATTAATAAAAATTTTGCAATATTACCTACTATAAAATCAATCTATTGCCAATGAATTTATAAAAAAAGTATAGACATAATAAAATGCCTATACTTAAAAATATTATAATTATTTAACAAAGTTTACAAATCCTGTTATAACCATAGCATTAGTGAAGTCTATCAAGAATGCTCCAACTACAGGAAGTATAAAGAACGCTCTTGGAGCAGCTCCAAATTCTTCTTGTACTGCTGTCATATTAGCAACACCGTTAGGAGTAGCACCCATACCAAATCCGCAGTGTCCTGCAGCTATTGTAGCAGCATCAAAGTCTGAACCCATAACTTTAAATGTTACGAAATAAGCAAATACAGCCATAACTACTGTTTGTGATATCAATATTACAAACATAGGCCCTGCAACTGCTGCAAGTTCCCAAAGTTTTAATCCTGTAAGAGCAAATGAAAGGAACGCATTAAGACCTATTGTTCCAAGGAAATCAGATGCTTTTTGGTTAACATGCCACTTACCTGTAGATTCACCTATATTTAGGAATATAGATGCTATAATCATAGCTGTTACGTATGAAGGCAATGTAACACCTGCTTTTTTTAGAGGTATTTCAATCACAGCACCAAGTGCTATTGCAACAACTATATAAGTTAAAGTTTTAAACACTTCATTAAAATCTATTTTTTCTTGTGCTTCTTCAGTTTCAATTTTTTTGTCAGAATATTCTGATGCTTTAGATTTAAGATTATTTTTTCTTATAAGAACAGCACCAAGAGGTCCTCCCATAAGTGAACCCATTACAAGACCGAATGTAGCAGCAGCCATAGCTGTAGCTGTAGCTCCCTCCATGCCTAACTTTTCAAATTCAGGACCGAACGCTCCACCTGTACCGTGTCCTCCTGTCATAGTAACTGAACCGCATATTAATCCAAGTAGTGGATGTTGTCCCATAAGTTTAGCAACTCCAACACCTACTGCGTCCTGTACAACGCAAAGAAGTGTAGCTAAAACCCAGAATATTAATACTCCTAAACCACCTTTTTTTACGAGTTGTATACTTGCTGTCAAACCTATTGTAGTAAAGAATACCATCATGAATGGTTTTTGGAATGTTGTATCAACGCCTATTGAAAAATTAAGATAATTTCTTGATAATAGATGAAGTAGCGCAAATACTATACCTCCGGCAACCGGTGCAGGTATACAGAATTTTTCTAATGCCGGAATTTTTTTCTTCAAAAATACTCCGATATAATACACACAAAGTGCCAATGCAAAACTTTGCATAAGGTCCAATTTTAAAGTAGTAAGTCCGGTATCACTTGTTGAAAGAACCATAGTGTTTTGATATGTACTTAAATTCATACCTTTAAGTAAATCTGTTACTCCTTTAAAATCATTAATAGGATAACTCATAAATAATACCACCTTTCATAAATATTGTTTTGCACCTAATAATTTTAAACAAGACAACGATTGCTTTTACAAGTTTTATATCGTTTGTTTTACAATAGAACAAAAATATAATGACAAACAACACAAACATTTAAAATAATAACATCGTCTGTTAAAGATTAATAAGTGTAAAGTTAAAAAGTATGAAAACATTTTTTACAGTTAAAATTATAACCCATATTCCTAAAAAAAACAATAAAAATTTTATATTTTTTTGAAATATTTTATTCTTTTTTATATAAACGTTTAAATTTCAATAAAAAACGCAAGAATATTTTGAAATATTTCTTGCATTTTATCTTTATTATATATAAAATTTTACATATTTTTCTAATGAAAATGTTTGTTAATGATAATTTCATATAAATTAAGTAGCATAATAAATATTGAATAATAAAAATATTATTTTATGGCATATTTTATTCATATTATCAAATATACACAGTTTTAGCCAACTAATCTATGAATTAAAATATTCATAATTTTTAATATAATTTACAATATTCTTTTGAAGAATTTTTCAATCTCATATTTAGATAATCTTGTTATTGTAGGCCTACCGTGCGGACAAGCATATTTATTGTCACAATGTTCTAAATCGTAGATTAATTTTTCTACTTCTATATCCTTCACTGTACTGTCATTGCCTTTTATAGCCGCTTTGCAAGCTTTTGTAGCTATTTTGTCTTTTATTATGTCATTTGACAGATTTTCTTCAAGATATACGTCAAATACTGCATTCACAAATTTTCTTGCAGCATTTTCATCAAAATGTGTAGGTATTCCTCTAAGTAACATTATATTATCTCCGAATAAATCACATTCAAAACCGAAATTTTCAAGTTCTTCTATAATTTGTGCTGATTCGTCTACAAGATTTATCGGAATTCCTATTTTTTGTGGCAATATAAGTTGTTGAACTGTTATTAAATTTGAATAAAAATCTTTTAAATATCGCTCATATAACACTCTTTCATGTGCGGCATGCTGATCTATCATATACATATCTTCTCCATCAAAAAGTATGATATATGTATCAAACACTCTACCACTGTATTTTAACAGTGTAAGATCTACACATCTTATTTTATTGTCACTCAAGTCAATATTTACATCATTTTTGAATATATCTTTCGGCATAGAAAGAACAGGTTTTTCATCTAATATATTTACATTTGAAATTTCATCTTCGTTTTTCTTTTTGTCAGAAGCTTTATTATCATATGTTCCTTGAAATTCTTCTTTACAGCCGTTTTTTGTCTCGTAATCATCCTCGTCATTAGTTTCTGCAACCATAGTTATGCTATGATTATGCTCATAGGTATTATATTTTAATCCTTCTTTTTTCTCTTGTTCATGATTTATGAATATGTCTTTTGTTTTATCCTGTGGCTTTAATTCATAGACAAATGTATCGTCTCTTTCTTGTCTTTTTATTATTTCTATGGATTGTTGCGTAAACTCCTTATCATCTTTTTGTGAAGAGTTATTTTTTTTATTTTTTAAATTTTCATAGCCGGAAATTATATTCGAAAAAATTTCGCTATTTTTTGAAATTTCATCATCTTTTGATATTTTTATATCTGGTATCATACTAAGATTATCTAAGATTGATGAAATTTTATTTTCAATAAGATTGTATACTGTTTTTTCATCTGCAAACTTTACTTCTAATTTATTTGGATGTATATTTACATCTACCATATCAGGCTTAATTATTATATTTATAAAAAACATCGGGAAATTGCCTGAAGGAATATATTTTCTATAAGCATTTTCTATATGAGATGTTATTGTCTTATCTTTTATAATTCTTCCATTTATAAATATATATTGCATCTTTCTGCTTGAAAACATCAAAGAATTATTTCCTATAACTCCTTTTACACTTATATATTCGCTTAAAGGCTCCTCCAATGATATCATTCCACTATAATAATCTTCTGCAAATATTATATTTATTACATCTTCTATTTTTCCTGTACCATATGTTTGAAATACTTGTTTTGAGTTATTTATATATTTTAATTTTATACTTGGATTTGCAAGCGCATATCTTATCAAAAAATCGCTTATTTTTGAAGATTCCGCTCTGTCTGTTTTTAGAAACTTTTTTCTTGCAGGTATATCATTAAATAAATCTTCCACTATTACAGTTGTGCCGTCTTTTGCTCCAACTTTTGTTTTTTCCAACAATTTATCACTACTTATAACCACATTCATACCGTAGTTGCTGTATGAAGTTTTTGTAGTCATAGAAATCTTTGCAACTGCAGATATACTCGCAAGAGCCTCTCCTCTAAAGCCGTTTGTAGTTATATTTATAAAATCGTCGAATGTTGTAATTTTACTCGTAGTATGTTTTTTAAATGCCTCAAGCACATATTGCTCATCTATTCCTATGCCGTTATCCGTAACTCTTATATAGTCTTTTCCACCATTTTTTATTTCTACTACTATTGATGTCGCCCCTGAATCTATTGAATTTTCCACAAGTTCTTTTACAACACTGCAAGGGCTTTCTATAACTTCTCCTGCTGATATTAATTTTATTATATTATCATCTAATTTTTTTATGATATTGTCTTGCATAATTCCCTCGTTTTATCTAAGTTCGCTTTTAATCTTATAAAGCAAGTCCATGGCTTGCCTAGGAGTATATTCATCTATATTCAAATCTTTTATCTTTTGAACTATTCTAAGATTGTTGTCTTTTGAAAAATTTTCTATGCTGACTTGATCCTGTTCGCTCTTTTGATTATATTTTTTAGAAGATTTTTTTTCAGAAGTTTCCAGCTTTGACAATATGATATTTGCTCTCTCCAAAACCTCATATGGTAAATCTGCAAGCTGTGCAACGTGTATTCCGTAACTTTTATCCGCTTTACCAAGTATTATCTTTTTGAGAAATTTTATTTCTTTACTGTCATCTACCAACATACAATAATTTTTAATATTTTTGTATTTGCCTTCTAATGCGGTAAGCTCGTGATAATGAGTAGATACAAGAGTTTTTGCTTTTATATGCTCACATATATATTCAACTATTGAAAATGCAAGACTCATTCCATCATATGTGCTTGTACCTCTGCCTATTTCATCTAATATAATCAATGAGTTTTGAGTTGCATTTTTTAATATGTTGGAAACTTCTGTCATCTCTACCATAAAAGTGGACTGCCCCATAGATAAATCATCACTTGCACCTATGCGAGTATAGATACTGTCTATAATAGGTATCTGCGCAAAACTTGCAGGTACATATGAGCCTATATGCGCCATTAGCATAATTATGGCAACTTGTCTCATATATGTTGATTTTCCTGCCATATTAGGTCCTGTTATTATATGTGTCTCTGAGCTTGTCAAATCTGTATCATTTGGGACATACTCTTCATTTGGAAGCAGTTTTTCTATTACGGGATGTCTACCGTTTTTTATAACTATATTTCCGTCAGTTGAAATCATAGGTTTTACATAATCATTTTCTATTGCTGTTTTAGCAAGGGCTGTATATACATCTATTTGCGAAATCATCTCTGCTACTTGCATTATCTTAGGTATGAAGTTTTTCAGTTCTTCTTTTACTTCCTTGTATAATGAACTTTCAAGCTGACTTTCTCCTTGTTTGGCACTCAACATTTCTTCTTCTATTTTTTTTAGATTATTGTTTATAAATCTTTCGCTTGATACTAATGTCTGTCTTCTCTCATAATCACTCGGCATATTGAAATTTTGCAGTGCGGCTTTTGTTATTTCTATATAATAACCAAAAACCTTATTATAGCTTATCTTTAAATTTTTTATACCGGTTTTTTCTCTTTCATCGCTTTCCATTTTTATCAATATATTTGAAGTATTTTCGAGTAAATCTCTATAATACGCCAATTTTTCATCATATGAAGATTTTATTATATGCTCTTTCTTAAAATCTTCACCTATTTCTTCTATTGAATTTTCTATCAAATTTATTATTGGCATCAAATCATTCTTCGACAAAACTTCGTATAATTCTTCAAATCTTGAGTCATTTTCTCCCTTGAAAATATTTTTTATCTCATTTACTGCCTTTAATGATTTTTTTAAGTTAAGTAAATCTCTGTGAGATACAGTGTCATATACTATACGATTGGATATTCTCTCCAGGTCATAAACTTCTCTTAGTATATGCGATACGCCTGTGGATACAGAATAGTGCTCTACAAAAGATGATACTTTATTTAATCTTTGCCTTATTTCATTTTCATCATTTAAAGGTTTTAACAAATATTGTTTTAACAATCTCGAGCCCATAGACGTATTTGCTTTATTAAGCACCCAAAAAAGTGTATATGAATTATTTTTTCTTATACTTTCTATAAGTTCTAAATTTTTTATTGTATAGTAATCAAGCGACATATACTTTACTTGATTTTTTTCGTAAAAAAAGTTTATATCAAAGAATTTCTGCGTATCATACACATATTTATATACCTGTATCAGTGAAGGTATTTTATCTGCAAGATTATTATCAGAAATGAACTCTTCTATATTTTCGTAATTGGCAGTATTTTGGACTACATTATTTTCTATAAGAAAGTTATTTATTATCTTGCTGTTTTTGAAAGAATTTTCTTTCATTTTTTTTAAAAATATATCGTCCATTATTATTTCAGATGGCATGACAGAAAAAAATATATTCGATACTTCTTGATATGTTGTTGTAATATTGTTGACTTCACCTGTTGTAATATCTGCATACGTCATATACACTATATCTTCATCTGTTATTATAGCCATTATATAGTTGTTTGATGAGCCTTCTATCATATCGTCATCAAGTACAGTTCCAGGTGTTATTATCTTTACAACATCACGCTTTACTATGCCTTTGGCGTCTTTAGGATCCTCGACTTGCTCACATATAGCAACTTTTTTACCAAAATTTATAAGTTTTTGTATATATGATTTTGCACTGTGATACGGTACTCCGCACATAGGTGCTTTTTCTCCATTGCCACAAGCCTTTCCTGTCAAAGTTATTTCAAGGAGTCTTGATGTTTCGATTGCGTCATCGAAAAACATCTCATAAAAATCTCCAAGTCTAAAAAATAATATACTGCCTTTGTTGTTGTTTTTTATTTCAAGATATTGTTTCATCATAGGTGTTAAATTTTCCAAAACATCACCACCTTTTTTATTCTTATACTGAAATCTTATTAAGACATCATATTCCTTAATTTTATAATTTATTTATATACCTTTTGTGTAATTTATAAATCTATTTTTTATACTAAACTATATTTAAAAACCATATATAAAATACTGCAATAAAATGCATAATAAAAAAATCAAAATTATTATGGTATTTCAAATGGAAAATAGTATTAAACAGGTATCTATATTAATAGCGATACACTAATAATTTTTTCCAATTAATATTATACCTCAACTCCGTTTAATGAGAAAGACTTTACATCTGTAATTTTTACATTTACAATCTGACCTATTTTACTTTCATCACCCACAAAATTTATGAGCTTATTTTTTCTGTTTCTACCTGATAAGACCGACTCGTTCTTTTTGCTGAAACCTTCTACAAGCACTTGCTCTATCTTATCTTTATATTCCTTATTTTTCTTAGCTGATATTTCATTTGCTGTTTCAAGCAATCTGTTAAACCTGTCTTTTTTAACTTCTTCACTTATATGTCCTGACATTTTTTCAGCTACTGTACCCTTTCTTGTTGAATACATAAACATAAATGCCGAATCATATTCAACTTCTTTTACAAGTTTTAGTGTCTGCTTGAAATCTTCTTCTGTTTCTCCCGGAAAACCTACTATTATATCTGTAGTAAGTGCTATATCCAGTGCAACTTTTTTTATTTTTTCAATTTTTTTCATATAATCTTCAGCTGTATATCTTCTGTTCATAAGTTTTAATACATTTGAACTTCCTGATTGTACAGGCAAATGTAGACTTTCACAAAGTTTATCCAATGTAGCAAATGAATTTATAAGTTCATCCGAAATATCTTTAGGATGAGATGTCATAAATCTTATTCTCTCAATGTTATCCATTTTGTTTATATCTTCCAAAAGCATTGGGAATGTATATTTATCTGTAAAATTATTGCCATAAGAGTTTACATTTTGACCTAACAAAGTTATCTCTTTTACAGAATTTTGAGAAAGCAATTTTACTTCCTGCAATATATCCTGTGGCGACCTACTGCGTTCCCTACCTCTTGTAAAAGGCACTATGCAATATGTGCAAAAATTATTGCAACCATACATTATATTTACAAACGCTTTAAAATCATATCTTCTTACTGATGGCAAACCTTCTACTATATTTCCGTCTATATCCCATACATCTACAACCGTTTCTTTGTCTACCAAAGAAACATAAGTGTACAATAACTCCGGAAATTTATAGATATTGTGTGTTCCAAATATTATATTTACATGTTTATATTTACTTGTGAGCTCCTTGACAATATGAGGCTCTTGCATCATACAACCGCAAGTTGCGATCACTATATTCGGATTTTTCTTCTTAATATTTTTTAATGCACCAATATTACCAAAAAATCTGGTCTCTGCATTTTCTCTGATTGCACAGGTATTATATATTATAAGATTCGCTTTTTCCATATCTTCTGTTTCTTCATATCCCATATTTGTAAGCATACCTTTTATATTCTCACTGTCATGTTCATTCATCTGACAACCGAAAGTAACTATTATAAATTTTTTAGCCTCTCCTGTTTTTGCATATTCATCATCATTTATGTTTTTTACTAAATCGACATAATATTCTTGATTAGAAAAATTCTCTTTATTTATTATACTTACTCTATCCAATGTAACTCCTTTAAATTTATAATTATAATATTATTTAATTAAATTAAATATAGATATTTTTTTACATAATACTTAATTTTTTTAAAATGCTATATTTATTCCATTGCTATCCAAAACAGATAATTTTATTATTCAAATATTTTTGCCATATAATATTCATCTACATATTTTTGGTCGATATACATAGATTTCTTTTTTATCCCTTCTATTTCAAAGCCGTTCTTCTCATATAAATGCTTTGCAATATCATTCTCGCATACAACCGTCAATTCCAATCTTTTTATATGATTTTCTTTAGCCCATAAGTCCAGTCTTTTAAAAAATTCACTACCTATCTTTTTATCTGTATATTCTTTTAAAACACCCACTACTATATAGGCTGTATGTTCAATTCTTTTAAGTTTTCCTTTTTCCGCTGATATATAGCCTGCTATTTTATCTCCATCTTTAGCCAAACACAAAAAATCATTATATTTCAATACATTTTCTATTCTTGACTTTATAATTGAAAAATCCTTTTTTCTTTCTCCTGCCTCAAACAACATATACTTAGTTTCATAGTCAAGATTATTCATCATATGCCACAAAGCTTCTGCGTCTTCCAATTTTACTTTTACAAAATTAATCATATTTTTCCCATTTAATTTAAGTCTTGTATATATTTTATCACTTCATCTATCACAAAATCAGGCGTTGATGCACCTGCTGTTATACCTACATTTTTTACATTCTCAAACATAGATTGGTCAAGCTCACTACAATCTTCTACAAATATGCTTTTAAATCTACTGCTTGCAAGTTCATATAATTTTTTTGAATTGGAGCTTGATTTGTCACCTATTACTACTATCATATCTACTTTTTCTGATATTTCCAATATGGCGTCCTGTCTTTTTTTAGTTGCATTGCATATGGTGTTAAATATCTCTAAGTTTTCAGTTTTTTCAGATATTTTACTCACTATTTCTTCATATTTTTCTATATTGAAGGTTGTTTGAAAAACAAGTACATAATTGCAATTTTTGTCTATTTTTAATTTTTCTACGTCTTTTTCATCTCCAACAAACTGTGCTGTATAGTCACACCATGAGTTTATCCCTATAACTTCAGGATGACTTTTATTGCCTATTATTATTATCTCATTACCCGATTTATATTTGTCAGCAACAATCTGATGTATTTTCTTTACAAATGTACAAGTGGTATCTATTATATTCATACCATGCTCATTTGCAAAATTATAGAATTTCTTTTCTACTCCATGTGAACGAAAGAGTATGTTTTTATAATCTTTATCTATATCATCTACTATTTGAAGTCCTTGATTTTCAAGTTTTTCTACTGCTCTTTTATTGTGTATTATAGAGCCTAATGAATATACTTTACCAAGCTCTCCAATGCTGTTTTGAGCTATTGATATCGCTCTTTTGACACCATAGCAATAACCTGAAAATTTAGAAAGTATTATGTTCATATTTTCTCCTAAAAAATTAAAATTCTATATAAAAATAGAATTTTAATTTTAAAAATTTACTTATTATTTTGATTTTATAATTTGCATTACTTCATTTGAAACTGCTATATAGCCTTCATTATTTTTTTCTGTCATAAGTTGTTCAGGTACGGTATATAAATCGTGATAAATTATTTTTATTTTTGAAAATGGTTTGTAATTATTTTCAGCTACTATAGACACAGGTATTACAGGTGTATTTGTACGCATTGCAAACATTCCTATTCCTGCTTTTGATGTATCATCTTCTATACTGCTCACCCTTGTGCCTTGTGGAAATATACCTAATATCTCTCCATCTTTTAAGACTTTTAACGATTCTTTTAACGCTCCTAAATCATTTTTATTTCTGTCTAATGAAATAACATATGTTCTGTCCAAAATGAATTTTAGAATTTTATTTTCAAACAATTCTTTTTTTGCTATATAATGTATTTTTCTCTTATTAAATGTAATTATTACAAGCAAAGGGTCAAGATTATTTCTATGGTTTGATGCGACTATATATGCTTTGTTGCTCTCAACCGTATTATTACCTACCACTTCTATTCTATAAACTATGCGAAGTACTATATTTATGATAAATCTGAGTACACTATATAACATCTTTTTCTCCTACAATATTTATTACTTTGTTTACTACTTCATCTATACTCATATCGCTTGTATCAATTTCAACTGCATCGTCTGCTTTTTTTAAAGGTGATATTTTTCGATTAGAGTCTATATAATCTCTATTTTCTATAGATTTTTTTATTTCTTCTATGCTGATATTTATATTACCCTTATTTTGTTCTTCTAAATATCTTCTTTTTGCTCTGACATCCACACTTGCTGTTAAATAAAATTTATAATCTGCACTTGGAAAAACTACCGTACCTATATCTCTGCCGTCTAACAGAACTGATTTTTTCTTACTCATCAAGCGTTGCATATCTACCATTTTTTCTCTCACAACATCTATTACTGACACATCCGACACATTTTCATTTACAATCTTACTTCTTATCTGCGAAGTAACATCTTGATTGCATAAATACACTTTATCTCTGTCGAAATCTATGTCTATCTTATCAAGAGAAGATTTTATTTCATCTTTATCGTCAAACTTTACATCATTTTGTAAAAAATAATATGTTACTGCTCTGTACATAGCTCCTGTATCTATATACATTATTCCTAATCTGTTCGCTATAAGTTTTGATATTGTACTTTTACCGGCTCCGGCAGGTCCATCTATCGCTATTATCATAATAGACCTCCATGTCCTAATGACGCAATAAATTCTTTGTCTATCTCTATATCCGCCAACGCTCTTGGCAATATTATATCAAACACAGTCTTGGCACAATACATAACTGAACCCGGCAAACCCATTATAGGCACTTTATCGTCAAAATATGAAAGTGCAAACATAGCTCCCGGTAATACAGGTGTACCGTATGTCACAAATTTATCAGCTGTAAGTGATATAGCTTTAGGAGTTAAATCATCAGGATCTACACTCATACCTCCTGTGCACAATATTATATCACATCCTGCCGATTTCAATTTTTTTATTGCTTCCGTTATCATCTGTGTATCATCTGAAACAGTTTCATGAGCTATCACTTCTACACCAAAATCAGCCAGCTTTTCTTTTACAACAGGTGTAAACTCATCTTTTATTCTTCTATGATAAACTTCGCTTCCTGTAGTAACTATACCCGCTTTTTTTCTAACAAAAGGTTTTATATCAAAAACTTTTTTTCCATTTATAATTTTTTTTAAATCTTCCATTTTTTGTTTTTCTATAACAAGAGGTATTATTCTCATTCCTGACAGTTTTGTACCCTTTTTTATCGGAGTATCCCCTTTTATAGATGCCATCATTATATCTTTTTGCATATTTATTTCTTTTAACAAGTTCACATCTACTGTAAAATATCCGTCAATATCTGCTACAAGCTCCATTTTCCCTTCTTTTACAGGTGTAAAACTCATATCTTCGGTTCTTGTCAAATCTATCATAAACTGAGCCGCATCATTTTCGTGCATCATATTATCATCATCTTTTTCCCAAACATATATATGCTCTTTTCCAAGAGATAATAATACCGGTATATCTTCGTCCTTAATAATATGCCCTTTTCTAAATCTTGCATCTTTTACTTTGTCTTTGACTATTTGAGTTATATCATGACATAATATATATCCTACAGCATCCTTGGTATCTATCAATTTCATAAAATTCCTCCAAAAAAGAATTATGTAGTATTAACTTAAAAAGATAATACCACATAAATTCAACTTTTCTTATTTTTTTCTAATTGTAAATATAGTTATATCATCTTCCAACTTTTTCTTATTTGTAAAATCTTCTATCTCTGACAACAAATCTTGACAAGGCTTTTCTTCTCCCTCATCAAGCTTTTTTATAATATATTTTGCCAAATTATCCGCTCCATATTCTTGACCTTGCTCATTTTTTGATTCAATTATTCCATCGGTATAAACAGCAAACAATTCTATGTCGGATATATCAAAAACTTCTTCCTCATAAACTGTATTTTCAAATATTCCAAGGGCTATGGATGTACTTCCATTCATTAATCTGTAATTTCTCTTTCCTTTTTCATCCTTATATACCGCTATTGGTACTGTATGCCCTGCATTTGAAGCATAAGCCTTATTATTTTTAAAATCAAAAAATATCATCTTGGAAGTTATGAACACATCCATCTTATCTAACTCTTTAAACAATATGTTATTAAGTTGGGCTAATATTGTTGACGGAGATGATGTCATTGTAAGCAATAGATTTATTGCCCCTTTTGTCATTGCAACAAAGTAGTTTGACATTATTCCGTGACCCATAACATCTGCTATAAAAAGTATATACTTGTCTTGTTCAACTTTTATAAACTTGCAAAAATCCCCACCTATATACTTATAAGGAACATTAAGATAATCTATGTTCAAAAAATCATCTTCACTCATTATCTCATCTTCCATTATGAGTTTTTGCTGTTGATGTACCAATTGCAAGTCTCTGTGTATAATAGAATCTTCCAAAAGCTTTCTGTTGCTTGTAAATAAATGAACTGATAAAAGTACTTGAGCCGCATATATCCCCAATATTCTAAGATCATCTGTTCTATATTTTTCTGAATTTATCATTACTATCTGACCAATTTTTCTATCATCTTTTATTATATTTTCATAAGCTATTGTACTTATACCGTATTTAGATACATTTGGTGGTATGTCTTCAAATGTAAATGTCTTTTTCTTATCATTTGGATTATATTTAAGAAAATTTG
The DNA here is from genome assembly GCF_000238095.2 of Peptoanaerobacter stomatis. Lineage (NCBI taxonomy): Bacteria > Bacillati > Bacillota > Clostridia > Peptostreptococcales > Filifactoraceae > Peptoanaerobacter > Peptoanaerobacter stomatis. The sequence goes on from NZ_JH815225.1 coordinate 674,247, forward strand.
TAGTTATTGCAAGTCTTTTACGATTTCCATGACTTTGTATAATTCTTAAATCAGAATCTTCATCATCTATAAATATCATAGCGGATTTAGAGTTTGTTATCTTACAAATATCCCTTGCTATAAGTTTAAAATATGAGTCAAGCCCTTTGTTTTCATATAAATTATCTGTAAGTGTTTCAATTGATACTATTGCATCTCTCAACTTTCTAACTATTTCATCAATTTCTCTGTTTCTACTTGTAATATCAACAGAAAGAGCAAGCAGTGATGCAACTGATTCCATAAATTTGATATCATCTTGTAACAATTTTTCTTCAGGTCCCAAAAAACAAGTCATAAATCCTCTTGCCTTATCCCCTGAAATTAACGGAACTGCTATTCTACTAACGTATCCGTTCAGCTCTGCAAAATCTCTTTCGCTTTCTCCTCTTTCATCCTCAAACAAATCCTCTATATAACAGGTTTTTTTATTTACAACTGCATCATATATATACTGTGGAAATTCCTCCATTGTTATCTTTTTACCTATAGCAGTTTCTTCACCATTTATGTATTTAGGTATATCCCCTAAGGTTTCTTTGCATACTAAATATGTATATTCATATGTATCTTGCCTAAATATATTGACGCACGCTCTTTTTGGAGGAATAATTTCAAGCATTTTATCAATTACTAAATCTTTTATATCAAAAAAATCTTTAGAAGATGTAACTATTTTTGATATTTCAACCATAGTGCTCAAGGTTTTATCTAAATTACTCAAAATACACCTCTTCAAACTTTAAATTAAAGACATACTAAATATTTTTTATAAAAAATGATTATTTTTATATAGACTTTTTTAGGAAAAAATTTATAAACATATTTATTTCAATACAAACTTCCTTATTTTTAATAACTTCGTTAAGTAAGTTAAAATAAGTTTTCTATTTTAAAATAATCAATCAGTCAAAAATTTATTCTTCCACAAATGCAATATATGATAAATTTCTATATTTTTCTTTATAATCTATACCATATCCCACTATAAACTTATCTTCTATTTCAAAACCTATATAATCAACATCTATATCACATTTTCTTCTTGACGGTTTATCCAACAATGTACATATTTTTAAAACCTTTGCATTTTTATTACTTAAATAATCTTTTAAATATTTAAGAGTGAGCCCTGTATCTATTATATCTTCCACTATTATCACATTTTTCCCACTTATATCATTATCTAAGTCCTTAAGTATCTTTACAACCCCTGAACTTTTAGTTGACATTCCATAACTGGATACAGCCATAAAATCAATTTCTACATCTAAGTCTATATTTCTAATCAAGTCAGATAAAAATACACTTGCACCTTTTAAAACTCCAACTAAAAGTACTTCTTCACCCTTAAAATCTTTTTCTATACTCTTTGCAATTTCATAAACCTTATTTTTTATATCCTCTTGAGATATAAATATACTAGAAATTTTCATTGCATAAACCTCTTCAATTATAAATAAAAATAAATTATCTAAGTAATTATAACATTAAAACTTAAAATTATCTATAAAAAATAAAAAACATTATTTTATAAATTACATAAAATATTAATAAAAATCTCCACAAATATATTGAAAATATAAAATTTTGTGTTAAAATAGTAAAAAAGATATTTATAAATTTTGTTAGAATTTACTTTTATAATCTAATTTTAAGAGTTGAAAATTATGGACGATATAAAAAATTTAAATGAACACGAGCTTATACAAGAAATAAACAAGCTTGCAAAAAAAGAGGAACTTTCTCAAGAAGAACTTATATTACAAAAAACACTTAGAAATGAATATATATCGAGAGTAAAGAAGAATTTAAAATCACATCTTGATAATATAAAGCCTCAAAACACATGATTAAAAAGTAAGGAGGTAGACAATTAATGGACACTTATGTGGTTTTTAAAATAAACGAACAAAAATATTGTGTAAATATATTAACTATAAAAGAAATTTGCAGCAATAAAGAAGCAACTTTCTTACCAAACACACCGTCATTTATAGAAGGCATTATAAATTTGCGTGGAGAAGTTTTAACCATAATAAACCTTTCTAAAAAATTAGGAATTCTTTCCACTACACCATTCCAAGAGCAAAAAATATTGGTGGTTTTAATTGATGAATTACTAATCGGTTTTTTGGTTGACGAAGTCATAGGTATTATACACACACCTTCGGAAGATGTTAATGATAAACCAAAAATGCTTGAAAATGAAGTGAATTTCATAAACAGCATCATTAAATCAGAAGATGAAATGATAATATCTATAGATTTAAAACATATTTTAAATAAAGAAGAGCTGTCAAGTGTAGAACAACTCAATAAAGAGCAAGCAATATGATGAGTATAAAAAAACATACAAGCAATATAAATCTTGCTATACAAAATATAATTGACTCCATGCAAAGCGGTAAAGAAGAAATTTTTAATATAACCGAATCTATTAATAAAGAAAACACAATAATTCAATCTGATATAGTCAAGACTAAAAAAACCATAAGTATTTATACTAAAGAAGTGGAAGATTTAAAAGAGAGTGAACTTATCAGCAGAGAAAAACTTTTATTAGTAAGTAAAGACTTCAATCATTACACTCATGAAGATATAAAAAATGCATATGAAGAAGCACTTACGTTGCAAGAAAAACTGCTTGCAAAAAAAAGCGATGTCACAACAGTTTTACAGACTCTCGAAAATTTAGAAAAAAGAATAGAAAAAAATAAAGAACTCACAGAAAAAGCAGACAGATTATTAAATAGAATTGAAGTATTAAGCGAATATATAAAAGTAGATGTATCAGATGATGAAGATGATATAAAAGATGCTACCGGAAAATGGATACTTTCTCAAGAGAAAGAAAAAAGTAGAATATCAAGAGATATTCATGACGGACCTGCTCAAACATTAGCATCTATAGTTATGAAATCTGATATAATAAAAAGACTTATAGAAAAGGATTCACCTAAAAATACTATATATAGAGAATTAGAACAACTTAAACACCAACTTAGAAATGCAATAAAAGAAATAAGAAGAATAATATACGACTTAAGGCCGACTTCTTTGGACGAATTAGGACTTATTCCAAGTATACAAGGGCTTATAGCCAAAGCAAAAGAAGATTATGATATAAATTTCAATTTATCTACAAGAAAAAATGATCCAATCAAAAGTTCTACTACAAAAATAATATGTTTTAGAGTTTTACAAGAATCAATAAATAATATTTTAAAGCATTCTAACGCTAAAAATGTAGATATAAACATATCTATCGGTTCTAAAACAATAATATTGAAAGTAGAAGATGATGGAATAGGTTTTAATATTGAAGATATTGACTCTTCAAAATCATTTGGGCTTTCATCTCTTAAAGAAAGAATTTTGTTAGCTGAAGGAGAAGTAAAGATACTATCTAAGCCCAATAACGGAACACGACTCGAAATAAAAATACCAAACAAGGAGGATATATATGCATAATGACAGAATAAGAGTGATGATCGCAGATGATCATGAGCTTATAAGAGAGGGAATATCAAGAATATTAGATATGGAAAATGATATAGAAGTGGTCTGCAAAGCAAAATCAGGTCCAGAAGCAATAGAATCACTAAAAAAATGTAAAGTTGATGTTATACTTTTAGATATAAATATGCCTGATATGACAGGTATAGAAATACTTAAAAAACTTAAATCATCACATTCAAAACCAAAAATAATAATGCTTACAGTATATGATGACGTAGAATATGTATCACAAAGCGTCAGCTTAGGAGCAGACGGATATGTATTAAAAGATTCAGATTCTGAAACTTTGATAAAAACAATAAAAATAGTAAACTCAGGAGGCAGTTATATACAGCCTACCCTTGCTACAAAGTTGATAAAACACATAACAAAAGAAAAACAAGCATATAAAGAGGAAGTAGACGCTGTTCAATCTCTAACGAGAAAGGAAATAGTAGTTGTAAAAGCTATAGCTAACGGATTAAGTAACAAAGGAATCTCAGAAAAACTTAAGATAAGCGAAAAAACAGTGAAAAACCACGTATCAAGCATATTAAAAAAATTGGAATTGCAAGATAGAACTCAAGTAGCCATATATGCAATAAAAAATAAAATAGTTGAATTATAACAAAATTTTGTTCAATTTATTATAAAATAAAACAACCACCTAAAAGGCGGTTGTTTTATTTTATAATTATTTATTGCTTTTTCTCCAAATTTTCATCTTTTCAGCATCTTTTATAAGCTCTTCTCTAAAATCCGGATGAGCTATATTTATAAGTGCCTCTGCTCTTTGCCATGTACTTAAACCTTTTAAATTTACCTTACCGTATTCTGTAACTACATAATGAGTGTTAGGTCTTGCGGCAGTAACTGCAGAACCTTCTTTCAATGTAGGTATTATTCTTGATGTCATTTTTCCTTCTTTATCTGTAACAGTAGATGATAAGCATATAAAGCTCTTTCCACCATTTGATAAATATGCACCAAGCACAAAATCAAGCTGACCGCCAGCACCACTTATATGTTTTGTTCCTGAAGATTCTGAGCTTACCTGACCGAACAAATCAACATCTACTGCGTTATTTATAGATATAAAATTATCTAAAGATGCTATAATTCTTGCATCATTTGTATAATCAACAGGAGCTGACATAAGCATAGGATTATCATCCATAAAATCATACATAGCCTTAGTACCTGCGCCAAAAGCATATGTTTGTCTAAATCTGTCTATATTTTTCTTAGCACCTGTTATCTTACCTTTTTCAGTCATCTCTACAAAAGCATCTACATACATTTCTGTATGAACTCCTAAATCTTTTAAATCAGAGTCTGCTATTACAGAGCCTACTGCATTCGGCATACCACCTATACCTAATTGTAAGCATGCTCCATTTGGTATTTCTTCAACTATCATATTTGCAACTTTTATATCTACTTCCGAATATGAGCCGGCTTTCATAGCTGCAATAGGTGTATTGCTTCCTTCAATTATATAATCAACTTTTGATATATGCACTTCAGACTCAAAACCACCAAGACATCTCGGCATATTTTTATTTACCTCAACCACAACTTTTTTACTACTTTCTATTAAAGCCATCATATGAGATGCATTAGGTCCGAAATTAAAAAATCCATGTTTATCCATAGGTGTAACCTGCATTACAGCAACATCTACCGGAATAGGATTCTCTCTATAATATCTTGGCATTTCAGAATATCTTAGAGGAATATAAAAAGCTCTTTTATTACTTGCCATTTTTCTTTCTATACCTGAACAATGCCAACTATTCCATGTAAAATGCTCTCCTGTTTCATCAGCTTTGATTACCTCAGGCTCCCAAAAAATTACTCCTCCTCTAAGATTTACATCTTTAAGCTCATTTACTCTCTTTGCAAGAGCTTTATCAAAATCATATGCTGTACCTACACACCAGCCGTAGTCTACCCAATCACCTGATTTTACAAGTTCAGCAGCCTTTTCGGCAGTTACTAATTTTTCTTTGTATTGTTTTGAATAATCCATAAACTCCTCCTAAAAATAATTTTATGATAACGATTTAAAAATATTTTTATTACATTATAATCTATTTTATTTTTATTTTCAACAAAAATAAAATAGATTATTTTCCTTATAATTAAGAATATCATTATATTTCATTAATATTTCACCATTTTAGTATAGTTATTTGTTTTAAAAAAACTTTTTAAATTTCATTTTGTAAATATATTATTATCTGAATAAACATATATATTTTTAATATTATGCTAAAATATATTTTAATACAAATTTCTATTATCAAAGTATCAGAAATAGATTGTTTTATTTTTATGGAATGATAGTATAAATCGTATTATTTATGAACAATTAGTATCATTTATTGCAAAAATAACAGCAAAACAACCAATAATTTTTATTTTTTTTAATAATGCTTTACAAATATGTTTGTAACCATTATAATATCTTATATAGAAAAAGAATTTTATTTAAAATATAAAAATAAAAGTTTATTGTTTAAAACAACTTCTTATTGATTAGCTGACTATTTAAAATTATAATTATATACATATAAGCTGTTATTTTAAATTTTTTTAGGAGTGTATTTATTATGAGCAACATATCTGTAAATAAGTTAGAGAGAGGAATGATTATAGATAGCGATATATTTAGTAAAAGAGGCTCGCTATTATTGTACAAAGGTTTTAAGATAGAAAATCCTGATTTAGTTTCAATCGTACTTCGTAGAAACGGCATAAATTCTGTAATGATAAAAGATGATGAAACTCAAGCTTCTTCAGCCGTAAAAGAATCAGATAGAATTTCTCAAAAGATATTGCAAGAAGTCGCAGCTTTTAAAGAAGAATTTAACAAAATAGTTGAAGACTTGGAAGAAGACATAGAAAATTTCACTCAAACTAAAGACATCTCAAAAATAAGAGAATTGGATAGAGGCGCCGAGCTTGCAAAAGAATCCGAATCATCTGTACTGACTATATTCCAATTAGTTGAAAAAATAAAAAATGACGGTTCAAATAAATATTCCGATATACTTCAAGTATCATTAATATCTTATTCAATAGGAAAATGGATAGATTTAGATGATGTTCAATTAAAAGAACTTTCTGAAGCATCTATGCTAAGCTCTATTTTTGCACTTAGCGATGTCGATTATGAGAATATACATGAAATAAAAGGTGCAGATACTGTTTCTAAAGAAGTTTTACAATCTGCCATAACGTCAAGAGAAAGAAATGACGGTTCAGGTCCTATGGGACTTACAAACGAACAAATACCTATATATGCAAAAATTATAGCTATATCTGAAATATTCTATGCACTTACTACCAACAACGAATTCTATGAAAGAATGTCAGTTTTTGATGCTCTAAAAATAATGCAAAGCGAATATATGTCTTTATTAGATACAAGAATACTATATATATTCCTTCATAAAGTGGCTAATAAGTATATAGGTTCAACTGTAAGATTATCAGATGGAACAAGCGGAGTAATTGTTTTCGTTCCTGAAAATGAAGTAGTGCTTCCTTTTATCAAAACAGGCGAAGGTCAGATAATAAACCTACAAAGCAGTCAATATAAAAATAACAAGATAATTGAAATTTTATAAAAATATGTCTTTACTAAGGAGAGTTAATTAGATGAGAATTTCTATAGATGACATTAAAAATAATATGATCATTGACGAGGATATATATAATTCTAACGGTAGACTTATTTTATCAAAAGGTTTATCAGTTTCTGACGAAAATTTTATCAAAGATTTATTGAAAAGAAATGCTATTAATAAAATAAAAGTGTTAATGCTTTTTGACATTGCCAAAGAGGAGAATGAACAGGAGGACGTAAATGTTCCTTTTGAAGTAATAAAAGAGCAAGAAATAGAAAGTTTTATGACGGATTTCAATAATGTTGTAAATAGTTTTGAAAAAGAAATCATAAGCACTATTTCAGGTACTGGTAACGCAAAAAGCCTTGAAAATATTCTATCAGAGACGATAAAAACCAATTCCGGTAAAAATACCAACGTATTCCAATTGCTACAAAAGTTCAAAAACTCGGATGATTTGACATTTGTACACTGTAATGCTGTGTCTCTAACAGTGCATACTATCGGTAAATGGATGAAATTATCAGAGAGTGATTTAAAAGATTTATCTCTCGCCGGTCTGCTTTTTGACGTAGGAAAATATGCTCTATCAAAAGATTTGCTCAGAAAAACTACACCCTTAACTGAGTTTGAAATTGAAGTTATAAGATCTCACGTAGAAAAATCATTAGAAATATTAAAACCTTATGACTTGAATGACAATATAATAGATGCGATAAAATATCACCACGAAAGATGTGATGGAAGTGGGTATCCTTATGGTCTAAAAGGTGATGAAATACCGCTTTTAGCAAGGATATTAGCTCTTGCAGATGTGTTTGTAGCACTAACTTCAATGAGACCTTATAGAAATAAAATGACACCATTTGCAGCTGTAAAATTACTTGAAACAGATTTTATGCAGAAACTTGACATAGTTATACTATCTGATTTTATCAACAAGATAGCATCTAACTATATAGGAGCAGAGCTTAGATTATCTGACGGTAATAAAGGTGAAATAATATTTATAAATGCTAATGCACCGTTAAGACCTATAGTAAAATTAAAACCGACAGGAGATTTATTGGATTTGAGCTCAAAGGCAAATCATGATATAGAAATTGAAGAATTTTTCTAAAAAATTTAATAATACAAAATGTAAAATACGATAGATGAAAATCTATCGTATTTTTTATGTTATACTGTTTTCTAATAAAATTATAGATAACTTATATAATGATATAACATCAATATAAATAGTTTATTGAAAAATTAATTATTATTATTACCCATTATTCTATGAGATTTTAGTATTAATATTAGTTTATTTTTACTTAAAATATCCATTATTCTATTAAGCTTTAGTGTAAACTTTATTCAAATCTGGATATGCTCGTACTAATACCAATTAAAGCCATATTATAATGCCTTTAAAAAGTTATATTTTTAGAAAATAATATGTTATACAATTTAAAAATATTATAATTGGTACAACTATTTTTCTTCTATATATCCGAATTCTCTTATATAATTGGTATTTTCTCTCCAATTCTCTTTAACTTTTACCCAAGTCTCCAAGAATACTTTGCAACCAAAAATTTCTTCCAACTCTACCCTTGCTGATTTGCCTATACCTTTTAATTTTCTACCGTTTTTTCCTATTATTATCTTTTTATGAGAATCTCTTTCGCAATATATTACAACTGATATTTCTATCATATTTTTTTGTTTATTGTCAAATATTTTTTCTACTTCTACTGCTGTACCATGAGGGATTTCTTTATCTGTATAATTCAATATTTTTTCTCTTACTATCTCGCTTATCATAACTTTATTACTTTGGTCTGTGCTTATGCCATCCGGAAAATATTTAGGACCGTATACAAGATATTTTTTTATTGTTTCTATCAGCTCTGATACATTTTTTTTCTTAATTGCACTTATTGGAACAATATCATCAAATATACCTATTTCATCATACATTTTTATGAGTTGAAATATTTTTTCTTCGTTAAGTTTGTCTATTTTATTTATCGCAATTATCTTTGGTTGTTTCGATTTTTTTAAGCTTTCTATTATCGAATTGTCGAGTTTACCGATATTTTCTGACTCATCCACTACATATAGTATAACATCTGCCGATGAAGATGACGATTTTACTTCTTTTTCCATATATGAACCTAATTTATTTTTAGGTTTTTGAACTCCCGGCGTATCAAGAAATACTATCTGAGAATTTTCATCATTGTATATACCTTTTATTCTGCTCCTTGTTGTCTGGGGTTTATCACTTGTTATAGCTATCTTTTCTCCTATCATTGCATTTAACAAAGTTGATTTTCCTACATTAGAGCGCCCAACTATACTGACAAAACCAGTTTTACACACTGCATCTTCACTTAGTAAATTTTGTAATTTTTCCAAAAATCTTTCTCCTTAATAAATATACATATTTTTATCTAAAATTTAATACATTATTCAACTGTGACAGATTTTGCCAAATTTCTCGGTTTATCCACATCATTTCCTTTTTTTATAGATGTATAATACGCTATAAATTGTGCCGGTATAACTGCCAGAATTGATGAAAACATATCATAAACTTCCGGTATTTGTATAACATCATCTGCATAATTTTTTACATCTTCTATATGTTTATCAGTTATTATTATCGTATATGCCCCTCTTGCCTTTACTTCTTGTATGTTGGACATTGTCTTATCAAGTAATTTATCTTGGGTTACTACTGCAATAACAGGTGTATCTTTTTCTATCAATGCTATCGTCCCATGCTTTAGCTCTCCTGCTGCGAATGATTCAGTATATATATATGATATTTCTTTAAGTTTTAAAGCACCTTCCTTGCCAACACTGTCATCCAAGCCTCTGCCTATATAAAAAGCTGATTTTGAATTTTTTATCTTTTCAGCAATCTCGATACATTTCTTCTCTACGGACAGAGTTTCTTTTACTTTTTGAGGTAATTTTTTCAGCTTTTCAACTATATTATGGTAGTCTTCTATACTTATTTCTTGTTTCAACTTAGCTAATTCAACGCCTATCATATAAAATGCTACAAGCATTGTAGTATACGCTTTTGTAGATGCCACTGCTATTTCAGGTCCTGCAAGCGTATAAAAAACATCATCCGAATTTCTTGCGACTGACGAACCTACTACGTTTGTTATGGATAATATTCTACACCCTTTTGTTTTTGCCAACTTTTGTGCGGCAAGTGTATCCGCCGTTTCTCCTGACTGGCTTACAAGTATAACAAGAGTATTTTCATTTATAAATTGCTTATTATATCTGAACTCTGAGGCAATATCTACTCTAACTCTTAAATTGGCAAGGTTTTCAATTATATATTTGCCTATGAGTCCGGCATTATACGCCGTCCCGCATGCAACTATATATATATCTTTTATTTTTTGTATTTCATCTTCATCAAGTCTTATATCATCCAATATTAAATTGTTATTTTTATCTATTCTTCTTAATAGAGTATCTGATATTGCTTGAGGCTGTTCATTTATCTCTTTGAGCATAAAATGCGGATAACCTGCTTTTGTTGCAGATTCCATATCCCAAGTAATCACAGACTTTTCTTTTTCTATTTTTTCTCCTTCTAAGTTATATATTGTTATGCTGTCTTTTGTAAGTACGACCATCTCTTCGTTATCTATATAATACACTTCTTTTGTATAACTTAGTATTGCAGGTATATCCGATGCAAAAAAATTTTCTCCTTTGCCTATACCTACTACAAGTGGCGATTCATTTCTTACAGCTATTATCTTATCAGGTTCATTTTTATATATTATTCCAAGCGCATATGCACCTCTTAATCTTTTTACTGCTAAATTAACGGCTTTCATTATATCTTTTGAATCTTCTAAATAATGATCTATCAAATGCACTATTACTTCTGTATCAGTTTGAGACTTAAATTTATATCCTTCTTTTATGAGCTCAGCTTTCAAATCTCTGTAATTTTCTATTATTCCATTGTGTATTACAGCTACTGACTCACTTTCATTGATATGGGGATGTGAATTTACATCTGACGGTTCTCCATGAGTAGCCCACCTCGTATGACCTATACCTATAAATCCGGTATGAGGTTGTTTTTTCAGGTGTTCTTTAAGCACCGATAATCTTCCCTTAAATTTTGAAAGCTCCAATTTTCCATTTGATATTGTAGCTATACCTGATGAATCATATCCTCTATATTCCAATTTTTCAAGACCGTTTACAACTATGTCTTGAGCATTTTGATTTCCTATATATCCTACTATTCCACACATATTTTCTCCTTGTAATAATTTTTCAAATTTTTACTATATTCGGAGAAGTGACTCAATACATTTTTTGTTAAAATTTATAAAGATAAATTTCTTTTTGTTATATATTTTTAGACTGCCACAAGCCTTTGGAATACCCGCCGAGTCTTTCGATAATTCCAATCCTCGTCAATAATAAACTCTGCATTAAAAAAGTAAAATTTTTTATATTTTTAATAATACACAGAGATTAATTATCCTGGCGCTTGACTTAATACCAAAACTCTATTTTACAGTAAATTGAGTTATTATAAAACTCATTTAAGATTCAGTATATAATATTTTCTCCAAATATTAAAACAGTTAAAAAGCCTATCAAATATATAATTTCATCAAAAAATTGAGATAGTATATATCGATAGGCTTTATATAGCTGACTATTCAGCTGTAACAACTTCTCTTCCATTATAATATCCACATTCCGGACAAACTCTATGTGACAATTTTAATGAATGGCATTGAGGACATTCAACTAAATTTTTAGCTGTCATATTCATATTCGCTGAGCGTCTTGAACGAGTAGCTGATTTTCCAGTTTTTCTTTTTGGTACTGCCATATTCTCTCCTCCTTCCATATTTTTTCGCAAATATATCTATATATCTACAAAAAATTTTTTAGTTCTGCCAACCTCGGATCGATATTTGGATTTTCTTCTTCACAATTGCAAGTAGTTTTATTTAAATCAGCTCCGCATATATGACAAAGCCCTTTGCAATCTTCTTTGCAATAAAGATTATTATTAAGATGTTCAAAAACAGCATCGTAAAATATCTTATCAAAATCCAAATAATCATCTACTATAATTATATCATAATCAACATCTTTATCTTCTTTTGATAATATTCCTGAGATTTTAACATCTTCAACTGCTCTCATATCATCCAAACATCTTACACAGTTAAGCGTAGTATCAAGGTGTATATTTATATCAGCATATAAGTCATCATTTGCTTGTTTGGTGATTTCACATAAAACTTCAGGCTTACTGTTAAACTTAACCTCTCTGCCTTCCATATTACACAAATCAATATTCGGCTCATAATTATAATTGAATCTGCTCTTTTGAGATAAAAGCATATCTTTTATAAGTATCTTCATAAAAAACACCCCATTTTTTGAGTAACAATTGATATTATACTAAAAATTAGGTATATGTGTCAAGTAATTTTGCTTTATTTTACATATAATTTTTAATTTTATGACAATATTTACTTTATTTTATCAATGCCAATGTATCTCTTGCTATAACTAACTCTTCGTTAGTAGGTATAACCATTATTTTTATTTTTGAAGATTCTTTTGATACTATTTTTTCTTTTCCTCTTACTTTGTTTTCCTCAGTGTCAAGTTCTATGCCTAAAAATTCCATTCCTTTACAAATTTCTTCTCTTGATTCTGCTGAGTTTTCTCCAAGACCTGCTGTAAATACTATTGCATCTACATGTCCTAATTCAGCAATATAAGCACCTATATATTTTTTAACTCTGTTATGGAAACAATCAAGTGCTATTTGTGCTCTTTCATTTCCTTTTTCAGCTTCTTGTTCTATATCTCTGAAATCTGAGCTTACTCCTGATAAACCTAATACACCTGATTTTTTATTCATTATGCTGTCAACATCTTTTGCAGAAAGTTTTTCTTTTTCCATCAAAAATGTAACTATTGCAGGATCCATATCCCCTGTTCTTGTTCCCATTATAAGACCTTCAAGCGGAGTAAAGCCCATAGATGTATCTATTGATTTGCCTTTTTCTACAGCAGTTATACTTGCACCATTTCCTAAATGGCAAGTTATGATATTTAAATCTTCAGGTTTTTTACCAAGTATCTCAGCCGCTCTTCTACTTACATAAAGATGTGATGTTCCGTGGAAGCCGTATCTTCTTATTTTATGTTTTGTATAATATTCATAAGGTAATGCGTATAAATATGATGATGCAGGCATAGTTTGATGGAATGCTGTATCAAATACTGCAACCATAGGTACATTTGGAAGTATTTTTTCACACGCATTTATTCCAACAAGATTAGGTGGATTATGTAGTGGTGCCAAATCTATACAATCTTCCAAACTCTTTTTAACTTTTTCATCAATTACAACAGAGCATGCAAATGCCTCTCCACCGTGAACCACTCTATGTCCTACAGCATTTATTTCACTGAGATCTTTTATAGCTCCGTATTTCTCATTCATAAGAGCATCTATTACTAATTTTAGGGCAACATTATGGTCAGGTATGCTTTGTTTTATAGTTTCTTTATCCATACCTGTTCTTTCGTGTTTAAGTACAGAACCTTCTATACCTATTCTTTCAACCAAACCTTTTGCCAATACGCTTTCATCTTTCATATCTATGAATTGATATTTTAAAGATGAACTTCCACAATTGATAACTAAAATATTCACTTTAACACTCTCCTTAATAAAATATTTTGTCAAATAACAAGAATAAAAACTTAACAGTTAATTGCTATACTATCTATATTTTAACTCAACTTTAAAGTTTTTTCAACCAGTTGTTTTATTAAAGTTAAAGTTGTTATTACACCCACACCTTTCGGTACAGGAGTTATTCTTATGTTATCATAATCTATGTTTTCAAAATCTACATCGCCTGATATCTTACCGTTATCAAAGTTTATTCCTACATCTATTACAACTTGATTATCTCTCAAATGTTCTTTTGTTATAAGTTTTGCCTGACCGGTTGCACATATAACTATATCTGCATCTCTTGTTTCTGCTTTTAAGTCAAGCGTCTTAGAATTACACACCGTAACAGTAGCTTTTTCCTTTATCAGCATTATAGCGAGTGCTTTTCCTACAACTTGTGATGCTCCTACAACTGTACATTTTTTGGAGACTAAATCTACACCATAAAATCTCAAAGTCTCCATTACCGCTCTTGGTGTACAAGGATATAATAAATTGCTCTTCTTCTCGAATAATTTACCTTGATTATATGATGTAGCACAATCTATGTCTTTTTTCCAATGTATTGTTTCATTTATCTCAAACTGTTCTATTTGCGGATGTATAGGTCTGAATATCATTATCCCGTCTATCTCATCATCTTTATTCAATTTTTCTATTTGCCTTTTCAAAACCTCAGCGTCTTCATCTTGTGCATAAACATATGAATCATATGGTATTGAAAACATTTTTAAATTTCTTTTTAATGAATGCTCATAAGTTATATCATCCATATTTTCCCCTATTCTTATCAGGGCAATTTTAGGAGTTTTATTTCTTTTATTCAATTCAAACAACATTTCTTGTATCTCTTTTTTTATATTTTCAGCCACAGGCTTGCCATATAATATCCGCATTATCTTTCTCCTTATAAATAGAATTATCCATTAAGCGAATGATATATCATCACTTAATTTTTCTATATTTTTATCTTAACAAAAGTTTTTTATTTTACAAATTTATCTTTTATATTTTTCAGTATAAGTTTTGCTATTTCACATTTTGAAGATTTTGGAATATGCGTCTTGCTTCCATCAGAATAATATATATCTACTATATTAGTGTCCGATAAAAAGCCTGCTCCTTCCATAGATACGTTATTTGCTACTATCATATCAAGATTTTTCTTTTGTATCTTAGTTTTTGCATAGTTCTCAACATCTGTGGTTTCTGCCGCAAAGCCTACTAATATCTGATGTTTTTTATTTTCTCCCAACGTTTTTAATATGTCTTTAGTTCTTGTAAGTGCTATACTCATATCCGTATCTGATTTTTTTATTTTATTATCCGCCTTTTTTTGTGGAGTATAATCAGCTACAGCTGCCGCTTTTATTACTATATCTATATTATCATACATATTTACAACTTCATCATACATATCTTTTGCACTTCTTATTCTTACAAACTCTTTTATACCGTACGGCACGCTCAAATTTGTATGTCCTGATATTAATATGACATTTGCTCCCATAAGTGCAGATTCTTTTGCTATGGAATATCCCATTTTCCCACTTGAATTATTGGTTATATATCTTACAGGATCTATATCTTCTATAGTTGCTCCGGCTGTTACGAGTATATTTTTCCCTTCAAGCTCTTGCGTTTTGTTGAGTTCAAAATCTACAACTTCTATTATTGTTTCAACATCTGCAAGTTTTCCTTTGCCGATGTCCTTGCAGGCTAAAACTCCACTATCAGGTTCTATAAACAGTACGCCTCTTTTTATCAATTTTTCTATATTTTCAGTAGTTGCAGGATTATCATACATATTGGTATTCATTGCCGGTGCAATTATTATTTTACTTTTTGTCGCAAGTGCAACACTTGAGAGCATATCATCAGCTATTCCATTTGCAATTTTTGCTATTATATTTGCTGTTGCAGGTGCTATCAACAATATGTCAGCTTTTTTTGCAAGCTCAATATGATTTACTTCCCAATATTTGATGTCTTGAAACATATCTACATTGACCACATTGCTGCTCAATGTTTGAAATGTTAACGGATTTACAAATTTTACAGCATTATTTGTCATAATAACATCTATATTTATATCTTTTTTTACAAGTTTTGATGTTATGTCACAAGCTTTGTATGCTGCAATACTTCCTGTCACTCCTAAAACTATATTTTTCATATCTCGTCCTCTTTTATTTTATAAAAAATTATATCAATTATAAAATCAGCTTATACTAAAACCTATATAAATTATTTGTTTTTTCCAAGTGATATAAGTTATATCCTATATATTTTTTTGCTCTGTACTAATATATTGATTTTCACTAAATATACACAATTCTATTAGACTTTAAGTATTATACTATCATATAATTAAATAAACGATACAACAAAATATTATATCATCATAAATGCAAAAAGGAAACCTATATATTAAAGGTTTCCTTTTATAATCTAATTTATTTATTTTGTGTGTCTTGAGTTTTATTTTCTTCTGTTTGCGCCTGTTGTTCGTCTTTGTTGGCGTTATTATCTTCACCTGTTTGCTCTGTAGTTTCTTCTTTTTTATTTAATTCTACAGGTTTTATATCTTTTTCTGCATTTGCTATGGCGTCTTCGTGTTTTTCTATCTTAGCGTCTTTTTTCAAATTTTCAATATATTCCGAGAATTTTTGCTCTTGTAACATATTTTTTATATATTCTTTAGCTTTTGCTTTTTCTTCTTCTGTTTCACTCTTTTTGTCTGTTACTTTTACTATATGATAACCGAATTGTGTCTTAAAAGGTTTTGATATTTCTCCAACATTCATATTGAAAGCTACATCCGAAAATTCTTTAACCATTTCGCCTTTTGAAAAATAACCGAGATCTCCTCCTGAGTCTTTTGAGCCATCTTGAGAATATTGTTTAGCTAACTCTTCAAAACTCTCACCCGCTTGTATTTTCTCATAGATTTCATCTATTTTTTTCTTAGCTTCTTCTTGTTTTTCTGCTGACATATCACTACCGTTTTCTGTAGTAAGAATTATTATATGAGATGCCTTTACTTTTTCGCTGCTGTATTCTGATTTATGCTCTTCATAATATTTGTCAACTTCTTCTTGTGTGACTTCATTTTCTTTTGAATATTTATCTTGTAATGCCATTTTTACAACGTCTTCTTGTATCATAGATTTTATAAAATTATCGTCTATTTTATTATCTTCATAATATTTCTTTAACGTTTCATTTTCATCTATGCTTTTCTTTGATTGCTCAAAATATTCGTTTACTTTACTCTCATCTGCTGTTACTGACTGTTTCTTTGCTTCTTGTGATATAATCTTGTCATCTATAACCTTATTTAATATCTCTCCTTTAAAGTGTTGTAATATTGTTTCATCAGTATTTGGAGCTTTTTCTTTCCAAATATCTTCTCCATAAATACTATCTAATTGAAATTTAAACACTTCCAATTTTTTAAGATATTCTTCGTATGGTATGTCTTCTCCGTTAACTGTTGCTACCGATTTACCTACACTTGTAGACTTACAAGCTGTAAACAACATCACAGATGCTATAACTACACTGAGCAGCTTAAAATATTTTTTCATTTTCACACTCCTATTTTTATTATGCTAATTGATGAATAAAAATTGATTTATAATAAAATACAAAATCAATTATTTATTGTAATAACATATTTTAGATATTTTCCAATGTTAATAATAAAATTAATGATTTATTTTTTATATTATATACTATTTTTCTTTAAAAAAGTTTAAATTAATAATACAAAAAATTTACAAAAATTTTCTCATGAATTCTATGATTTCTTTTAACATTTGATCTTCTTTTACAGTCTTTAAAGTTTGTATAAATTTTTGAGTTTTAGTTTCATATACTATGTTTCTATTTTTTTGACTTATCTTTACAACTCTAATTTTTTCTCCAAGTGAGCGTATGCTTGAAATTTTAAGTAAATTTTCAACTTCTTGCGGTATGTCTGAAAATCTGTCTTCTATTTCTGCTTGAATATCAAAATAATCTTCTTTACTGTTTATTGATGCAATTTTTTTATAGATTTCCATTTTTTGTATTTCATCTTCTATATAGTCATCGGGAATATAGGCATTCACATTTAAATATACTTCTGTTGAAACTTTTTCTTCTACTGTTTTTCCTTTCAGTCTGTTAAAACTGTCATTCAACATCTTTATATATAAATCATATCCTACTTCTTCTATATGACCGTGTTGCACTTCACCAAGTATATTGCCTGAGCCTCTTATCTCCAAATCCATCATAGCAACTCTGAATCCACTTCCAAATTCTGTAAACTCTCTTATTGCTTTCAATCTTTTTTGTGCTATTTCAGTAAGCACTTTATCTTTTTCATACATTAGATATGCATAAGCTTGCCTTGATGAGCGTCCTACTCTTCCTCTTAATTGATATAATTGTGATAATCCCATCTTATCAGCATTATATACTATTATAGTATTGGCATTTGATATGTCCATACCTGTTTCAATTATAGTGGTACAAAGCAATACGTCATATTTTTTTTCAAGATAGTCCATCATTATATCTTCCAATGCTATTGCACTCATCTGACCATGTGCTATTGCTATCCTTGCTGAAGGCACTAATTTCTGTATAAAATTATACATTTTATCAATATTTTCTATAGAATTGTATACAAAAAATACTTGACCGTTTCTTGCCATTTCTCGCTCTATTGCATCTAATATTATACCTTCTCTTGCCTCTGTAACATATGTTATTACAGGGTACCTGTCATTTGGAGGTTCTTCAAGCACTGACATATCTCTTATACCGGAAAGCGACATATTCAATGTTCTTGGTATAGGTGTTGCTGTAAGCGTAAGAACATCTATATTTGACTTCATCTGTTTTATTTTTTCTTTATGCTTTACTCCGAATCTTTGCTCTTCATCTATTACAAGCATCCCTATATTTTTAAATTCAACGTCTTTTGAAAGAAGTCTATGTGTTCCGATTACTACATCCACTTCTCCATTTTTTATTTTTTCTACTGTTTTTTCCTGTTCTTTTTTAGTTTTAAATCTGCTCAGTACGTCTACATTTATAGGATAGTTTTCAAATCTATCGCTCAAAGTCTTGTAATGCTGTTGTGCCAAAATAGTAGTCGGAACTAAAAACGCAACTTGTTTTTGATCCATACAGGCTTTGAAAATACCTCTTAATGCCACTTCTGTTTTTCCGTATCCAACATCCCCACAAATCAATCTGTCCATAGGTCTTATATTTTCCATATCTCTTTTTATGTCTTTTATAGACTTTAACTGATCTTGTGTTTCCTCAAATGGAAAAAGTGCTTCAAACTCTCTTTGCCATACTGTATCTTTTGAAAAAGCATATCCCTTTTGATTTTCTCTTTCTGCATAAAGTTCTATAAGATATTTTGCTATCTCATCAACAGCTTTTTTTGCTTTTTGCTTTTGCTTTTTCCATTGGTTTGAACCCAGTTGTGTAAGACTTATTCTATCACTTGCATTCCCTATATACCTTTGAACTCTATCCATTTGGGATATTGGCACATATATAAAATCTCCACCTTTGTAAGAAACTTTTATATAGTCTTTTTTTATACCATCATTTTCCTTTTGCTCTATACCTATAAACTTTCCTATTCCATAAACTTCATGTACTACTATATCGCCTTTTTTTAAATCTGCAAAGCCCTTCAGTCTTTCAGATTTTATATTTTTCCTCTTTCTTGGTGTACTTAGCTTTGACAATCTAAAAAATATATCATTATTTGTTATAAACACAAAATTTGCTTTTTTTAATATAAGTCCTTGAGTTTTATTATCTTTTAAAATAAATACGTCTGATGATTCTATATCAAATTTATCACTGTTTATATATTTTGCCGATATATCACTTGATTCCAATTCCGAAATTATATTTTTTATAACTTTCTCTTCTTGCAAAAGTATAACTATCTTATATTTTCTATCTTTATAAGTATTTATGTCTACTATAAGTTGATTGATGTCTCCTCTATATTTTGGTGCACTTTGTACATCAAAATTAAATATAGCTTTCGTTTTTATCTTTTTAATGTTTCCTGTTACTTCTGATGTAAGTATGAGTTTATAGTCATATATTTTTTGCATTATGCTGTCTTTGTCTATAAAAATATTATCTTGACCTTTTAATGCAAAGCCTCTTTCCAAAGAACTTTTATAGTTTTCAAAAAACTCGTAATATATATTATCAATTTTTTCAAAAACCCTATTAGGTTCACTTAATACTATATTACAATTTTTATCTATAAACTGTAAGATACTCAAATCTTTTTCTTCATACAAAAAGCCTATATATTTTTCTAAACCTTTAAAATATGTCTTAGATTGTATTTTTTCTATATCAATTCTTATATCTTCACTTGTATTATCTTTTAGAAGATTTTCTATATTTTTTAAAGACTTGTCTATATTTTCAGGATATATATATTCTCTTGCAGGTATTATTATAACTTTTTCCGCTTTATCAATGGATACCTGTGAATATAGATCGAATATTCTTATAGAGTCAACTTCATCGTCAAAAAATTCTATTCTTACAGGATTACTGAAATCAGGAGGAAATATATCTATTATAGAACCTCTGAGCGAAAACTGTCCTTTTGATTCTATCTTCCTTACCCTGTCATATCCTGCAATCACCAGTTTTTTTGTCAATTCATATATATCTATATTGGAAGAAATTTTTATATCTATTATATTTTTTTCATAATATTTTTTAGGCATATATTTTCTAAGTAGCGACGCTATGCTTAGAATTAATATATCATAGTCATTATCATATATTTTCTTCAAGCAACTTATTCTTTGAAACTCATTATCTCTATTTATCGCATCTATTTGATAAAATTTCAACTCATCGCTTTGAAGTATGATTATTTTAGAACTATTATATCTAAGCAATTCTCTATATATGTCTTGTGCTACTATATCACTTGGTGTTATGAATATTACCTTCTGTTTATGAGCGCTATATATATAATCCAAAAAAAATGGTATGCTCTCAGTTGATATTCCATTTAATAGAATCGGAGTGTTTCTTTCAGATATAGCTCTATCCATCTGTATAAATTCATCTGTTTCAGATAGATAATTCAAAAATTTATCCAAAATATAACCTCCTTACTTTATATTGTATTTATTCATAGACTTATCCAAACCCTTCTCTATTGCATAAAGACACGCTTCACTGCATTTATCAAGTACATCTGATAGAATATTCGTCTCTTCGCTTGTAAAATTAGATAGTACATATGAGGCTAAATCCATATATTGCGGTGGTTTTGACACGCCTATTCTAAATCTTGGAAAATCATCATATCCAAGTAAATATATTATATTTTTCATTCCATTATGAGTTCCGGAGCTGCCTTTTTGCCTTATTCTCAACTTTCCCACATCAATATCTATATCATCATAAAGCACAAACAGATTTTGATGCTCTACTTTATAAAAACTCATTATTTGTTGCACTGATTCACCGCTTAAATTCATAAATGTCTGTGGTTTTACAAGTATAATCTTTTCACCTTTATACTGTCCTTCTCCTATCAGTGCCTTGAACTTTATTTTATCTACTTTTATATTCAACTTCTTAGACAATATATCTATTGCCATAAAGCCAACATTATGTTTTGTATTTTGATATTTCAAGCCCGGATTTCCAAGCCCTACAATAATATACATACTTCCTCTTTCTTATGAAAAAATTGCACTTATAGGTTGATTGCTGAATATTCTTGATATTGCTTGTGAAAATATAGGCGCAACTGATTCTATTTTTATTTTATCTATTTTTTTCTTTTCAGGTAATTCTATAGTATCAAGTACCATCACTTCTTTTATAGGAGAGTTTTGTATCCTTGATATTGCTTCTCCTGATAATACAGGGTGTGTACAACAAGCATAAATATCTTTTGCTCCGAAACCTTCAAGTGCATTCGCACCGTTTACAAGAGTACCTGCTGTATCTATCATATCATCTACTATTATTACATTTTTATCTTTAACATCACCGATTATATTAAGCACTTCACATACGTTTGCTCTCGGTCTTCTTTTATCTATTATAGCTATGCCTACTCCCAAACTGTCAGCAAATTTTCTTGCTCTTGTTACGCTTCCAAGATCCGGTGAAACTATAACTACATCATCTCTACCATAAAATCTACTTTTATAAGCTTTTGCAAGTATAGGTTCGCCCAATAAATGATCTACCGGTATATCAAAATATCCTTGTATCTGTGCTGCGTGCAAATCCATAGTTACAACTCTGTCTGCTCCGGCAGCAGTTATTAGATTAGCTACAAGTTTAGCTGTAATAGGGTCTCTTGATTTTGCTTTTCTATCTTGTCTTGCATATCCATAATATGGAATAACAGCATTTATTCTTCCGGCTGATGCTCTTCTAAATGCATCTATCATTATCAAAAGCTCCATCAAATTAGTATCCACAGGCTCTGATGTTGATTGAATTATATAAATATCCTTACCTCTTACAGATTCTAATATATTTACAGCTATTTCTCCGTCACTGAATTTTTTGACTTCAATTTGCCCCAACTCTACACCTACACCTTTAGCAATTTTAGATGCAAGGCTTATATTAGAATTACCTGCAAAAATTTTAATTTCACTACCACTCGTGTTCATCTAATTTTCCTCCAAGAAATAAATAAAAAAAAGTCTATAAACAACAAATTTACAACACAAAGAGAATATACTCATAAAAAATATAAGTATATTCTTCTTTTATCAGTCTATAAAAATTTGTTTATAATTTTTTCATATTAAAATTATAAAGATAATTATAACAGATTTTATAAATTAAATCATTAAAATATTTAAAAATAATTTTTTTATAACTTAGTTTTTAATCCAAAAGTTTTTTCTTAGCAGTCCATCCTGCTTTTATAACTTGTCTTGCCCTTGCTATACATAAACTGTTTGCGGGCACATTATCCGTAACAGTCGAACCTGTAGCTACATATCCCTTTTCTTCTATTGTAACAGGCGCTACAAGATTTGAATTCGAGCCTATAAAAGCATTGTCTTTTACTATAGAGCGATTTTTATGTTTTCCGTCATAATTGACAAATACAACTCCACAACCTATATTGACATTATCTCCTATATCTCCGTCACCCACATAAGCTAAATGTGACGCCTTACTGTTATTGCCCATAATAGAATTTTTAACTTCGACAAAGTTACCTATTTTAACCTTCTTACCTAATTTTGATTTCGGTCTTAGATGTGCATATGGTCCTATAGTTGTTTTTTCATCGACATAGCTTTCCTCTAAGAATGATGTTCTTATAGTAACATTGTCTTTTATAACTGTATCCACTATTTCATTACCTGCATACAATATACAGTTATTCCCTATGTCAGTTTTACCCCTCAATATATTGTTAGGATAAATTATAGTATCTCTTCCAATTACTACATCTTTTTCTATATATATACTCTCCGGAGATATGAGAGTAACTCCATTGTCCATATGGAAACTGTTTATTCTTTTGCTCATAACTTTTCTTGCATCTTCTAATTGAGTTCTTGAATTTACTCCCATTATTTCATCTTGCTCTATGAAAAAAGTCGATATTTTGTTTCCGTTGTTTTTTAATATCTCAAATAAATCTGTAAGATAGTATTCTTTTTGATTGTTGTTGTTAGTTATCTTATTTATATTTTCTTTTATAAGTTTGCCTGAGATATAAGACATTCCTGAGTTTATTTCTCTTATCAATTTTTCTTCATCGTTGGCGTCTTTTTGCTCTACTATTTTAACAAAATCTCCATTTATATCTTTAACTATTCTACCATAACCAAACGGATTATCCACCATACTTGTAAGTATTGTTACAGGTGTATCATCTTTTTTATCTTCTATAAGTTTTTTTATTGTAGACGCTTGTATAAGTGGAGTATCTCCATATAAAATAAGTACATCATCATTTTCATTTATATTTTTCTCTGCTAAAATTACAGCATGACCTGTTCCTAACTGCTCATCCTGATGAACATATTCAACTTTATCTTTAAAATATGACTCTATTTGTTCTTTAGCATGACCTACTATAAAGATAGGTTTTTTATCGGAAACCTCTTTAGCTATCTCATATACATACTCTATCATAGGTTTACCCATGATTTCATGCATAACTTTTGACTTTTCAGATTTCATCCTTGTGCCTTTTCCTGCACAAAGCACTACTACTTGTAAACTCATTTTTATCTCCTAAAATTATGTTTATTTTTTATAAATTAAATTCTTTCAAAATATAATCTATTCCAACAATAGACTTTGCATCTATTATTCCTAACTCATCAAATCTTTCTTTTATAAGATCAAGAGATACTTCCATGGTAGAAAACGTACTGCAAACATTGACATCTTTCACCTTTCTTACATCAGTCACATACATATACACTTTTTCATCCGAATAAGCTATACTTGGATAAAAACTGTATACATTTTTGATATTGTCCACTTCATAACCAAGTTCTTCCAACATTTCGTTTTTTATAACATCCAAATGATTTTCGTTAGAATCTATTCTTTTTGACGGTAATTCAGTTGAATATTCATCTATTGATTTTCTATATATTTTATTCAATACAAGCTTTCTATCTTCTGTTAATGCTATTAACAATATAGTTCCGGGGTGCTCAATAAGTTCTCTTTGTGAATATCCCTTCGCTTTTTCTACTGTAAGCACTTTCAATGAAATATACTTTCCTGTATATATCTCTTTTTGAGATACAATATTTTCTGCTTTTTCTATCTTGTTACTATCGCTCAACATATTCACCTTGAATTTTTGCTAAGAAGTTCTTTGGCATGCTCCAAAGATTTTATGGAATCTGTACTTGCGTCCATCATCTTAGCTATTTCAACTATCCTTTCTTTTTCTGACAAAATTTTTGCCTTTGTTAGTGTGTTATCATCTTCTTCTGTCTTAAATACTTCTATATGATTTTGTGCATACGATGCAATCTGCCCTTGATGTGTTATACAAAGCACTTGTCTCACTCTTGAAATATCTTTAAGTTTTTTTCCAACCTTTTCACTTGCAAGCCCACTTATTCCTGTATCTATCTCGTCAAATACCATAGTCTTTTCAAATTCTGAAGATATTACATTTTTAAGTGCAAGCATAAATCTTGAGATTTCTCCACCTGATGCAATTTTTGAAAAAGGTTTTGTATCTTCCCCCTTATTAAATGAAATCAAAAATATTACATTATCATTGCCCTTATTGTTATATGTGTCTAAAGGACTTATATTAATATCAAACGCTACATTTTTCATACCTAATGTAGCAAGTTCATCTACTATAAGTTTTTCAAGCTCTGTTTTTTTCTCGGTTCTTATAGATGTTATATTTGCAGAAATATTTTTTAATTTTTCATCTAACTGTGACATTTGTCTTTTTATATCTTTTATCTTATCCTCATATTTTTCATAAAATTCTACTTCATCATAAGCATTTTGTAAATATTCCTTCAGTTTGTCGTAGCCTTGTGCATATTTTGAATATATTCTGTTTATTTCATCATATCTGTCTTCTAATATAGTCTTTCTGTCTTCGTCAAAGTCATATCTGCCGAGATTATCCCTAACTTCATAAGATAGTTCTTCTATATTATAATATTCGTCATTTAGCTTTTCACTTATAGATTTGAGATTATCGTCCAAATCCGAAAAATTTTCAAACTCTTGCATATAAATTCTAAGTACTTTAAGAATATTATTAGTTTTCCCGTAAAGCTCCTCATAAAGTCCATTCATACATTTTGATATTTTAACAGATTTATCCATTATTTCAAGTCTATCTTCTATATTTTTATCTTCACCTTTTTTCAGTTTCAACTCTTCTATTTCATTTATTTGATATTTAAGCAGCTCAAGCTCTCTTTTGTTTTTTTCTTTGTCATAGTTGGAATACATATCCTCATACTCTTTGCTAAGCTTTATGTATGAAGAGTATATGCTGATATATTCCTTAAACTGTTTCATTTTTCTAATACCTATATATGAATCAAGTATATTTATATGATTAGTCTCTTCAAGCTCGTTAAACTCATTTTGTCCATGTATATTTATCAAATATGAAGATATTTTTTTCAAAAAAGAAGTATTGACATTTTTGGAGTTTATCTTGCAAAGACTTCGTCCATCTGAGTATATCTCTCGTTTCAAAATTATAATATTGTCTTCTATATCAATGTTTTCTTCTTTCAACATATTTTCAAGAAGTTTTTTCATATTGTCTTTTATGAAAAATATAAGCTCTATTATCGATTTATTTGTACCTTTTCTAACAAATGTCTTATCCGCCCGTTTACCTATAGCAAATGATATAGCATCTATCATTATGGACTTTCCCGAGCCTGTTTCTCCTGTGAAAACTGTAAAGCCGTTTTCCATTTCCAACTCCAGTTTATCAATAAGTGCAAAGTTTTCTATATACAACTGTTTTAACATTATTCTCCTCCAAAAAACAGTTCATAGTCAATTTTCTTCATTAAACATAAGCTTTTTCATTTCAAAAGTGAAATTTATAAAAATTATCAAATCTATCACAATAAGTATACATTTGGGCATTATATCTTTTACAAATACCAATGAAACCCACAATATAGCAACTATTATAAGTGCATATATTATTACTGAAATAAATATCAACAATTTTTTTACAGCTTTTTTGTCAGAAACTTTATTTAAAAAAATTTCTATTATAATATCTACAATAATTTCTAAAATCTCCATAACAAACTCCATACCATTAATACAGTAAAAAGTGATTATAATATGTTAATTCAAACAAATACAATATACTGTAAATTATAAATTAATTTAAAAACTCTCAAAAATCTTTAGACTTACAGCATTTGCATATTGATAATTTAACAATTATTAATAATTATCTTAAATCTACTTATAACTTAATCAAGTTCATTATGAGAAGCATCCGCTGTCAAATCTATAAAACTATTATCAAACTCCACGTTTTCATCTGTAAAATATGCCAAATACTCTATATTGCCTTTTTGCCCTTTTATAGGAGAAAATGTGAGATTTTTTATATACATTTCATTTTCTATTCCGGCATCAATTATTTCTCTTATAACTCTTTTATGCACATTTATATCTCTTACTATTCCGTTTTTACCCACTTCTTCTCTCTTGCTCTCAAACTGCGGTTTTATCAGAGATATTACACAAAATCTGTCTTTTAAAAATTCTTTCAGTTTAGGAAATATTATTCTTAGCGATATAAAAGATACATCTATTACTGCAAAATCTATATCGTCAGAAACCTTATTTCTCTCCAAATATCTGAAATTTGTCCTTTCCATACAGACTACTTTTTCGTTTATGCGAAGTTTATAATCTAATTGACCATATCCTACATCAATACTATAAACTTTTTTTGCACCATTTTGCAACATACAGTCTGTAAATCCACCTGTAGATGCCCCTATATCCATACAAATTTTATCTTTTAAATCTATATCAAAAATTTTTATAGCTTTTTCCAATTTCAATCCGCCTCTACCTACATACGGAATAGCCTCATCTTTCAGTTTTATTTTACTGTTTTCATCTACAAGCATACCGGCTTTATCAGACAGTATATTATCAACAAAAACATTGCCTGCCATTATGTTCGCTTTTGCTTTTTCCCTCGACGGATATAGACCTTTTTCTACAAGAATTACGTCCAATCTTTTTTTCATAATAATTCATTACTCGCTTAATATTTATTTTATATTTTTAAAATTCTTAATTTAATAGCAATCACCATTAAAAATAAATATAATAGCAATTTTTATTTTACTTATTTTTTAATCAGTTAAAAAGTATAAAAGTATTACAACATTAGTTATTATAACATAAATTCTTCATTTTTTCTATTACTTGTATAAAATTAAAAGTTATATGCAATATCAGTATTATACAAAAAACAGCAAACCTTTGCGATTTACTGTTTTCTAAAATTATTTTGATTAATATATGCAATTTTGATAAAATATGATTAATAATTAATAGAGTTGTTCAACAGCTCAATTTTAAAAACTGCTAAAAGTAATTGTAAAAATTAATATTGGAAAAGCTATTTTTTAAATCTGAAATTTGATATATTTACAGTCACTGACGGCAGGTAATCAAACAAGTCCGTTTAAGTTTTATACTGTTATTAAAATCACTATTCTATTATTTTATTATCTCATATATTTTTTTACTTATAATTTCCGGTGTAAAGCCGTATCTTTCATATATTTTATCAACATTTCCATGGGAAATAGGCTCATCCGGGAATGAGAAAAATTTGAGTTTCGGATTTTGAGTTTTTTCTGCTACATAATCTGATATTATTGCTGAAAAACCTCCTGTTTTTATTCCGTCTTCCATTGTAAATATATATTTGTCATCTAATATACTGTCCATAATTTCATTATCTACAGGGCGTATTCTCCTCGCATTTATAACTTTTATATCCATATTATATTCTTTTTTTAGTAGTTCTTGTGCCTGCAAAGCTATATTAAGCATTTTCCCTGTCGCTAATATAGTAGAATCACCTTTATATGACAACTGCTCCCACGCTGTAACGTCTTGCTCGTTTTTATCAAAGCCCAAATTATATATTATTCCTCTTGGAAATCTTATCGCAACAGGACAGTTTTTTCCATATAATACATCTATCATTTTTTCCATTTCAATTGCATCTTTTGGAGAATATATTTCTATATTAGGCATACTTGACAAATAGCTTATATCATATAAACCGTTGTGCGTCTCTCCGTCTTCACCTACTATTCCGGCTCTGTCTATCAGAAAAGTAACAGGAAGATTCTGCATACAGACATCATGCAATATCTGATCATATGCTCTTTGCAAAAATGTTGAATATATAGCCACATAAGGTCTTATTCCTGATATTGCCATGCCCGCCGCCATTGTAACTGCATTTTCTTCTTCCATTCCCACATCTACAACTCTTTTTGGAAATTTTTTCTCAAGACAGTCAAGTCCTGTACCTTTTATCATTGCAGCCGCTATTGCAACAGTATCATCATATTTATTAAATATCTTCAGCAATGATTTACCTGCTATATCTGAAAATGTTTCCTTATTTGATACTTCTATCTTCTTTGTAAAATCAAACTTTCCTACTCCATGATATGTTGTTGGGTCATTTTCCGCAAATTCATATCCCTTCCCTTTTTTCGTTATTACATGAAGTATTTTAGGTCCTTTTATTTTTTTCATCTCTTTGAGTGCATTTACAACTTCAAAATAATTATGTCCATCGACAGGCCCATAGTAATTTATCCCAAATTCATTAAATAACGCTCCCGGCACTGTTATATTTTTTATATTGTCTTTTACATTTTTTATTACATTTACTGCATTTTCACCTATAAAAGGCAAAGATGATATAGTTCCTCTTACATTTTTTGACAGACGTCTATATTTTTCATTTACTCTCAACTTACTTAAATGTTTTGCTATTCCGCCTACGCTCTTATCAATAGACATTTCATTGTCATTCAAAATTATGAGCATATCAAGCTTAGAATGCCCCAAAAAATTTATTCCTTCCAATGCAAGACCACTGCATATTGAACTGTCTCCTATAAGAGATATGACATTATAGTCCTTATTCTGCAAATCTCTTGTCATAGCCATACCTATTCCGGCCGATATAGATGTAGAGCTGTGTCCTGTATTAAAAGGATCGTGTATGCTCTCAGAAGTTTTCGGAAAACCGCTCATACCGTCAAGCTGTCTTAATGTATCAAACTTTTCTTTTCGTCCTGTCAATATTTTATGAACATAACTTTGATGCCCTACATCAAATATCACCCTGTCAACAGAGGTATCATATACACTATGTATTGCCATAGTAAGTTCCACTACGCCCAAATTAGATGACAGATGCCCTCCTGTCTTTGATACTTTATTTACCAAAAACTTTCTTATATCCCTGGCAAGAAATACCATTTCATCTTCTCTTATATTTTTTATGTCCTGTGCATCTTTTATTCTATCCAGATATTTATACATTTTTCTACCTTTTCATTTTTATAGTTTATTTATTATATTATAAATCTCATAGATAATTTATATAAAAATATTTGTGATTCTGTATTTTTATTATAAGTAGTCTAAACTTAATTTCAAATTTTGATTTAATTTATTTTAAACTGATAAAACTAATGTTTTATATTTACAATTTAATATTCAGTATATAAAAAATTTATTTTTTCTGGCTTAATACCAATACATCTTTTTCCAATATAATTGTATCTCCCTTAGGTATTACCGGCTTATCATCTCTCATTATCAATATTATAAGCTGTTCTTCCAATGATATTTCCTGTATTTTTTTACCCAAATAATCACTTTCTTTTGTTATTGTCATTTCACTCAAATCAAATTCTATATTATTGTTAAATCTTACAGCCGTCAATGCTATACAATCATCTTTTCTAAATACCACATCGCCTTTAGGAAGTATAGAACCGTCTTTCCCCTGTATTGACACAATGAGCAAATCCGGAGGCAAGTTTATATCTTTTACGGTTTTTCCAATCCAAGGATGATTTTCTGTAATTTTCACCCTTATATAATCAACCGGTATATCTTCAGTATAATCACTGAATGTTTTTAGTATATTTTCATTTTCATCAATCATATTCAGCTTTTTTGTAACATAAGGTATCAAACTCCCCTGTAATATAATCGATAATAAAACTACTCCGAAAACTATGTGAAATATATCAAAACTTACATTAAGTCCACTGCCAAGCACCATTATTGCAAAAACTATTGATGCTGCACCTCTAAGCCCACAAAAACTTACCAAAATTTTCTTTTGCAAAGACACTTTCTCAAACGAATACAACAAAAACACCGCAACCGGTCTGGCAACAAATGTAAGTGCCAAAAATACAAAGAAAAACTCCTCTTTCACACTCCATATTGCAGACGGTAATGACAGCAAACCGAGCAAGAAAAATACAATGAGTTGCATAAGACCTGTTATTCCATCAAAAAAATGTATCAATGAACTCTTATTTTTTATCTTCTGATTACCAAGTATTATACCTACAAAATAACTGCTCAAAAATCCGTTTCCTCCAAAAAAAGTAGGAAAAGCATAGCTAAACAGTGCCACAGATACAAAAAATATTTGGTCGAATCCTTCTGTGTCAAATTTATATCTTTTCAAAAACTCTATTGTAAACTTTGCTATTAAAAGACCACAGCATATACCTATAACAATTTGCATAACAAAAGTTTTTGCTATCTCAAACGAAGATACTCCACCTTTTAATATCATAACACATATGATCATGCACATATATGCAAACGGGTCATTACTACCGCTTTCCAATTCCAATACAGGAGCAGTATTCTCTTTTATTCCGAGTTTCTTGGAACGAAGTATGGAGAAAACTGATGCCGCATCAGTCGAACCTATTACAGAACCAAGTAATAAACTCTCCCAAAATGAAAACTTTAATATAAAATGACATATCACTCCCGTAATCAAGGCAGAACCCACAACACCTAAAGTAGATAAATGCAAAGATTCCTTCACAACTTTTTTAGCTGTATTCCAGTTTGTTCCGAAACCTCCATAAAACATTATGAATATAAGTGCAATTACACATATATTTTCCGACATTAAATAATTGTCAAAATATATTTTTCCAATACCGTCACTGCCGAACATCATACCCAAAAAAATAAAAAATACAAGCGTAGGTATACCTACCTTAGACGAAAACTTATTTATAAGTACGCACAAAAAAATAATTAAAGAACCTATCAGCAAAGATGTGACCATTATAACTCCATTTTCAGCATTTTTATTTATATTAAAACTTTATTGAAATACTAATTCTTTTTTAATTTTAAAATTTTAAACCCATTTATTATTTTTCAATTTGATTATCCCTATATTAATACTAAAGGTTAATAGAATAATAGATATTTCTGCTTTTAAAAATCTATTAACTGAGTAAAATTAAGTATATTTTAAACAAATAACTCATATAAATGCATCATTAATAAACATATATTAGAGTTAATTATCAAAAATAAAACTTGATTTAAAAATTTCTGTTGCATCAATTAGAGATTTTATAATCTATAATTGCGTTTACTATAATCTACAGAAATTGTGTATCTAAAATATTATATCTTATTAACCTTAAAATAGTCATATATATTTTAGCAAAATTTATAAAAAATTGCAAAAAAATAAAACCTAAAAAATTTAGGTTTTATTTTTTAACTTTATTTTGGACTACATCATTCCCGGCATTCCGCCACCCATTGGCATTTGAGGTTCGTCTTTTTTAATTTCTACTACTGCTGATTCTGTTGTAAGAAGTATTGCTGCTATTGATGCCGCATTTTGTAATGCTGAACGTGTAACCTTAGTAGGATCTATTATTCCTGCTGCTATCATATCTACATATTTTTCATTCAACGCATCAAAACCTTCATTAGTTGATGATTTCTTAACATTTTCTACAATTACTGCACCTTCCAAACCTGCATTTGTAGCTATTTGTTTCAACGGTTCTTGAAGTGCTTTTGCAACTATTTGCATTCCTGTTTTTTCTTCTGCTGTTTCTTTTTCTACTTCTTTTTCTACAGCTTTCATAGCTTCTATTAGAGCCGTACCTCCACCTGCAACTATTCCTTCTTCTACTGCTGCTCTTGTTGCATTAAGTGCATCTTCCATTCTTAATTTTTTCTCTTTAAGTTCTGTTTCTGTTGCTGCTCCTACTTCTATTACTGCAACACCACCTGATAATTTTGCTAATCTTTCTTGTAATTTTTCCTTATCGAATTCTGAAGTTGTATCTTCTATTTGTCTTTTTATTTGTTCAACTCTTTCAACTATTTTATCTTGAGCTCCTGCTCCATCAACTATTGTAGTATTTTCTTTTGTAACCTTTACAGTAGCAGCTTTTCCTAATTGTTCAAGTGAAGTTTCTTTTATATCAAATCCTAATTCATCTGATATTACTTGTCCACCTGTAAGTATTGCTATATCTTGTAGCATTTCTTTTCTTCTGTCGCCAAATCCAGGTGCTTTAACTGCTACTACATCAAATGTTCCTCTCAACTTATTTACTACAAGTGTTGATAGTGCTTCTCCTTCAACATCTTCAGCTATTATTACAAGTTTTCTGCCTTGTTGTACTATTTGCTCAAGTATAGGCAGTATATCTTGTATTGAGCTTATTTTTCTATCTGTTATTAGTATATACGGATCTTGTAAAACTGCTTCCATTTTTTCAACATCTGTTGCCATATATGCTGATACATATCCTCTATCAAATTGCATACCTTCAACCACATTAAGATTTGTACCCATAGATTTTGATTCTTCTACTGTTATTACTCCGTCTTTTCCTACTTTTTCCATAGCGTCTGCTATAAGTTGACCTATTTGTTCATCACCTGCTGATATTGCTGCTACTTGTGCTATTGATTCTTTATTTTCTACTGTTTTTGAATTTTTCTTTAAAGTTTCCACTGCAATATCTACAGCCTTATTTATACCTTTTCTAAGTAGTATAGGGTTAGAACCGGCAGCTACGTTTTTTAATCCTTCTCTTACTATTGCTTGAGCAAGAACAGTTGCAGTAGTAGTTCCGTCTCCTGCTATATCATTAGTTTTTGTAGCAACTTCTTTTACAAGCTCGCTACCCATATTTTCGTAAGCATCTTCCAATTCTATTTCTTTGGCTATTGTAACACCGTCATTAGTTATAAGCGGTGCTCCGAAACTTTTTTGTAGTATTACATTTCTTCCTTTAGGCCCAAGTGTAACTTTTACTGTGTCAGCTAATTTATTGACACCTCTTTCCAATGATTTTCTTGCCTCTTCTGAAAATTTAATTTCTTTTGCCATTTATATTACCTCCGAATTATTCTTGTAAATTAATCTGTAAAACTTTATTATCTACATTTGAAATATATTTTTCTTTTTTATATATTTTTTTACATAAGTTTCAAAACTCATCAGTCAATACTTCTGTATCTGTAATACTTTTATAAAATAAACAAACCATTGCAATAAATTATATTATTCAACTACTGCAAGTATGTCATTTTGTCTTAATATTGTATATTCTTGTCCGTCTATCTTTACTTCTGTACCTGCATATTTAGAAAATAATACTTTGTCACCTTTTTTAACTTCCATTTTTATTTCTTTTCCATCAATCACTCCACCTGGTCCTACTTCTACTACCTCAGCCTCTTGTGGTTGCTCTTTAGCGCTTCCTGTAAGTATTATTCCTCCCTTAGTCTTTTCCTCAGCCTCTAATCTTTTTATTACTACTCTGTCAGCCAATGGTCTTATTTTCATTATTAATTGCCTCCTATATAAATATAAATAATTAACCTTTTTATGTTAGCACTCAATTAATACGAGTGCTAACCACATATATTATTATATAACAAAAAAATTTTTTTGCAATAGTTTTTTATAATAAATATTAAATTTTTTATATACCTAAATTGCATTAACAAATACACAATTTTTTCTATAAGATATTCTAATTTATAATTTTTAAAATATTCTTAATAATTTTAATTATATAATCATTTTAAATATTTATACTTTTATTCTCTTTATAAATTTTGATATTTTAAATTATCATTAAACAAATAGCGGTATATGTTGTATTTACAAAATATAATTAACAGAAAAAATAAAATTATCTTTTGTAAAAATTTTATATATTTTTTGTAAAAAATATACTTAACTTTTTTAGTAAAAAATACTTGATTGTGCTTAATAAATTTAATATAATAGTAACTATAGCAATTTTTATTTTATAAAATTGTAATTTTAATGATTTTATGGAAGGTAAATAATTATATGTATGAAAATATTAAAAAAACTGAATTCAGTAATATTTCTGAAAATAACGATGATTCTCTGAATAGTTTTTTTCTTAAATACCCTGACTTTTCTTTCATTCATAATATGCTTCCTTGTGGAATATTCCGCTGCAAAAATGATAAAGATCTCACTCTTACATATATGAATGACGGTTTTTTGAGATTGACTGAATATACACGCGAAGAATTAATTAGATTATACAACAACAGTTTTGCAAGTATAATATATTCCGAAGATTTACAAAACGTTGTAACAGAATCTATGAATATTAAACCTTCAAGCATAGATATAGATATGGAATTTAGAATTATAACTAAATCAGGCAAACTCGTATGGGTACTAAGCAAAGGTATGATATGTCAATGTTCCAGTAATGAATATGAATATTGCAGTGCGCTTGTAGATATAACTTATCAAAAAAAAGCTATGCGTTTGCTTACGAAAAAAGCCGAACATGACGGACTTACAAATCTATACAACAGAGTTACTACTCAAATTCTTATAGATAATTATTTAAAATATGAAGTAGATAACTCAAAAGCGGTATTTTTTATCCTTGATATTGATAATTTTAAAACAATAAATGACACATATGGTCATCCTTATGCTGATACCATATTAGTAGATATAGCCAAATCTCTACGCTCCTTATACAGAAGTACTGACATATTGTGTAGAGTCGGCGGAGATGAAATGATTGTATTTCTTAAAGATATTCAATCTAAAGATATAGCTATGGATAAAGCCAATGATTTAATAAAATCAATCGCTGAAATTTCAAAAAGGCGTTCTACAGGCTTACCGATAACTTGCAGTATAGGTGTATCACTATATCCAAATGACGGAAAAACTTTTGATGACCTATATAAAAAAGCTGACACAGCTTTATATTATGCCAAAGAAGAAGGAAAAGGACAAATATTTTTTTACGATGCTCTACCAAAAACATATCACTATTTGAATGCTGAAACTAAACATACACATATAGATTCAAAGAATATGGAGCCTGAAACTGAGGGAGATTGGCTACTTTGGTATTCGTTCAATCTTTTAAACGATTCTGATGATATACCCGGTGCCATAAATTTGATATTATCATTACTCGGTCAAAAAACCGGAGTAGACAGAGTATATATATTTGAATATGCAGAAAATCACACGAGGTTTAGAAACACGTTTGAATGGTGTAATGAAGGTATAGACTCTGAAATGGAAAATCTTCAAGCTCTTACTATTGATAGTGTAAAAGCTATATTCGATAAGTTTGATGAAACAAACGGCCTATTATATTGTAAAGATATTGAAGAATTTTATCCTGATCCTATATACTATGTATTAAAACCTCAAAATATAACCTCCGTACTCCAATGTGAGCTTAAAAACGGCGGTCAAAGATTCGGTATGCTCGGCTTCGATGAATGTCACGGCAAAAAATATTGGAGTTTAAAATTAGTGGACTTGCTGATAAAATTTTCCCATCTTATAAGTGTATATCTTTCAAATTACAGACTAAAACAATATATACAAATGGAAGGCAATTCAAGATTCCCTTCATTATAATGATAAAAGACTGCTGTCAATATTTATTGATAACAGTCTTTTATTTTGCAAAATCTTATTATCAAATTTTAAATTTACCATATTTCAATATCTTAAAAAATTTTCTCATATCATCAATTATATTATTATTTTTATGCTTGTTCATAAATTCCTCAAGTAAATATTAATCTATCTAAAAAATTTTAAAAATTTCCTAAATAATTCCTGTAATCATCATACTCATATATAATCTGCACGCTTTGTACAACTGCTCTATTTTTATACATTCATTTTCTCTATGGACTACACTCAAATCTCCAGGTCCTATTATTACGGGTATAAGCGAGTTTTTTATAAGTACGCTTGCATCTGTTGAACCTGCAAATATATCAAGTTCGCATTTTTCGTTTATACTATCCAATCCTTTTTTTACCAATCTTATCAAATTATTCTCTTCACTTGTATGCCAAGAGTGACGCTCGTCTATTATCTCATAGCTTGCATCAAAATCCGGCACTTCACTTTTCACCTCTTGTATGAGTTCGTCCAATTTTTGCCATACTTCACTTGTTTCGTGTCCTACAGAAAGTCTTGCATCTACTGTAAATGTACATTTATCCGGTACTACTTGAGGCTCTACTCCTGCATTTATTGCAAGTGTTCTCCAAAATGAGCTTCCGTTTTCATCTGATGAATACTCGTCAAAATTAGTATTTTTTATTTTTTCTATAAGTCTTATAGCAAGATATATAGCATTTTCTCCAACACCTGCTTGAGAGCCGTGAGCGGTTTTGCCTTTTACATATACATCTGCCCAAGTTCTCCCCTTTCCTTTGTTACATATTTTCAAATCAGTAGGCTCACAAACTACAAGATATTTCGCATCTGATATGAGCTTTGAATTTAATAGTGCTTTTGAGCCTTTCATATAGTTTTCTTCGTCTATTGTAGCTACCAAGATAATATCGTTTGGAGGAATAATATTATTCCTTTTAAGTACAATCATAGCGTATATCGCTGAAATAAGCCCGCTTTTCATATCACTACTGCCTCTTCCGTACAAAAAACCCTCTTTTATAGTAGCTGAAAAAGGCTCGTAACTCCATCTTTTCATCTCTTCATCAGATACCGGCACAACATCCATATGCCCTGTAAAAATTATGCTGTTTTCATTTGATTTGCCTCTTATTCTTGCAACTATGTCATATCTGTCCTCTTCCACAATTATTTTCTCATATTCTATATCATTTATTTTGAGTAAATTCTCCACATATTCGCACATCTTTTTCTCTTTTCCTGGTGGATTTATGCTCGGTATCTTCACAGCATTCGCAAATATATCAAGCAGTTCTTTATCATTTATTAAATCAAAATATTTTTTCATCTTCCTACTTCCTTTTATGTATTATTAATTTACGATAATAAAAAATAATTATCAGCTGAATCACAACTCTAAAATTATAAAAATCTCAATATATTTTACAGCAGAGTTAATTCCTTATAATTATTTTTTGATAACTTACCACAGTTATTATAGTTCATAAATTTTTAAAAATAAAGCAAAATGTTATGAAATGTAATTTTCATCAAAAATATTATAAATTTATGATATAATATTATAGATTTATTTTACAAAAATTTTATTAGAATTTTAAAACACTATATTTTATAAATATTTTAACAATATACTTTATTATATATTTATGAAATTTTCATATACACTGACTCGAAAGGAAATGAAATGTACGAAAAATATATAAAAACACTCGAATTTGACAAGATTAAATCCATACTGCACAGCTATGCCGTATCTGATGGAGCCAAAAAAATGATTGACTCTCTTATGCCGTCAGCTAAAAAAGAAATCATAAGCTTGTATCAAAAACAGACCAGCGAGGCACAAAGTATAATCCTCACAAGAGGCTCCATACCATTTGGTGCAATATACGATATAAGATTGCTGTCAAGAAAAGCGCAAATAGGCTCTGTTTTAGACGCAAAATCATTACTTAAAATAGGCGATACTCTAAGAACCGCAAGAATTTCCAAAGCATATGTAGAACAGTTCAATGATATACCTGTCATACGTTCACTATCAGAAGAAATAAACATATTTAAACATATAGAAGATGAAATAGAAAGATCAATCTTATCCGAAACGGAAATATCGGATGATGCAAGTGTAGATTTAAGGAGAATAAGAAGACAGATAAACAGCGAAAAACAAAACATAAAAAACAAATTAAATGAGTTTGTAAGCTCATCAAAATATTCAAAAATACTACAAGACTCTGTAGTTACAATGCGTAACGAAAGATTTGTAGTGCCTGTAAAATCTGAAAACCGAGCTGATTTTCCGGGAATAGTTCACGATACCTCATCATCAGGGGCAACAATGTTTATAGAGCCTATGGCTATAGTGAATATGAACAATCGCCTATCTACTCTCAAACAGGAAGAACACAAAGAAATAGAAAGAATACTCGCATATCTTACTTCATTGGTAGGAGAATATTGTGAAGATATATCACATAACTGTGATATACTCGAACAACTTGACTTTATTATGGCAAAAGGCAAATTATCCGTAGAGATGAATGCTATAGAACCGAAAATAAACGACAGAAAATATATCAAGCTAATAAATGCAAGACACCCACTCATAGAAAAAGACAAAGTTGTAAGCTCCACAATAATACTTGGAGGAGAATACTCCACACTAATAATAACAGGACCTAATACAGGTGGTAAGACTGTTACACTCAAAACTCTCGGACTTTGCTCACTTATGTTTCAAGCAGGGCTACACATACCTTGTGATTTGGAAAGTACAATTTGCATATTTGACAATGTGTTTGCAGATATAGGAGATGAACAAAGTATACAACAGAGCCTTTCAACATTTTCTGCACATATGACAAATATTGTCTATATAATGGATAATGTTGGCAACAATTCATTGGTGTTATTTGATGAACTCGGTGCAGGAACAGATCCTATAGAAGGAGCAGGACTTGCAGTATCCATACTTGAAACACTTAAAAGCAAAAATATTTTGACTGTAGCAACCACACACTACAGTGAGCTTAAAAATTATGCACTTACGCAAGAAAATGTTACAAATGCGTCAGTAGAATTTGACATAAACACATTATCACCAACATACAAACTCTTAATCGGTGTGCCCGGAAAATCAAACGCATTTGAAATATCAAAAAAATTAGGCTTATCTGAAGAAATAATAAATAGTGCCAAAGAACATATAAAAACAGACTCCATACAAATGGAAGATGTAATTTCAAAACTGGAAAAAATAAGAACGGATTATGAAAAAAAACAAGAAGAACTCCAAAAAGAATTAGAAGATGTAAAATATATACGCTTAAAACTGGAAAATAAAGAACAAAGACAAAAAGAACAAAATAAAAAATTAATTGAAGATGCAAAAGAAAAAGCGAGAAAACTAATCGAAGATGCAAAATCGGAAGCCGATATAATATCCAAAAATTTAAACAAAATAAAAAACTCCTCCGACTACAAAAATATTGACAGACAGATGAACGAGCTAAAGACAAATATCAACAAATACAAAGAAAAATACGCAAAATCAAAAGAAGAATTGATTGCAAAAAGCTCAAAACCGCTTGAAAATATAAATGTAGGTGATATAGTCTATGTAAACAGCTTTGCAAAAAATGCAAAAGTATTGTCAGTGGATGATGCAAAAGACGAGGTACTTATAGAACTTGGCGCTATAAAAATGACCGTAAAAAAAGAAAACTTATCAACTCAAGAAAAAATTAAAGAGAAAAAATCTACAAAAGCCGGAAAAATATTGACAAATAAGACAAAAACAGCACAAACCTCAGTAGATTTGAGAGGTATGGATTTGGAAACAGCCATACTTGAAGTAGATAAATACATCGACAACTCATATCTTGCCGGTCTGTCAGAAGTGACAATAATACATGGTGTAGGTACACTGGTATTAAAGAAAGGACTTCAGTCATACCTAAAAAAACATAAACATATAAAATCATTCCGTGACGGACAGTATGGAGAGGGGGGAATGGGTGTAACCGTAGCAACTTTAAAATAATTTTGCTCTACACCTAAAAGATGAACATATATGCTATAGCAGACCTTCACCTGTCATCCGACGGTTCGAAATCTATGGAAAAATTCGGTTGGACAGATCACGAAAACAAGATATGGCAAGATTGGAATAATAAAGTACAAGATGATGATATAGTCATCATAGCAGGCGATATATCTTGGGCTTTGAAGTTAGACGACGGCTTAAAAGATCTCGAAAAAATTGCAAATCAAAAAGGCAAAAAAATACTAATTAAAGGTAATCACGATTTTTGGTGGACATCAATCAAAAAATTGGAAAACTTTAACAATAATATGTTTTTTATTCAAAACAACATCTATGAAACAAATGACTATGTATTTTGCGGTACAAGAGGTTGGACTTGTCCAAATAGCGAACATTTCAGTGAACAAGACAAAAAACTCTACGAAAGAGAAGCTATAAGACTTCAAACAGCAATATCCCTTGCTAAATCCACTCAAAAAGAAATAATATTGATACTTCATTACCCGCCTACAAATGAAAAAAAAGAACGCTCAAAATTTGTAGACTTGATTGAAGAAAATAATATAAAAACTGTAATCTACGGTCATCTGCATGGAAGTCAAAGCTTTGATTTAAGTTATAAAGAAATTGTAAATAACGTACACTACCATTTGGTATCTTGCGATTATTTGAATTTCAAATTGAAAAAAATATTCTAAAATAACAGGAGATATAATGGGAAAATTAATTTTTAGATACGGTACTATGAACTCCGGAAAATCGCTCAATCTGCTCGGTGTAAACTATAATTACACACAAAACAATAAAAATGTTTTTATACTAAAACCGGCAATCGACACAAGAGATATAGGAATAATAAAAACGAGATTGTCCGACGATTTGTCAGTTTTAGCCACTTTAGTCCATAAAGATGATAATATTGCCGATATGGTGCTGAAAAAAGAAAAAGACGATGATAAAAAAATAGATGTTATATTGGTAGATGAATCACAGTTTTTGACAAAACATCACGCAAAACAACTGTCAATATTAGCTTATAAACACGATAAATTAGTTATGTGCTACGGTCTTAAAATAGACTTTCTCGGCAATCCGTTTGAAGGCTCTGCACATCTTATAGCACATTCAAGCAACTTGGAAGAAATAAAGACAATATGCGAAATGTGTGGAGATAGAAAAGCCATATTTCATTTACTGTACATAGACGGTAAACTCCTCACAAATGCTGAAAGCGGTACAGTTATAGAAACAGACGACACAAAATATATGCAAGTATGCGGAAAGTGCTACAACAAAGCTCTTAAAGATGCAGAAAATCAATAAATAATATTCATCATTTATTTTATA
Organism: Peptoanaerobacter stomatis; assembly: GCF_000238095.2. Classification (NCBI taxonomy): domain Bacteria; kingdom Bacillati; phylum Bacillota; class Clostridia; order Peptostreptococcales; family Filifactoraceae; genus Peptoanaerobacter; species Peptoanaerobacter stomatis. Next base: position 716,180 of record NZ_JH815225.1, read on the forward strand.
TCATTATAAAAGACTGCCACTAATATATTATACTAAAATCCAATTAAACTAAGATATTCTCAAATATATCGAAAAATTTCTATTTTTAATGGATAGTAGTATTATTATATATTAATGACAGCCTTTTTTATTTTTATGCTATCGGTGTATATTCTTGCGGTATTTTTCTACTTATAGTAGGAAAAAATTTGCTTGATGCCTTTATCTTTTCTTCATTAAGCCTTATTGCTACAAATGATATTATCAAAAATACAAATGCTGAAATTACACTTGCAAGTACGTTTTCTTTAAACAATACATAATATCCGAGCATTACTCCAAAAAGCATAGAAATAAGCGGTATTCCATAAATTATAAATGCTGCAAGAAGTATATTAGGAGTTTCCATATCAAGCTCTACTATATCTTTTTCACTTGCATTTACAGTGTTCGATACAGTAAGCTCTATAAATTTTTTATTCTCCATACCCATACTGCAAGCTGTACAAGTACCACAAGCACTTGAACGATTTACTCTCACTATTGCATTTTTTCCTTCTATTCTTATGACTTCTCCGAGCTCTTTCATGGTCTTTTCCTTTCTAAGCACTATACTCTTTATGAAAAATATATTGTAATGAGCTTTTAAACAATGATTTTTATTACATTATACTAAACATCGTTACAAATTATAAAATCTCTAAAATTTATCTCAATTTTATTCCGAGTTCTTCCAATGCTTTCTCATCTGCCATAGCAGGCGCTGATGTTAATGGACAAATTGCATTTTGATTTTTAGGAAATGCTATTACATCTCTTATTGATTCTTCTTTTGCAAGCAACATTATAAATCTGTCAAGCCCCAATGCTATACCACCATGAGGAGGTGTACCGTATTTGAATGCCTCTAATAAAAATCCGAACTTATCCCAAGCAGATTCTGTCGAAAATCCTAAGCACTCAAACATTTTTTCCTGAACTTTGCTGTCGTGTATTCTTATACTTCCCCCACCTAATTCTATGCCGTTAAGCACTATATCATAGGCTTTTGCTCTCACATTTTCCCTGTCTGTGTCAAGCAACTGCAAATCTTCGTCCATAGGCATTGTAAATGGATGGTGCATTGCCACGTATCTTTGTTCTTCTTCATCGTATTCAAATTGAGGAAACTCAGTTACAAACAACAATTTGTAATCATCAGATTTCAACATATCAAGTTGCTTTGCAACCTCTATTCTTAAATGTCCCAAAGCATCGAAAACGACTTTGTTTTTATCTGCAACAAACAATATCAAATCGCCCTCTTTAGCTTCCATTCTTGTAAGAATTTCGCCCATTTTTTCTTCGCTCATGAATTTTGCAATAGGAGAATTGATACCGTCTTTTGTAAATTTTATATAAGCAAGCCCTTTAGCTCCATATGTCTTTGCTACATCTTCCAATTTTGTTATGGCTTTTCTTGAAAACTTGTCCTCAAAACCATTTACATTTATTGCTCTTACTGATGATTTTTCAGTATTTGCTGCATTTTCAAATACTGAAAATCCACAATTTTTAACTATATCGGATAAATCTTTAATCTCAAAACCGAATCTTATATCAGGCTTATCTGAACCGAATCTTTCCATAGCTTCTTTATATGTCATTCTTTGAAGCGGTAATTTCACATCTACATCAAGCACTTCTTTAAATATTTTTTGAACCATTTCTTCAGTAACGCTCATAACATCTTCCGGTTCAACAAAAGACATCTCACAGTCTATTTGTGTAAATTCAGGCTGTCTGTCCGCTCTCAAATCTTCATCTCTGAAACATCTTGCAACTTGGAAATATCTGTCGAATCCTGATACCATCAACAATTGTTTGAATAATTGAGGTGATTGAGGAAGTGCATAAAACTTTCCATTGTTAACTCTACTTGGCACCAAATAATCTCTTGCACCTTCAGGAGTCGGCTTGTTCAATATAGGTGTTTCTATCTCTATAAATCCCTTTTCTGTTAAAAAGTTTCTTATTAATTGTGTAACTTTATGTCTTAAAAATAAATTGCCTTGCATCTTAGCTTTTCTAAGATCCAAATATCTGTATTTCAATCTCAAACTTTCAGATGCGTCATCATCATCTTTGATATATATAGGTGGAGTTTGCGAAATATTTAATATCAATAAATTAGTAGCAAACACCTCAATATCTCCAGTAGGTATTTCTTTATTTTTAGAGCTTCTCTCTCTTACTGTTCCTTCAACAGCTATTACATATTCGCTTCCTAAAGTTTCAGCTTTTTTGTATATCTCTTCACTTGTGTTTTCATCAAACACTACTTGGCATAGACCGCTTCTGTCTCTTACATCTGTAAATATTAATGCTCCCAAATTTCTTGATCTTTGCACCCATCCCATAAGTACAACTTTTTCGCCGACATCGGACATTCTGAGTGTTCCACAGTATGACGTTCTTTTCAATCCGTTTAATTTATCCATTATTTTCTCCTTTATGTTATAAAAATATTTTTTGTCCTATATAAATTTTCAATTACACTTATAATTATTCCAAATAATCAAATAATTATAAAATATAATTTTATTTGCGAATACTTTATATATATTATCAATTTTTTAAACGAAATTAGTCTTATGTTCTATATCAATACCATTATTTAATTAAAATATACTTACATTTTATATTTTTAGCTTATAAATTGCAATAGCAAATGACATTTTTCAAAAAAAATAAATTTTTTCTTGACATTTTATTTTATAAGTAATAAAATATGTAGCATACAACATATTTTATGTAGTAACCTACATAAATTACAACTTATAAAACTTGGATTTATACACGTTTTTGACTTAAAGGAGATGAGAACTTGCATAAAAAAAATGATATAGTACGACTGATAAAAATATTGAACATAAGTATAGAAAAAAGGGTAAACAATGATTTCAAAAAAATGAATTTAACCATGCAACAAATAAAAATACTATTATATTTAAAAGAAAGAGAAAAAAATACTGTTGAAATTACAACCCAAAAAGATATACAAAACTTACTTGGAGTAACTCATCCAACAACAATTTCTATAATAAAATCTTTAGAGCAGAAAAAATTTATAACAAGCAAACACTCTGAAATTGACAGGCGTCTTAAAACACTTCACCTTACAGAAAATGCATATGAAATGACCCAGTCAATAGTAAAAGGAAAAATAAATTTTGATAATGATTTATTGCGAGGAATAGAAAAAAATGAGCTGAATGCTTGTATAAAATGCTTAAATAAAATGTACGAAAATATAAATAAATCTTGATTTATAAAATTTAAAATAATATAAAAAGGAGTTAATAAGATGTTGTCATTGTTAAAATCTTTAAGAGAGTACAAAAAAGAGGCAATACTTGCACCTTTTTTTGTATCGCTCGAAGTTTTTCTTGAAATCTTCATACCATATCTTATGGCTAACATAATTGATATAGGCATAAAAAATTCCAACCTTCCTTATGTAATAAAATTAGGCATTGTATTGCTTGTTATGGCAGGATTTTCACTATTTTTCGGTATACTTGCCGGAAGATATGCTGCAATATCCGGAGCCGGACTTAGCAAAAATATAAGACATGATATATTCTATAATGTGCAAAATTTTTCTTTCAAAAACATAGATAAATTTTCCTCATCAAGTCTTGTTACAAGACTTACTACAGACATATCCAATGTGCAAATGGCATATATGATGGGAGTTCGTACAGTTGCAAGAAGCCCTATAATGATAATAATGGCTCTTATAATGTCAATGAAAATAAATCTTAAAATATCTTTGATTTTCTTGATAAGCGTACCACTATTAGCAATAGTACTGATTTCTATTGCAAAATTAGCTCACCCGTACTTTATAAAAGTTTTTAAAAATTATGATGTTTTAAATAATACAGTTTCAGAAAATGTTAACGCTCAAAGAGTTGTAAAATCATTTGTACGAGAAGATTATGAAAACCAAAAATTCAAAAATCTATCAAAAAATATATATGATTTATTCATAAAAGCTGAATTGCTTGTAGCATCAGTATTACCTGCTACACAAGTTGTAATATATACCGTAATAATATTAATTTTGCTAAACGGAGGAACAAGTATTGTCATAGGAGATATGACAACAGGTCAACTCACAAGCATAATAGTATACGCCTTACAAATACTCACATCTGTAATAACTTTGTCAATAGTTTTCATCTTGTTGATAATAGCTGAAAGTTCAATAGAAAGAATAAATGAAGTGTTGAATGAAAAAACTACTATGGAAAATCCTGAAAACGGAGAAAAAGTTGTAAAAGACGGAAGTATAGAGTTTAAAGATGTATCATTCAGTTATAGCGACAATATGCAACATCTTTCACTCAAGAATATAAATTTAAAAATAGAAAGTGGACAAACAATCGGTATAATAGGTGCAACAGGTAGTTCCAAATCCACTCTTGTTCATTTAATACCAAGACTATATGATGTAACACAAGGCGAAATACTTGTAGGCGGTGTAAATGTAAAAAACTACGATTTGGAAAAACTCAGAGACAGCGTATCTATGGTATTGCAAAAAAATACACTTTTCACAGGAACTATTGCCGAAAATATAAAATGGGGTAATGAAAACGCAAGTATGCAGGAAGTGGAAAATGTATGTAAAATGGCATGCGCAGATGAATTTATAAACGAATTTCCCAATAAATATGATGAGCGGATATACGAAGGTGGAAACAACGTATCGGGAGGACAAAAGCAAAGGCTGTGCATAGCAAGAGCTCTCCTTAAAAACCCTAAGATACTAATATTAGACGATTCTACAAGTGCAGTTGACACAAAAACTGATGCAAGAATAAGACAAGCCTTCGCAGAGGATTTAAAAGACACTACGAAGATAATAATAGCTCAAAGAATATCATCTGTAGAAAATTCAGATAAAATAATAGTGCTTGATGACGGAAAAGTTGTAGGATATGATACGCCTGAAAATTTGTTAAAAAATAATACAATCTATAAAGAAACATATGAAGCACAAAAAAAAGGAGGTGTTATAGATGAAAACTAAAGACAATTCACAAAGCACACTGAAAAGATTAACAAACTATATATTAAAAGATCATAAAGCAGGTTTTATAGTAGTATTCATCTGTATACTCATAAGTGCAATAGGTTCAACGGCAGTAGCCTTTTCTTTCAAAATATTGCTTGATGGCTATATAGTTCCCCTATCACAACAAATCACACCTGACTATACAAATTTTTATAAAGCATTGATGATACTCGGCGCAGTTTTTTTGACAGGTGTCGTTGCAAGCTTCATATACAACAGACTTATGGCAAAAATAGGTCAAAATATATTAAAAAAACTTAGAGATGATATGTTCTCACATATGCAAAATTTACCTATAAGTTATTTTGATAAAAATACAAACGGCTCTATAATGAGTTTATATACAAATGACACAGACACGCTAAGACAGATGATAAATCAAGCAATACCGCAAATATTACAATCAATATTCACAGTAATAGTAACTGTTATATCAATGATTATATTAAGCCCTATTTTAACAGTTGCAGCAGGTATTATGGTGATAATAATGTTTTTTGTTGTTAGAAAAATGACATCTATAAGCGGTAAATTTTTCGGATATCAACAAAAAAATATAGCAAGCATAACCGGATTTATAGAAGAAAGAATTACAGGTCAAAGAGTTGTAAAAATATTCAATCATGAAGAAAAATCAAAGCAAGAATTTGACGAATTAAATGAAAAGTTATTTGAAAGCGCAAAAACTGCAAATATCTATGTAAACAATATACCACCTGTTATCTCCAATATAGGCAACATAACTTTCGTTATAACGGCTGTATTCGGTGCAATATTATCTATAAACAACATAGGCAACATAACAATAGGCGTACTTGTATCATATCTCCAATTCTCTAAAAGTTTTACACAACCCTTTATGCAAATAGCACAACAATTAAATTCAGTAGTGTTGGCATTAGCCGGTACCCAAAGAATATTTGAACAGTTGGATGAACAAGTAGAACAGGATGAAGGTTATGTTACACTTGTAGATATAGAAAAAGACGAAAAAAACGGAATAATACCTGTTCCATACAAAACAGGTATGTGGGGCTGGAAACACCCTCACAGTGACGGACGTGTGACATATGAAGAATTAAAAGGCGATATAAAAATATTTGATATGGATTTCAGCTATGTAGAAGGTAAAAAAGTATTACAAAATATATCATTATATGCAAAACCCGGTCAAAAAATAGCCTTTGTTGGTGCAACAGGTGCAGGCAAAACTACCATAACAAACCTTATAAACAGATTTTATGACATAGATGACGGCAAAATAAGATATGATGATATAAATATCAACAAGATAAAAAAAGAAAGTCTTAGACGCTCACTCGGAGTGGTATTACAAGATACCAAACTATTTACAGGAACTATTGCAGAAAATATAAGATACGGTAAATTGGACGCAACAGACGAAGAAGTAATAAATGCTGCAAAATTAGCTCAAGCAGACGGTTTTATAAATATGCTTTCAGATGGATATAACACAGTAATATCAGGCTCAGGAGAAGAATTATCTCAAGGTCAAAAACAATTAATATCAATAGCAAGAGCAGCCATCTCCAATCCGCCTGTACTGATATTGGACGAAGCAACATCAAATATAGACACGAGAACAGAAGCAATTGTTCAAAAAGGTATGGATAATTTAATGAAAGGCAGAACGGTTTTTGTAATAGCACATAGACTTTCAACAATCAAAAACAGCGATGCAATAATGGTACTTGATCATGGAAGAATAATAGAACGTGGCAACCACGAAGAACTTATCGCTCAAAAAGGCGAATACTACAAACTATATACAGGTAAAACAGAATTAGACTAAAGGCAAAAAGTGTACTGCAAATAAATGCAAGTACACTTTTTTAATATTTTCTATTACCTATATAAGTTGCAAGCTGAGCAAAAAAACTCATATCTTTGTCTTTTATTTCAGATATTTCATCTATAGCGCTATTTACATATCCATTAAGTTTTTCTTTAGACTTTTCTATACCGAAATACTTAGGATAAGTATTTTTTCCTTCATCTACATCTTTACCTACACTTTTTCCAAGTAATTTTTCATTACCTATAATATCCAGTATATCATCTGATATTTGAAATGCCATACCCAGATTATAAGCATATTTTCTTAAATGTTCCATATCATTTTCATCTGCATTTGCCAAATATCCTGCCGATACCATAGAAGCAATTATAAGTTTAGCGGTCTTATTTTCGTGTATATATTCGAGATTACCTGAGCTTATATCTTTATTTTCATTTATTATATCACTGACCTGTCCGCCTATCATTCCATATATACCTGCACAATTTGATATTTCTTCACACGCTTTTACAGAATTTATTTGAAAATTGTTTTTTATAAACTTAAATAACAATTCGTATGCAAAATTGAGAAGTGCATCTCCTGCAAGTATAGCTATGGCATCACCATACACCATATGATTTGTAGGTTTACCTCGCCTTAGAGTATCATTATCCATAGCCGGCAAGTCATCATGTATGAGCGAGTATGTATGTATCATCTCTATCACGCAGGCTACGTCTAAATATTTTTTAACATCTATATTATATGATTTTAAAACTTCAACAAAAATACAAGGTCTTATCCTCTTTCCACCGGCTGAAAGTGAATATCTCATAGAATCTAATATCTTAGATGAATATGTCAAATTTATATTCATAAGCTCCATTAATCTATCTTCTATAAGTTTTTTATCAGCTTGCATAACATTTTTAATGTCCATTTTATTTTTCTCCATTTTATTTTTATACTGTTATAAACATATATATTTTTTAAATATTGTTCCGTACCAAATAATATCTATATACTGTTTGGATTATCTTATAACCAAGTATAAACTATGCCTATAGCGATATATTTCATAAATATACTGAATATAGGATAAATCAATGTTTTCCTTTGTATATTCAAATATTATATCTTTGATGTATTATAACATATATTAATACTTTTGTAAAAATGTACAATTTGTTCTTATTTACTTTTCAATCTTTTTATTATATAATTGCTTTCAAATCATAAAATGTATAATCAGTTAATTTACATCTCTCCTATAATTTTTTTATATTGCCTCTTTTTTAGACATTATTATTTTTAAAAATTAATTGATTATATATTCTGTATCTGTAAATTACAAACTTTGACATATATTTTAACCTACAATGCTATAAAAATTTAAATACTGTATTTACTGCTTTTTAATAAAGCAAATTTTTCTAAATTTTAGGAGGAAATCAAAATGGATATAAAAAATACTAATATTTCCACTCAATGTGTACAGGCAGGTTATTTACCGAAAGGTTCTGCTGAGCCTAGAGTTATGCCTATAGTACAATCTACTACTTACAAATACGAAAATTGTGACGCTTTGGCTGCTGCTTTTGACTTGCAAGCTCCAACACCTATATATACAAGACTCGGTAATCCTACATTGTCCTTTTTGGAAGAAAAAATAACAACATTGGAAGGTGGAGTTGCTGCTGTTACAACTGCATCAGGACAATCCGCAATACTTTTTTCAGTACTTGCTCTTACAAAATCCGGTGAAAATATAATATCCTTAAATAATATTTATGGTGGCACTCATACTCTTTTTGCAAGCACATTGAAAAATATGGGAATAGAAGTAAGGTTTGTAAGTTCATCTGCTACTGCAGATGAGATATATTCATTAATTGATGACAATACTAAACTTGTCTATGCTGAAACTATAGGCAATCCGGCTTTGGAAGTATTGGATTTTGAAAAACTCAGCTCTATTGCTAAAAAAGCCGATATTCCACTTGTAATAGACAATACTTTTGCTACTCCATATCTTTGCAGACCTTTCGAATTAGGTGCAAATATAGTAATACACTCCACTACAAAATATATGGACGGACACGCTACTTCAGTAGGCGGTGTAATAGTAGACGGAGGTAATTTTAATTGGGAAAATGGAAAATTCCCACAACTTTCAACTCCTGACGAAAGTTATCACGGCTTAATATATACAAAAGCTTTCGGAAAAGCTGCATTTGCTCTTAAAATAAGAGCAGGACTTCTTCGTGATATAGGTTCAACAATGAGTCCTTTTAATGCCTTTTTAACAACACTTGGGCTTGAAACTTTACACCTCAGAATGGAAAAACATTGTGAAAATGCACTTAAAGTTGCTAAATATCTTGAAGGACACGAAAAAATAGAATTTGTAAACTACCCTTTACTTGAAAGCTCTCCTTCTTATGAACTTGCAAAAAAATATCTGACAAAAGGAGCAAGCGGTGTAGTAGCATTCGGAGTAAAAGGCGGAAGCGACAATGCAAAAGCATTCATAGACAATATGAAATTAGCTACATTAGTAACACACGTTGCTGATGTTAGAACTCACGCACTTCATCCTGCAAGCACTACACATAGACAATTATCCGAAGCTGAACAAATAGCAGGCGGTATCTTACCTAATCTTGTAAGATATTCTGTCGGCATAGAAGATGCTGATGATATAATTGCCGATATAAAACAAGCATTAGAGAAAATAAAATAGCTCCCTATAAAAAACACTTGACTTTTTTTGTTAAGTGTTTTTTCCATAATTTTACAAATTTATTTATATGTTTTTAATTATTATAATATTAAAAGGGTATGGATATTAAGTAATAAAAAATATGTTAGGAGTTTTGATATGCCGATAATAATACCAAAAGATTTACCAGCTTATGATATATTGGAAAAAGAATCCGTATTTATAATGAATGAAGCAAGAGCTACAAGCCAGGACATACGTCCGCTAAAAATAGCACTGCTCAACCTTATGCCAAAAAAGATAGTTACTGAAACGCAAATACTTAGAATGCTCGCAAACAGTCCTTTGCAGATAGATGTGGACCTTGTTACGTTGGAATCCCACGAAAGTAAAAATACAAAAAAAGAACATCTGCTTAAATTTTATAAGACATTTTCACAGATAAAAAATAACAAATATGACGGTATGATAATAACAGGAGCTCCTGTTGAGCATATAGATTTTGAAGAAGTTGACTACTGGGATGAACTTACAGAGGTTTTTGAATTTTGTAAGACAAATGTCCATTCAACTATGTTTATATGCTGGGCATTTCAAGCGGGGCTTTACTATTATTACAAAATACCGAAATATACTTTATCGGAAAAACTGTTTGGAGTTTTTGAACATCAAATAATAAAAAGAAAACCTATTGTAAGAGGATTTGATGATGAATTTTTTATTCCACATTCAAGACACACTACTACAAAAATAGAAGATATAGAAAAAATTGATGAACTTGATATAATAGCAGCTTCTAAAGATGCAGGTGTGTATATGTGCATGTGTGAAGAAAAGAGATTTATATTTGTATCAGGTCATGCAGAATATGACAGATATACTCTTGATGAAGAATACAAAAGGGACTTGGCACTTAACAAAGATATAAAAATACCACAAAACTACTATCCTAACGATGATATTTCTAAAAAACCGTATATGAATTGGAAAGCTCATTCAAACTTATTGTTTTCCAATTGGCTCAACTACCATTTATATCAAACAACACCATATGATATAGACAAAATATAAAAATAATACTGTTATATCAAATCCAATAAAATTATGTGTATATTAAAAATATACTGTAATAAATCATATAACTTATATAAAATAAATAATTTAAATAGATTTTAGTGTTATACAATTTAGATATTTTATTTAATTGGATAACACTTGTATAAAAAAAATGGTTATATCATCAAAAAATATTGAAATATAACCATTTTTTATCTTCTTATTTATTATCTTTGTCATTCTTTTTATAGTTGGCTATTTGCATAAATTTTTCAGGCCCATAACCACATATCGGACATTTTTCCGGTGGAGTTTCTCCATCATGAATATAGCCACATATTGTACATTTCCAGCTTTTAATGATAAACACCCTCTTATCGTTTTCATTACAGTATTCTTTTTTATAAAAATACTATAACAACAATTTTAAAAAAACTAATCAATATTACAAAATTTATCTAAAATTTTAAATAACTGATAATAGTTAAAAATCTATGCTTTTCTCAATTTTTGTGAACATTCTCTACAATATCCGTTGAATTTTACATCATGGTTTTCTACATCAAAACCATATTTTTCTTTTATAACATCTTCCAACTGATCAAGCAAATCTTCTTCTACTTCTATTATCTTAGAACAGTTTTTACATACCAAGTGGTGATGATTATGTGCATTTTTATCCAATGTCAACTCATATCTCACACATCCGTCATCTAAATTAAGTTTGTTTGTATATCCTAACTTGTCCAGCACCTGCAATGTTCTGTACACTGTGGCTAAACCTATCTCAGGACATCCTCTTTTTACCACGTCATAGATTTCTTCACTGCTCATATGTTTGCCATGTGCATTTAAAAGCACTTCCACTATGTTTCTTCTTTGATGAGTTAATTTGAATCCTTCTTCTTTAAGTCTGAACTTCAACTCTTCTAAATAAGAATTTTCATCAGTAATTTTAAGCATATTCGCCTCCATTTTATTATTAAAAAATCTCCACCATAACTATAATCAATATTTAAAAAATAATTTTCAACCTGCCATTTTTATAATATTTATTTTATGTTAATAAATGTTCTATCCCATATGGCAATTAATTATCATTTGATATGTATATATAATTATACATATTTGCCTAATATATATCTTGTTTTCTATTATATATAATCAATTGAAAATAGTCAATAGGTATTTTTTAATTTTAAAAAATATTGCATATATGTCTTTAAAATGCTGATTTTATATGGTTTATAGTTTTATTTTCAAGAAAGACTTCTATTATATCAAATGATATTCCATCGTAGTTTATATCTGTCGTACTTAAAAATATTTCCGCATTTTTCCTAATCTTTTTTATTTTTACTCCATTAACAGCCTCATACGGTCTTCCAAAGTTGTCATTATTCCTTGATTTTACTTCTATAAAACTTAAAATATTATCTTTTTTTGCTATTATGTCTATCTCTGCAAATTTTGTTCTATAATTCTTTTGAATTATCTTATATCCTGTTTTTCTGAGATATTCTTGTGCCAACTCTTCTCCTTGTTGTCCTTTTATAAAGTTGAATATTTTCATAACTGCTCACTGTCCAACTTTGTTATAAACAACAATACTTGAGCCACAGCCTCATATAATTCTTGCGGAATATTTTCGTCTATTTCTAAATTGCTTAGCTGAGATGCAAGTTTTTTATCTTTATAAACAGGTATATTATGCTCCTTTGCTTTTTCCAATATGTTTTCAGCTACTTTTCTTTCCCCTTTTGCAATAACTTTGGGAGCTATATCTTCGCCTTCGTCATATTTAAGTGCTACGGCTTTTTTTTCTTCCCTCATAATTTCTCCTAATTTTTTACGGCTATATCCACATCTCAAAACTTTTTAAATTTTTATCATCGAATAACACATCATTTATTAGCTTATGCGATTTATTTTCATTTACACGAACATTTATATTTATATTGGAAAATCCTATGGTTTTCAATATATCTTTTAATTTTGATATATTATTATCAAATAAATTTTTTACATTTTTATCTTGTGTATAAAAATCAAGCTTTAAGCTGTCTTTTTTATCGTAGTTTACCATAGCTTTCACGTTGCCGTAATTCATTGTATCTATTGATAAGCCTACATTTATTTCATCTTGTTTTTTTAGGCTTTTCTTTCCTTTTTTCATATAATACTGCAATACATTTTCGTAGTTTTCTCCTACTTTGAACGGTATGACATTATAATTATATTTTTCTGCCATATTCATTAATAGATCCAATTTGGGTAATACCTGTTTTTCTATTGCTTTTGCTGTATCGCTTTGAGATGAAAATATACTTATTATATCTTTTATTTCTTCTTTTGCTTTTTCATATTCTACTTGCAAATCTGACTTGTTATATTTACCGTTTTGCTGTATCTTTTTTATGAGTCCTTTTTCTATATTTTTAAGCATTTCTGTTATTTCATCCGATTTTATCTCTTTTTGTAATTTAGGATTTTTTACAGATTCTTTTATAGTGTCTGTTAGTATATTTTCTGAAAAATCTTTAAATTCTATATTTTTAAAGGCTTTATTCAGATTTTCCATTTCTTTGAAAGACAGTTTTTCGGCGTTTTCCAAAAGCACATTTGTCGTTTTTACAAAATTATTTTCATCTTTTTGTTCAACTTGTATATTTGTAATATTTTCCAATTCTGATCTGAGATTTCGACTAAATTCTTTATCATTTATAAGGTTATTCATTCCGATTATATCATCTTGTTTGACATTAGCCTTATTTAAAACATCATAAAGCGATTTTAAATTGTTCACATTTACTTTTAAACCGAGATTTTTAAGAAGCAATATGTCTTTTAAATCAGTTTCTTTATTTAATACCGCTGTTTCTGATTTATTTGTTAAACCGAAATCTTTTCTTGTTTGTAATTCTTTTAACAATTCATTTAAGTTTTTTTCGTTATCTCCATTTTCCAAGTTTACTGCAAATTCATCGCTTTTCAATAAATTCATTGCAAAATTAAGTTCTTTAATCTCTTCAAACTGTTCTTTATTTATAGGCATAGATGCTTTCATCATCTGTTTTATAAGTTCTTTGTTATCAGGAGTTATCTGTTTCCCAAGTTTGTTTAACATATCTTCTATCTTTAAGTCTACTAATGTCTTTTGATTTTTTTCGTCTATTTCAGGTTTTAACAACAATTCTCCATCTAAACCTATCATTAATGCAAACGACATTTCCTGCCCTACAAAATTCTCCATTGGAACAGTCGTTGTTGCAGAAAATTGCTTGCCTGTAGATGTCTGTATCAAAACTATATTTTGGTTGACATCTATTATTCTCCCTCTTACATTTTCGCCTCTATTGTTAAGTTCATTTACTTCACCACTTGGTTTTTGTGGCATAAATTCGGGTCTGTATCCTATGGAATCTATGTCTATTCTCACCGAAAAAGTCACCTCCTTCAAACAATATTCATAATTATAAATCGTAGATAAAAGTCATTAATTTTATTCATATTTTTATTGCATCGCTTTTAGCATATTAATATTATTTTCTAATAAAATTATAAATAAATCATATAATTATTACATTAACATACATACTCTATTTTAAAAAGTAATTATTATGAATTTTCATTATTCTATAAGATTTTAGTATAAATCATCCTCTAAATAGGTTTTTGTATTTAATTTTTATTTTATAAAGATAAAACTTCATTGAATAACTATGTATAATTTTATCAAATATTAAAAATGCTAAAGTTCCATATTATTAAGTATTCCTTTTAAAATTATAAGCTCTTCTTTGTCTAAGGTTATACCTTTTCCCATACTTTCATGCTCTTCATCCCAAGTTCTTATGTCGTATTTCGCTTCTCTATTATTCCAAGATACAAGGTTAAGTTCTTTTGTCCAGCCGTTTGCCGCCTTGCTAAGCTCTCCAAAGCTTTCTTTTATATCAAATGTTATTTTTGCCATGTGTTTATCTCCTGTTTTTCATGATTTTATACTGTTATCTAATTTAAATATAGATACTCTTTAATAGAATACTTAATTGCTTTTCAATCCAAATTGTTAACTCTTTTATAAATATCTGCTTTAAATGTATTTATAAAAAAATACCTTTATCAAAATATATTTGTACATATCTTAATTTAAATAGTGTTTAGTATAATGATATATAATTAAAAATTCTTTATTAATATCACGCAAAAATATAATATCAACTACATACCGATATTATCAAATCATTCATTTTAAATGTTTTTATATCTTCTTTTAAGCTGTCTATTTTTTTTATATATGAAATATTTAAAGCATATTTTTTTATATATGCTTCTTTTTTTGTCCATATTTCAAAAAATCTCTTATTTTGCTCTAATTTTGATATAGATGATAATATATATTTCCTCTCATCTTCAAAAAAATACCTATCTACTATTCCACTATAGTCTTTATCAGTTAATATCTCTATATCTATACCTATCTCATCGTAAGAAAACACTGCAACCATATAGTTTTTTTTATGGGACACACTATATTTTATATCAGAATTTTTAATATATGGTTTACCGTTTTGCCCTCGTATTATTTCTATATCTGAAAAATTCATAAAATAATACTTACTCAATATATATTTTACATAGTCATCTGTTTTAATTTTTTTATTTAATCGGCTCAAAAAAATATATGTTTTCATAGTATCACTCAAAAATTATTTTTGTTATATTATAACATAGTTCATCTTGAATTTACAAATATTTAGAATACATTTACAACTTTTTTTAATTTCTTTAAAAAAACATATTGACTTAATTAAATTTATGAAGTATAATCTATACCATTAAAGTATAAAAACGTTGAAAAAGGAAAGTAGTTTAGATATGTATCTTCAGAGAGAGAATGTTTGGTGAGAATTCTCGTTACAGTTTATACGAAGTGCCCTTTGGAGTTTTGCACCGAAGTTTTTTGAGGCTGCAACGTGTTTCTCACGTTATAGAGATTGGATATGTCAGTATCTGAAAAGGTGGGTTATTGTATAATCAATTGGAGTGGAACCGCGGAGTTTATTCGTCTCTATCATACTTATGTGTGATAGAGATTTTTTTATTGCAAAATTCATCAAAATATATTTTCACTTTAATTTTTTAAATTACTGTTTAATAAATGTAAATATACTTTAAAAATTCATATGATTATTTTAAAATTTTTATTAAAAGGAGAAAAAGCAATGATTTACAACAACATAACACAAACTATTGGAAATACACCCGTAATAAAACTTAACAAGCTTAATCTTGGAGATGATACAGCTGATATATATGTAAAATTGGAATATTTCAATCCTGCCGGTTCTATCAAAGACAGAGCTGCTTATTATATGATAAAAGGTTTGGAAGAAGAAGGACTGCTAAAAAAAGGAGATACAGTTGTAGAGGCTACAAGCGGAAATACCGGAATAGGTCTTGCACTTGTTGCAAAAGCTCTTGGATACAATGCTCTGTTTACTATGCCTGAATCCATGAGCATGGAAAGAAGAAAATTGTTAATTGCGCATGGAGCAAAACTCGTTTTAACTCCTGCAAAAGAAGGTATGAAAGGTGCAATCCAAAAAGCTGAAGAGCTTTCAACTCAAGACGGTTATATAATGGCAAAGCAATTTGAAAATAATAATAATGTAAAAGCTCATATAAATACAACTGCAAAAGAAATATTGGCAGATTTTGATACTCTTGACGCATTTGTAGCAGGTGTTGGAACAGGCGGAACTATAACAGGCGTAGCAAAAGCACTTAAAAATAACAGCTATCCTACAAAAATAGTTGCAGTAGAGCCTAAAAATTCTCCTATATTATCCGGAGGGCAACATTCCCCACACAAGATTCAAGGAATAGGTGCAGGATTCATAGCCGATATAACTGACACTTCTCTTATAGATGAAATCATACAAGTAAGTGATGAAGACGCATTTAAAAATGTTAAATTAGTCTCTGACAATGAAGGGATATTATTTGGAATATCATCAGGTGCAGCTTTGCAAGGGGCTATTGAAATAGCAAAAAAATTGGGCAAAGGAAAAAAAGTCTTGTTTATTGCACCGGACGGCGGTAATAGATATTTAAGTGTAGAAGGATTGTTTGATATAAATTAAAAAAGGAAGATATACTATGGGCGAACATATAAAAAATAATGTACAAATTGAGGATTTCGTAATGCTTAATAATAAAAATTATAATATATTTGAAGATATGATTGAAAATATAAAGACTGTAAAAGAAAAAGATCCGGCATCTACGGATTATTTTAGCATTTTTGTTAATACCCCATCTGTTCATGCCGTATTTTGGCACAGAGTTGCCCATTTCTTACACATAAATAAGTTTAAATTTATAGCAAGGTTTATATCACAAATAGCAAGATTTTTTACCGGTATAGAAATTCATCCGGGAGCAAAAATAGGAAAAAGACTCTTTATAGATCATGGAATGGGTGTAGTAATAGGAGAAACAGCCGAAGTAGGAGATGATGTGCTTATGTTCCATGGTGTTACACTCGGAGGAACCGGCAATCATACCGGAAAAAGACATCCTACTGTTAAAAACAATGTTATGCTTTCCTCAGGTGCAAAAATACTCGGACCTGTTACAATCGGTGAAAATTCAAAAATAGGTGCTAATGCAGTAGTGTTAAAGGATATCCCTGATAATGCCACAGCTGTAGGTATACCAGCAAAAGTAGTAAAATTAAACGGTATAAAAGTAAGCGAATAGATTACAAAAAAAGCTTTAAGCCAAACAAAATACTTTGACTTAAAGCTTTTACTATTATCTGATAAGCATATATATTTTTAAACATATTCTTCTTTTGATAATTCTTCCAAAACTTCTTTACTGTCATCCAAGGATTTCACATACAAGTCGCTTATATCACTGTAATTTAAATTTAATTCATCACATAGATTTTTTAATTCATCCCAATAGCCTGCTTCATACGATTTAACAAGATGAAGTATTTTAGCCAAATCACCCTTATCATGTATCAATGCTTCTATTATTTCCTTAGATAAGTCTAATGAGCTCACTATATCTTCCATAGGCATCTCAAAAAGTATATCGAATAAATCAACCATTGCAACAAGTACTGCTTCTCCTATAATATCTTTGAATCTCGGATTTTTTGCCAATGCATTTTCTACAAAAGCTGTTCTTACTATTATACTCTTTATTACTTCTTTGTTTACATTTTCTTTATTATTGCCTTTACTTCTTGTACTCGCTTCTTGAAACAGTAATATTTTTAACCACTTATGCAAGCTGGCATATCCAAGCAAAGTTACAGCTCTTAAAACAGAGTCTATTTTAACATATAAATTTGCTCGAACTCCATTAGTTATCTGTATTATCTTAAATGAAAGTATAGGATCTCTTTCGATATGTTTAGCTATTTTATATAAATCTACAAACTTTTCTCCATTTGCAGAAACATCAGGTTTGTTCAACATCAACAATATATCTAAACAAGTTTTTACATTTATAGATATATGATTTCCTTTATGAACTATAGGTTTAGCATAATGATAGCCTTGAAATAATTTGTAATTAAGTCTTACTGCCAAATTGTGCATATTTTCATTTTCCACTTTTTCAGCCAATAAGATTTTTTTCTTAAATTTTTCTCTTCTTGAAAGTTCTATTATTTCTTTCACATTGTTTTCTATAAAATCCACTTTTATATAATCCGCTATATCTACAAATTCTTCATATGGATAATTTATAGTATAATCATCTAAAGCTATCCTAAATCCTAACCTCTTTAATTGCTGTATTCTGTTTATTATTATTTTATCCGGCTCGACACTTTCCAATATCTCTATAACATGCTCTCTTGGAGATAATATATCTATTATATTATCCAATAAAAGCTTTCTGTCAAAGTTAAGAAATATTCTTTTCGACGCCATTTCAACATCAAACTTTGAAAATAGAGTATTTGCATTTATAAGTACATCTATCGTCTTTTCAAAATTTGTACTCTGGTCATCTTGTTTTGTATTTCTATATAAAAGTTCGTAAGCTACAACCTTGTTATCTACTGTAAATATAGGTTGTCTTGCAAAAAGTGCATCCATCTATTTTAATCTCCTTTTGATATTTCTTACGTATCAGTTATAATCAACTAATTAAAATATCACATACTTCTCTAAGAGAAGAATTCTTGTTGAATTTTTTCTGTCCATATTTGATTTTATTATTTATATCAAATAAATACAATAATTTCATAAAGGAATTTTTATCTTTTACTAAATTATTGGAATATAAAGCATCTGTAACACCATACTGACTGTTTTCTATTTGTTTTAATGCTTTGTTTAATTCATAAGAACTGGATATATAGCCATATTTTTCCAAAACTTCCGAATATCTATATCTGTCAAAATTTAATATTTCCATAATGAAAAGTATATCATTTTTATGTGCATAAATCCCATTTTCTACAAGCAAATCAGCTATTTGAGAATTGGACATATCTTGCCTTATATCCAACACTACCTTCTCATTATCTGTTTTTTCTATTTCATTTTTTGCTGTATTCTTGGTTTTCAAATCATTTATACTTCTATTCAGCTCTTCTATTTTAGTGTCCTTCTCAATAAGCTGCGATTTTAAACTCACATTTTCATTAACCAGTCCTAATCTTTCTTTAGAGGTATTTTTATTAAAAGAAAAAAATATAATCCCTATTAATATGGATATGCAAATTCCCATAGACATACCCAAAAAATAAGATTGTTTAAAAATATTTTTCTTCATATTAAATCAAACCTCTCATTTTTAACATAAGTTCTACTTCTTTTATACTCTTATTGGTCTTTTTAGCTATCTCTTGTATATTCATTCCACTTTTTATATAACTTGCAGTCTCATCAAATTCCATAACAGGTAAATTCTCTAATCCTTCAATTCTCGCTGTTATATCTTTAATGTCTGATTTTATATCTGATAACTTTCTATCTATAAGTATAAGTTGTGCTTCTATCTTAGAAGTATCTGAAATTCCTGAAAAATCAGAATTTTTAAATCTAAGATATGTAAATATGTTTATGAGTATTGAAACTGCCAAGAATACACAAATAAGAATCATTTGAATATTATTCATATTATTATCCTTCTATGACTACTTCGTTTCCTTTTAAATAGAGCTTACTTGGTCCCAAGAAGTCATTTATGTGTTTTGAAAATTTTAAAATTGTTATGCTTACTCCAGGATAAATAGTATCCTTTGCCATTATATAACTGAATTTATGGTGTGACATTTCTTCTTCCAGGTTGTTTATATCTTCTTGTATTTTAGCTATATTTTCCAATATTGAGTTATATTCTTGTACTGATTTTGCAAATTGCATTTTTTTTGTATCATCCATAGAACCTCTTTCCATGATTTGCTTCCCTGCTTCTATAGCCGGAACCATTCTTTTCAGTTCTTTTTCCAGTTTAACAAGAGTATTTTTTTTCTCAATCATCATAGCTTCTTTTGCAATATCAACACCTAATGTTATGTCAGTTTTTGTTCCCATATGTGAACCTAAGGTAGACGTTATTATTGAATCTTTTGCTACTACTTCTCCGCCTGCTATTACCCCTTTTTTCTGATTAAGAGTTATTTTCCCGCCGGATATTACATTGGAATGTATTATAAAATCCGTATTTATATTAGAATTTACAAACACATTTGCATTTTCAATAAATTTACATATTACGGAGCCATTTACTACTACCTTAGTTGTTTCACTACCTTTTATTCCACCTTTTACTACAAGGTCTTTACCAACTTCTATATCACTTGATTCTATCACTCCATTTACATCTAAGGAACCTTCCGCCTTGACTTTAAATCCGCCTTTTATATCACCGGAAATAAATATATCTCCACTAAATTCTATATTTCCAATAGATGTATCTACATCTCCGTTTATAGTAAGAACCTCACTTACAGAGATTTTAGAATCTATAATTTCCACTATTCCATCAGTTTTTGCAACTGCATTTTGTTCACTATCATCTATACCCACATTTTTGCCAAGTAAAAACTTTATATCTTTTCCCAAAGGTGCTACAATAGGCTCTCCTTTTATATCTTTGCCGTCTATACCTCTTTGTGCAGGTATTTTAGTTGCAATTATATCCCCTCGTTTTACTTGATGAAACCAATTTAATGATTTAAAATCTATATTACCGCTTTCATCTTGAACAAGGTTTATCTTTTTTGAAAAATCATATTTATAAATTATTTTAGCATCTTCACCTTTTATAGGAGGTTCACCTACTGCAACAAGAGTTGCCTTCATAATTTTATTACTTATTATATTTTTTATACTATAATATTCTATTCCAAATTTTATCCCATTTTCTTGCAAAAAAGATATGACATCTTCTTCGCTTGGAAAATTAAATCCGTCATTATTATTTTTTGAAATTTCAATATATCCTTTTGTTTTATCCGCATTTATCCTCAGGTGTACAATATAGTCTCCAATAGTTTTTTCCACACTACTAAGCTTCAGTGCCAAATTCTCACCTTCTTTATTGATTTAGAATTTTTTTTATCTTTATCAAACATGAGCTTATTATTTGAGATATTCTTGATTCAGATACACCTACTATCTCTGATATTTCTTTATACGTTAAATTTTCATAATAATATAAATTTATTACCAATTTTTCTTTTTCTTTTAATGTGTCTATGGCTTTTGCAAGCTCTTTTATAGTATCTTTATATATTAAATTTTCTTCAGGAGAGTTTTCTTTTTTATCATCCATTATTTGTAATTTATAATTTTCTGTTATCTCATCTTCTATAGAAACTATATTATATGTGGTAGTTTCTTCAAATAACTCATCCACTTCTTTTAAACTTATTTGCATATACTCAGATATCTCTTGTCTTGTTGCTTCTCTACCTAATTGTGACTCTAATTTTTCTATTGTTGTATTCAAAGTCTTCATTTTTTTTCTTATGCTTCTTGGAATCCAATCCAAGTTTCTTATCTGATCTATAATTTCCCCTCTTATCCTTATAGAAGCATATGTTTCAAATTTTATATTTTTTGTATAATCATATTTATCTATAGCATCTATAAGCCCTATTACGCCATATCCCATAAGATCATCATATTCTATTTTTTGGGCATAATAATTAAAAAGCTTTCCGGAAACTATTTTAACAAGTCCTATATAATTTGTTATTATCTCTTCTTTCAATTGTTTCTTTTTTAATTCATCCGTTTCTTTTTCATATAGAAACCAAATACTAGCATTTTCATTCAATTATGCCAACCTCCTGTTTCAAAATATAAACTTCAGCATCAAAAAAACAGAAAGAGTCCAAAATAATAAACCTCGTCAAATATTCATATATCTAAAAATCTTGACCATTTGATCTATTAAAATCTATTTCGTCAAATTCATAATTTTCTTTTTCTTGACTTGATGAATTATTATCAATATAATTTGATGTATTTTCTATATTTTTGCTTTCCGGATTTTCTTTTAATAAATCTTTTATTTCATCTTCACTCGCATCTATATCAAGTTTAAAGGTATTACCATCACCATTTATATTGTCATTTTCAATTCTTAGTGAACTCAATATAAAATGCACCAATGTATATATAATATTCACACATATTAATATGAATATTGTATCGCTTATATATTCTATAAGTGATATTTTATTCAATATAGCATATATAAGCGTTAACATTGCAAATATATAATTCAAAAAAATATATATGATAGGATTAAATTTCATATAAATCCTCCATTATATTATACTTTCTCCTTTTCCTATACTCTTAATATGGAGATTAGTTGTTGATACATCAAATGTAATTGTTCTACCGCTGTTACCGAGTATATCCTCTGCCACTATAGGTATATTCAAAGCTTTCAGTTTTTCTTTTACTGCCATTGCATTTCTCTTACCTATGTTCAATGTATCTGATTTTAAAGATATACTGAACATTTGTGCGCCCCCTGCAATCTTTGCTTTTAGTGCTGATTTATTCACATTTGCTTTTAATAAATCAGCCATCATCAAATCCAAACATGTATCTGCAAATTTCATCTTATTAGTGTTATTTTTTATTTCCTGACTGGAAGGTAGCATAATATGTGCCATACCTGCTATTTGCTTTGTTTTATCATATATAACTATGCCTATACAAGAACCTAAACCCAATGTTATAAGAGAATCCGGGGATTTAGCAATCTTATAATCAGCCATTCCAACCTTTATAACATTACTCATATTATAGCACTCCTAATTGTACAAACAATTTTTCAAACGAATCTAAATCCGGCATGAAAAAGAAATAGCAATTAACATTTTCTCCTTCTATATCCAACTTGTTTTCTATTAAAATCAGTTTATCTGAGTCTATACCATATTCTACTGCAGGTACGCTTAATATTGACGATACCATATCTATACAAACTGACGGTATAGATATATTTATAAATAGACTTGAAAACATTGATATTGCATTTACATATCCACTTGTCATAATATTTCCAAGCTCTTGAACAACTGATCTTTCCATATCATTATACATGAAATTTTCAGGTTCTTGTCCAATAAGTGCCTTAATCAATTTACCTGCCGATTCTTTGTCAAGCAATGTAAGTATCGTTCCTTGAATATCTCCTGTGAAATTTATATAAACTCCTACAGTTATTTCTTCTTGGTCACTGAACATTTCCACGACCTTTTGAGTATCAATAACTTCAACGTTCGGTACTTGCATATCTACTTTTTTACTTATCATATTAGACAAGGATGTAGCTGCATTGCCCGAACCTATATTCCCTATTTCTTTCAGTAGGTCTAAGCACATACTATTAATATTGTCTATAGTAAAATTCATATTCCTTACTCCTATTTTAATCCACAATTTAAGAAAACACAAAAATCAAGACAGTTAATTATCTCAAATTTCTATATTCCTAAAACTTTATCTACGTCCAACAATATTATCATTCTATCATGATCTTTTGCAATACCTTTAACATAAGTTTCTGATATATTGTTGTCAAATGATGAATGCTCTATGGCTGACGGATCTATATCTTTTACTTCATAAGTAGAATCTACCACATAGCCAATCATCATATCATTCAATTTGTTAACTATTATTCTTGTTTCAGCATCCGCACTTTTTTCTTGAAGTCCTAATCTGATTCTCAAATCTATAACAGGAACTATCTCTCCTCTTAAATTTATAACGCCTCTTATATGACCATCAGTTTTTGGAACTCTTGTTATTTCCATATCTCTTTCTATAGTTTCAACGTTATCTATCTTTATCGCATAAAACTCATCTGCAAGTTTAAATATAACATATTGATTTTCATTCATTATAAACTCTACCTCCTACCTTAAAATATCTCATTTGTATCTATTATAAGTGCTACTCCACCATTACCCAGTATAGTAGCTCCGGCAATAAGTTTTACAAAACTTAGGTAAGGTCCTAATGATTTTATTACTATCTCTTGCTGACCTATTAGAGAGTCTATAATAAGTCCAATGTCTTTTTCGCCTTTTCTTACAATTACAACAGTTACATTGCCCTCTTTTCTCTCCTGATTTTCACAATCCAATACTTCGGACATTCTTTTAAGTTCAAGAGGTACTCCTCTATATAATATTATTTCTTTATCTTCTATATTTCTTATATCTATTGTATCAATATTAGTTATCTCTTTTATATTGTTAAGAGGTATAGCATATTTTTCATTTCCTACTATAACAAGCAATGCCTGTATTATAGCAAGTGTGAGCGGTAGTCTTATTATGAACGCTGAACCTTTATCTTTTTCTGTTCTTACTTCAACCGTTCCGCTTAGTGATTCAATTTTAGTTTTAACAACGTCAAGACCGACTCCTCTACCTGACACATCACTTATTTTATCAGCTGTAGAAAATCCTGCTGCAAATATCAATTCTGCCGCCTTATTTATTTCAAGTTCATCAGCTTGTGCTTGAGTTAAAATTCCTCTTTCTATTGCTTTTTGTTTTACTTTTTCTGTATTTATACCTGCTCCGTCATCTGTAACTTCGATAACAACCGTATTTCCGTCTTGATATGCAACAAGTCTTACAGTTCCTACCTCAGGTTTACCTTTTGCTATTCTATCTTCAGGAGATTCTATACCGTGGTCAGCTGAATTTCTAAGCAAGTGCACCAATGGATCTCCTATTTCATCTATAACGGTTCTGTCTACTTCTGTTTCCTCACCTGCCATTATAAGATTTATTTCTTTATTAAGATCTTTCGATAAATCTCTTACCATACGTGGAAATCTGTTAAATACCCTCTCTATAGGCACCATTCTAACTTTTGTAACTGCGTCATGCAAGCTTGTAGTTATTCTTTCAAGATATTCTATAGCTTCTGTCATATTTTGACGTTTTGAAAAAATCTCATTATCTTCAAGTCTTGTTTTAACTATAATAAGCTCACTTACCAAATTCATAAGATTATCTAATCTATCTATATCTACCCTTATAGTTTTACCTGATTTCGCTTTTTTATCCGCAGGAGCTTTTGCCGCCTGAGCCGGTTTTTTAGGTTCTTCCTTCTTAGGTTGCTGAGCTTGAGGTGCTTGAACGGTTTCTTTCGGTTGTTCCTGCTTTTCTTCTTCTTTTTCAGAATTTAGAAGTTCAATATCAAAATTATCAACTAAAACCTTCTCTACTTCTGAAACCCCTTCTATACTTGATTTGATTTCATCAATTGTTTCATGAGTCAAAAGAAGTATAGTAAAATGTCCTTCAAAGCTGTCTTTTTCTATATCATCTGATGACGGATGAGAATATATTACCTCTCCTGCATCTTCAAGATTTTTGAAAACTATGAATGCTCTCGCTGATTTTAACATAGAGTTTTCTTCTAAATCAACCTCTATCTTATATAAATTATATCCGTCTTTTAACATCTCTTTTGCAGAAGCATAAAGTGCTTCTTTGTCTTCTTTTGAAATTTCAAATGACAAATCTGATGATTGTGTACTGTCTTCAGTTTCTTTTACCGTATTTTTATTTGGTTCAGATGCAGCTCCTCCTCCAAGTGAACCTCCTTTTTCCAATACATCAAGTCTGTTTATTATATCAGATATATCTATCTGTTGTTCTTTTCCATCGCTTTCTATTGTTTTTACCTGTCCTTCTAATATATCAAGTCCTTCAAATAAAATATCTATCATATCTCTGTTTAGGGTAAATTTATGAGATCTTATTCCGTCTAATATATTTTCCATCTTATGAGTAAGTTTAGCTATTATCTCAAATCCCATGGTTGCAGACATTCCCTTTAGTGTATGAGCCATTCTGAATATCTCATTCACTGTATCCAAATTTTCCGGATCCTCTTCTAATCTTAACAAAGCTTCATTAAGATTTTGTAGATGATCTTTTGACTCATCCAAAAAAATATCAATATATTGATCAAAATCCATCATAATTTATACCCCCATAATTTTATTGATTTCATCTGCTATTTTATTCAACGGAACTATAAAATCCACCTTTCCTGTTTCGATAGCAGCCTTCGGCATACCAAAAACAATGCAAGTCTTCTCATCTTCTGCAATAGTTTTCGCTTTTTTATCAATTTTTAAAGTTTCTAAGCCTTTGGCTCCGTCATTTCCCATACCTGTCATAACAACAGAAACCACTTCTCTAACATTACTTTGAGAAACCGAAAACATCATTGCATCTACTGACGGTTTATGTCCATTAACATTTTCAGAATCATCTAAAAATATTTTAAATTTATCCACCCCAAAAGATTTAATTTTCATATGAATCCCTCCGGGTGCAATATATGCCCAACCATTTTTTAATACCTCTCCATCTTCAGCTTCTTTGACCTTAACATTTGAAATTAAATCCAATCTATCTGCTAAAGACTTCGTAAATCCTTTCGGCATATGTTGAACTATCAAAATAGGTGCATTCACTTTACCGGATATATTAGGTATAACTTCATGCAAAGCTCTTGGACCTCCTGTAGAAGTTCCTATTGCTATAATGGTCTTTATTGTGTCTGCATTTTTTATTGTATTGTATTCATTCGGTGTCTTAATATGATTGTTATTTCGAGAAAGAGACAGACTTGAATATCTAACCATTTTCATATTGGCTTTTCGAGCATTTTTTATCTTATCTATTATACCCGCTTTCATCTCATCTGAACTTACAGAAAACACATTTTTAGGTTTTGTTATAAAATCAACCGCTCCTAAATTAAGAGCATCCAATGTTATCTGTTCTCCTTCTTTTGTAAGGGAACTCATCATAACAACAGGTGTAGGACAAACTTTCATTATTTCCTTCAATGTCGTCAAGCCGTCCATAATCGGCATTTCTATATCTAATGTGATAACATCATATTTATTTTGTTTGATTTTCTCTATTGCTTCTTTACCATTTTTTGCTTGATCAACAACTGCAAAATCATCATCGCTTCCAAGTATATCTTTCAATAACTTTCTTATAAAAGCTGAATCATCCACATTTAAAACACGAATATTTTTAGTCATTAGAAAACATTCCTTTTTTTATTCCTTCTCTTTGCTTATCAAATATAAACCTTATAATTTCATTTCTGTCTTTTTCCAAAATATCGATAAATTGTAAGCTTATTTCCTTCATATCTCTAATATCAGTATTGTCTATTTTTACTACTTTTGCATCAAAACTGAATTCTTTGCTTTCAAGTTTAAAATCTAATTTTACTATATCATTGACCTCAAAATTCTGTTTTGAAAGCAGTTTTATTCCTCCACCGCTTATATCAACAGTCTTTGTTTTTTCAACTACAACATCATCTACTTTTCTTATCACAATATCCATAGATGTCAATAATCTAAAGAAGTTTCTTCTTTGTATTTTTCTTATATCAGATACTTTTTTTGCTCTTATAAGCGGAATGTTATTATCATCTCTTATTTTTTCAATAACTTCCAAATCAACACTATACATACCCAAATTTTCGTGCATATATACCATGTTCACTATAGAGCCGTTTATCAACAATACCAATTGTGTCTTCTTTAACGGAGTTTCAAGCAAAAACATACCATCGTCTTCAATCCCTACTATTTTACTTGCATACTCTTCCATTTCTCCTGTTATTTTTATCTTTGTCAATTTTACATTTTGCCATATTTTCGGATAATTTGATGTCAATATAATTCACCTCTACCTAAATAATCCCTTGAATTTATCCATAAATTTTAAAAAGCCTCCTGTTGTAACTTGTGTATCAAGCATCTTGTCACATATAGAATGTATACATTTAGCAGCATTGCTTGACGGCAAAAAATCTACAAAAGCTTTTTGGCTTTTAACTGCTTTTGATACCGCAGAGTCATTATATATATATCCTAAATATTTAAGTTCCTTATTTATAAACTTTTTTGAGACAGAATTTATATTTTCAAATACAGCATCCGCTTCTTTTATCGTATCAGCTCTATTAACTACAATATTTATGGTTTTTTTAGGGTTTTTCTTTATAATCATTTTTATAAGTGCATACGCATCTGCTACTGAGGTAGGCTCACAAGTTGTAATCACCACAACCTCTTCAGATATATGTGTAAATGCCGTTACCACATTAGATATTCCGGCACCTGTATCTATTATTATATAATCAGCCATATCTTTAAGCTGTGCTATAGAATTTACAACTTTATTCAATTTATTATCATTGACATTTGCCAATTCCAATATTCCGGATCCTCCTGATATGAGCTTGATTCCGTTATCCATTTCAATTATTATATCTTTTATATCAAGTTCATTATTTATAAGATCCAAAAAGCTGTTTTTTGATACTATTCCGAATAATATTTCTATATTTGCCAATCCAAAATCAGCATCTATTATTATTACTCTTTTACCTCTTTTGCTAAGTTCAAGTGCTATATTAGTAGTGAAATTTGATTTACCTACTCCACCCTTTCCACTTGAAACACATAAGACCTTAGGTCCTTCTATATTTATATCTTCTATTTGTGAATTGTTTACAAAATCTCTCAAACCTTGAGCTTGGTCATTAATCATTTATATATCTCTCCAATCAATTCACTAACATAGGTTTCTAAATTAAATACCTCTATGTCATCAGGAACATTTTGACCAAACGCTGTATATGCAATATTTTTTTTAGTTTTATTCATTATATCAAGCAAGTTTCCATATCTTTTTGTTTCATCCATCTTAGTAACTATTATATCATAATCTTCAATAAAATTATATATATCTATTATATCATATATGTCTGATAAATTTATATTTGCACTTATAACAATATAAATCTTTTTATTATATATATTATCCAATACATTTTTTAAATCTTCCACTTGCCCTTTGTTATTATGAGATCTTCCTGCAGTGTCTATAAATACAACATCTCTATTTGACAATCTTTCAATAGCTGTTTTCAAGTCTTGTATTTCATAGGCTACTTCTATAGGAGATGAAAGTATCTCAGCATAAGTTTTTAACTGTTCAACTGCTGATATTCTATAAGTATCTAAAGTCAAAAATCCAATTTTTTTTCTTTCTTCTATTGCCTTTTTTGAAGCTATTTTGGCAAGTGTAGTAGTTTTTCCGACCCCTGTAGGGCCGACAAACACTATATGCTTGATATCATCATAGGAGGGTTTCTTATTGTCTGATAACATATCAATAATTTCAGATTTTAAATTATCGTATGATATTATTTTACCACCTTTTCTAAGGTTTGTAACTATTTCTTTTGAAAATTGATAAGAAAGTCCCACATTTATTAATTTATCAATAGCTTCTTTTTCTTTTTTATATTCCTCTTCTTCTTCCGGAGTTTTAAATGTATCATTTATCTTCTTGCTTAACTGCAGTACTGTGTTTTTTATCTCGTCAATATCTTCTTTTACTTCCATAGTTTCTTTTGATATATCCGGTTTTGTTTCAATTTGAGGTTTAATTCTTGAACTAACAAAATTTTTTTCTATAAAATCTTCTTGTCTTTTTTCCTTTATATCGTTCATATTTTCTATATGTGATTTAAAGTCTAACTTATTAACATCTCTAAAAGCATTTATATTTTCCAATCCTCTATCATTTGAAACAATGTTATTTCTACTACTCACAGTTTTAGGATAGGCACTTTTTTTATTAACCTTAGCTTCATTATCAAGTGCAGCCAATATTTCTATGGCTTCTTTTTGAAAAAATCCCAAAAATCCACCACTCTTTACTCTATTTGTCTGTAAAATTATAGCATCGTCACCGAATTCCTTTCTTATCAATGCCATCACTTGAGCTGTATTTTCTCCGGTAAATTTTTTTACTTGCATTTTATGCACTCACCATCCCTACAGATTGTATTTTTGCTAAAGGATCTATTTCATTATATGAAAGAACTATTATATCATTACTTATCTGCTCAACAAATTTTTTGAGATAAAATCTGACAACAGGTGCAGTTACTATTATAGGTTGTTCTCCTACTGCAACCATTTTTTCTACCTCATCGCTTATATTGTTTGCCAATTTACGTGATCTTACAGGATCAAGTGCCATATATGTTCCTGTTTCAGTAGTTTGTAAGGATTCCATTATAGTTTTTTCTATATCCGGATCCATAGTTATCACTTTTGCTTCTTTTCTAGGTATAAATTGATTGGTTATATTCCTATACATAGCTTGTCTTACATATTCTGTAAGCATATCAGTGTCTTTTGTCACTTGCGCATAGTCGGCGAGTGCTTCCATTATAGTAGAAAAGTTTCTTATAGAAACCAATTCTCTTAATAGATTTGATAATACTTTTTGCACTTCACCTAAAGATAATAATGAAGGAACTACTTCTTCTACCAATGAAGGTTGTGTTTCTTTTAAGTTATCTATGAGCATTTTTACATCTTGTCTTCCTATAAGTTCATATGCGTGTCTTTTTATGATTTCTGTCAAATGTGTTGATATTATTGACGGCGGATCTACAACAGTATATCCATAGATTTCTGCTTTTTCTCTTTCTTTAGAGTCTATCCATTTTGCAGGCAATCCAAATGAAGGTTCTATTGTATCTATACCATTTAATTCTTCTTCCGCATTTCCAGGATTCATTGCCAAATAATGATCAAACAACACTGAACCACCTGCAACTTCCACTCCTCTTATTTTGATAACATATTCATTGGGTTGTAACTGTATATTATCTCTTAATCTTATCATAGGTACTATCATACCTAATTCCAATGCACATTGTCTTCTTATCATAACCAATCTGTCAAATAAATCTCCACCTTGAGTTTTATCTGCAAGAGGTATTATACCATACCCAAACTCTAACTCTATTGACTCTACATTAAGTAAAGGCAATACATTTTCAGGTCTTCTTATTTCTTCTATATCATCTTGTGCGGTATCTTCTTTTCCAAGTGTCATTTCAGGCTCCAAATCTTTAGCTCTAAGAGCATTGCCTACAAATAAAAACACTATAGAGAGTATCAAATACGGTATTGTAGGAAGTGGTGTCAATGCAAGTGAAAAAAGAACTCCGGATAATATAAACATTATCGTTGAGTTACTGAATAATTGTTGTCTTAAATCATTTCCTAAATTTTCTTCAGATGCTGATCTCGTTACAATTATACCTGTTGCAGTAGATATCAAAAGTGATGGTATTGATGATACCAATCCATCGCCAACTGCCAACAATGCATATTTTTGAAGTGCTTCTCCTGCTGAAATATCAAGGTATAATATACCCATCAATATTCCACCTATCAAGTTTATAAATGTTATAATTATCCCAGCAATAGAATCTCCCTTTACAAACTTGGTAGCACCGTCCATAGAACCATAAAAATCTGCTTCTCTTTGAATTTTAGTTCTTCTTTTTCTTGCCTCTACTTCATCTATCATTCCGGAATTCAAATCAGCGTCTATTGCCATTTGCTTTCCAGGCATTGCATCCAAGGTAAATCTTGCTGCAACCTCTGCTACCCTCTCTGAACCTTTTGTTATTACCATGAAATTTACAAGTACTATTATTATAAATACTATAAATCCCACAATCGCATTTCCACCCATAACGAAGTTTCCAAATGCAGTTATAACTTCTCCGGCATCTCCTTTTAACAGTATATATCTTGTTGTAGTTATGTTCAGAGCTATTCTAAAGATTGTAGTTATAAGTAGGATAGACGGAAATACTGAAAAATCAAGCGCTTCTTTATTAAACATTGATATTAATAATATTAATAATGACAATGATATGTTCATACTTAGCATTATGTCTACCAAAAATGCAGGCATAGGTATGATTATCATCAAAATTATTAATATTATTCCTACTGATACAAAAATATCTCCGACTTTCATTAATAATTTATCTCCTATTATTTTCTTTTATAGAATAGATGTATGCTAACACTTCTGCAACAGCTTCATAAAGATCAGGTGTTATCACTCTTCCTATTTCTATCTCTTTATACAAAGTTCTTGCCAAAGGTTTATTTTCAATTATAGGTATCTCATACTCTTTAGCTTTTTCCTTTATTTTCTTAGCTATATAATCCTGACCTTTAGCTATTACATAAGGTGCATCATATTTATCTTCATCATATTTAAGTGCCACAGCAAAATGTGTAGGGTTAGTAATTATTACATCAGCTTTTGGAAGTTCTTGCATCATTCTTCTCATCGCCGCTTGCCTTTGTCTTTCTTTTATCTTGGCTTTTATTTGCGGATCACCTTCTGTTTGTTTAAACTCTTCCTTTACTTCTTGCTTGGACATTCTTATATTTTTTTTATAGCTGTAGTTTTGATAAAAATAATCTACAAAACCCAATATTATTATCACAAAAGCCATTCTAAGAGCCATGTTTATACTGAAGAAAAATACCATATATGAGAATCTCATCTTATCGAGCTCATAAGCTTTCATAATAAGACCGATATTGTCTCTTATGTATACATATCCTACATAACCCACTAAAATTATCTTAAGCAGCGATTTTATAAGGTTCATAACTGCCTGCATAGAAAACATTCTCTTAAAACCTTCTATAGGATTTAATCTACTTAGTTTAGGTTTTAACGGTTCTGTTGTATATAGAGAACCGACTTGTAATCTTTGAATTACAAACGCTGTTATAAATGTAGGTATAATTATGTATACAACTGCCCTTAAAGTAAATATCAACGCTTTTATTAAAATATTATATATTTCCATAGCATCATTAAAGTTCAGTTCATAAAAAAGTCCATTATAATATTTTACAGAACTGACTATGACTTCAAGTATATTCGCTGAGTACATATTTATAGTAAAGACTGCAACAAAAAGCGTTATCGCTCCTGTAAGCTCTTTACTTTGTAATACATTACCTTTTTTTCTTGTATCTTGTTTTTTCTTGGATGTTGCTTCTTCAGTTTTTTCAGAAAATAACTGCAAATCCAATATTATATATTCATACATTTTTGCAACCTAAAATGATAAATTATAGTTATAAATAAAAAACATAATATCTTTATGAATTTATGACAAATTTATAAATAAGTATAAATATTCCATCATTTTTTTAAATACTTCCAATATAATCCCTTTTACAGAAGATAGGGTAAAGGAAAATATCATAAATCCAACTATTATTTTAAATGGCATACCCACTATAAAAACATTCATCTGTGGCATAACTTTTGACATAAATGCCAACAATACGTTACCTAAGAATAACACTATAATTATAGGTATAACTAATTGTATAGATGCAACCATTATATATCCATACAATTTTATTACAAATGATATAAAATTGTCCGTATATAAGTTAATTGTGTTTATGGGTAATAATTTAAATGAATTTACAACCGCTTTTATAAGAAGATGATGAGCATCTATTGAAAAAAAAAGCAAAAATGCAAAAGCGTTAAAAAGCTGCCCTGTTACTGTACGTTGTTCTCCTGTTGATGAATCCATCATTTGAGCCATAGATAAGCCTATCTGTATATCCGCATTTGCTCCCGCAGCTGAAAATATATTAAAAATCACATTAGCACAAAGACCAATACAAAAACCTGTAAATATTTCTTTTATAATTAGAAATACAAATTCTAAAGTTTCTACTTGCAACGTAGTTTCTGATATTATAAAAGGTAGAATTACATATGACATTATCATACTTAACCCTACCTTAACAGTGGCAGGAATATTATTCCTTGAGAACATAGGTGCTATAAAAAACATACCCATCATTCTTGAAAAAATCAGAATAAATAAATCCATAGACTTCGCAATAAAAGTCAATAAATCAGCAAACATAATATTCCTTAATCATATTAATATTTTTAACTTATAAAACCATTTATTCCCAAAAACAGATTTTTGGTAAAATTTACTATTGTAGATATTATCCAAGGACCAAAAATTACCAAAGACAGTAACACTGCAACTATTTTAGGAACAAAAGACAGTGTAGCCTCTTGTATTTGAGTAGTGGCTTGGAATACAGACACTATAAGTCCTACTGCCAATCCTATCAGTAACATCGGTGCTGATAAGAGCAATATCATCAATGCTGCTTGTTGTATTATATTTACAACAACATCTATGTCCATAACTCCCCCTACTTAAATCCCATAACTATAGAACGTATTACTAAATCCCAACCGTCAACCAGTACAAAAAGCAAAATTTTAAACGGCATTGAAATCATCATAGGCGGTAACATCATCATACCCATCGACATAAGAGTAGACGAAACTACCATATCAATTATTATAAACGGTATAAATAATATAAATCCTATCTGGAAACCTGTTTTTAATTCACTGATTATAAACGACGGTATTAATACTGAATTAGGTATCTTCTCCAATGTAACATTATCATTTTTTAAATTTTCATCTTTAGATAACTCTAAAAATAACTTTACATCAGATTCTCTTGTTTGTTTAAACATAAACTCTCTAACAGGAGACATAATGTTCACAACAGCTTGTTCTTGTGTTATAGATTTGTCAAAATATGGCTTGAGACCATTCTGGTATGCTTCATTACCAACAGGTGCCATTATAAAAAAAGTTAGAAATAATGCCAAACCTATCATACTTTGTGTAGGAATTGACTGTTGAGCTCCTATTGCCTGTTTCAAAAAAGATAATATTACTATTATCCTTGTGAAACTTGTCATCATTATTAATATACTTGGTAATAATGATAATACAGTAAATATCAAAAGTAACTCCACAGATTCACTCATACTCTGTGAGCTATCCCCTGCATTAAAATTTACTGATATACTCGGAATAGTTGGAGCAGTCACACTTTGTGCATAAGATACCCCATTAAAAAAATAAACTACACTAATTAAAGAAATAAAAATTAAAATGATTTTTCTTAAAAAATTTTTACTTATCATAGTCAGAACCTAATTCCCTTAATATAGAAATATTGTTCGTTGTGGCACCTATAAAATATTTTTTATCCAATACTTGAACAAGAAATAATTCTTTATCCTTAGAGAGGATTAACCTCTCTAAGATTTTCATTTCTTTATCACTGTTCATCTTATAATTTTTATTTTGAATATAAACAGATGCCTTTTGTAAACCTATTATCATAGCTATCATTAATATAGTGTATACTACCAATTGAACAATCAGCTTAGGCAAAGTTCTAACCTATTACTTTCTTAACAGCTTCTAAAATTCTGTCAGCTTGAAATGGTTTAACAATAAAATCTTTTGCGCCTGATTGTATAGCTTCTATAACCATCGCTTGTTGACCCATCGCTGAACACATTATTACAGACGCTCCGGCATTTATCTTTTTAATTTCTTTAACTGCGTCTATCCCATCCATTTCAGGCATAGTTATATCCATTATAACTAATTCCGGATTAAGTTCTTTGTATTTCTCAACAGCTTTCAATCCGTTTTCAGCCTCTCCCAAAACCTCATATCCGTTTTTAACAAGAATGTCTTTTAACATCATTCTCATAAAAGCAGCATCATCAACTAATAATATACCTTTAGCCATTTCATATTCCTCCTAAATTTTATAAACTTTGTAATCTTTTGTCAGGCTTTACAATATCAGTAATTCTTATACCATAATTTTCATCTATTACTACAACTTCACCCATAGCGATTTTCTTTCCATTGGCTAAAATATCCAGTGACTCTCCGACAACTTTATCCAATTCCAATACACTTCCAGGTTTAAAGTCAAGTATCTCATCTATAGGCTTAACAGTTTTTCCAAGTTCAACTGTTATTTGCAACATTACATCTTTTATTATATCTATATTTTCAGGCACTTGCATCTGTCTTGCGGCAGATGAATCAAAACTTGAAAACTGCGCCGGTTGAACTTTTACATGATTTTGAACCGGAGCCGGTTGTTGATATCCATAATCCATTTGAGGCGGGTACGGATACGGCATTTGAGGTTGCATAATAGGTTCTTGAACATAACTATTCACCTCTTGTGGTTGTGGCGGTGGCGGTGGTGGCGCTTGCACAACAGTTTGTTGTGGCGGTGGCGCTTGCACCGGTTCAGATTGCATAGGCACAGCTTCTTCTTTTACAGAAGCATTAGTTTCAACAGGTACTCCCATCATCTTTCCTACTAACTCCTTAGCAAAATCTACAGGTAATATCTGCATAATCTCAGAATCTATCAAGTCCCCTACTTTCATTCTAAACGATGTACACATTATAATCTGATTAAGATCTAATATATCAGGATCTAATCTGTCACCTTGTATGGTAACTCTTGAAACTTTCGGCGGAGTTATATCTATTTTCCCCCCTACCATTTCAGACAAAGATGTTGCAGTTGCTCCCATCATCTGGTTCATAGCTTCACTTATTGCACTTAAATGAAGTTCTGTCAATTCTTCAGGTAGATCAGTTCTTCCGTCTCCTCCCAACATAAGTGAAGTTATTACTTTTACATCGTCTTCTCTCAATATTAAGAGATTCATTCCATCTATACCAACAGAATATTTTATATAAACAGATACAAAAGGTATTTGATGACTTTTTGCTATCTCATTTATTGTGGTTTGTGTTACAACAGGAGTAGTTATTTCTACCTTATGTCCCAGCAAAGTAAAAAGAGTAGTTGCAGCACTCCCCATACTTATATTACCTATTTCTCCGAGTGCATCTTTTTCTATATCATCAAACGCATCTTCCTGAACGACCGTATTAGGTTCTTCTTGTGGTGCGTCATTATTAAATGCACCTCCATTAAGAAGAGCATTTATTTCTTCTTGCGATAACATATCATTCATCATATTCATCCTCATCCTTTTCTATTACCTTACTTATTTTAAATGCCATATTCTTCTTATAAGTTCCCGGATAACCTAAAAATTTCGTCTTTCCACCCACTTTTAATTCAAGTTCGCTATCAACCTTGGTGTTCAACTTTATGACATCTCCAACTTGCATAAATATAAAATCTTCTACTGTTATGTAAGCTTCTCCTACTACAGCACTTGATTCAAGTTCAGCTTTTCTTACATATCTCTCAAGTTCTTCTTTACCTTCATCTCCAAACTCTTTTTTAATGCCTGAGAACAAGAAATTAGTAGATAGATTTTGTATTATAGGTTCTAAAACTATATGAGGTAAGCATATATTCATAAGTCCTTCAATTTCTCCTATTTTTACAGAAAGAGTTATTAATGCAACAGTTTCGTTAGGGGAAACAATTTGGGCAAATTGAGAATTAGGCTCTATTTTTTCAAGATAAGGTGATAATTCTATGACATTTTCCCATGCCTCCGGAATATAAGCTATTATATTTTTAACAAGTCTAGATAATATTGTGAGTTCTATTTCAGTGAAATCTCTGTTTTCTCCTTCATAAAGACCATCTCCTCCGAGTATTCTGTCAACCATAGTAAAAGCAAGTCTATTTGAAGTCTCTATTATTATCTGTCCGGGCAAAGGTTCAAAATTTATAACCGCTATCATAGCCGGATTAGATATGGAGTTGTTAAATTCATAATAAGATAATTCTTCTACAGATGAAACTTCTATTTCCGTTATAACTCTCAAATATCCGGATAGATATGTATTAAGCACTCTCGAATAATTATCATGTATTATCGATAGTGTCTTTAACTGATCTTTTGCTAATTTTTTCGGACTTTTAAAATCATAACTTTTTATTTTAGTTTCTTTCTGTTCATCTTTCATATCCTCTACAGAAACATCGCCATCGCCAATAGCTGACAACAAAGCATCTATTTCTTTTTGGGACAATACTTCAGCCAAACTTAACCACCACCTTATCTATTGAAGAATGCTCTCCGTAAATAATACACCTACTACATCTTCCGTACCGATAATTTCATTGACATTATTTTTTATCTTTTCTTTCAATTCATCCAAGCCTTTTTTACTTGTTATAGATGACACTTCAGAATATGATATAGATGATATTATACTGTCTTTTATCTGTGGCATCATTTGTTCTATAGAAGCAGGTGTTTTTTTACCTGTTACTACAAGATATATATGACCTTTATAGTATCTTCCGGAAGAACCTATTTGTGTAGATATATCACCGATTTCAACATTTTGTGTCACAATCTTTTTTTTAGATTCTTTTGTATCTCCGCCTCCACCTACAGGTTTTAAAAAAACAAGCACTACTGTTGCAATAAATACAAGCAGCGACAAAACAAAAATTATTATTGATATAATAGTAAACTTCTTAGAATCCATTCTTTATCCCTCTTTATTATTATACTATTTTGTTGGTGTAAAATTCTTACTCTTCATAATCATTATATCCACTCTTCTATTTTTACCCATATTTTCAACTGTATCATTTTTCCCTACCGGATGATATTCGCTATAGCCAGCCGCAGAGAAGCGTGTCGGATCCAATCCTTGAACTTCTATCAAATATCTTACAACATTACATGCCCTGGCTACTGATAACTCCCAGTTCGAACTGTAAGTAGAATTTTTTATAGGAACATTATCGGTATGTCCTTCAACTGTTATGAATTTATCTTTAAAATTAGGGCTTTTTAATATATCAGAAATATACTTTAAAATTACATTTGATTGACTCTTTAAAGAAGCACTTCCTTGATCAAATAATATGCTGTCTTGAAATCTTAGTAATAATCCTTGATCTTCATTTAGAACTTTAACCTTGTCTGCCAGATTATTTTCTTCAAGATATTCTTTTATCTTTTCTTCAAGCTGTTTAAAATTATCTAATTCTGTTATTTCAGAATTGGATTTATCGCTTATACTTCCTTGATCTATTACATCTTCATGAGTAAGAGTGTTGCCACCGCTTAAAACTCCCAATGATCCCGAAAAAGATACAACAATTGCTTCGAATTTTTTTGCATCTATATTAGACATGGAAAAAAGTATAACGAAAAAACACAAGAGAAGAGTCATCATATCACCATAAGTATTCATGTACTCCGGCGCACCCATTTTTATTTCTTCTATAACTTGTTTTTTTGCCATAACTATTCTCCTTCACTATCGGCAGCAGATTTTCTCATAGAAGGAGGTAAGAAAGCTTTTAATTTTTCTTCAATTATTCTCGGATTTTCTCCTGCTTGTATGGATAAAAGACCTTCAAGAATAATACCTCTCTCAAGCATTTCGCCTGCTGAGCTTGCTCCCAATTTTTTTTCCATAGGAGTAAATATCAAATTCGCCATCAATGAACCATAAAGCGTAGTTATAAGCGCAACCGCCATACTCGGACCTATAGATGAAGGATCATTCATGTTTTGAAGCATCGCTATAAGTCCTATAAGCGTACCTACCATACCGAAACCCGGAGCCAAACTCGCAAGAGTACCCATCGCACTTTGACCCACCTTATGCCTTTGTTCTATAAAGTCAAGTTCAGTTTCCAACAGATTTCTAACAAGTTCAGGATCTGTTCCGTCAACTATAAGCATAAGACCTTTTTTCAAAAACTCGTCATTCATTTCTCTTGATGCCTCTTCTAACGAAAGCAATCCGTCCTTTCTGGCTTTATTGGCAAGTTCTATTATCTGTCCTATAGTTTTTGATGGATCCGAACTGCTTTGTTTAAATGTTTTAGCCATAAGCTTAGGTATATCTTTAATTGTTGACATCGGATATGCAATCATAGTCGCAGCTATTGTTCCAAGAACAGTAATAAGAAAAGACGGTGCATCCACATATTTCATAGGCGGTGTTCCACCGACAACTATTGCAAATATTAAAATACCGACCCCGCCGATAAGACCAACTAAAGTACTTATATCCATTTACTTTATACCTCTCTTTTCCTTACATTTATTTGTAGACCTGCTTGTCTCTTGTATTCTATAATTTTTTGAACAACTTGAGCCATATCTTCTTTTACTACAAACTTATGCTCATTTATAAGCGTTATAACTGTATCTGGATTAGCATCTACTATCTCGATTAGGTCACTGTTAATCAAAAATTTTTCACCATTCAATCTTGTCAACTCAATCATAAAACTCTACCTTTGCTATTACAAAAATTAAATATATTAATTATCAATAATACTAAATAATACAAAAAGAAAAATAACTTATGTAAATTATAAATAAATTAAATTTTATTTCAATATTATAACATTTTTATTTCAAAATAGGTATATATCTTTATAATTTAATAATTTTTTTCATACTAACGCCATAACAAAACTATACCACTAATTAAATTATTATAATCAAAAATGTAATAACTTTATATATTATACCATATATTTTTAGTTTTTAAATAATTAATTAAAAAAATAATGGCATAATTATTATAACATAAAAACAATTAAATATCACTTTTTATTATGATATTTCATATCTAAATATTATAATAACTACGCCATGTGTACATTAATCCTTATTCTTAATATTTTTACTTATTAATATCTATTACCTTTTTAGATTAACAAGTTCTTCAAGCATTTGATCTGTTGTTGTTATTACTCTTGAGTTTGCT
Source organism: Peptoanaerobacter stomatis (assembly GCF_000238095.2). Lineage (NCBI taxonomy): Bacteria > Bacillati > Bacillota > Clostridia > Peptostreptococcales > Filifactoraceae > Peptoanaerobacter > Peptoanaerobacter stomatis. The sequence continues at coordinate 756,915 of NZ_JH815225.1, forward strand.
TGAAATCCTCTTTGAGTAGTTATCATGTTTGTAAATTCTTTAGCAAGGTCAACATTGGATGCTTCAAGTGCATTTGATTGTAGCATACCGCTTCCACCTGCCCCCGGTACATTTACATTAGGGTCTCCTGAATTTTGTGTAGGAGACCATAAATTATCTCCTTCTTTCTGAAGACCGTTGACATTTGCAAATGTAGCCGTAACTATCTGAGCAAGTGTCTTAACATCCCCATTGCTGAATTTACCTATGACTTTACCGTCAGAACCTATGCTCATACCGTTTAGCTCTCCTAACGTATACCCGTCATTTTCTTTTACAAACGCTGTACTTTCAGCCTCAAATTGTGTAAGCTTACTAAGATCTACTTTTACACCTGTCATAGGAGCGGCACCGTTAGCCGGAGTTAATGAAAAAGTCCATTCTTTTGGTGATGTTTCTTCTACTCCTCCTGTGTTTTTAAAAGTCAATCCACTTAAAGCTTTTCCGTCTGCTGCTGCTGCAGGATTTGTATTTACAGTAGTACCGCTTGCCGGTATCATAGCCCCGTTTGAATCTACATAAAAAGCATAAACATCCCATTTATTAACATCAGCAGTTCTCACAAAGTCCATTCTAATCGTATGTTTTCCACCCAATGAGTCAATAACTTCTGTAGTCGTAGTTTTTCCCAATATACTTTCACGACCTGCTGCATCATTTTTTGCAAACTCAGGTTTTATTTCATATTTATTACCTTTTGAAGGATCACTTGAATCTACGGGAACAGCGTTATATATACTGTTCAAATCACCCGGAAAACCTGTAGCAGGTATTCCTTTTGCAGTTTTAGATGATAAATTTCCTTCCATTGCCATTTTTGAAGTAACCTTAGGCTTTAATATATCTTTTATAGGCACTTTTATTTTATCCAATTTTTCTATAACATTACCGTCTTGATCAGCTTGATATCCCATCACATAACGACCATCCTGAGTTGTCAAATATCCTTCTTCGTCTACACTGAAATTTCCGTCTCTTGTATAATATCTTCCATCTGATGATTCAACTATGAAAAATCCATCACCATCTATATATACATCCGTTCCTACATTAGTAACATCTACAGTACCTTTTTCCATTACATTGTCTATACTGCTTATATTCATACCTAAACCTACTTGAGAAGGATTTATACCCCCTCTGTTTTCGCTATGACCTGATGAAGTTCTTACCATCTGGCTATATGTGTCTTTAAATGTAACTCTTCCTGTTTTAAATGCTACCGTATTTACATTCGCTATATTATTACCTATAACATCCATTCTTGTCTGATGATTCTTAAGTGAAGAAACAGCAGAGTTCATCGAACGCATCATAATTAAAAATCCTCCTACTTATATAATGCTGATACGCAATATATAAAAAATAATTTCATACATATATAAAAATAATTCCAAATTATTTTTGTACAATATAGTTAACTAAAAAACAAATTCACAATTTCTTGAAATTATTTTAAACTTATAAAGCTAAAAAACTTATAACGTTATTTATAGTATGCACAATCAAAAAGTTTGATTTGCCTATATATACAAAAATATTTATCACACGTCATTTTATACCAAACAAATTGTACAATTATGCTTTTTTGAGATTTTTTATCTCTTCTTGTAACTCAGATATCTTTTTTAAGAGACCGACATTATTTTTTTCATATAAATTCAAAAACTGAGCAAACTCAGATTTAGGATTCTCTGAATCGAATCTTTTTGATAAATTATCTATCGCTTTTGTTAAATCTGCAGAGTCAAATTTTTTTGATAAATTTTCCATTGCTTTCACCATATTTGTTGCATCAAATTTTTGAGAAAATTTTTCAAATGATGTATTTAGTTTTGTCAACTGTTCAACTGACGACAACTGTGACATTTGTGTTATAAATTGTTCGTTCTTTAAAGGTTCTAATGGATCTTGATTTTTCATTTGAGCAATAAATAATTTCATAAAGGCATCTTTATCTGTACCTTTTCTTTTCTCTTTTCTTATCTCAGCTTCTTCCTGCTCTTTTTGTTCTGCTCTTAATTTTCTTGCATTTGCAGATATATCATAAAAACTAAGTTCGTCTTTTTTTCTTGTTTCCTGAGTTTTATCATTCTCTGTATTTGTATTTACATCCGGCGCTTTATTTTCGTTTGTCTTTTTTGTAGTACTATCTTGTGATGATGTATATTGAGCGCCAGATATAGGTGAATTAGACGCTAACTTTCCTACTGACATATAATCCTCCCGATTAAATCAAATCATTAAATAAATCTTCTTGTAAATAAGGATTTATAATTGAATCGAATTCTTCCATATCAACTTTATCTATACTGTCTCTTTTAGAGAAATTTATAGCTTCCATTATATTCTTGTGATAGTTCAAATCTTCATTATTTTGTCCAACTTGAACATTTATATCTTGAACATTTATATTGCGATCTGTAAGAGATTTTACAAGTAACTGCATCTGATTTTCTATGGCTTGTTTTGCTTTATCTGATTCCACAAAGAACGATGCACTCAACACTCCATTTTCAGAATGTATTTTTATGCTTAGCTTTCCTAAAGTTTCAGGTTCCAATTTTATATTTAGTGTAGTTTTGTCATCTCTAAACGCTATTCTCATCTCATCTATTATTTTAGAAAAGTTCTGTATCTGCTGTGGATTCGCAACCGATACTTTTGATGAATTAAATATTCTATTTGTATTACCTATAATTTTAACATCTGTAATGTTGATATTGGAATCGTAAACTTCATCTTGTTTAAAAGAAGTATTTTCTATATCTTCACTTTGCGAAACATTAGATTGCATAATATTCTTTAAGTTTTTTGACATGTTAAATTCATTTTTCAAATCACTTAACTCCTGATTTATGCTCACTTGAAAATCTTCTTTATTTACAACTGTATCTTCTTTAACAAGTTTTGTTTGATCAAATATTTTTTTAAAATCAACTATCTGTTTTGAAATATCAGGTGAATTTATATCCGATATCAAATCATCTTCTAATTTTTCATTGCTTTCAAATTTTTCAATAAGCTTAGATAATTTATCTTTTAATTCTGTAGGTATTTCTTTAAAATTATCCAAACTTGTTTTTATTTCTTCCAATTGTTCTTTAGGTATATTTTCAAGCTGTTCTTTTATCTCATTTAAATCATTAGAAAAATTTATAATTATGTTGAGAACATTTTGGATACTTTCAGTATCTATATCTTTTACCGCTTTTTGATCTTCCTCTTGAACATCTTTTTTTAACTCTTCTTTTTTTGAAGATACATCTTTTTTATCAGAGTTAGTATTATCAGTCTTTTTTACCTCATCTTTTAAATTTGTTTTTGCATCTTCTTGTTTCTCATTTTTATTTTGTATATTTTTTTTATCAGACATCTTGTCTGTATTATTATCTCCATCTTGAACTCTTTGATTTTTATCATCTTTTTTAACTTCATTTTGCCTATAATCTTCTTTTTTCTTGTATTCATATTTTTGATTTGAATTGACCGGCTTTATATAGTCTTTAAAACTATTTTTTGTTATGTCCGCTTTATTATTGTTTACAAGATTTTTCGATAAATCCATTATAGCTGATGAAGCACTTGATGAAACACTTGTTTGTGTTATCTTTTCCAATTTATACCTCCCATCAATAATATTTTAAGGCTCAGGTATTCCCAATTCTCTACTCAAAAATGCCGCTTTATCAAGCTTATCATTGTTTTTAAGTTGCGCAATAACTTCTCCGACTAACGCAGGTTTCATTTTTTTTAGCGTGTCTATTACCATTTGTTTTTCGCTTATAGAAAAATTTCTCACATTATCTATTCTATAAGTTTTATAAACAGGATTATCCACTGCAAGTCTATCTACAACATCTGCCAAATCAGTCGCTTGCATTTTATCATATGCCTTCTTAAGTATATCGACATCTTCTTCATATTTTTTTAGGACTTTTATAGAATTTGCTACAACTGTTGAATAACTTCCATCAAAATTCATTTGATAATCTTCTATATTCTTAATTTCTGTTAATATGTCCTGAACTTTATTTTCGTCAGAAAATTCATTTAATATTCTTGCCGCATTTAAATAATCCATATTTGAAAATATAACTGCAAGCTGATCATCACTGAAACTTTCAGCATCTTGTAATTTTTGAGCTGCAATTTTTTCTTCTGTCTTTGAGTATAATTGACCTAATGACAAATTTTTCCTCAAAAACTCTGAATATATTTGCATTTCTCTTTCTACAGACTTTAAAAAATCACTGCTGAATCTATTTTTTATACCGTCAATATATATAGGATTCATATAGTGCAATATTCTCGCTACCGTTTTTGCCTGCATATTCCCCAATGCTGATGATACCTTATCATAATTCATAGTAGTTTGTAATTCACTTTGAATTGCATCTATAGCGCCTTTTATTCCTAAAGAAGTATAGTAAGATGATGTTGTTTTATTTTCATCCGCTTTTGCAAGCTCCATTTTCTCATATTCATCTTTTATTACATCTTTTTTGCTTTCCATTTTTTTTATAAGCTCATTTACACTATTGGTTTTTTCAGAATTTATTATCATCATTGATGACAACAATTTTTCATATGATTTTTTATCGCTTTTCTTTATATTAATAAGCTTATCCGCTATTTGTTCTTCGTCCATCTGTAAATAATATTTGGCAAGTTCAGATATTCTTGGATCACTTATACCTTTTGCTTCAGCCTTGGCTTTAAGCTCCTGTCTTGTTTGATATTGTTTTATCTGTGTATTTATAAATTTTTTCACTTTATTATTCGTTAAATACAAAACTCCTACCGTTCCCGCTATTATAGTAAGAAAAACAAGTAAGACAGCTAATATTATTTTTATAGTTGTAAATATAGACGTTTTTTTCTCTACAGGCAACACATCATTTTCAATACTCACTTTTATAACTCCTTAATTATAACTTTCTACTTGAAAAACTAACTATTTCATCTATAATCTTTTCTTCTTCCTTTGCTTCTTTTATCATATATCTCGCATAGTCTTTATCTTTTAAATTCTCATAAGACTTTCTTTCTTTTCTTGACTCTATATATTCCTCTTTCTTTATTTCCAACTTTTTGTTCAATTCACATATTTCTATCTCTTTATTTTTTATCAAAGAACATAAATAATCAATATATTTATTAAGTTGAACTATCTCTATTATAGATGTTCCCTCTTTATTTTTTTCTTCTCTTTCTATACCTTTTTGAGTAAGTTCGAGTTTTAACTCTTGTAATTGTTCATTTGCCTTTAACAATTCTTTGTTCACTATATAAACTTCATTTTTTTTATTATCTTCAGCTTTTTCTTTTACATCCAACACTTTTTGCAATCTAAATTTATAACTCAATTAAGTCACCTTTTTTATAATTGGATTATCTTACCAACCATATTCTCTATTTCATCAAAAGAAAATTTATCATGAACATCTTGTTTTAAAAAATTATTGATTTCGTCATTTTTTTCAATAGCCATATCTACTTTTTTACTTGTTCCTCTTACATATGCACCTATGCTTATCAAGTCTTCAGAGTCTTTATATGTCGCCATCAAATCTCTGATATTGCCTACTTTTAACATATGTTCTTTATCCATTATAGCAGGCATTACCCTTGATACAGATGCTAAAACATCTATTGCAGGATAATGATTTTTGTTTGCCAAAGTTCTTGACAAGACTATATGCCCATCCAATATACCTCTAACGGTATCCGCAATAGGTTCGTTCATATCATCTCCATCTACAAGCACAGTATAAAGACCAGTTATTGAGCCTTTATCAGAATTCCCCGCTCTTTCCAATAATTTCGGCAATTCCGCAAATACTGAAGGAGGATATCCTTTGGTAACAGGTGGTTCTCCTATTGCAAGCCCAACTTCTCTTTGTGCCATAGAAAATCTTGTAAGAGAGTCCATCATCAATATTACGTTTTTACCTTGATCTCTAAAATACTCAGCTACTGATGTTGCCAATAACGCACCTTTTTTTCTGACAAGCGCGGGTTGATCAGATGTCGCTACTATAACTATTGACCTCGCAAGACCTTCTTCTTGTAAATCATTTTCTATAAATTCTTTTACTTCCCTACCTCTTTCGCCTATAAGACCTATAACATTTATATCTGCAACCGTATTTCTCGCAATCATTCCAAGCAAAGTAGACTTCCCTACTCCTGAGCCTGCAAATATACCGATTCTTTGTCCTCTTCCGCAAGTAAGCATACCATCTATAGCTTTTACTCCAAGGGGTAAAGGTTCTCTTATTCTGCTTCTTGACAAAGGATTTGGAGGAGTATTGTTTACCGGATATGCTCTACTCAATTTCAATTCTTCTTTACCATCTATAGGACTTCCAAGGCCGTCAAGCACACGCCCGAGAAGACTCTCTCCAACTTGAACTTCAAGACTGTTTCCTGATGCAACTACAGTAGCTCCAGGTCCTATACCTTGCATATCTCCAAGCGGCATAAGCAAAACTGCATTTTGTGTAAAACCTACTGCCTCAGCCATAACAGGAGCGTCAGATTTCACAGGATATATTTTACACATCTCTCCAATTTTTACCTGTGGTCCTGTAGATTCTATTGTAAGTCCTACTATTTTAGAAACCCTTCCTTTATATTGCACAAGGGTTGTATCTGTTAATTTATCACTGTATTTTTTCAATGATACTTCCATCACTATTCCCCTTCAAGAAGTTTGGAAAATTCTTCCCTAAGTTTTATAAATTGAGCTTTTATGGAAGGATTTACTGTTCCGTCTTCACTCTGTATTTCCATATCACCTCTTAGATATGTTTCAACCGTTTTTATTTCTATATCTTCTACAGCAGGAAACATAGCTAATATTTTAGTTTTTAATTTAGACGTGTTTTCAAAATCTTCTCTACTTACTTTAATAGTCAATTTTTTTCTTGATGTTATATCTTCAATAGAAGATATAATTAACTTCGTAACAGTTTCATCACTATCATCTAATTTTTGTCTTAATATTTTATTTACACATTGTAATACTAAACCTATTATTTCTTTTTCTTGATTAGCGAACGTATTTTTTCTATATTGCTCAGCTTCCTCTATTATATTTCTTGCATCTTTAAGCAACACTTCATATTGCTCTAAAGATTCTTCATATCCTTGTTTAAATCCATCTTGCTTACTTTCTATAAATATATTTCCCGCTTCTACCTTTGCATCATCTATTATCTTTTTAGCATCCGAATTTGCTCTTGATATTATTTCGTTAGATAGCTCAGTTGCATTTCTATTCATTTCCTGAGTTTCATTTTGAAGTCTTATTTTTAGTTGTTCTAATTTCTCTATCTTAATTTTGGCTTCTCTTTCTTCACCATCTTCAAGTTTTTCCTGATTAGATGTTATCTTATGCAAAGTTTCCGAAGAACTTATATTTTCTTCTCTAAGCTCTTTATTTCCAATAACAAACACTTCATCTATCTTAATAAAATCGGACTTGATAAGTTTATCCAATTAGCTCGTCTCCTCCACCTCTTGAAATTACTATCTCTCCAGCATCTTCCAATCTTCTTATTACATTTACTATATTTTGTTGCGCTTCTTCTACATCTCTCAATCTCACAGGTCCCATAAAATCCATATCTTCTCTTATCATCTCTGCCATACGTTTAGACATGTTTGCAAATATAAGCTCTGCAACCTCAGGCGTTGCTCCTTTAAGTGCAACAGTAAGCTCACTGTTTTCAACTTCTCTGATAAATCTTTGTACAGCACTTGAATCAAGATTAACGACATCTTCAAATACAAACATCTTCTTCTTGATTTCATCCGCAAGTTCTGTATCTGATTCTTCAAGATTTTCAATAATATATCTTTCAGTTCCTCTATCCACAGAGTTCAAGATTTCTACAATCGCATCTATACCACCGGCTTTTGTATAGTCTTGAGTTACTATATTGGATAGTTTCTTTTCAAGTACAATTTCCACTTCCTTTATTATTTCAGGATATGTCCTGTCCATTGTAGCTATTCTTCTTGCAACTTCTATTTGTTTTTCTTGTGAAAGCGATGACAATATCTGACCTGACTTTTCAAAATCGAGATATGACAGTATAAGCGCTATAGTTTGTGGATGCTCATTTTGAATAAAATTGGCAAGTTGTGCAGCATCAGCTTTTTTGGCAAAATCAAACGGTTTTACTTGTAGAGATGCAGTGAGTTTATTTATAACCTCATATGCCTTTTCTTTTCCAAGAGATTTTTCCAAAACCTCTTTTGCATAATTTATACCGCCTTCAGATATATAGTCCTGCGCAATACACATTTCATAAAATTCATCTAATACTTCTTCTTTTAATTCAGGATCCACTTTTTTAACATTTGCTATTTCCAATGTCATTTCTTCTATATCTTCATCACTAAGATGCCCATATATCTTTGAAGAATATTCCGGTCCTAAACTTATCATAAGTATTGCAGCCTTCTGTTTTCCGTATAATTTGATAGGCTCTTTTTGAGCACCTTGTTTTGCCAAGCTATCCACCTCTTTATTATTCTTCTTCTATCCATGTTTTTAATAATTGTGTTACTACTTCCGGATTTCTGTTTATCAATTCCTCTATACTTTTCTTCTTTCCGGATTCTTTTATATCTAATTCTATTGTTTCTATCTCCTGTTGCTTTCTTGCTCTTTCTTCCGGACTCAAATTGTCTTTTTGCTTTGCCAATTCTTGCGATTTTCTATTTTTTCTTCTCAATAACATAACAATCAACAATGCTACTATAGGTATAAGCGCTATAACTCCTATTGCAATCCATTGCCACAACGGTATACCTGAATTATTAGATGCCGCCATTTGGTTTTGCATATCTTTATTGAAGCTTTCAGCAAACACTTCTACAGATTTTGTATTAAGTCCTGTGGCTGTGGTTATCAATTTTACTATCTGAGCCTTTTTCTCGTCTGTAAGTTCTCCACCTTCTAAAGAATCTTTGTTCAAAATTACAGAAACTGTTATACTGTCTATAGTCCCTTTCGCCTTTTCTACATTTTTTACAATCTCATTTAATTCATAATTTATAGTGCTCTCGCTTCTATTATAAGTTGAATTTCCATTTTCATCTACCGTAACGTAATTCGTTGTTCCTCCCGCTTCATTATTGTTTGCAGTAACTCCAGGTGTTCCTAAAGCATCTTTTTTATTTTCAACTTGTTCTTTTAAATTCTGTTCACTTCTTGCAAGTCCCGAAGTTTCTCCTTCAACTGGAGGCGAAAAACTTTTTGTTTGAGTCTGCTCATTATCAAAATTAAGTTTGACCGATGCCATAACAGATATGTTGTTATATCCGAACATAGGACTTAAAAAGTTTTGCAATGATTTTTCTATATCACTTTTCACCTTATCTTGCATTTCCAAATTACTTTTAGCTTGAATAGAATCATTTTTATTTTCAGAGTTTACATTAAGCACTTGACCATTCGGTCCATGTATAGTAACATTTTCAGGAAGCAATCCTTCCACAGAATTTGAAACTATTGATGCTATCCCGTTTATAGAATCTTGGTCAAGCTCTTTACCAGCTTTCAAAGATAGCATTACACTTGCTTTTGAAATCTGTTTATTCTCATTCAATATAAATTCAGAATTTTTTGGTATAGATAGACTAACATATGCTTTATCCACCGCATCAATAGACTCTATAACTGTTGATATCTGATTTGTTAAAGCATATTGCCTTGCTGTTTCTTTTTCATCATCACTCATAAACATCGAATTCATCTTGATTAAATCCGAATAATCAAACTTGGCATTAGGCAAATTTCTTCCTGCCAAGTCAACCATTATTTTATTTCTTGATTTTTCCGGAACAAGTATAGAATTTTGACCTTCTATCTTATATTTTACACCTAAACCGTCTAAGTTTTGAGTAACAGTACTCATTGTATTCAAATCAAGATTACTGTATAACGGCACATATTTGGTTCTTGTCAAATATAATATAAGCGATGTAATTATTATAATTATCGCCAAGGTTGAGACAGCTACAGTTATTATCTGTTTCCTTGAATATTTTTCCAAATATTGATTTATTGAATTTCTTACATTATTAATATTTTCCAAAACGAACACTCCTGTGTCTATTATAAAATAAGACGCTTCTTTACCTAAACATATAAAAACAAATAAATTTATTATAATATTTTTTATATAATAATATTAAAAAGTATGTATCCACAAATATTCTTACAAAATTATATCTAAATTAAAAAATATATCATCAGCTGATATTATGTAAGTACCCGACTGATGATTTAGAAATTGTTTTAAATTTGAATTCTTGATATTTCTTTGTATGCATCTACAATTTTAGATATCCCCTCTGAAAGTGCATTGAACTGAACATTGGCAATACCTCTTGCTATTGACAATTCATGAAGATTCTCCAATTCTCCTGATATTAATTTCTGTGTCAATTCTTCTTGATATTTTTTTGCATCATTAGCTTCATATATAGCTTTTTTAAGAAAATCAGAAAAATTTATATCTTTATTTGTGTCTTCTTTTTTTATGATTTTTATATCATTCAAAGGAATAATATCACTAACCCTGTTTATCATTTCTTCTCCTTAAATTATTTCCCAATTTCAATGGCTTTTTGCAATAGAGCTTTAGATGTATTTACAGCCGTTGCACTCGCTTCATATGCTCTTTGTGAAGATATCATATCAACCATTTCTGTTATCAAATCAACATTGCTCATTTTAACATATCCATTTTCATCCGCATCAGGGTGTCCTGGTTCATATTTCATCTTAAAATCACTCTTATCTTCTACTACGCCTACAAGCTCTACTCCACCCTTATCTTTTTTCTGTCTTTTATTGTTTAAAATAGCATTAAAACTTGATACATTACCGTCAGCTTCAGCAAATACAGCAACTTGTCTTCTATATGGAAGTCCGTTTTTAGTTCTTGTTGTCTGTGCATTGGCTATATTTTTTGATATTATATCCATTCTTGCTCGTTCAGCCGTAAGTGCTGTAGCATTTATATTCATGCTTGAAAATATTGACATTATTTTCTACCTCCTGTTATACCTGATATAAGTGAGCTGAAATATCCTGTCATAGAATCTGCAATCATAGAATAATTTATATAGTTTTTCACACTGTCAACTTCTTCCGTATCAATATTGACGTTATTGCCATCTTCTCTTGTGCTCACAGAATTATCTTTGGCAACAATCGGAAAATTATTACCTTTTAAAGACGGTATATCTATATGTCTTGAATTGGTCTTTGCACCTCTTAATTTATACTCATCATTTGCTTTCGCAAGATATTCTTCAAACCTTACATAACTCCTTTTATAATTAGGAGTGTTTACATTGGCTATGTTATTGCTTATCGCTTCACTTCTCATGCTATAAGCATTCAGTGCTTTGGATAATATTCCTATATAAGTTGAATCCATAAAATATTTTCCTCTCTATGATCAACACAAAAAATTGTTTGCTTTCAAATAGACATTAAATATATAATGACTCAAACAGCTATATAATTAATGTCTTAATAAAATGTAAAATTATTTATTTTTAAATTCTGATATATACTATCAGAGAAGTTCATATAGTTAAAAATCATATTGAAACATAAATCCTAATTTCATAATTTAGCTTTCCATATTTATTATAAAAAATCAAGATGTTAACAAAAGACAAAAACTGTTACATCTAAATTATATAATATATATGTAAATAAAGGTGTATAATTGGAAATTACACACCTTGGATGTAGTAGAGCAAATCTATAAGCCGAGTTCTGTTTAAAATAGTCATCTATCTACTATCACAGTCGCCTATGATATCTAGCGACCTACCTACGGATAGAAACGAGCAATTTCTTATTATATCCTACTTGGTCTTGCTTCAAATGGGGTTTACACAACAAGACAGTCGCCTGCCTTTTGGTGAGCTCTTACCTCGCCTTTCCACCCTTACCTACTAAAAATAGGCGGTTTATTTCTGTTGCACTTGCCTTGGAGTCGCCTCCACCGGACGTTATCCGGCATTTCGCTCTATGAAGCTCGGACTTTCCTCATACATAGAGTATGCGACTATTCAACTTACTCTTCTGATATTATACTATTATTTAAACAATCTTTCAATTATTTTTTTGTTTTTTTTACAGTTTTTGCAATAATTTATAAAAAAATTATATCTTTTAACAAATTTTATATAATATTTTATATTAAATAATTAATAAACAAACATTTTCTTTTTTATTTTTATAATATTTCTTCTAATAATACTACCGCTTGAGAACTTATACCCTCTTTTCTTCCCTCAAAACCTAAATTTTCAGTAGTAGTGGCTTTTACAGATACTTGTTCAAAATTTAAATCTAATATTTTAGCTATATTTTCTTTCATCTTTGATATATAAGGTAACATCTTAGGTGATTGAGCTATTATTATACTATCTATATTAGATATTTTAAAATTATTTTCTGCAATTATTTTTTTTACTTCTCCTAATAACAGCATAGAATCTATATCTTTATATTTATCATCTGTATCCGGAAACAAAGTTCCTATATCTCCTTTATTCATAGCTCCTATTAACGCATCTATTATAGCATGTATGAGAACATCTGCATCCGAATGTCCAGCAAGCCCTTTATCATACGGTATATTTACACCACCAATTATGAGCTTCCTATTTTTTTCAAATCTATGTACATCATACCCTATTCCTACTCTCATAATAACCCTCAACTTTCATATTTTCTGTAAATCAAAAAAATTTGTCTATTTAATTTTATACTGATATCTTGCGAAATAATAGATATCTTCAATATTACAATAATTAAAAAATTAATTATTATTTTATCTATATCTATTAATCAAACAGCTTTTAGCATTGATTATATAGTAGTATAATTATATAATATTTAAAGTTTTTTTGAAAAAACTTATATATAAAATAAGGTGTTTATAAAAAACACCTCTTATTTTATAATCTATTTAGTTTTCGCAAATATCATTCTTCCCGCAGGAGTTTGTAATACTGACGTAACTTCAACTTCTATGTAAGAACCTATAAACTTTTTACCATTTTCTACAACTATCATAGTCCCATCATCTAAATATGCTACTCCTTGAGAATTCTCTTTTCCTTCTTTTACTATTTGCACATTTATCTGCTCACCTGATATAAGTTGCGGTTTAACTGCATTAGATAATTCGTTTATATTTAATACTTTTACATTTTGTATTTGAGCAACTTTATTCAAATTATAATCGTTAGTAACTACTGAGCCTCCTAATTTTTCTGCCAATTTCAACAATTTAATATCTACTTCATATTCAACGTCAAATTTAGTTTCATTAACTTCTACTGTAACATTAGATTTATTTTGAATTTCATTTATTATGTCTAAGCCTCGTCTTCCTTTTACTCTTTTTAAATCGTCTGCTGAATCAGCTATATGTCTTAATTCCTCCAATACAAAAGTAGGTATTATAACCTTACCTTCAATAAATCCGGTGTCTATTATGTCAGCTATTCTACCGTCTATTATAACACTTGTGTCCAATATCTTAGGCATGGCATTAACAGTTTTTTTATTAGTTTTTTCTCTTGAGATTATTCTCTTACTATGAATATATTTAGCTATTTCATCTTTTTTTATTCTACCTATGTTACTTCCTATATATCCAAGAAAAATATATATCGCTATTGTGAGCGGAATCCCCACAAAAGGTATTGCTTTTATAGGGCTTGTAACAAAATAAGCTATTACTATACTGACTATAAAACCCAATATTATAGTTACCATTTCCGGAAGCGGTATTTTAGATACTTCGTTTTGTATATAGTTTGCTATTTGCTGACTTTTTTTAATCAAAAAAGGTGCTATAAAATAAAATATAATTCCAAATAAAATAAATAATGTTGTCAGCATAGCTACGTCAAATATAGATTTTGACATATAATCAGGTTTTAGAGTCTCAAGTATATTGTACATTAAAAAATATATTAAAAGTCCTACTGAACCTCCACCTACTCCTATAAACCATCTTATCGCTTTTTTTACCATTTATTTTCACCTCCTTTTTTTACTTTTTTTATATTTGATATAGAATAATCAAGCGCTTGCTTTATATTTTTTACTCCTGTAACCTTTATTTTATTTCCTTTTAATTTTATATCTTTTAAATTTGAGTATGGTACAAGTATTTCTTCAAACCCTAATTTTTCAGCTTCATTTATCCTGTTTTGAACAAAACTTACATTTCTTATTTCACCTGTAAGTCCTACCTCTCCACATATAGCAAGCAATTTTTTTACAGGAACATTATAATAACTTGATGCAATAGCGATTATCACGCCCAAATCTATAAAAGGTTCATTCAGTTTTATACCGCCTGTCAAATTGACATATACATCATAGTTTTGTATCAAAATACCTGCATGTTTTTCCAAAACTGCAAGCAGCATATTTAATCTGTTATAATCTATTCCTGTCCCTGTTCTCCGTGGTGAAGGAAAGTTGGTAGATATAACAAGAGACTGTATTTCAACCAACATCGGTCTTGTCCCTTCTACACAACTGACAATAGCCGTACCAGCTTCATTAGAATCATTTTCAGACAACAATATCCTTGACGGATTATCTACTTCTACAAGCCCTCTATCCGTCATCTCAAATACACCTAATTCGTTAGTTGAACCAAATCTGTTTTTTACAGCCCTTATCATTCTATATGAATTATATTTTTCTCCTTCAAAATATAAAACTGTATCTACTAAATGCTCCAAGACTCTCGGTCCGGCTATAGCACCGTCTTTAGTTACATGTCCTACTATAAAACAACAGATGTTTTCTTTTTTACATATCTTCATGAGTCTATTAGCTATATCTTTTACCTGAGACACTGAACCAGGTAAAGAATCAAGAGTTGTTGATGATATGGTTTGTATTGAATCTATTATTATAACATCCGGCTTTATTTCCAATATTTGTTTTTCAATAATTTCCAAATTTGTTTGCGCAATTATGAGCAAATCAGCTTCTTTTTCAAATATCCTGTCCGCTCTCAGTTTAATTTGCTCCAACGATTCTTCTGCTGATACATAAAGTACATTTTTTCTATCACTTATATTGTTCGTCAACTGTAACAGTATGGTTGATTTCCCTATCCCCGGGTCTCCTCCTATGAGCACAAGTGAACCACTGACTATGCCGCCTCCCAAAACTCTGTCAAATTCTTTTATACCGGTAGAAAACCTGACATATTCTTGTCCTTTAACCTCACTGAGTTTTATAGGAGAAACATCTTCTCCAAGCATAATCAATTCTACTTGTTTTTCTATAGTTTTACTTTTTTGTGTATATACTTCCTCTTTCAATGTGCCCGCTGTAGAACAGCTCGGACATACTCCCCACCATTTTGATGTTTCATATCCACAATTCTCACAAGTGTATTTTGTCTTTAATTTTGCCATCATTCCTCGCAATCTTCGTTTATTATTTCAAAGCTGAGACTGTCTTCATTTCCTATTACATTTACAAACGAATTATCTTTTATTTCTTCCAATAATATTTTTTGAGCAATTTCATTTTCCAACAGCTTTTGTATCGTACGCAATAGAGGTCTTGCACCATATTCCAAATTATATCCATCTTTTGAAATAGTCTCTATGGCGCTGTCTTGTATAATCAAATGTATTCCTCTATCTTTCAACCTTTCTTGAAGTTTTTCTATCATTATTCCGGCTATTTTAAATATGTCGTTTTTACCAAGTTGTCTGAATACCACTATCTCATCAACTCTGTTTATAAACTCAGGTTTAAAATGTTTTTTTAGTTCTGATATAAATGACTTCTCCAAGTTTTTATATAAATCATCGTTTATTTTTTCAAAAGTTTGGTTTGAAAATCCGAAATTATTTTGTTTTTTTACAGCTGACGCTCCTATATTTGATGTCATTATTATTATTGAATTTTTAAAATCAACTTTTCTGCCTTGAGAATCTGTTAAATGTCCCTCGTCCAGAACCTGCAAAAGCAAATCGAATATATCAGGGTGTGCCTTTTCTATTTCATCAAATAATAGTACACAATACGGTTTCTTTTTAACTTTTTCAGTTAGCTGTCCACCTTCAGAGTAACCTATATATCCAGGAGGAGATCCTATGACTTTACTTACATCAAACTTCTCCATGTATTCGCTCATATCAACTCTTATCATAGCATCTTCATCATCAAAAAGCTCTCTTGCCAAAGTTTTTGCAAGCTGTGTCTTTCCCACGCCTGTAGGTCCTAAAAATATGAATGAGCCTATAGGTTTTTTAGGATCTTTCAGCCCGGTTCTTGCTCTTTGTATTGCTCTTGTTACGCTTAACACAGCCTCATCTTGACCTATTACATATTTTGATATATTTTTTCTCATATCGAGCAGCTTATCTTCTTGCGTTTTTGTAAGTTTTTCAAGAGGTATTCCTGTTATAGAGCTCACAACGCTCTCTATGTCTCTTTTGGTCAAATTTTTCTTTTCATTATATACTTTAAGTCTTTCATCAGATATAGATGACATAATACTATCTAATTCTAATATTTCATCTCTTATAACAGAAACATTTTGTATGTTATTTTCTCTAACTTCTTTGGCTATCCTGAATTTTGCATCTTTTATATTTTTTAAGACTTCATCTATTTCATAATAGTCTTCATTTCTTGCCAATTTTAATTTCGCAGATGCCTCATCTATTATATCTATAGCCTTATCAGGAAGATACATAGAAGAAATATATCTTTTAGACAATTTTACAGCCAATTCTATAGCATCTTGTTCTATCCTCACATCATGATAGCTCTCATAATTTTGTTTCACAGCCATTAACATCTTTATAGCTTTTTCTTCTGACGGCTCTTTTATTTGAACTACTTGTATTCTTCTTTTTATAACATCATCTTTTTCTATATATCTTTTATACTCCGCTGTACTTGTAACCCCTATTATTTGCAACTTACCTTCTGCAAGAGCATTTTTAATCATATTGCCTGCTTCTGATGTGTTCTCTTGATTACTTAAAATCGCAATACTGTGAAAATTATCTATAAACAAAATAATATCTTCACTGCTACTTACTTCTTCAATTATATTTCTGATTCTTTCTTCTAACTCACCTTTATACTTACTTCCTGATACAACAAGAGGCATATTTAGTTGAAATATACGCTTATTTCTTAAAATATTTGGAGCCTTTTTTGAAACTATATTTTGTGCTATTGCATATATTACAGATGTCTTTCCAACTCCCGCTTCGCCTACCAAAACAGGATTATTCTTGTTTCTTCTTGCCAATATGTGAGTTATTCTTTCTATATCTTCTTCTCTTTCTACAACTATGTTCAATTCTCCATTTTCAGCATTATTGGTTATATCTGTCGCATATCTGTTCAAAACTCTACCTATTTTAGGAGGTTTTTTATATATGTTTCTTCCATAATCTTCTTGAACCTCATTATACTCAGATATGTCTTTTACTTTTTGTTTTATATTATCAAATTCTTTTTTAGCTATTATTATCTCATCTATCAATTCATCTTGATATATACCATTATTGTTCAATATATCTGTTGCAATACTTTTTTTCCCAAGTATAGCTATAAGTACATGTTCTAAACCCACAAAATCAAATGATAGAGAATTTGCAATGGAAATTGATTCTTCAAATATATCTTTTATATCGCTTGCATATATTAAAACATTACTCGGAACAACACCTTTTTCATTTTTTTCCAATACTTTTTGCACTATATCGTCCGTATATAAATTATGTTCTGATAATATTCTACCTACAAGAGATTTTTCTTGTCTGCTTATAGCTATCAAAATATGCTCACTGTCAACTGTATTATGACCTAATTTGCTCGCCTCTTGAGCAGCTAAATTCAACAATCTTCTACTAAATTGAGTAAATGTTTCTATTTTTATCATCCTTTATAAATTTCTTTAAAATAATAGCAAGCCGTTAATATATCATTTACAACCTCAAACAGATAATGACATTTAATAGCTTGTTATCAATTTTTAAGTATGTTAGCAAATTAATAATTTAAACAATATCCATGTCGAATCCCCTTGTTTTTATTTCATCTATCATATTTCTATTTCTTCCAAGCGAATTTTTTAATTTATTAACAACCTGTGTAGTAAATTTTCCAACGGTTTTTGTGGTATCCCTAAGATCTATATACTCATTCATCTCTTCATCAAAAGTCTTTATAGTCGCTGTATAATTATCAAATTTTTTATATTCATCTTCAAATACCTGCATATGTCTTGGAAGTCTCGGTTTTAATGCAGGTTCATGATTTTTATAACCAAGCCCTAAACCTATTATAGGAAATGTTAGCTTCGGCAAATTAAGTATTTCGCTTACACCTTTTATATCTTTTAGTATACTCCCAAAATATACCGTTCCTATACCAAGTGATTCTGCCGCAACAACCATACTTTGAGCTGCTATAAGAGCATCGCTTACACCTTGAATAAAACTATCCATGTCATTTCCAACATCATCTAAGCCGTTTTCTTTTGCAATTTTAGAATTCCTGTACATATCAACCACAAATATTATAAGGTCGCTATTATTTTTAACATAAGGTTGATTGCATATTTCAGCTATTTTTGATTTCTTATCATCATCTTTTACATGTATCATAGAATAACTGTATAACCCGTTACCACTCGCCGATCTAACAGCTACAGCAAACAAACTATCCATTATCTCTTTATCTATTTTTTCGTCTGTAAATTTCCTTATTGTTCTATGCTCTAATTGACTTTTTAATGTTGAATTCATAATAATCCACTTCCTTAAACAATATAAATTACTACATATTTAAATATCTATATTTGTCATTTAACGGCTCTAAATCTTTTATTATACAAGAACCTAAACAGTATTCTTCATCATAAAACACAGCAACTTGACCAGGAGTAACCGCCTTAACTTTAAAATCATATTCAACCTTTAAATTCCCATTATCAAGCTTATATACACTTACAGGTATATCAGATTGTCTATATCTGAATTTAGCAGTGCATTTAAGAGGAAATATCGGCTCCTTTTCAAGTATCCAAAACGGATTTTCACCTATCATGGATTTTGTAAACAACGCTTCATGCTCTTCTCCCTGAGCTACATAAACTATATTTTCTTTTAGATTTTTGCCCGCCACAAACCAAGGTTTACCATTTCCAACTCCACCTATTCCAAGACCTTTTCTCTGTCCAAGTGTGTAATGTATGATACCGTTATGTGTGCCTATTTTCTTGTTTGAATCTATATCTATTATATCTCCTTTTTTTGAAAGCAGATATTTATCTAAAAACTTATCAAAATTTCTTTCTCCAATAAAACAAACACCAGTAGAATCTTTTTTTAGAGCAGTAGCAAGATTATGCTCTTTAGCTATTTCTCTAACTTTTGATTTTTCGATATCTCCAATAGGAAATATAGTTTTTGATAACGCTTTTTGACCTATTCTTGATAAAAAATATGTTTGATCTTTAGAGTTATCAACACCACGTTTCAAATAAAAATCATTATTTTTTTCCTCAACTCTTGCATAATGCCCCATAGCTATATAATCCGCATCTAATTTAAGAGCATAGTCCAAAAACGCCTTAAACTTTATTTCTTGATTACACATAACATCAGGATTAGGGGTCCTGCCTTTTTTATACTCATCCAAAAAATAAGTAAAAACTTGATCCCAATATTGTTTTTCAAAATTAACTGTATAATAATCTATTCCTATACTGTCAGCTACTTTTCTGACATCATCATAATCTTCCTTGGCAGTACATATTCCCTCATCATCTTTTTCATCCCAATTTTTCATAAATATTCCGGTAACGTCATATCCTTGCTCTTTCAATATGACCGCACTTACAGAAGAATCAACTCCTCCGCTCATTCCTAAGATAACTTTTTTTGCCACCTGTAATCACCTTTATCTATTTTTATAATCGCATAGTTCATAATTATAACATATTTTATCTAAAATTACTAAAACTTAAAATAGTTTCATGAAGATTTAAGTAATAGTTAATAATCTATTAAAGAAAGTATCTTTTTGTAATATTATTTTTTTATTATAAAAAACTGTATACTGTATATCGTTTAGATTTTTCTAAAAGACTAAAAAATCGTTAGTTTTGTAATAAATAACACAAAAAATACCACGTAAAAAAATCTAAATGTTGTTTATAAACTTTGCCACTTCTCTTGCATCTCCCAATATAGCATATTTAGCATGTCTGAATATCGCAGAATTTTTATTGTTATTTATAGCTATTATTTCTTGTGCCTTAACACTCCCCAAATGTTGTACAGCACCAGATACACCGAAACCTATATATATTTTAGGATTCGCAGATAAAGCCGTTTTACCCAAAACTCTATCAGAACTAATTATATTCATATCTTGTACAGGTCTTGTACCTGCGTATTGAGCTCCAAGTTTATCCGCAATATCTTTTATATCTTCTATGCCTTTTTCAGGATGATATCCCCTTCCAAAAGCTACAATTATATCTGCATTTTCAAGCATTTCACTATTTTTAACACTTTCAGCTTTTTCAAATAAACCTTTAAATATTCTTATTATTTCCTTTTTTCCTTCATCTTCTTCGAATAATATATAATTTCTATCAGTATTATAATCCGTCATGAGTTCCAATACGCTCATATCTCACCTCTTTAATATAATCAGACTCATCTATATTTTTCAATTTATATCAAAATGGACAATTTATAAAACAACAAACATATTGATAACTACTTCAAATTTCCCAATTTTATCATAATTATACGCACTCAACTAACTTTATATTATGTTCTTTAGCAAATTTTTTGTATTTTTCAGGTGCCTTATCAGTTATTATACAATCTATATCATCTAATTCACAATAAGTAAAAAGCGAATGTTTGTCAAACTTTGTATGATCTACAAGCATAAACACTTTTTCAGCCTTATCAACAACCTTTGATTTTATATCTCTTTCCTCATATACTGAGTTTGTTGCACCGTTTTTTACACTTATACCTGTAGCAGCCATAAAGGCTTTCGTTATATTTATATCTTTCAAAAAATTTAAAGAATCTTTACCGGCAAAAGAAAAAGTTCTTTTGTTTACTTCTCCTCCTAAAGCTATCAGATTTATATTTTCTTTTCGACTTGCCTCTATAACAACACTAAGATTATTCGTTATTATAGTTACATTTTTCTTGTCACATAGATAGTATATTATGTTCATAGCTGTAGTTCCGGAATCTACAAATATTATGTCATTATCTTCTACAAATCTGGATGCTTTTCTTCCAATTAATTCTTTAAAATCTTTATCTCTTACGCATCTTTCCAGAAAATCTGAAAACTCAACTTCAGATTCACAATATTCAACTCCGCCATAAACCTTTTTTATATTACCGTTTTCAATGAGCTCGTTTATATCTCTCCTTATAGTATTCATTGATATTCCAAATTCTTCTTGCAATTCCTTCAAGCTCATTATTCTTCTTTCTAAAATCAGTTTTTCCATTTTAGCCAATCTGATATTTTTCATTATATTATTCGACTCCATTTTTATTTTAAATAAAATTATTTATATATACATATTATAGATACTTATCTCTCACAAATTATATATAAATTTATACGTTTTTTATCTTACATTAAAATATTATATACCAAAATATATTGACTATCAATCAATATATCATATTTTAAAATCATTATCAATATTTTATCATATTATAAAATGCTTTTTATAAAAACTTACTCAAAATTATATATTTTTCATATATTTTTTACTTATACAACTCTATTATTCATATGAAATATAAGTATTTTAGCATATTTTTAAAAATAGATAATAAAACTTCTTGACTTTTGCCTATTTTAGTTTTAATATTAAATATAGTGAAAGTGGTGTAAAAATAATAGGCAATCGATTAACATTTTTTTAATACTTTACTATTTAGGAGGATAATATATTATGAACAATCTATTAATGCAAGTAGAAGATGAAATAGCTGTTGTTACAATTAACAGACCTAAAGCACTCAATGCACTTAACACAGAAACTTTAAGTGAAATAAATGAGTTATTTGCTGAAATAGGAAAAAGAAAAGATATAAAAGTAGTTATATTGACAGGTTCCGGAGAAAAATCATTTGTAGCCGGTGCCGATATATCCGAAATGGTAAATGGCGATGCCGCACAAGGAAGAACTTTCAGCTTATTGGCTAAAGAAGCATTTTCAAGATTGGAACAAATCCCTCAAGTTGTAATAGCAGCTGTAAACGGATATGCTCTAGGTGGTGGTTGCGAAATATCAATGGCTTGCGATATAAGAGTTGCTTCTGAAAATGCAATATTCGGACAACCGGAAACAAGTTTGGGAATAATCCCCGGTTTCGGTGGAACTCAAAGATTAACAAGACTTGTTGGAAAAGGTAGAGCTAAAGAACTTGTATTTACTTGCGATAAAATAGATGCTCAAGAAGCATATAGAATAGGTCTTGCAAACAAAGTTGTTCCTCAAGCCGAGTTATTAGACTACTGCAAAAAAATGGCACAAAGAATAATCAAAAACGGAAGTCTTGCCGTATCTATCGCTAAACAATTGATAGAAAGAGGCGCAGATACTGATTTAGATTCAGCACTTGTACTTGAAGCTACAGGTTTCGGTTTAACATTTGCTACTAATGACAAAAAAGAAGGAATGACTGCATTCTTAGAAAAAAGAAAAGCTAATTTAACTGATTTTTAAATAATACTATAGAAGATAAAAATTAATCCCGTAGTTTTTATAATACCATAGTTTATCAAAGGTTATTTTATAACAGAAACGTTATAAAATAACCTTTTTTTATATCAATTTTAATGTTATGCAATTTCACAAATAATTAAATTCATTTTAAAATAATACCAATATTAAATTTAAATTTGATATAAAAGAATATATATTATAAATTTAATACTAATATACTCATAAGTTATCCATACAACTTTTAATGAAAATTGATATATCCATTAATATTTCAATCTATTTTTGGTTTTTTAAAATATAACCAAAAATAGATTGACATAAACAAAAAAAAGTATTATTATTTTATTACAGTAAATAAGGTTCATATTTTTTTCATTACATATGATGTGAACAATTTACAATTTTTCATTTTTGTCGGATGCTTTTATAATTATTATTATACCACTTCACTTAATATACAGTTTTTAATGACTGTACATCTGTATAAAATATGTCATTTTATTTTTTATTAAGCTATAATTTTTATTTTTGAAAGGAGATTTATAATGGATTTTCGTTTAAATGAAAAACAACTTGAACTTCAAGCTAAAGTAAGAAAATTTGCTCAAGAAAGACTGCTTCCGACAGTAGTTGAAAGAGATAACAAAGGCGAGTATCCTACTGAACTTTACAAAGAAATGGGAGCTATGGGACTTATAGGTCTACCATATCCTAAAGAATTTGGTGGTCAAGGAGAAGATTATCTGTCATATGCAATAGCTGTAGAAGAAATTTCAAAAGTTGATGCGTCTCTTGGAATATCATATTCCGTTTCCACATCTTTATATGGCGGATCTGTTATGAACTCCAATGCAACTGATGCTCAAAAGAAAGAATTTTTACCTGATGTATTACAAGGAAAAGCATGGGGTTCATTCGGTCTTACTGAACCGAATGCAGGAAGTGATGCAGGAGGTTGTGTAACTACTGCTACAAAAGATGGCGACGGATATGTTTTAAATGGACTTAAATGTTTCAATACAAACGGTCCTTTAGCCGATTATTCTGCTGTTTTTGCTCTTACTGAGCCTGAATTGAAAGCAAAAGGTTTAGCTTGCTTTGTAGTAAAAAAAGGAACCCCAGGTTTCAGCGTAGGACGCATAGAAGATAAAATGGGTATTCGTCAAGCGCAAGTATCAGAACTTATATTCGATAATTGCCGTGTACCTGAATCGGCAATGATAGCTCCTACAGGACAAGGCTTCAAATTAGCTATGAAAGCATTGGATGGCGGACGTATAGGAGTTGCTGCTCAAGGGCTTGGTATAGCAGAAGGTGCTTTTGATACTGCAGTAGAATACATGAAAACAAGAGAACAATTTGGAAAACCTATATTTAAAAACCAATATTTAGCTTTCAAAATGGCTGAATTAAAAATGAAAATAGAAGCTGCAAAATTAATGTTATACAAAGCTGCTACCGATAAAGATACAGGCGCTCCTTATGGAGAATCTGCTGCTATGGCTAAATACTTGTGCACAAACGCTGCTATGCATGTAACTACAGAATGTGTACAATTTATGGGCGGAAACGGTTATATGAAAGGTTATCATGTAGAGCGTATGATGAGAGATGCAAAAATAACTCAAATATATGAAGGAACTAACGAAATACAACAACTAATTATAAGTGGTGGTATATTCAGATAATCAAGTATTCGGCTGTCTATTTGTAAAATATCACAATTAGACAGCTATTTTTTATAAAAGAAAATTTTTATTTTGCTATATACATAAAATATTTTTTTAATTTTTGCTATTCGATTAATTTTACATAATATAGATTTTAAAGATTTTTATGTATTGCACGGTATGATTTAAATACGGATTTTTTATCTCTAAAAATAGACCGTTTATCAAAATAAAAATTTTATATAAAAAATATTTTCAGTAATGTTTTTATTCTAATAAATGAAGGGAGATATCTTTATGGATATACTTGTTCTTGTATTAGCTATAGTTCTATTTACTGTTTTGGCATTCAAAGGTATAAGCGCTCTAATAATGGGTCCCTTAGTTAGTATAATCGTCGCTGTGTTAGCAGGTCTACCTGTTTATCAAACTATGCTCGGTCCGTTTATGGAAGCATCAAGCGCTTATGTTAAGAGCTTTTTCTTTGTATTTTTCTTAGGCGCATTATTTGGTGCCATATATGAAAGTACAGGCGCTGCCAAATCAGTAGCATTAGGTATTGTAAAAATGAGTAGAGGTAAGTTTACAGCTTCTATAATTACAATAATAACAGGTCTTTTAACTTTTGGTGGTATAAGCGGATTCGTTGTATTCTTTGTAATATATCCTATAGCTTTACACTTGTTCCAAGAAAACAACATTTCAAGAAAAATACTTCCAGGTGCTATTTCAGCAGGATGTTGGACATTCTCTATGATTGCTCCTGCTTCACCATCTATACAAAACGTAATTTCTTCAAGAGTTTTGGGTACACCTATGTCTGCAGCTTTAATTCCAGGTATCGTTGCAACTATTTTTGAATTGGCAGCAATAATAATCTGGTTAGAATACAGAACAGCTTACACAAAGAAAAAAGGTCAATTTTTTAATGATCCGACTCTAACACCTCTTCCTGAATCAGAAGATGTTGATATGAGCACAGATAAGTTACCAAACTTTATACTATCATTATTACCTATATTAGTTATAGTTTTAACATTTAATATATGGCCTGATATATTCCAAGTAGAAACTTCCGTTCTTTTAGGAACAATTTTAGCACTTATATTATTCGGAAAATATTTACCGGGAGTAGGCCTTGAAAGATTAATTAATCCTCTTAACAAAGGCGGATTAAATGGTGTAAATGCAATAATGAATACTGCATTGGTTGTAGGTTTTGGTGGAGTTGTAAAAGAAACTTCCGGTTTTAAAAGCCTTGTAGAAAATGTTCTTAGCTGGAATATGCCTCCGCTTATTTTCGTGGCTATAGCTGTTGCAATATGTGCAGGAGCTGTTGGCTCAGCATCAGGCGGTCTTACTATAGCTTTCCAAGCTCTTTCCGACACTTTCAAAGTTATGCACGTTAACCTTGAATATGTTCATAGAATTGGTGTTATAGCAGCCGGTACACTTGATACCCTTCCTCACCAAGGCGCACAAATAACATTGCTTAACCTATGCCACTTAACACATAAAGAAGGTTATTTGGATATATTCGTAACTCAAATACTGATACCTATACTTGCGTTGTTCATAGTTATACCTATATGTTCAATGGGATTATAATATTTATCAGTCAAGAGTTTAATATATAATCTAACAAAACAAAAACATGTTATCTTATATAATAAAACTATGAAATAAAAAATATAATATATTGTATTTTTCTAATAAATTCTGTTTAAAGGGGCTGTTGCATAATGATGAAAATCATAGCAACAGTCTCTATTTTTATACAAAATTTCTCTATGTTTAGGAATATCCATACACAAAATTTTTTACAGTCTCCTATATTGACAAAGAACCAATATTTCTTGTATATTCATCCTTTCTACTATGTTTTGGACTATCTGTACTTTTCCATCATCTTGTATGTATTGTTCTATATTTAGGTTTAATCTTAGTTGCATTATATTTGGTGCTATGATATACTCTGTAAGTGGTATTTGTTTTCTCATAATTACATTATACCATAAAAAAGCACGCTATTTCTTACGTGCTTTTTCTATTGCCTATATTTTGCAACAGCCCCTTTTTTGTAAGGACATTTATTACATTTTCTAATAAAATTATGAATAAATTGTATAATTATATAACATTAATATACATAGTTTATTTAAAAAAATAATTGTTATGATTTTTCATTATTCTATTAGGTGTTAGTATCAATATTAATCAAAATCTTTATAATCTATAAAAGCATTAACAAAATTAGTTGTTATATCTCTATATGTGTTGTCTTTTATGCCTGTAATAACGTCTTTATTGAAGTAATTTACAGGATCTTTTGTATAGTTGTACATATACATTGATACAGGCGATGTATCACCAAGCAATATCTGTATATATCTGTTGAGTGCCGCTGCCGATATATCCTGATGTATACCTTTGAGCGAAGTCAGTTTTTCATCTTGCACCGCATTGTTGAAATATATAAAATAATCCGTGTTGAACATATTTTGTCTGTCATTTTCAGTATAATATTTTGAATTTTTAAATATATCATAGTTAGGATCGGGTTTGTGATCTCCATAAAAAATAACTATTGTAGGCTTTTGTCTGCTATCTATATAATCCATAAATATTTTCAACTGTTCATCTGAATATTTTAAATTAGATACAAAATTTCTTATTTCCCAGCCATCATGTTCACTTAAATTATCTACTTCAATATCTTCACCTTTTTTACCCAAAAACGGTCCGTGATTTTGCACTGTTACAGATAAGATGAAATTATTTGTATTAGGATTTTCTTCAAGCTGTCTTCTTGTCATATCAAATATTGTTTTATCTGACATCCACGCTCCTACCAAATCATCTTGTTCTTCTTTAGTAAACATAGTTATGTCTATAAATTTATCTATTCCTAAAAGAGGGTACACTCTATCTCTGTCCCAATAGTCGGCATTATGATTGTGTATACCTATGGTTTTCATATTTCCTACATAATCTTTTAAAAAATATGCCAAAGAATTAGTCTGTTTTTCCAATATTGATGTGAACACTATACTTCCTCTTGCAAAATATCTTGCCCCATATCCTGTCATCACTTCATATTCTGTATTTACAGTACCGCCACCGACTGTCGGTGTGTGCATTATTCCGGATATGCCGTTATTTTGATAATAATGCAAATTATCACTTATATGCTCGTCATGAACAACAATACCGTTTTTTTCAAGTTTATCCTGATATTTAGGTAAATCAAAAAAAGTTTCGGATTGAATTATTACAACGTCCATATTATTTTGCTTATTAAACGGATAATCTTTCAATAATCTGTCATTTATGTCAATTTTAGCCAACTCTTCTTTTTTTGCCGTTTTTATAATTCTTTTTATAGCCTGTTCTTCATTTTCATATTTTCTTAAATACGTCTGTGTCAATATCTTGCCTGATATCAGTAAATTACCGAAACTTGAAGTGGATAATGCTGAAGAAATTTCACTTGTAAATGTAAAAAAAGAAATTATAAAAATAAGAGGAAAAATTTTTATATATTTCAAACGGAATAGTCTATCAATGTCAAATAATTTATCATCAATATCATTTTGCTCTTCCAAAGTGTATTTCATCTTAAAAAAATCTATTATATCAACATATTTCTTGCTTAATATGACAAATATTACATAAACAACCAAAATTAAAGCTATTTTGGTATAAGGTATTTTATCTAAAAACAGTCCCGCTATATCTCCTGCGGCTTTAGCGAGCTTAACATCAAAAAAACTTATCTCCGCAAGCTGAAATCTGACTTTAGTTACATTACATATAGCAAGTAATACAGGTATAAATGAAAATATTACTATATTTCTTTTATACTTTTTATTTGGATTTGATACAAGAATATTGATAAATAAAAACAGTAAAAACGAAAGCAACATATTTTTTGCTCCTATGCCGTTGAGCCCTGAATACTCATATATAAAAGACATAGTAATTGATGCAATCAAAACATATATAACATACATATTTTTAACTCCCTTGTCTATGTATTTCTTACAATACCTTTTTGTATTGTAATATTATGGCATTTTTTACAATAGACCTCGTATAATGTTTATAAATTTCATATATGGAATCATACAGTCTACCAAGGTGACAAGTTCGGTAAACTGCATAATTAAACTTTGCTATAATAAAAATGATTTATTTGAAAACAAACTGTGTTCCTTTTAATTTAGCGGATATGTTGATACTATATAACAGCCTTTATCAAAATTGTGGTTCAATGTACCGTAACCACATTTGATAGTTTCACCTGAAAAATATTCAAAAACAGTCATCGGTTTTAATTCTAATGACAATAATGTGTTTTTTCTCATAATCATTACATATACTACTTTTTCAGGATCGTCTTTGAAATATCTTTTATATGAAAATACATCATCATTCAAGTAGAAAAACTCAATCTCTCCGTCTACCAAAATATTATTATTTTTTCTTAAACTTATTAATTGTTTGTAAAAATTGAGTATTTCTTCGTTTTCTTCTCCCCAAGGAAAACCTCGCCTGTTATCAGGACACATCTGTCCTGTTTCACCAACTTCATCCGCATAATATATATGTGGTACTCCTGCAAATGTCATTTGAACTGTTACTGCTGATTTAAAATTAATTTTATCAAAGTTCAGCACATTTATGCACCTTGGCGTATCATGAGTAGATATGAGATTCATATTGGAATAAAACGCCTCTCTCGGATAATTTTCCCAAAGAGTTTTAAAATTCTCAGCTATTTGATAACCGTTTATATTACCGTTTAGGAAATTTTGCACATTTTCTTTAAAAGGATATCCCATAACTGAATCTAATTGATGTCCCATAAAATATTTCTTACGCTGTGAATATGCAGTCTTATTTGACGCATCCTCCCATACTTCGCCAATAAGTACGGATTCTTGATCCACTTTTCTCATATTGGCTTTAAATTTTTCTACAAATGAACCGTCAAGCTCATCTACCACATCTAATCTCCAACCTTTTACTCCAAGAGATGTCCAATGATTTAAAACGGAATTTCCCTCGCCCATAATGAAATTTTGATAAGATTCGTCCATACAATTTACCTTTGGTAGTGTATTAAAACCCCACCAACTTTCATATACATTCGGATACTCTTTAAAATAATACCAGCTATAATACGGTGAACTCTTATCTTTTTTGGCAGATATAAAATATTCGCTGTCATCTCCCGTATGGTTGAAAACTCCATCCAATATTATTTCTATATCTCTTTTTTTAGCTTCTGCTATAAGTTTTTTAAAGGTTTCTTCATCTCCAAGCATAGAATCTATCTTGTGATAATCTTTTGTATTATATTTATGGTTGGAGTTTGATTCAAATATCGGATTAAAATATATTACATCTATCCCCAATAATTTTAAATAATCCAATTTTTCAATAACTCCATATAAATTTCCACCATAAAAATCTTGCCTTACAAGCTCTTTTTTTTCATTTATAATATTCATCGGTTTGTCTTTCCAAGTAGCATATATGAAGCTGTTAGGCTTATATGCTATCGGCGTCTTGAAAGGATTGTAAAATCTGTCAGGAAATATCTGATATATTATTGCGTTTTTATACCACTTTGGTACTGTAAAATCTTCATATACAGTTAATTGATAGTCTATATCATAATTTTTTTGTATAATTCTTGTTTCTCTTGGTTCATTTATTTGAAAATGGTAAAAATAAAGCATAGCTTCATTCGGAACAAATTCAGTTTTAAAACCGAATTTTCCATTCTTTTCAGCTTTTTGCATAGGAATGGATACATATGGCATATCATCTCTTTTTATAACTAAATACGCCTCCAAAGTATCCGGAGATTCTATGAAAAACTCTATTTTTTCACCTAACTTTACTGCGCCTACAGGACATTTGTATTGTTCATCAAGGCTATTATAATACATACACTTCTCCTATTCTAAAAAAATTTATACAGGTTATATTTTATACATAAATCATAAAAAAATCAAGCACCCGATAATTTAGGGTGCTTTGAATTTATACCTGCTTAATTTGAAAATCTGCCACTTATTTGCATTTAATATAATATAATTTTTTTCTTACCAAATAAAAAATTTAAGAATTTTTTAAAAATAGAATTTATTAAAAATCTCCGTTAACATTCCATATTTCTTTTGCGTATCTCTTAATAGTTTCATCTGATGAGAATATTCCTGCATTTGCTGTATTTATTATAGACATTTTATTCCATTTTTTCCTGTCTTTGTACATACATCTAAGTTTCGCAGATGCTTCTTTATATGAATGGAAATCTTTCAATACATAATATCTGTCATTTTCTTTCAACAGTGAATCATATAAATCTATGCCGTCATAACCGAGCTTAGGTAAAAATCCGTTTACAAGAGAATCTACTACCATTTTTATATCTTGATCATTTTGATATATATCAGACGCATTATAATTATGATTTGATTGATAATCAAGCACTTCTTCTTTATTAAGACCGAATATCATAATATTATCATCGCCTACCTGATCTTTTATCTCAATATTTGCACCGTCAAGTGTAGCCAATGTTATCGCTCCGTTAAGCATAAATTTCATATTTGATGTACCTGATGCTTCTTTTGTTGCTGTAGATATTTGTTCACTTATATTTGTAGCAGGTATTATACGTTCTGCCAAAGATACATTATAATTCGGTATCAAATATATTTTTATTCTGCCTTTTACTCTCGGATCCGTATTTATATGATATGCCAAAGAATTTATAAATTTAATAACTTTCTTTGCCCTGTAATATGAAGATGCGGCTTTACCTCCGAATATAAAAGTAACAGGTTGCATTTTATAATCAGGTTCTCTTAATATTTTATGATAAAGATATAATATGTGAAGTGCATTTAAAAACTGTCTCTTATACTCATGAAATCTTTTTATTTGAACATCATAAATAGATTTAGGATCTATATCAAAATCATATCTTTGTTTCATATAATTAGAGAAATTTTCTTTATTTATATTTTTTACTCTCTCTATTTTGTCAAGCATTGTAGAATCGTCTTTATAATCATTGAGTTTTGCTAATTCAAGAGGATTTTTTCTCCATTCTTTGCCTATTGTTTCATCTATCAAACTGCTCAATGTAGGATTGCAAGATTCTATCCATCTTCTGTATGATATACCGTTAGTCTTATTGTTAAACCTGTCAGGGAATAAGAAATTTAGATCCTTCATAACTTCTGTTTTTAACAAGTCTGTATGAAGCTTTGCAACCCCATTTGTAGAATGTGACATTATTACTGATAGGTTCGCCATTCTTACATAACCGTCTCTTATTATTGAAGTATTTCTTAATTGCTCTTCTGTCAAACTGCTTGAATATTTATCATTAAATCTTCTATCCAGTTCTTCCAATATCATATATATTCTTGGAAGCAGATTTTTCAAGAAATGCGCCGGCCATTTTTCAAGCGCTTCTTGCATTATTGTATGATTTGTATAACTCATAGTAGCTCTTGTAATCTCTATTGCTTCTTCCCATTCAAGATGCTCTTCATCAAGCAATATTCTTATAAGCTCAGGTATACAAAGTGCAGGATGAGTATCATTTATATGAACTGCAACTTTGTTTGGAAATTCAGATATAGAAAGCTTTAATTTTTTAAAATCTTTCATTATACTTTGTAATCCTGCTGATACAAAGAAATATTCCTGTTTTAATCTCAACAGTTTACCTTCATCTGTAGAATCATCAGGATAAAGAACATTAGTTATCTTTTGTATCTCTATTTTTTTCGCTTCCAATTTTGAATATTCTACTGAATTTAATTCACTATCTTCCAAGATTAACTCTGCTGACCAAAGCCTAAGAGTATTTATAGTCTTATCATCGTTTCCTATTATAGGCATATCATACGGTACTGCATGAATTATTTCATATCCTTCGTGTATAGGTTTTAAATTGGCATCCATTCTGACAGTTCCGCCAAATTTAACTACTTCTTTTCTATTTTCTTTTCTTATTTCCCACGGATTTTTGTTTCTAAGCCAATCATCAGGCCACTCTACTTGATTGCCGTCGCTAAATCTCTGCTCAAACATACCGTAATTATATCTTATACCATTTCCATTACCAGGTATTCCAAGACAGGCACAAGAATCCATAAAACACGCTGCAAGACGACCAAGACCTCCATTTCCAAGTCCAGGTTCTCTTTCAGACTCTAATATATCTTCAAGTTTAAATCCAAAATCTTTTAATACATCTGTTACATCTTCAAGCATTCCAGTTTTTAAAAGTGTTTCTTTCAAAAGACGACCTATCATAAACTCCATTGAAAAATAATACACTTGTTTTTCAAGATTATCTCTCACTTTATCTTTACATTTTATCCAATCCCCAGATATATAATATCTTATGGTTTTAGCAAGAGATTGATATATTTCTCCTGTTGAAACTGTGTCTATAGACTGTGAATAATCTTTTTGAATTTGTTCTGCTAAATCTTTTTTGAATTGTTCCTTATCGATTTGCATAAACCCTCCCCATAAAAAATAAATAAAAACCACTCTATATTGTAGTAGTTTTTTGTTCAAAATGCAATCTATTTTTTTATTGTCTCATCTTTTTTGAAGTAAATTTAAAGTTTTAAAACTTGCAACTTTAAACTAAATTAATTTTAGGTATTTTACCCTAATAAAAGTATTACGTGACAAAAATATAAATAAACTCTTTCCATTTATACCTTATTTTATATTTTTTAGTCAAAAAATGATTTATTTTTCTATAATTTTTTAAAAGATTTGTATATCATAATTAGAATTTTTTGTATAAACAACATATGCTATTACAATTTGAGTGTTATTAAATATTATAATGGCAAAATATTTATAATAATGATATAATTAATTGCAAAATATATTTTAATATTACATTAAAAAATATCTATAATTTAATTAGATATTAGTAGTATTTATTTGATATTTACACTGAGAATTTAAGGAGAGATTATGGATTTTAAAAAATTATTTAGTGCTGTTAATCTAAAAAAATTCTTATCAATAAATATAGGTACACTCATAGTAGCTGTTTCTATACATTATTTTTTAGTCCCATCCAATCTTGCTGCCGGTGGTGCATCAGGATTTGCAATATTGTTGACATCCGTGATAGATATTCCAATATCTATCATATTGTTTGTATTGAATTCTATACTCCTGATACTCGGATTTATAACAATGGGAATGCATTTTAGTGCAATGACTATATATGTAAATATTATTATGTCTGTTTTTTTGAGAATTATGGAGACAATCTCCCCTATGAATATTCCTATAACTGATGATTTATTTATCAATCTTATGTTCGGTATATTAATATCAAGTATAGGTATGTCCGTTGTTTTAAATAGTGGAGGTTCTACAGGCGGAACTGATATTCTTGCAAAAATTATTGAAAAATATACAAAGTTTTCTTTTGGAAACGGACTCATTATATGTGACGGACTTATAACGCTCGGCGCCTGCTTTATTTATGGTCCTAAACTCGGTATGTACGCTCTGCTCGGTGTAATAATGAACTCTTTTATGATTGACTGGTTTATAGAAGGTTTTAATTCAAAATACAGCATAACAATAATTTCTGAAAAAATAGATATTATAAATAATTTTATAATAAAAGACTTGGGCAGAGGTTCTACTATATATATTGCACAGGGCGGATATTCAAGTGAACCAAGAAAAATACTCAATTCAGTAATGGATAGAAAAGAATATATAAAACTGCATAACTTTGTCAAAAAAATTGATGACAGAGCATTTTTATTTTTATCTAAAGTATCTGAGATAGAGGGTAACGGCTTTACATATGATATTGATTGATACCAATAAAGCCTTTATACTAAAAATTAATAGAATAATTTATATTTCTATTTTTAAGAATTTATTAGCTGAGTAAAATTAGATATATCTAAAATAAATAAATTATATAAATGTATCCATTAATCAAACGGATATTCACATTAATACTACTATATAATAAAATTATGGATAAATAATATCCATTATACAACATTAACGTAAATGCTTTATTTTAAAAATTAATTATTATAAATTTCTATTATTCTATAAGATTTCAGTATAAAAAAAGGATGTATAATAAATATGGGGTATGAGAAATAAAAAAAATATAGTTGAAATGGTAGTAAAATATAATCAAAAATAAAATATATCTCAAAGGGACTGTTGCAAAATATAGGCAATAGCCCCTTTTTTTTATACCAATTAATCCCATACTATTTACAGACTTATCATATAGCCATGATGTATAACTTGAGTATTTATATAAAAAATGATATACTTTTTATAATATATTAATAACAAAATCTAACTTTATATAAATAATAGATTAAATTTATTATTACTCAACTATATTTTATAAAATCGTTATTAGTGATAAATTTAATCATATAAAATATAACTTTATACTTAATATATCATACAAATTAATCAGCTTATGAATTTTTTTCTTGAATTTTTGGTATATATAAAGTATACTCATATTAAATTTAAAAATTTTACAAAAGGGAGATTTCTAAAATGTCTGTAACTTACAATAACAATGATGGTAAAGTAATAATAGATAAAGAAGTTATCAAAAAAATTGCCGGCTATGGAGCCAAAGAATGCTATGGTCTTGTCGGTATGGCATCTAAAAACAAAGCTACCGGCATAGTGGAACTACTTAGCCTGTTTGATTCAAGTAGAGGTGTAAACGTACAAATAGAGGATGATTTAGTATACATCGAGCTGTTTGTAATAGTACAATACGGTACAAAAATATCAGTAGTAGCTAATAATCTTATAGAAAAGGTAAAATATGATGTAGAAATGCAGACAGGACTTAAAGTAAAAAAGATATCTGTAAATATTCAAGGAGTAAGGGTATCAAAATAAATATATTTAAAGGAGCAATTTTATAATGCAAAAAATTAATTCAGCTTTACTCAAAGACATGTTTTTAGGTGGAGCTAATAACCTTATAAATAATAAAGCATATGTTGATAAACTCAATGTCTTTCCCGTACCTGACGGAGATACAGGTACAAACATGTCATTGACTTTAAAATCAGCTGTAGACGAGATAAATAAAAATACATGTTCAACTCTAAAAGAGCTTGGAGATTCTATTACAAAAGGCTCTCTTATGGGAGCAAGAGGTAATTCCGGCGTTATATTGTCACAAATATTGAGAGGTTTTTCAAAAGCCATAGAAAACAAAGAAGAACTTGATATACGTGATTTTGCACTATCTTTGGACAGTGCAAAAAAAGTGGCATATAAAGCTGTAATAAAACCGGTAGAAGGAACTATACTCACAGTTATAAGAGAAACAGCCGACTATGCAAGAGATGTCTATACCAACTATGATAATTTTTCAGTTTTCTTTGACGATTTACTCAAAAAAGCTAATGAAGTCTTACAAAAGACACCTGAATTATTAAAAGAATTAAAAAATGCAGGCGTTGTCGATTCAGGTGGACAAGGTTTGATATTTTTTATAGAGGGTATGGTAAAAACTTTCAAAGGCGAAGAATTGAAAATACACGATGATAATTCCAAATCATCAGAAAAACTTTTTGAAGAAGACATTCATATACTTGACGAAAACCCAGAATTCGGTTACTGCACAGAATTCATGCTCAACACTGAAAAGTTGGAGCCAAATGATTTAAAAGAGAAAATTGAGCATATGGGAGATTCTTTAATAGTAGTCGGAAGCGACAATATAATAAAAGTCCATATACATTCAAACAATCCCGGAAAAGTACTTGAGATAGCAGGAGAATTCGGAGAATTAGATAGAATAAAAATAGAAAATATGCGCTTGGAATTCAAAGAAAGACTTGAACAAAATAAAGAGGCAAGAAAACATTCAGACAATTTTGAAGAAATAGGCAAAAGCCAAAAATCATTTTCAATAATATCTGTTTCTGTCGGAAAAGGCTTAAACGATATAATGAAGGATTTCGGAGTTGACTATATAATTGAAGGCGGTCAAACAATGAATCCAAGTACAAATGATTTTTTAAACGCCATAGAAAAAATCCATCAAAATGATATATTTATATTCCCAAACAACTCAAATATAATAATGGCTGCTAATCAGGCAAAAGAACTGAGTGAAAAAAATATAAAAGTAATACCTACAAAAAATATACCTCAATGTATACAAGCACTCATATCTATGAATACATTTATGTCATTTGATGAAAATGAAACTCTTATGAGCGAAGCAATACCAAATGTAAAAAGCGGGCAAGTAACATTCGCTGTAAGAGATACTGTTTCAAACGGCTTTGACATAAAAAAAGATGATTTCATAGGTCTTAGTGAAAAAAAGATACTATCTTGCGAAAAAGATGCCAATACCGCTACAATCAACTTAATAAAATCTATGATAGACGAAAACTCTGAAATAATATCAATATTTTATGGAGAAGATATAAAACAGGATAAAGCGGATTTATTTAAAGAAGAACTTCAATATGAATTTTCTGATCTTGAAATAGAATTTTATTACGGCGGACAGCCTATATATCAATATTTAGTAAGTATTGAATAAATTTTTTTAAAATTATAATTATTTTTCATATAAAAAAATATTTGAAAAAAAAGCAATATTGTTGTACAATATTTTAGTATTGCTAAAAATGATTTTAAGAAGTTATTTGAAATATAACTATCATAAAATAAACTCAAATAAAAAATTATAAAATAATATTAATTTTTCTTAATTAATAACAAGTTACTACAAAAGCTAAAGGAGATTTGTAAAAATATGGCAAGTATGTATAAACAATGGTGTAAAAAAGCTTATGAAATAACTACTCAAGCTGAATATGATGAATTTTGGAATTGGTATTTACCGATAGAAAAAGATATATATGACGAGCTTTTAAAAAATAAGGACACTGTGTATAGTGGCAGTGTAAAAGAGCTTGCTCAAAAATTTAATGTAGAACCGCTCACAATGATAGGTTTTATAGATGGTATAAATTCAAGCTTGAAATCAGAATATAATATGGAAGATATGGAAGAAGATACAAATGTATCCTTTGATATAGATTTTGAAAAACTTTATTTTAATATGCTTGATGCCACAGCAGAATGGTTGTACAATTTGGAAGGCTGGGATAATATACTTACTAAAGAAAGAAGAGAAGAAATCACAAAAGATTACAAACGTAGTAAAATAATAGTAAAACCTGAAAAAATAGGAAGAAATGATCCTTGTCCATGTGGAAGCGGTAAAAAATACAAAAAATGTTGTGGAAAAGATATACAAGAATAATTATATAGATAGTAGGTTCTGTCCTACTATCTTTTTTATTAAACAATATTTTTTATATTAAATATCATTTAACACTAACACCTCATAGAATAATAGATAATTTATATGAAAAATCTATAAATAGTGTTATATTTTTATTAAATTTACACAACACTATTTTTTATATTCCTATTAAGTTTTAGTATAAATTAGAATATGCTCAAATATATTTTGACCTATACAATTTTTATAAACTAAATCGTAATAACAAATATACAATTTTCTATAAACATCTACAAATCATATATTTATAAAGGTGTTGGCAATCTCAGTTCCAAAATAATTTAAGCACTATAAAAAAATATCTATATTTACTTTAGATGATAGTATTGGTAATCATAGATATAGCTAAATTTCTATAAAATTTTACTTTACATTTGTGAGTATTAGTTTTAAAATAGAATATTAATTATAACAATAAATGAAGGGAAATGAAATACAATATGGAAATATCAAAAAGAACCTATTCTATGCCATATTCATCGGTAAGAAAATTGGTTCCTTATGAAAAAAACGCAATTAAAGAAGGTAAAAAAGTATATCACCTTAATATAGGACAACCCGATATAAAAACTCCTGATATATTCTATGACGCTATGAAAAATTATAAAGAAGAAACTTTGGAATATGCTGATTCCAGAGGTGAAAAATCTCTAATAGATTCTGTTATAAAATATTACTCAAACATAGGTGTCTCTTTGGAATATGATGATGTATTCATTACAAATGGCGGTAGTGAAGCACTTATGTACGCTTTTTTCGCAACTATGAATAGCGGAGATGAACTTTTAGTCCCTGAGCCATTTTATACAAATTACAACTCTATAGCAAAAGTGGCGGAAATTCAAATTGTCCCTATAAAAACGCACTCAAGCGACGGATTTTTGTTGCCTTCATATGAAGAAATAGAAAAATCCATAACACCAAAAACAAAAGCATTCTTAATCACTAATCCAAATAATCCTACAGGTGCCGTTTATTCACATGAAGCACTTCGTTCAATATGTGAACTTGCAAAAAAACATTCACTTTATATATTGGCAGACGAAGTATATAGAGAGTTTATTTATGATGACGAAGTAAAACACATATCGCTTGGAACTATGCAAGATGTCAGAGAAAATGTGATTATAATAGATTCCATATCAAAAAGATTCAGTGCTTGTGGCGCAAGAATAGGAATATTAGCCACAAAAAACAAAGAAATTGCTCAAATGATTATGAAACTTTGCCAATTAAGACTTGCTGCTCCTACTATGGGACAAATAGGTGCTGCACAACTCTATAACACGCCTATATCATATTTAAAAGAAGTAAATCTTGAGTATAAAAAAAGACGTGATATTTGTTATGAGAGTTTGCAAAAGATAGATGGAGTTTTTTGTAAAAAGCCTCTTGGTGCATTTTATATGATTGCAAAGCTTCCTGTAGAAAATTCAGAAGACTTTTGTATATGGCTTCTCGAAAACTTTGATGTAGATGGAGAAACGCTTATGATGGCTCCTGCCAACGGTTTTTATGTTAACCCTGAAGAAGGAAAAGACGAAGTCAGAATAGCATATGTACTCGACTGCGAAAAATTAAAAAAAGCGTTTAATATATTAGATAAAGGTCTTAAAGCATACAATTCAAGAAATAAGTAATATTTCAATATATTGGTAAAATATATAAAATTATAAAATGAAGTAAAACCACACATTTATATTGTGGTTTTACTCAAATTATAAAAACTTAAACATTGTTTATATAATAATGTATTGTTTTTATGTTTTTAAACAGTTTTTGAACAAATATACTATTTACAAAAAAAATAATATTTTTGTTTTATAATTTTCTCACACTTATATATAATAGCTATTTTTCAATGTATTTTTGTGATTAAAATCAATTTTTTATATTAAATTATATTAATTTTTTTAATTTTATTTAAAATAAGTGTGGACAAATTAGTATAAAATTGAGATAATGTAATTGTTATTTTATAAAAATTATGAAACCTGTTCCTAAATTTTATAAAATAATTATTGTACAAATATTTTTTAAGGAGTTGGAAACTATGAGCGACACAATGGAACAATTATTATTGGAGCAAGAGAATAACTATCATGAAATATACAGAGGTACTGTAATTGAAGGTACTGTTTTGGTGGAGAAAAGTGATGCTTATTATGTGGATTTACAATATAAAACAGACGGAATTCTACCAAAATCAGAGATGTTCGATGATGAAGAAGTCCATGTCGGCGACAGGCTAAAACTTTTAGTAATAAAAATAGATAAAAATAACGGCGAAATCATTTTATCCAAAAAAAGAGTTGATGAAATAAGCGCATGGGAAGATATACAAAAAGGCGATATAATAACTGTTAAAGGTCAAGAAGTTAATTCAAAAGGATTAATAGTGGCATACAAAGGAAATATAAAAGGATTCTTACCTTTAAGCCATATAGAGCTTAAATATATAAATGAAGATATCGCTAAATCTTATATAGGCAAAGAATTCGAAGCTGAAATATTGGATATAGATCCTAAAAAGAGAAGATTGATTCTTTCAAGAAAATCTATACTTCAAAAAGTTCAAGACGAAAAATTAAAAGAATTATCTGAAACAATTCAAGAAGGAAAAGTATTTAAAGGTGTAGTAAAAGACATAAAAGACTACGGTATATTCGTAGATATCGGAGGAATTGTCGGATTAGTACATGTAAGCGAAATATCATGGGCTCGCAATAAAAAGATAAAAGATTCTTTTGAATTGGAACAAGAAGTGGAAGTTCAAGTTTTAAGTTATACTCCTGAAGAAAAGAGATTATCTTTATCTATAAAATCTTTAGAACCTAATCCATGGGATGAGTATGTAAAATCTCATAAAGAAGGAGATATAGTAGACGGAGAAGTTAAAAATATTAAGGATTATGGTGCATTTATCAGCTTATATCCAATAGTTGACGGATTTGTTCACATATCCAATCTATCTGAAGACTTCGTTAAAAATCCTTCAGAAATATTAAAAACAGGCGACAAAGTAAAAGTAAAGATAATTGGTATAAACCCTGAAGAAAAGAAAATAGAACTCAGCATGTTACTCGAAGACAAAAAACAGGAAGAACCTGAAGTACAACCAGAACAAAACGAAACAGAAGCTTAAAAATAAAATTTATTAAATTTTAGTATAGGAGAGAAGTTATTAATGGCTGATTCTTATGAGCAATTTAAAGAGAAAATTTTGAGAAAAACAGGTATAAATTTAACTTTATACAAAGAAGCTCAAATGAAAAGAAGAATTTCATCTTTAGCATCAAGGAATGGTTTTAATGACCTTTTAGAATATTTTAAATTCATAGATAATGACAAAGAGAAGTTTAATGAATTTATAAACTTTATGACCATAAATGTATCGGAATTTTTCAGAAATCCTGAACAGTGGAAAATAGTAGAAACCAAATTATTTCCGGCTTTTTTATCAAAGAGCAAGGATATAAAAGTATGGAGTGCCGCTTGCTCTACAGGTGAAGAACCCTACACAATAACTATGATATTATCTACACTACTTCCACTAAACAAAATAACTGTATATGCAACAGATATAGACGATGGTGCTATGGCTAAAGCAAAAGCCGGAGTATATATAGCATCAAGTTTAAAAAATGTACCTACAGAACTGAAAAACAAATATTTCAAGAAAAACGATGATGGAAAATTTGAAATAAGTAATGAAATAAAAAGTCGTGTTCAATTTAAAAAACACAACCTTTTAAAAGATCCATATATAGACAAATGTGATTTAATAGTATGCAGAAATGTTATGATATATTTTACAGATGATGCTAAAAACGAAATATATCAAAAGTTTTCAAATTCTTTAAAGCCTGATGGTGTTTTATTTGTCGGTTCTACAGAGCAAATAATATCTCCACAACAATTTGACCTTAAATCACTTAAGACTTTCTTTTATGGACGCACAAACAGCACTATAAAACTGTAAATACTATAAAAACAGCCTATGATTTTATATTCATAGGCTTTCGTTTAATATTAAGCAAATTATTCTATTACACTTATCCGATATATCTATTAATACTGTTGTTTGATTGAAAAATCAAATAATTTATTTTTATAAACAATGAATTTTTTTTAAATCTACATTAAACGATATCCAAAAATAAAATTTATGATTTTTTTATACTTCTTAATAGAAACTATCGGTAAAATACATAAATGAAAGGATTTTTAAATGGAAACTGACACGATTGTACCCGTCACAATCTTTAACATACTTTTTATAATATTAATCATATTAATAAATGCTTTTTTATCTGCATTTGAAGTATCTATCGGGAAATTAAAATCAGCTGTATCTCAAGAAAATGAGTACGAAAATAATTATCTAACAGAAAAAATATCTGCAAATTCTGAAATATATATAATGTCCATAAGATTTTTAAAATTTTTTATCACACTTTGTACAAATATATATTTTACTGTTAATTATATATATACTTTTTTCAAAGATACTTCATTCACTGACCATAGTATTATTGTTGTTATTTTAATCATATCGCTTATTATGTCTTGCCTGCTGATAGCGTTTGGAGATATAATTCCGAAAAAAATTGCTTTATTCAGTGATACACCTCCAAAAGCAATAAGTTTAAGCATTATAAATATTATATATCTGCTGACATTTATAATAATAAAACCGCTTGATTTTTTAATTAATACAATGCTTAAAATCTTTCACAAAGACAAAAAAGATTTTGATGAAAAAGTTTCTGCTGAAGAAATAAAAGCACTCGTTGAAACTGCAAGCGAAAAAGGCGTATTTAATGATATAGAAAAGGAAATAATTAACTCTATATTTTCTTTTGACAATATAACAGCTAAAGATATAATGGTATCAAGAAAAGACACCTATAAAATAGATATAACAGAGCCTATATCAGAGCATTTAGATGAAATTATAGAAACGTATTATTCAAGAATACCGGTATATAAAGAAAATATAGACGATATAATCGGAATATTAAATACAAAAGACCTTCTTGTACAAGCAAGAAAAGTCGGATTTGAAAATATCAATATTGAATCTCTACTTCAAAAACCGTATTTTGTACCGGAGATGAAAAATATAGATGAACTATTCAAGGAAATGCAACGTCTTAGGAATCATATGGCTATACTTGTAGACGAATATGGAGGTTTTTCAGGTATAGTTACAATAGAAGACCTGATTGAACAGATTATGGGTGATATAAATGATGAATTCGATGATGAAGAACAAGGAATAGTCAAATTATCCGACAGTGAATATTTGATAAGCGGTACAACAGAAATAAGAGAAATAAACAAAGAGCTTGACTTGGAACTCGAAAATGAAAACTATGACACAATATCGGCCTTGGTTATA
The DNA here is from genome assembly GCF_000238095.2 of Peptoanaerobacter stomatis. Classification (NCBI taxonomy): domain Bacteria; kingdom Bacillati; phylum Bacillota; class Clostridia; order Peptostreptococcales; family Filifactoraceae; genus Peptoanaerobacter; species Peptoanaerobacter stomatis. Next base: position 800,295 of record NZ_JH815225.1, read on the forward strand.
GAAAAATTGGGATATATTCCGAATAAAGGTGAAAAACCGAGCATTGATATAGATAATCTTACATTTAAAGTAGAATTGGCATCTGATAACAGAATACAAAAAGTTAAGCTTAAAATAAACCCAATTATAGAACAAGTCAATGAATAATTAAATATAGCCGTATAACACTGAAAATCTTTTAAAAAGCCATATATGATATGAAATAAATCGTCACATAAAAAACATCATATAAAATCTAAACTATATGGTATTTTAAATGAAGAATAAAATTAAAATCTTTATATAAAAAATATCCACCAGCATAGCTGGTGGTCAGAGTGAAGAACAAGGGATTATATCCCTTGTTTTTTTATGTTGCGATAGAATCTATCTCACTATCGTTTTTTGAATTTTCTATAGATATTACTAATTTTGCAGGTAATGCTACTATTATTTTACTGTCATCTCCAATCCATGACATATCTGCATGAATTGATTTTGGAACAACTTCCTTTGGCAATCTAAGTAGTCTTACTTGAGAATTTTTTGTCTCCAATGTAGCTTTGTATTTTTTACCGTCCATTTCAAAATCAAATTCTATATATTGAGAATTACTTCCCGTATTTAATTCATATGTTCCTATTATTTTTGAATCTTGAGATACTATTATCTTAGCATTATCACTATTAAATTCGTTTTTAAAAAATACCATAGGAATAAGCGATAGAACAATTATAATAACTATTACTACTATATCACCTTTTTTTAAGATTTTCAATTTAATTCTCCTAATTCATAGTGATTAAAATCATAAGCAAAAATACTCTTTAGTATTAATTTTGATTTAAAATAAAATAATTTTTTTAGTATATTTCTATTTTATCTTACCTTTCATAACTTCTATTGCCTTTTCAAGCTGTACATCTTTATTTTTTGTATTTTGGCTTGATTCCACCTTTACATCAGGTGTTATGCCCTTACCATGCACTATATGTCCGTTAGGCGTAAAATATTGTGCTGTTGTTAAAATAAGTCCACCATCATCTCCCATTTGCAAAACAGATTGAATAACACCTTTACCATATGTCTGCTGTCCAACTATTGTAGCCGCCTTATTGTCTTGCAATGCTCCTGAAAGTATTTCAGATGCAGAGGCTGAACCTTCGTTTACAAGAACTACCATAGGCAATGTTATACTTTCTTTTTCATCAGAGTTGAAATATTCCTTTTCATCATTTTTATTGTTTGTATATACTATACTGGCTCTTGGCAGTATTTGATCTGCTATATCAATAACTTGGTCTACAAGACCTCCCGGATTTGAACGCAAATCTATTATCAATCCTTTTACATTTTTCTTCTTCAAATCTTCATAATTTTTTCTAAATTCCTCTGCTGTCTTTCCTTCAAATGAAATTATTTGTATATATCCTATGTTGCTATCTATAACCTTTGAACCTACTGTTTGAGGATGTATAGGAGATTTTATCACAGTATATTCTTTACGCTTACCATTTTTATCCAATATACCTATTACTACTTTTTCTCCAGCTTTTCCCCTCATCTGTTTTACAGCATCTTCCATATGCTTTCCATCATATTTTTTGCCGTTTATACTCTCTATTATATCTCCTGATTTTATGCCTACCTTTTCAGCCGGTGAACCTTTTATAGGAGATACAACCGCTATTGTGTTATTTTCTGTAGGTGCTATATACACACCTATCCCTACAAATTCTCCTGTAGTATCTTCCATGGTTTTATCAAATTCTTCTTTGGTCAAATATTTGGAATATGGATCATTTAATGAGTCTATTATTCCTTTTCTTATGCCTGTTTTAAAATCTACATTATCCGTATTCTCATAATAATATTTTTGAGTAAATTCTTTAAATGCACTTATATCTTTATATTCTTGCAAGGTAAGTCCATATGTTTTTGTGAAAAATACAGTTAATGATACAAATACTAAGACCCCTGCTAAAGCTCCTGTAATTATATTAAACAGAAGTTGTTTTTTATTCGATTTTAAATTATTTTCCATAAACTTCTCCTTATATTTTTTAGATTATATAATAATTATATATTTATATGATATATTAAGCAACTTAATTCTACATTAAATTTGATTAATTATCACTGATAAAAAATTAATCACATATATTTGCTGTGGAAATAATCATATAATTTTGTTAAAATATATAATAAGATTTGAATTTTTTACTTTTATATATTTTTTATAGCAATACAAATATTTATAAATAATCTATCCATCTTTTAACATCTATCAGAAAAGCGATTATACCTATTTTTAAAATAATATTAAAATCTTATATAATAATGGAAAATCATAACAATTAATTTTTCTGATAGACTATGTATATTAATTTTATATAATTATACAACTTATCCATAATTTTATTAGAAAATAGTATTAATTTATAGTTGAGGAGGTATTGAAATGTATGAAGAATTAAAAAAAGTTATAGATAACAGTGATAATATCGTATTTTTCGGAGGTGCAGGTGTATCAACAGAAAGTGATATACCGGATTTTCGTTCATCAAATGGTATATTCAATGCACAAAAAAATATCACTTATTCTCCTGAAACTGTTGTAAGTCACAGCTTTTTTATGAGAAACCCTGAATTTTTTTATCAATTCTACAAAGATAAGATGATATATGAAAATGCAAAGCCAAATAATGCACACAAGGCACTTGCAAAATTAGAACAAATCGGAAAATTAAAAGCCATAATCACACAAAATATTGACGGGCTTCATCAAATGGCAGGCTCAAAAAATGTATTGGAATTACATGGAACTATACACAAAAATTACTGTATGAAATGTAACAAAAATTTTGATTTGGATTACATAATAAAATCTGAAAATATACCTCATTGCGATGTGTGTGGTGGAACTGTTCGCCCTGATGTGGTCTTGTATGAAGAAAGTCTTGACAGCAATGTATTATCAGAATCACTACATTATATATCAAATGCAGATGTACTTATAATAGGTGGTACATCACTTATTGTATATCCGGCTGCAAGTCTTGTAAATTACTTCAGAGGCTCAAAACTCGTTTTAATAAATAAATCATCCACATCACAAGACGGCAATGCCGATATAGTAATAAATGACAGCATAGGAAAGGTTCTCGGCGATATAGTTTTACTATAAGAAAGGCTATACACAAAAGTATTTACACTACGTTATATAATTATATAAGTTATCTATAATTTTATTAGAAAATAGTATTAAAATCCATAATCAATTAGATATTACAAAAAATCGACCATTTATATGTGGTCGATTTTTTTTGTATAGTAAAATTATCTTTTATTATAAACTTATTAATGTGCCTGTTTTTCCTTCCAAGCCTTCTGCAGCTTTTTCCAACGATGTTATTAAAGTTGTTCTTCCTGCTTTAGATTTTGCAAAGTTTATTGCAGCCTCTACTTTAGGTTTCATAGAGCCTTCTGCAAATTCTTTGTTTTCTATATGAATAAGTGCTTCTTCAACTGTTAACTTATCCAACCATTTCTCATCAGGTTTTCCAAATCTTATAGCTACTTTTTCTACTGCTGTTAATATTATAAGTGTATCTGCATCTACCAACTCTGCCAATTTTGCAGTTGTAAAGTCTTTATCTATAACTGCCGGTACACCCACAAGATCATCATTTTCTTTTATTACAGGTATTCCGCCACCACCTGCAGCTATAACTATGCAATTAGCATTATATAATGTTTCTACTGCTTGTTTTTCTACTATATCTATCGGCTTTGGAGAAGGTACTACTCTTCTATATCCTCTACCTGCATCTTCTTTGAATTTGAAGCCTTTTTTCTCCATTTCTTCTGCTTGCTCTTTTGTATAAAATGCCCCAACAGGCTTAGTAGGATTGTCAAATGCTTTATCTTCTTTGTCAACTAACACTTGTGTTACTATAGTTGCTGTCATAACATCCATATTTCTTCTTTTTAGTTCATTTTCTATAGAATTTTGAAGGTGATATCCTATATATCCTTGGCTCATTGCTCCACATTCAGGAAATGGCATTTGTGGAGTTTTTGCATCTGATTTTGATGCAGCGTCCATTGCTAAATTTATCATACCTACTTGTGGTCCGTTACCATGTGATATTATTACTTTATTTCCTTGCTCTACAAGGTCTACTATTGATTTTGCAGTGTTTTTAACTGCTTCTTTTTGTTCTTCAGGTGTGTTTCCAAGTGCATTTCCGCCCAATGCTAAAACTATTTTTTTCAATATAATTCTCCCCCACTATCTAAATTTATTTATCAATAAATTTTTATTGATAATATATTTATCTTTTTCTATAATTTACTGTAATTTTAGTGTATTTTAATACAGAATTATATAAAAGATAGATTTATATTATTTTATTTAAATTTTTTTAACCACAATATATACTTTTTTAGCCGTTTAACGCTCTATCCACATTTCTTATGAAATCTTGTGCATTTGTAACTATTGACACTGCTGTTAAAGTACCTCTGTCAGCCAATTTGTTTACCGCAAATTCTTGTATATCTATAGTATACATATAAACAGGTCTAACTGTTCCGTCAAATTCGTTGTATGAAGGTGTCATATTACCTGTTGCTATTGTGTATAATATCGCACTCATCATTATTATTGTAGATGTTTTTCTTGCGTGGCTTCTCATAGCATTTTGCGCTTCATATACATTGTTTATAGTTTCAGGTAATGCAAATCTGTCACGAATTGTTCCTGCTATTACTACCGGTACATTCATTTCTACGCATGCTTTCATAAAACCGTCTTTTACCATGCCTGATTCAACCAATGCTTTTGTCGAACCATATTTTCTTGCAAGATTTATTGTTGCAAATAAGTTTTTTGTTGTATTTTGCTCTTTTTCAAAAGTTTTTTGTCCCCAAGTAGTATCATAAATACCTTTTTCCAAATCAAAAGCCGCTGTTTCAGTTCCGCAGAATATTGCTTGAACATAACCTTGTCTTACAAGTCTTTCAAGCGCATTTCTTGAATCTCTATCCAATGATATAGCTGAACCTACTATAAGAGTAACATACCCGTTGTTTGCTTTTTCATATCTAAGCACATCATATAATGTATCATAATCTACTGAGAACGCCGTTTCTCTTGAACGTCCTGATCTGAATGCGAATGTATCTGAATCTGCAGAATCTTCTAAAAATCCTTGTGTCCAAACATATATTCCTTCTGATGCGTCTTCTGTTCTTCCTATTACAACTTTATCGCCTTTTTTCAAATTTCTAAACTCTACTATATTTACGCTTTCTTCCCCTTCTTTGTCTATAGCAACACAAACCGTATCCATCCTTGATTGAGTAGCCAATACCCATTTGCCGTTTATTTTAAAGTATTCAGGAAAAACTGACAATGCATGATAATTTCTTGGACTTATACCGTCTACTTGCACTTCTTCAAGTGTAACATTAGGTGCATTTACCAAAAAATCCTGGTCAAAATTAGGATGATGATATTTAGGCATTTCAAATTTCATTATAATCTCGCTCCTTTTATTTCATCTTCTTTTTTATTTATTCCTACCGTTTCTGTTTGTTTTATTTCCATATCACCCATAAGAGCTTTATCTGCAGGTTTTACAAGTGCTCTTTCGCAGTTTACAACAAAATCCTGAACATTTGTAATCATCGGTGTAAATGCCATAAATTCTCTCGCAGCAGCAACTTTATTTACAACATTTTCTGTTATATCAACTGTATACATATAGACAGGTCTTACTTTTCCGTCTTGTGTTATTCTATAGCTTGATGCCATATTGGCAACAGAAAGTGAGTGAAGCATTGTAGCTATACCGATTATAAGTGTTGCTTTATCAAGTTGTTTTTTTGTTTCTGTAAGTGCTCTATCTGTATCTCCTATTACTTCCGGAAGAGGACCGTCATCTCTTATTGAACCTGATAATACGAAAGGAACATCCAAATCGTTAAGTGTTTTTATTATTCCGTCTTTTACATTACCCGCTTTTATAAACTCTTTGATTGAACCTATTGTTCTAACTTCGTTTAACAAATCCAAATGGTTGTAGTGGCCCATAGGAACATTTTCTTGTGTATATATGTTTTGTCCAAGTGCAGTTTGCAAAAATCCTCCTTCAAGGTCATGTGTACACATTGCATTTCCACCTAAAAGGCAATTTATATATCCGTTTTCAGCCAATTTATTCAATGAATTTCTTGTATCATAGTCAAATACAACGCTTGGTCCTAATACCCAAACTATATGTCCACCATTTTCTTTTTCATATTGCATAAGCTCGAATAATCTGTCATAATCTTGTGAAAAAGATGTTTCAACAGCTTTTCCTCTTGGACAATATATTGACTGAGGAAAACCGTCTTTATATACAAGTATTCCTTGTGTGCCGTCTATTTTATCTCCTAATACTACCTTATTGCCTTTTTTCAATTCTCTAAGTTCTGTTATTACAATTTTATCGCCATCTAATACTGCTACACAATTTAGTGAATTATGCTCAGGCAGTATCCACTTTCCATTATATTTGTAAAATGTAGGCATATGTGATGTAAGGTAAAACTCATCTGGTGCAACTCCGTCTTTTTCTACTTCTCCTATGCTAATTTCAGGTAAATTGGCATATTGTGCGTCAGAAAAATCAGGAAATTTAAATTCCGGTAATTTGAATTCCATATCTCTTCTCCTTTAAATTAATTATTGTATTTTTGAAATTAAATCTATTTAACTTGAAAAATATATCATATTATATATTATTATTTTGTCAATACTGTTTTGATAAAATAATTTTATAAAAAACTAAATTTTACTCAGGCATAAGTCAATCTTTATAGAAATAAAATATTAATCCTGCAAAATTATATTATTCTCTTCATCCAATACAAGTCTTACTGTAGAAAATTTTTTCAGTTTTCCTTGAAGATTTTTCATAGATATAGGAGTAAGTATATACTGCTCTATAGCATTGCTTATTGCTATTGCTCCCATATTTTCATAATCAAAATAAGTTATAAGTTCATCTTCAACTTCTTCATCCCAAACAAGATTTATTTGGTTTGTACTCAGCTCTTGCGAAAGTTTTTGTAAACTCAATTTTGCAACTTTTTTAATACTTTTTTTATCAAATTTTTCTATAAAAAATATTTCATCAAATGATGATAAGAAACTGAATTGTAATTTTGTTTTTAATAAATCTAAATATTTGTTTTTATCAGAATCTATATTAACCGTGCATATTATTACTGTATTTTTAAAATCTATATTCCTGCCTTTACTGTCGCTTATTTTACCGTTTTTTATTATTTGAGATATTATAGCTGCAACTTCCAATTGTGCCATATCTATATTATCAAACAGTATAACGCTGTACGGTCTTGTCCTTATTGTTTCTGTAAATGCCCCTCCTGTTTCAAAACCTATATATCCAGGAGGTGCACCTATCAACTTGGTTATAGATGATTTATCCGTAAATTCACTCATATCTAAAGCTACAAGACTTTTTTCTCCGTCATATATATAATTTGCAAGCAATTTAGCTATATAACTCTTACCTACTCCACTACTTCCTGCAAGTAAATATGCTCCTATAGGTCTGTTTTTTTCTACCAAATCGCCTCTTGAACGTATATATGCATCTACAATTCTGTCAATCATATTTTCAGAGCCTATAAATTCATATTTTAAATTTTCTTTGAGGTTTGATATAAGCGCAAGTTCATCCGTTTCGAGATTTTTTTCCGGCATTCCTGCCAATTTTGCAACAATTTCTTTGACTTCTTTTTGGGTTACTTGTATTCTTAACGGATAATATGGTGTTATAGATTTTACTTTATTTAAATTATTATCAGTTTCCTCTTTAAGTTTCATCAGGTCGCCCAATTTGTCAAATGAGTGTTTTTCTTTTGCATCTTCTATTTGCAAACTAATCAACTCTAAATCAGTTTGAAGGTTGGATATTTCTTCCTGCCTTTGCTTTTCTTTTATATATGCATCTTCTTTTTCAAGAAGTATATTTTTTTCTTTTTCTATTGTCTTTTCAAGCTCTGCAAGTCTATGTTTGGATACTTCATCCACTTCTCTTTTTAGCAATACCTTCTCTGTCTCCAACTGCAAGATTTTTCTGTTTAAATCTTCCAATTCGAGCGGTCTTTCGTCTGTATACATTCTGACAAGCGATGATGCCTCATCTATTATATCTATTGCTATATCAGGCAATTTTCTACTGCTGAGATATCTTTGTGAAAGTTTGACTGCATCTATTATAGCAAGATCTGTTATTTGCACTTTATGGTGTCTTTCATATTTTGACTTTATACCTCTAAGTATTGATATAGTATCTTCTTGAGTTGGCTCTTCTACCAAAATTTTTTGGAATCTTCTCTCAAGTGCTCCATCTTTTTCGATATATTTTTTATATTCATCCAAAGTTGTAGCTCCGACTACAAGTATCTCCCCTCTCGCAAGCATAGGTTTCAATATGTTTGATGTATCCATTGTACCTGATGTATTTCCTGCACCTATTATGTTATGCAGTTCATCTATGAACATAATTATCTTGCCGTTTGAGTCTTTTATTATCTCCAACAGTTTTTTCAACCTGTCTTCAAAATCTCCTCTATATTTTGCACCTGCTATAAGCGATGTCATATCAAGTGCAAATACTATCTTATCTTTTAATATGTCGGGAACATCTTGTTTTACTATACGTTGAACAAGTCCCTCAACTATCGCTGTCTTACCTACTCCAGCTTCTCCTATAAGCACAGGATTATTCTTTATTCTACGAGATAATATTCTTATCACGCCTTTTGTCTCTTCATCTCTACCTATTATAGGATCAAGCTTTCCGTCTATAGCCTCTTTTGTAAGATTTCTTCCGTATTTTGACAATTCTTTTAAAGTTTCGTCCGTTATCCCTCTTGCAATATTTTCGCTGTTTATTTTGTCAAATTCTTTTTCCAAAATCTCATAATTCAAATTATGTCTTTGTGCAATTTGTGCACCTTGTGTATAATCTTCTTTTAATATAGCAAGAAATATATGTTTTTGACTTACCAAACTGTCATACATACTTCTTGCTATTTCTTGTGATACTATCAAAACTTTTTGATATGCACGACTCACATATAGATTTGTTACACCCTTAGGTGATTTTAATTTAGATATGGCGTTTTTTATATCATCTGTAAGCGATTTTACTACTATTCCCATATTTGTTATAGCTCTTATCACTTCATTATCTGAATTTTTCAAAATACAGTACATGATATGTAATTCAGTCACTTCTAAATTTTCATTTTTTATTGCAATTTTATGTGCCTCTTTTATAGTATCAATAACTGCTTGAGAATATTTGGATACATCCATATCTAAAAACTCCTTATTTTTTTATCATTCATATCAAATTTTTTCCGGATGTATTATCGAGAAAATATCATCTTCTATATTATCCCACTATCATCCATATCAGATGGGCTGCAATTCCTGCACCTAAACCGCCAATTGTATGTGATAAAATTGCATTTCCTGTCATTTCTTTGGTTTCCAGTGCGTCCATCATAGCTATATGAGTGGATAAATATCCGCTCCAACACATACAAATTGCAGTAAATACAGCTATATCATTTCCGGAAACTTTATTGTTTTGCACCATTTTTGCTATCATTCCTATTGCCGCACCGCTACTGCCAAGTGCTGTTATAGGTACCGCTATTGCATCAGGAGATTTAAAGCCGAAAAGAGGTGTCAGTATAAATTGTAATTTTTCACCTAATAGTGGCAATACCCCTATTCCTTGATTGGCTGTACCGTCATATACTCCTGAAGCCCCTGTTCCGTTTGTAAGAATTATAACCATTGTACATATAAGCAAAACACCTGGAATTATTGACATTCCCATATCTACGCCTATTTTACCGCCATCCAGAAGTGCCAATATAAATCTTGAGCCTGCTGAGCCTTCTCTTACTCTTCTCATTCCTTTAGGTATTTTATCTACATGATTGGTTTTTACCATTTCAGTAGTGCCATAATATTTTTTTGTCTTTCTTATCATAAGTCTTACAGATATAACGCTACCTACAGTTGCTCCTAAAACTCCAATAAGAGCAGCTTTTATAGCACCCTCAACAGGAAAGCTCATCATAGTTGTACTAATTATAAGTCCCATACCGAATGCTGTTCCCAAATTTGTAAGTGCAGGCAATTGATATTTTTTGAAATATTGTCTGAAATTATCATCATGAGCAAGTGTTAATATAGCCGGATTGTCAGACATAAAACAATTTAACATTCCAAGAGAGCTTGCTCCCGGTAAATCATATAGCGGTTTCATTATAAAAGAAAGCACTTTATTTATAAGTGCCACAACACCGAATTCTGAAAAAACTCCTGAAATACCTCCTGCTATTACTGCAACCGCCATAAGATATAAGCAAACATTTATCAATAGATCAAATGCAGTTGCCATCATAGTTTTTATCATATTTGTTCCGCCCATTATACTGCCTACCCAAATAAAAAAGACGAAAAAACATACCATAAAAATTATGGATTCTATTCCTATCTCTTTTTTCAGGTCAATTTTAGTGCTTTCACTTTCTACTTGTTCATTAACCCTTTCCATAAATACTTTAACCCTTTCCAATTTAAAATTATGTTCTAAATTTTCACACCGAATTATGTTTTTTATTTATCAGTCATAAAATTAATACTAACCTCAATTTAAAACAAGCAATTATGGTTATAAAAATATTTGAACATTGTAAATATGTTTAATAATCAACAATAAGCAAATTTAATTTAAGATTAGTATTAATATATATTTTAAATTAATTTTTAGAAAACTAAAATAATTTTATTTATTATTCAATTTTTATTTATTTCCCGGATAGAATTTAGGATTTTTGAAGAAATCTTCTGTTAATTCTTTGAGTTCTCCACTCATAATTATCATACCTATCATATTAGTAAACACTACAAGACCTAATGTAAAATCCAAGAATGTTCCGGCATTGTCAAATGATACAAAACCACCAAGCAATACCATTCCGCAAGCTGCAAATCTCATAACTTTACCAACTGCTGTACCGAACAAATACTCTCCTTGTTTTTCACAATAGAATACTATAACTATAATTGTAGAAAGCACAAATAGGAATAAACTTATAGCTATTACTGCTGTTCCTAATTGTCCGAAAGCTGAATTAAACGCTCTTTCAACTGCAACACCTTTAAGCTCCGGATCAGTATAATTACCTGTAACTAAAACTACCAACGCTGACATACTGCAAACAAGTATTGTATCTGCAATTACTTCAAATATTCCCCACATACCTTGACGTACAGGGTGGTCAGTTATAGCTGTAGCATGCGCATAAGGTGCTGAACCCATACCGGCTTCATTTGAATAACAACCTCTTGCAGCTCCAGCTTTTATCATAGCGGCAAGAGATGTTCCTGCTGCTCCGCCTACAACTGCTTGTGGATTAAATGCACTTTGGAATATCATCGCAAAAGCTCCCGGTAATTTATCTATATGCATAATTATTATTATTAAACCGAACAATAAATACAAAGCTGCCATAAAAGGAACTAACTTTTCAGTAACTTGACCTATTCTTTTTATTCCACCATAAGCAACAAGTACAACAAGCACTGTTATTATCACCGCTGATATTATTCTTGAAAGACCAAGTTTTTCAAGAGGACCTGCTGCTGATATAGTTTGTAATGTTATAGATGGAAGTATCTCTATCATAAAGAAGAATGATACCAAGAATCCCATTATTTTACCTGCTGTTCCTCCTATACCTTTTTTAAATGTATATGAAGGTCCGCCGACAAATTCTCCATCAGCATTTTTTTCACGGTATTTTATACCAAGTATTATTTCAGCAAATTTTGTAGCTTGACCGATAAGTCCAGCCATCCACATCCAAAAAACAGCTCCCGGTCCTGCTGTAAATATTATAGCAGGTGCAACAACTATATTGGCTGCACCTATTGAAGATGCAAGTGCTGCTGATGCTGCCTGGAACGGACTTACAGAACCTTCCCCGCCTACATTTGAAGCAAACATCTTTCCAAAAGTTTGTTTTAAAATAAAAGGTAAATATCTTATTTGAACAAATCCTGTTCTTATTGTTATAATGATTCCTCCGCCTAATAATGCTATCAATATAGGCCAACCCCACATAAATCCGGTTATTTTATCTATTATGTCTAATATTGCTTGCATTTTATTTCCTCCTTAATTATAGGTATCCACTTAAAAATTATAAAAATCTGTATATTAGACTGAGATATAAATATATTTTGTGCAAAATAGATGCAAATATTAAGTTTAAAAATTTAAAATGATTAAAAATCTATACTTTTATATATAAACTGCAAAACTCAAAATTATCATACTGTCAATTAAAAAGAGCTTTTTACATATATATGTAAGTTAAAATATTAACAAAGATAGATTATACAATTATTTTTAATTAAAATAATGTATTAAATTATTATATGTAAATTAATTCCGATTATAATTCCATTTTATATCATAATTTCAAATTTTAAAATTTATAATTATTACAAAGCAAAGCCGTTTCAAATTATTTTAAAATAATAATCTCTAAACATAATACAAAATATGCCTACACTCATTAATTTTACAATTTATAAGCTTTTAGAGCAGTGTAATTCACTGCTCATATTTCCATACTGCCTTTTCAAAAAATTAATATATCTAAATAGAAAAGACATATTAATTTTTTGAAATGTATTGTCTTTATAGACAACTGTTATTTTTACACGAACTTTAAAACAAATTTCAGCATTAATCTTTAAACTTAACAGCTTTTAAACATTAGCAAAGTGTAGCATATACAACAGCTTTTATTGTATGCATTCTGTTTTCAGCTTGATCAAATACATAAGATTGTTTTGATTCAAATACTTCATCAGTTACTTCCATTTCAGTTATGCCGAATTTTTCTGCTATCTCTTTTCCTACTTTTGTCTTTGTATCATGGAATGAAGGTAAGCAATGTAGGAATATGGCTTCTTTATTTGCATTAGCCATAGCCTTTGCATTTATTTGATAATCTTTTAATAAAGATATTCTCTTTTCCCATATTTCAGCAGGTTCGCCCATAGATACCCATATATCTGTATATAGAACATCTGCATTTTTTGTTCCTTCTTCTACATTGTCAGTAAGTGTAACTGTGCAGAAATTATCTTTTGCTATTTCTTTTGCCATTTCAACCAATTTAGGATCAGGGAATAATTCTTTAGGTGCGCAAGCAACATAATCAAGTCCAAGTTTAGCGCAAGCTATCATTAAAGAGTTTGCTACATTGTTTCTTGCATCTCCCATATAAACAAATTTTAATCCTTTAAGATGCCCGAAATGTTCTTCTATTGTAAGCATATCTGCAAGCATTTGAGTAGGATGCCATTCATCAGTAAGTCCGTTCCATACAGGTACACCTGCATATTTAGCAAGTTCTTCAACTATTTCTTGTGAAAATCCTCTGTATTCTATTCCATCGTACATTCTTCCAAGAACTCTTGCAGTATCTGCTATTGACTCCTTATGTCCCATTTGTGAACCGGCTGGATCAAGATATGTAACTCCCATTCCTAAGTCATGACCTGCAACTTCAAATGAGCATCTTGTTCTTGTTGAAGTTTTTTCAAATAATAAAACTATATTTTTTCCTTCCAAATATCTATGAGGAACTCCCGCTCTTTTCATAGATTTAAAATTCTTTGAAAGTTCAATTAAATATCTTATATCCTGTGATGAAAAATCAATCAATTTTAAGAAATTTTTACCTCTGAAATTTTTTGCCATAATTACCTCTCCTTTTTAAATACATTAAAATTATAGATAACGTTTTTTTAATAATTATTAACGTTTGTCTGTTATAATAATATCATATGTTAAAAATTTATGTAGGACAAATTTAGAGAATATTTTTGTATTTAGTTTATAATTTTTTTCATTCTAATAAATCATATAATAATTCATAAACCTCATATAAGTATTGTAAATACTAATATTTCCTTCTAATTAATATAGTATTTTATAAAAAGATTTTTATTTACAACTCAATTTATATGATATAATATATTATAAAAGTATAAATTTTTTGTAAATAAATATGCAAATATTAATATAAGTGTGTTTTAAAATTCACATTATATAATTATAAGTATGAGGTTATTTTCAGATGAATAGTGCCAACAAACTTACTATACAGCATTCAGCTAAAGATATTCTAAATTATAGTGATATAGCCATATTTGATGTCCAAACCGACTTTGCTCCTACAAAAGCACTTCTTCACAAAGAAAGTCGTTTTTTATATATAATTTCCGGTATGGCAAAAATAAAAATACAAGGCAAAGTACATGAAATGAAAAAAGGCATTCTAATTACATTATTGCCTTGGCAAGTATCGGAAATAATAGAAGTTACAGAGCCGGTATCATATTATCTTCTCATATATAAGTTCGATTTTATAAATAATATAATAAAACAGCATTTGAACATAAATAATGAGCATTTTAATATGATTGAAATGTTGTATTCTCACAATTCTATAATTATACCGACATCTCACAGAGATAAAATATTAAGACTTTTCGAAGATATAAGGGATGAAATCGGCATACGCTCCATACAAATAGATCTGTCGCCACAAAAATTTTCAGGCATTTATTTAATTTCAAGACTTTCAGAGCTACTTGTATATTATATGAGATTTATAAATACCGATATAGACGAAGACAGTTCCCCTATTATAAGCGAAGAAATTTTCAAATATATGTATTTACATCTGTCCAATGATTTAAGCCTTACACAGTTGTCAAATATATTTTACATGAGTGAAAGCTCCATATCAAAATATATCAAAAATATGACAGGGTTGGGATTTTATGATCTTATAAATGAGATGAAACTCTCCAAGGCTCAATTTTTGTTATTGTACACTAACCTGACACTTGAAGATATATCCGCATTGCTCAAGTTTTCGGATTCATCTCAGCTCAGTAAAATATTTTCTTCAAATTACGGCATAGGTACAAAAAAATTCAGAGATGCTTATAAAAATGCTGAGGCACTCGCCGACATACGTTTAGATAAAAGAAATGCCAAAATCATAGAATATATATATGAACACTATGACGAAGATATTGATATAACTGATATTTCAAAACTGTTTAACATACAGCCCAAAATATTAAATCAGATACTGACATATTATGTTGAACAAAATTTCAGCAATTTTTTGAACACCGTTCGCATAAACAAGGCATGCTCCCTACTGCTAAATACGAATTACAGTATAACTGATATAGCTTTTATGGTTGGTTTCAACTCTACAAAGAGTTTTACAAGAAATTTCACTAAGTTGATTTCTCTAACTCCGTCAGAGTTCAGAACAACTACATTGGAACAATTTGATTGATATTTTATATTAAAAAATATAAATTTTAAATTGGATAAAAGTCATTATACCAAACTCTATTAGAATTAAGCCAAATAATTAAGAACATATAAAAAAATTATAATTTTAGTATAAAAGTATAATCAAAAATACTTTTATACTAAAATCTTACAGAATAATAGAAAAACATAATAATTAATTTTTCGGTAAACTATTTATATTAATATTACATAATTATACAAATTATCTATAATTTTATTAGAAAATAGTATTAATTAAAGTCTATTTTTGACTATATAACATTAACTTTTACAAAAAAACAGTATCTACGTTTTTTATTCATAGATACTGTTTTCTTTTATTAATTCGTATAATTATCAAAATATCCTTGAATGTAAATTATCGGTGTTCCTTTATCTCCACTTCCTGATGTCAAATCTGATAATGAACCCAATAAATCTGTAAGTTGTCTTGGGGTAGTTCCTTCTGATGCCATTTTACCTACCAAATCAGATTCTTTATTTTTTATATAATCCACCACCGCATTTTTAAGTTCATCTCCTCTTAAATCTGCGAAATCATTGTCTGCTATATATTTGAGCTTAATTTCTGAAGGAGTACCTTTTAATCCGCTTGTATATCCAGGTGATACGACCGGATCCGCAAGCTCCCATATCTTACCTACAGGATCTTTAAACGCTCCATCTCCATAAACCATTACTTCAAGATTTTTTCCTGTTAATTCCTTCAACTTAGCTTGAATTTTTTCTACCAAATCCTGACTATTTCTTGGAAATAACTTCAATGTATCTTCAGTAGCTTTATTTGAACCAAGAAGACCATACTCACTATATCCGCTTCCATCAACAGATGATGTCAATATATCATCAAGAGAAAATATTTTTTCTCCTCCATTTTCTAAAAGTATTCTCTTTGTTCTTTTTCTTGTGTGTATATCACAATTTATAACATTTTTAGTGTATTTTAATATGGATTTCGGATCATTCGCAAATACTATCTCGCAATCTGCACCGGCTTCTTTTACTATATCTTTGTAAAATTTGATGTAATCTACGCCTGTAAACTCATGTACAGGGTTTTTGAACAACTCTCTAAATCTTTTTTCATCAAATTCATCTTTCCAAGGATTTATGTTATTTTTATCAAGTTCGTCATAAGTTATGAAATGATTCCCTACTTCGTCTGACGGATAGCTCAACATTATTATAACTTTTTTTACACCGAGTGCTATGCCTTTAAGTATAAGTGAAAATCTGTTTCTGCTTAGTATTGGAAAAATTATTCCTACAGTATCTGAATTTAGCTTGTCTTTTACATCAGATGCTATATTATTTACATTCGCATAGTTACCTTGCGCTCTTGCAACCACAGATTCTGTAATAGTTACAATATCTCTATCATTTATAGTATATCCACCTTCTTTTGATGCTTCAATAACGGTATCACATACTATCTTTACCATATCATCATTTTGTTTGATAATTGGAGCTCTAAGCCCTCTAACAACAGTACCTATCATTCTGCTCATAACATACTCCTTATTTTTTATAAATTTGTTATAAAAACTTACATTATTTATATACTCTTTTAATACTAAATATAATAATATGAATTAAAATTATTTATGTTTATATTATATCCTTTTTATCTGAAAAATACAAAAAAAAATAATTTAATATTCATTTTATAAACTCAAAAATTTACCTTAATATTATTATAGAATACATATTTTTTACAAATTTATAAACTGAATATTTTTTATTTTATTTTTTATAAATTTATATACCTATTTAGAATTATATATCAAATAAATATATATAATATTTCTTATTGAAATTATTCCAAAAATGTTATAAAATAAAAAGTGATATTTTTTAAATAAATTTAAATAATATTCAACTATGTATATTTTACAAAATCTTTCATTAAATAGACATTTTTAATTAAAACTTAACTTGTAAATTCAAAAGTATTATACTCTCAAATCAATACAAAAATTTCACCATAATAATGATTATATTTTTTCATATAAATCTATTTTATAATTAACCTGTTAATTACCCATTTTATGTATTATATGAATGATATTTCTGATTTATGTTATATATTTAAATTTCAAGTATTCGGAGGCAATTTATGATTGATTATGACCATCTAAAAATTACGGAGTTAAAAGAATTAGCAAAAGAAAAAAACATATCAAATTATTCAAAAATGAAAAAAAATGAACTTATACAGGCATTGTCATCTATTGGCAACGATGATACAAAACAAATAGATATACAAGAAGATGTCTATATAAAAGATATAGATGATGAGCATAATTCCAAAGAAAAAAAAGTAGGAGAGCTTTTCATAGCTGAAAACAATTCTATAGCAAGTGGTGTTTTGGAAATATTGCCTGATGGATACGGATTTTTGCGTGGAGATAATTATTTATCCACAGAAAATGACGTATATATGTCTCCTACACAAATAAGACGTTTCAGAATGAAAACAGGTGATTACATAGAAGGTGTAGTAAGACCTCCAAAGACAGGAGAAAAATTCAGCGCTTTATTATTTGTACATAAGATAAATGGCGAACATCCCGAAAAATCTATAAAACGTATGTCTTTTGACAATTTAACACCAATATACCCAAGAGAAAAGTTCAATCTTAACAACAGCGATGACGTATCATCAAGAATAGTAGATATAATAGCACCTATTGGAAAAGGACAAAGAGGTCTTATAGTTGCACCTCCAAAAGCCGGAAAAACTATGCTCATAAAAGCTCTTGCCAACTCTATAAAAACTCATAATCCTGAAGTTGAGCTGATAATATTATTAATCGATGAACGTCCAGAAGAAGTCACAGACATAAAAGAGTCCGTAAAAGATGCCGATGTTATATATTCAACATTTGATGAGCTTCCCGCGCATCATATAAAAGTTGCAGAAATGGTACTTAACAGAGCAAAAGGACTCGTAGAATTTAAAAAAGATGTCGTAATATTATTAGACAGTATAACAAGGCTCGCAAGAGCATATAACATAACCATACAATCGAGCGGAAAAACTCTATCAGGCGGTTTGGATCCAAGCTCACTATACGGACCTAAACAATTTTTCGGTGCAGCAAGAAATCTTAAAGAAGGCGGTTCACTGACAATATTATCAACAGCGCTTATAGATACAGGTTCACGAATGGATGATGTAATTTTTGAGGAATTTAAAGGCACAGGAAATATGGAACTCACACTTGATCGAAAAATTTCACAAAAAAGAATATTCCCCGCTATAGATATAGAAAAATCCGGAACAAGAAAAGACGAATTACTTCAATCGGAAAAAGAGATGCAGCTATCAGCAAATATTAGAAAAAACTTAGAAAATCACACAAATATATATTATTTGGAAAAACTTATAAAACTTTTACAATCAAAATCATCAGAAAACCTTATAAAACAAATAGAAGATATTTAAAAAGCTTTATTAATGATAATTTGTCAAGTTAAATGCAACACTTTTTTAAAATAACTCAAAAAACTTAATTTTATGTTTACAATGTAAGTGAAACACCATAACAAATAAATTTTTATAATATAATAATACAATATAACTATAAACACAAAATAAATTTTAAATTTGTCCAAGTATACAATTTAAAATTTATTTTTTTGTTTTATGATATTTTTTTATCAAAACTTTACAAAAATATACTTTTATAGTATAATTTTGTAAAATAAACTAATACTAAAACCAATAAAAACATTGAATTATTTAGTAGATAGATTATATGACACCATAAATTTATTAACAAAAGATACTGTAAAAAGTGTTATTCATAGAGAATGAATTATCTCTACTATTAAATTGGTTATTAGTATAAATTCTTAAGTATGGAGATGATAAAATGAAGTATTTTTTAATTACATTAGTTTTGTCTGTAATATGTGTGTTTTTCTTTTCATATAATAAAATCGAGGTGTATAATATGCAAACTAAATCTATATCAAGCAGTTCAAATTTACCTAATAATCCAAATGTAAATGTTGACTATTCCAAGGTCGATCTAAAAAAAATATATTTAGCAGGCGGTTGCTTTTGGGGATTGGATGCTTATATGGCAAGAGTTTACGGTGTAGCGGATACAATAAGCGGTTATGCTAACGGTAAAACTGAAGATACCGTTTATGAAAACTTAAAATCTACAGGACACGCTGAAACAGTTGAAGTTTCATATGATCCTTCAAGAGTATCATTAAACGACATATTGCAATATTATCTACGAGTGGTTGACCCTACAAGTCTTAACAAACAGGGAAATGATGTAGGCACCCAATATAGAACGGGAATATATTACACGGATGAAGATGATAAAAAAATTATAGAAGAAGTATTAAAAGAAGAACAGAAAAAATATAAAAATAAAATTGTTATAGAAGTATTACCTCTAAAACATTTTATAAAAGCTGAAGACTACCATCAAGATTATTTGGAAAAAAATCCTTCAGGATACTGCCATATAAATCTTTTCGATGTCGAAAAACCCTTGTATGAAAATCAAAGAACATATAAAAAACCCTCAAAAGATGAATTGAAAAAAAGTTTAACAGATATTCAGTATAAGGTAACTCAGGAAAGTGCCACAGAAAGACCTTTTTCCAACGAATATTGGGATAATACAAAAAAAGGTATATATGTAGATATAACTACAGGTGAACCGTTATTTTCTTCAACAGACAAGTTTGAATCAGGCTGTGGCTGGCCAAGTTTTTCAAAACCTATCAGCAAAGATTTAATAGAGTACAAAAACGACACAAGCCATGGTATGAACAGAACAGAGGTTAGAAGTAAGTCAGGTGACGCTCATTTGGGACATGTATTCGATGACGGTCCAAAAGAATTAGGAGGGATAAGATACTGTATAAACAGTGCCTCTTTAAAATTTATACCTCTTGAAGATATGGAAAAAGAGGGATATAAAGATTTAATCCCCCTTGTTAAATAAAACAAATTATAATAAACCCTATTTAAATTAAAATATGCTCAAATTGTTTTGCTATTTGATTTACCTATGATTTTATAAATATACACATATATTTATAAAAAAGTTTCCAAAGCAAAATATATTTGAGCATTTCTATATTTAATTAAATAATGGTATTATATATAATTTTATCATTAGAATAGGCTTTTTTAATTTATATTAAAAAGTCTATACATAGCTTTATATTTTTATTAAATTTATAAAATACTATTTTTCTATAGTTATATTGAGCTTTAATATAAAACAACTACATTTTATAAGGCTCTACATTGATTACAAAAACAACTCCGCTATTTTTTTTGCGGTATCTACTTTTTTATTTCTCCTCATAGAACTTTTTATTATTTCCAATTTTTCAGGATTTTCTATTACACATTTTATAAGCATATCCAATGAAAAATATCTGCTTGTATAAAGTGCCATTTGATTATTTACCAAAAAATCTCTGTTGCCTTCTTCTTGACCTGGTATGAAAAAAGGTATTATCATAGGCAATTCTTCGTGAATACATTCTGTAATGGTAAGACCTCCCGGTTTTGTTATAATCACATCTGATATTTGATAATATCTTTCTATTTCGTCAGTAAATCCTACAACTACAGTTTTATTTTTAGGTTTTTTTCTATATATTCTTCTTTCCAATCTTTCTTTAAGATGTTCATTTCTTCCGCATATTACTATTATATTTATATCTTCTTGCAAATTTTCAATCTGTTTATAAACCGATATTATGTCTCCCGCTCCAAAACTTCCGCCCATAATGAGTACAGTAAATTTATCGTCTATATCTTTTTCTGTTTTCCATCTTCTTGTATCTGAAATATCGTAATCTTTCATATCTATAGGTATTCCCAAAGGATATATCTTTTCCTGTTCTACTTTAAAAGATTTTAAAAGTACTCCTGTATCTTCATGTGCTACTATATATTTATCTATATCTTTGGCAACATGAGCTACGTGAACTGTATAATCGGTAATAAGAGAGTATAGAGGAATATTTATTTTTTCCTTTTCCTTCAGATTTGATACAGCTATTCCCGGAAAAGCATGAGTAGTTATTATATGTGTTATATTGTCGCTTTCTATTTTTTTTAATATATTTTTTTCCATATAAGATATTATAAAATTCCAGTCAAATGTTTTTCTGATAAATTTACCGTCAGATGCGTTATATGCTGTACCATAGACTTTTGGTATATATTGAGCTGATTTTTCATATCCGCCTGATATCATTATGTTTAACAGCTTCCCCATTCTGCCTATGTCTTTGAGTGAATCTACAATTTCGTTTTCTATATTCAATATGTCAAGTTCTTTTTTTATTGCATTTGAAGCTTTATTGTGTCCTCCTCCTGTTGAGGCAGTAAGTATCATTACTTTTTTTTGCATAAATTAATCTCCATATCATTATATTTTGCATTTAATTTCTGTAGTATATTTAATAATTATATCAAAAATTAAGCATTAATAAAATAAAAAATAAGAAGTTGCGATTTTTAAATTCAAATTTAATAAAAAATTAATATAAGGATTATATAATTTATTTCACAACATATGTAATATCAAATATAAAAAATAATAATTTCTTGGTGTTTATAAATGTTTATATCGGGAAATAATCCTTAATATTCAGTTTTTTATTAGGAGGGTATGATTTGTTCAAAAACAATTTGTTCAAAAAAGTTTTATTTGTTTTGTTTTGCTTGATTGCATATAAAATCGTTGATAATTATGTTTTTTTCTTTTCTGAAATAGGTAGATTTTTGTCTATATTATCGCCTTTTTTCTGGGGAATTGCTTTTGCTTATATATTAAACCCGCTTATGTGTTTGTTTGAAAGCAAGTTTAAAATTCCTAAGAGAGTTTTTACTCTTGCCATTGTATATCTTATATTTTTCGGCATAATTGCTCTTTTTTCAATATTTATTATACCTGTCATAGCTGAAAATATAAAAGAATTGTACAGCAAATCCTCATATTATCCAAACATTTTATATTCATATATAGAAAAGTTGCCTAATAGCGAATATTTGCTGAAAAATCTTGGAATAATGAACTTAATTGAAAATAACAGCTCAAGCATTTTGCAATGGCTTTTCCAATTTTCAAACTTGACATTTAATTCAATATTGACACAGGCTTTTAATATAACATCCGGTTTATTCAATTTTGTACTTGGAATTTTTGTTTCTATATATCTGCTATATGACAAGGAAAATCTCATAAATTATAACAAAAAAGTTATACGTGCATTATTTCCTAAAGATACAGCTTTTTCCATATTAAATTATTTTTCAAAAGTGAATTTCTATTTTTATAATTTTTTAATTGGAAAGCTAATAGACTCTACAATTATAGGTATACTTTGCTATATAGGACTTTCACTGCTTAAAATAAAATACTCTTTACTGCTGAGTATAATTGTAGGTATGTTTAATATGATTCCGTATTTCGGACCTTTTATGGGAGCTGTACCTGCAATATTATTGACTCTTATATACAGTCCTATTCAAGCGTTATGGGTAGCATTATTTATATTATTTTTACAACAATTTGATGGTTGGTATTTAGGACCGAAAATACTCGGCAACACAGTAGGTGCATCTCCACTTTTTATAATATTTTCTATCTTAGTTGGTGGAGGTTTTGCAGGTGCTCTTGGTATGTTGCTTGCAGTACCGTTATTCAAAAGTTTATTCTTGCTTTGGGAAGAATTTATTGATAAAAGAAGTCCTGATAAAAAAGATTTGATTGAATAGAAAATTAATGTTATAATATTCAAAACAAATGTTTTCACATCTCAGTTTATAAATTTGTTCTAAAAATGTATATTTAAAATTTATTTTATTAATTATAGAGTATTTAATTATTATCTATATAATATATTTAATACTAATCTTATTTTTTTAAGATGGATAATTTCCTTTTTTAAATTTTATTTAAATAGATTTAAGTAGATAATACATTATACAAAAAATCATCATATAAAGTTTATTTTTATATATTTTAGAGCGAAATTTATATAATCTATTATTTTAAAATTAATTTTTTAATTAATACGAAATATGATAACTTATAGGGGGATTTAAGATGAGAAGAACAAATTGTGAAACAAACTTATTTGCCATTGTAGGTGCCACTGCAATAGGAGCAATAATAGGCGTAGCGTTTGGCTTGATGTTTGCACCAAAAAGCGGAAATGAGTTAAGAGAACAGTTAGTAACATCAGGAAAAGATTTAGTTAATAAAAATAAGTCTAAAAAAGACAGCTTTTTTGATGAAGAAGATGAAGATATAGATGAAATAGGAGATTTTTCTGATTCTATATAATAAATAATGGATAAATTAAAGGCAATCATTTAAAGTGGTTGCTTTTATTTTATCCATTACAATATCCGGTAATTCTACGATCAATATTTTGCAAGTATTTATAGAGTCATATCTATGTCAGTATTTTATCGTCATTTATATGTCTACTTCATAAGCACTTCAATCAAATCTTCTTGTGATTTTATATCTGCAATCTTGCACATATCTGTTACTATAGAGTCCTTAAGTGACAGGAATTGCTCTATTTTAGTATGTTCATATGTGTAATCAAGAGCTTGTAATATAGCTAACAAATCTGTCTTAGATAGCTGATCAATAGTAATCTTGTTAAAATCAAACATATCTTCTCTCCTTTTATTTTACTTTACTCTAAGTATTATATCATAAAATAATTTTTTAGTGCATAAATTTTTTATAGTTAAGCATAATATTTTTAATATATATTTAAAAAATAAAAATAACATTAATCCCAGATAAATAAAATCAAATATTTGCCACAAAAAAATTACTTTGCTGATAAGTATTTGAAAAACTCCCAAAATATGAATAAGTGCGTTATAGTTCTCATATATACTCTAAAAATATTATCTAATCTTTAAGAAAATATGATATAATATCTAATATCAATCAAATGCAATAAATAGTTGGAGGTATCACCATGTCTGATACAAAAAATATTGAAAAAGTGATATTGGTAGGACTTAATATAACTACCAATATAAAAAAACAAACTGATATAGATATATATGATTCTATGAAAGAATTGGAAGAACTCGCTCAAGCAGCCGGTACAAAAATATTGGGAACTACCGTACAAAACAAAGAAACTTATGATGCTGCATATTATATAGGCAAAGGCAAAGCAGAAGAGCTTGCTGAGCTTGCCGAAAATATGGAAGCCGATACAATAATATTTAATGAAGAACTGTCAGGAGTACAAATCAAAAATCTTGAGGAAATAACAAAAGCAAAAGTAATAGACAGAACGACATTAATACTTGATATATTTGCATCAAGAGCCTTATCAAAAGAAGGTAAATTACAAGTCGAGCTTGCTCAACAAAAATATCGTTCAGCAAGACTTATCGGATTAGGCTCACAACTTTCAAGACTCGGTGGAGGTATAGGTACAAGAGGCCCTGGCGAAAAAAAATTAGAAATAGATAAGCGTCACATAAAACAAAGAATAATAGATATACAAAAAGAATTAAAAGAAATATCAAAAAACAGACAAACACAAAGAAGTAGCAGAGCAAAATCAAATTTACCTCTTGTAGCTTTGGTAGGTTATACAAATTCAGGAAAATCTACAATTTTAAATGAAATAATAAAAACACATAAAGATTATGACAAAGAAAAAGAAGTCTATGTTCAAGATATGTTGTTTGCCACACTTGATGTTCAGCTTAGAAAAGCAACTTTACCCTCAAATTCAGACTATCTTATAACAGATACTGTAGGTTTTGTCTCACAAATACCTCACGATTTGATAGAAGCGTTCAAAGCTACATTAGAAGAAGTAAAGTATGCTGATTTGCTCCTACACGTAGTAGATTTGTCAAATGACAAATATAAATTACAAATGGATACAACAAACAAAGTTCTATCAGAAATAGGAGTTGACAACAAAAAAGTTTTATATGTATTCAACAAAGCCGACAAAGTAAATTATGAAGCAAATATCAGCGTAAATGAGCCTTTTATTATGATATCGGCAACAAAAAGATATAATATCGACAAGCTTTACGAAATGATAGAGCAGATGCTGTCAAAATCTAAGAAAAAAGTAGAACTGCTCATACCATATTCAAACTCAGATATAATAAACAAACTTCACGATAAATATAATTTTGAAGAAATCTACGAAGAAAACGGAACGAGATTAAAAGTCAGCTTGGAAGAAGAAGAATATGGAAGATATAAAAATTTTATAACACAAGAATTTTAATTTATTTTTGTAATGTTATCAAACAAATCTAATACATTAAACTATAGGATAGTAGTAAAAGTATAAAAAATAGGAGTTATCATGAAGTTAAAAGTTAAATTTGAAAAAGAAATTTGTCAAGATTTTGAATTTGTAGATGGAAAATCAGATTGGATAGATTTAAAATCGGCAGAAGATGTTGAACTAAAAGCCTTTGAACACAAACTTATAAATTTAGGTTTTGCATTGGAACTTCCAATCGGATATGAAGCATATGTACTTCCAAGAAGCTCTACATTTAAAAACTTTGGTATAATACAAACCAACTCTATGGGTATAATCGACAACTCATACTGTGGAGATGAAGATTATTGGAGATTACCTGTTCTCGCAATAAGGGATACTAAGATAAATAAAGGCGACAGAATATGCCAGTTTAGAATAATGGAAAAAATGAAAGATATAGAAATAGAAATAGTTGAACATTTAGGCAATAAAAATCGTGGAGGTTTCGGCTCAACAGGTAAGAATTAATAACAAAACTCCAAGTACTATTATTCAATTAAAATAAGATAGTTTTTAAATGTTTTTTAACTACTGATATTTAATTGAATAATAGTATAAAAATTCTGTCCAAAATTTATATAAATATAGTAATTTGAGATAATATGATTAAGAGTATTATAAAATTGCGAAAAATCCTATTCGCAAAATAAATATGGATGTTGTTTAATAAGTTCAATCAATTAAAAAAACCATATATGCTATTAACCTATTTTTCGA
The DNA here is from genome assembly GCF_000238095.2 of Peptoanaerobacter stomatis. Classification (NCBI taxonomy): domain Bacteria; kingdom Bacillati; phylum Bacillota; class Clostridia; order Peptostreptococcales; family Filifactoraceae; genus Peptoanaerobacter; species Peptoanaerobacter stomatis. The sequence continues at coordinate 826,859 of NZ_JH815225.1, forward strand.
TAAGCAATTAGTTGAAGTGTTTTAAAATAATTGATAGTGTCATTATTAATGTGAAATCAATCATGTTTATAGGATTGTGTAATCAACTTATTTGCTAAAGGCAATAAGCTTTATTGGCGTGAATAATTACGAAACTGCCTGTTAACACTTATTCTTAAAGTTCTGTAAAAGTATCTACAAAGTATCCATATTTGTGTACCCTCTCATAAGCAGTTTGCTGCCATTCCTCCTTTATAAGACCATCTTCATCGATGAAAAAATCAGGATCCATATATCGTATTATCATGAACTCTGATGTTTTCTGTTGAAATCCATCTCCACGACTAAAGTCAATTCCTTTTCCGGTATTTTTTGTTGCAATAGCCTCGAGTAGTGGCAGAGTAACTTCATTTACGGGTATCGTCATATCCGGCATATCAAAAAAACCACCCTTATCTTTTATATAAATAGCCAGATTACTGATTGTCCCATTTGTCACGCATTTCACTCTACGTATTGAATTAATATCAATTGTATGTTTTTTACCTAAGATTTTTCCCTGTGAAATACGAATCTCTTTTTCTTTCAGACTATGTGCTATCAGTGTATCAAGATTATACAAGTTATTTGGAAAATCTTTAGTCAGCTTACTTGCCGCAAAAGCAACAAGAATTGTTTTTGTTTCAGCAATATTGTGTCCTGTATTTCCTCCTGTTTCATCCGTTGTTAGTTCACATATGTTTTGTCCATCAAAATTTCTAAAAATCAAATTATAACTCTTATTTGAATTGCAATATCCTATCGGCAGTATTGAGCCAATATCAGAAAATTTTAAGTTTATCGATGTTTTTCCATCTGAACTTATTAAGGCAAATCCCTCTTTCTCCACTATCAAAGTATGTTTCTTGTCTTCAAATGTTATCTTGCGGTCATCAAATACAGTTTTCATTAAATTCCCTCCAATTTTTTTCTATATAGTAAGTATAACTATACTTTAAAATTTATCTAACAGTAATTTTATTGTTACACTTTTACCTGCTCCATTTGTCCACTATAGAAAACTATTGTTCTCTTAGAAATATCAAGGTTTAACAATCATAATTTCAAGCTATCAAGCTTTTTTTTACTAAATATTTAATTTTAATAGCAATATAGAATCATCACTGTAATTATTAATATGTATATTAATTATTTACGACTCACTGTTCTTTGTATTTTAACTTTTATTATTATGACACAACACCTTAAAAAATTCAACCCATCTAATATTAAGTAAAATAACCTTCCATGACCAAATTCATTTAATCATAGAAGGTTATTTTCATTTTAGTATTTACAGACTTTTTTCATATTTTTATTTTAATTCTTATCAAATTATTTATTAAAATTATTCTTCAACACTTTTAAAACTGTTAATTGATTCATTTTGAAAAATCTTTACAGCCATCCAAACAATCCCTATTGACAAAACAATATGTCCAATACCTGAAAGTCCTTCAAGAGCAGCTTTAATTACTATATCTTTTCCTTCACTAACTACATCATAAATTCCAAATAGAGTCATATTCACCATGGTAAATGTAAATCCAGATATAAACACATATATAGGCTTCTTAAGAGATAATATTCTCTTAACATCATATTCTTTAGATACTATATAAATAATCATCATTAATAAAAATCCAAGGATTAAAATATGCACATGAAGTTTTAAAAGATGATTTTTTGCTTGATAGTCATAGAATTTTGTGAATTCTCTGTAAAAAACGCCACCTATTAATCCCATAACTAAGAATGTATAGGATAAGCCTAATATGTTTTCCTTTTCAAATCTACTAATAAAATGTCTATATCCCAAAACAACTATCATTAAATATGCCATAGTTTTTGGCATCATAAAAGCACCTACTATAGGATATTTATCCGCCCAAAGTACAACAGGAATATAAAATGCAAAGCTCAGCAAAATATATAAGCTCATATTTTTCAGCCCCGATTTTTCCTTTTCCTTGTAAGACCAATAAATCAACAAACCTCCAATCAGTGCAAAAGGAATGTTTCTATATATCCCAAACATATAATTTTCATTAGCAGTGCCCCAGTTATTTTGAGGAAGAAGAGTTAAAATAATTCTTATCAATGCCAAAGCATATATTATATTTCTTTTAGATGCACTATAATCCTTACTCTGACTTCTATAATAGTAGTAGAACAAAACATAAAAAATTGTCATCGTTATACTTGTTATGAATTTTCCCCATGAAAGTGCGAATACGTTAGCCTCAAAACCTCCATAGCTCAAATGCGATATAACTCTTGGTAGTAAGTGAAACGAATCTCCTAAACCCAAAATTATAGCCATAACTCCAAAAAGCTTAGCTTCCTTAGATTTCTCCAAAAACAGTCTCACACCCAATGATAAAACTATGCTTAAATATGTAATATCAAATATACTTTCAACAATTGCCATAAATTACTCCTTTCTCAATCCAATTCAAATGTTTAATATATTTTTCTATAAACTGCTCCTTATTCCAACTTTCTCTAAATAATCTCTCTATAAGACTATGAACAATAGATTTTATAAAATGTATTTTCTCTAAATCCATACTCATATCCTGAAACAATTCTTCCTGATGTTTATGAGATGACTCCCAACTTCTGTTTAAATCCTCATTCCAATATAAATATCTGTTCTTATAAATCATATAGGCGTTTTCGTCAAATATTATATCTGCTATTTCTTTACCATATTCAACTAAAGCTTCTGTCAGATTTTTATCTTTTAGTAAAAATATCTTCATGAATAAGCCATGGATATCAACGGTTTCCTTTTCAAGAATAGTAAAATAAGCATCTTCCAAATTTTCAAAATACTGATAAAAACTACCTCTTGCTATCTCTGCTTTCTCAACTATTTCTTTGACATTTACCTTTTGAAATGGTTTGGCTTTGAACTCCTCTTTAAGTACAAAAATTATTTTCTCCCTCTTCTCATCACTTAGATTAAAAAAAACTTCTTTTGGCATTTTCCCTCCTTATGACACCATGTCATCATATGACATATTATAAGTGACACCGTGTCATTTGTCAAGTATATTACTGTCTATCTTAATGTATCCACCGGCATCAAAATTCAGCTGTATTTTATTTATACTAATACCTAATTAAATATATAGATAATAAAAATGCTAAATTGAATATGTTTTATTAGTAGCACTTTTATATAAAATATAGTTAGCAATCTCCTTAACAAAAAAATCTGCCGACTACATATAAGCCAGCAGATTTAATTTCGTTTAATAGTATATACTTAATTTTATAATATTTAATTAAGACAATATACCAGTCATTATTTTTTATTAAGTGTTGCACTTATATTTTAACCTAAAATAAAGCTATATAAATAGTTGCTCGTACTTAACGTAATAATCCAAATTGTTCTGTATCTATCCATTCCATCGAAAGAATAGACCAAAAATCTTCTGCAAGACCATCCAATACATAGTCATATGGAATCCATCCATAACCATCTTGCCCCCAAGTGCTTCCCCATGAATTTCGTATCATGATGGCTCCTTTTGTTTTCTCATTACTGCTTGTATTAATAATAACTTTATTGTCATCATAACCCACTGCCATAACGGCATGTCCCCATTCTGCCTGTTCATTTTTACAAGGGTAAGGAATCGAACCAGGAGCATCTGAACTCTCAAAAGATGGGAATCCGAAGAAACCAAATGCAGACGGAATTCCTGCTGCTAAATATGTCTTTACGTTTCTTAAAACATCTTTTTTCGATGTTTTTTTACCAAGCGGATCATGACAGAAATAGTTAATAGCAGAGTAGTGATTTGCAAGAGAGTACAGGAAAGCATCTGGTTCACTGTCCCAATCCGGATTTACAGTTTCTCCATCAAATGTGTACGGAAAATATTTTTCATCAGGTACTCCAAACAATACGAGAGCGCCCATCGCCGAACGAAGCCAAGCTCCTGAATCTCCAGTTGAAAGCATTAGTTTCCTTGTTGCTTTATACACAAATAATCTTGAACCTTCAATATGTCTTCCATATGCTCTTTTTTGAAAATATTCCACCATTCCAACAACAGCATTTGCTGTACAAGAACCCAAACTAAGCTGGTCTTCCACATGTGAACACCATTTTCTAAGATCTACACGACTTGGAAGTTTGTTTTCGATTTTTGTTTTGTCCGATCCTTTGATGCCAAGTTTCATAGAAATCTCAGATATAACAGGATGTTCATTTGAATAGTCTCTCATATCAGGAAGAGGAGGTAACCAGCCTGTTGTAAGCGGTTCGCCAGCTTTATCTCCCTTCATAAACCTTCTTTGTCTATAAAATACCTTAATCATATGATACCCTCCTTTTTACAACTTGATATGTTCTGGTGCTCCAATTACCATGCCTGCTGATTCAATGTTTGCAATCGGATCATATTGTGATAGTTCACCAAAGTCCAAGCCTGTAATTTCTTCTATGCGAGCAACCGGAACTTGATATGTTTTGTATTCTCCATATGCAAATTCGAGGTTTTCAATCATATTTTTCTGAGTTTGAAGGTAAGCAGTAGCAGACATTTTTCCATCGTCCTTAATCATGACTGCAACTTTCCAAAATTCTGCCGGTATCTTGAATTTCCCACGGTAAATCATGTCATCACTTCTAAATACAGGACCGGTGAAAACAGAAACCTTCAGATTGTGATTTTGTGCATTTTTTAAAATATAATTTTCTAAATCGAGCCAAATCTTTTGATTTAAGTTTTTGTGCTGAGGTGAGCTGTTTGTAAAATGAAAAGTATCATTATTTGCCTGAATAGCCTTATCTCCCCAAACAGGATCCAATCTCCTTACCAAGTGACCACGATCTAAATCATTTTTGGCGTATAGCTCATCTCCATACTGGGCATCTGTAGGAATCCTTGGATCAAAGTTCCAACTATCTCCACTCCTTTTTATATTTTTAGCTTGATTTCCATCTATATTTACAGCTGTAAAATAAGCAAGGCAACGTGAACGACACATCACAATTGAAAAATGCGTATAATCCAAAACATAGCTACCATTATCCATGCAAGAGACATCTTTCTTCATCTCATCAGAAAGCCTCGGAAGGTCAACTTTATACTCTGAGCCAAGAAAAGTACTGTCATATCCCACATCTATTTTGGAAGGAATGGGATTAGAAGGATTAGGCTCACCACAAATATCCAAGTTTGGAAAAATTTCCCCAATGAACATCTTTTCTTCTGCCGTGAAATTATTGTATTTCTTTGCAAAATAATTTGAAATGGAACTGATGCGAATTCCCTCATTTGCAATCCATGCGTTCTTTTTATTAGGGTTAGGCACTCCTGAGTGATGAAGAGCTACAACAATCCATTGATCATTGAATACCGGTGAACCTGAAGAGCCAGGCTCAGTATCTGTTAGGTAGTGGATGAAGTCATCTAAAATAGAGCTTACTTTATTTTCCCTAATAGTGACTGCCTTTGGTCCTCCGTTTGGATGTTGAATGATAGAAACATATTCTCCTTCAAGAATTTTTCCCTCTTCAGCAACGAGATGAAGATGTCCAAAATCTTTAGGCTGTTTATCGCTTGAAGGATTATCTTTAAGTGCAACCAGAGTAAAATCAAGCTCCTCATCCGTAACAAAAAACTGTTCAGGATTTAGACGAAAAGTATATGTAGGACAAGGCATGAAGTTTACATCATCTTGATAATTAAACTCGGCAATAGAATTTAGAGCAGTCCTCATACTATCAATAACATGATTATTTGTCATCAGTACATTTTCCGAAACCAAAAATCCTGTTCCGGAGCCAATAAAACTTCCCTTATCATCACGAATCTGAATGCGACAAATAGAATTTCCTGAATTGGTTCCCATCTGTAAGTATGAAATCGGGAAGAGATCACTTTTCCCCATGATACGCTCCATAGCAATCGAATCATAATCATTAAGCAACTTTCTTCTTGATTTCAGAGTATTATCTTTAATATCAATTTTTTCAAGATTAGAATTCCTTTTGGAATCGTTTTCAACGAAACGTTTCAAAGCCTGCTCCTGAATTTGATCCTGTCTTGCTTCAAATCTTTCTTTAGAAATTTCCTTTTGTTCGATAATACCTCGCAACATAAAGATCACTCCTTTCATTTATAAACATTATTAAAAGATAAAACAAAGTTTTAATAATTGAAATAACAGCTATATTTCACAGTTTTAACAACTCATATTGTCATATCGCATAAATATTATAAATTTTATAGAAATGAAACCTAAACTTTTAATAAAAACATATTATATTATACTACATAATACTACATAATTTCCTTTATTACAATAAATTCCACATTTTTTCAATAAAATTATTTGCTCTTCTCAATAAATTGAGCAAGAAATTCCATGAATTTAAAGAGAATCTGATAAAGATACCAATGAAAAATATGCTCCTATGCTATTAGCAATTAAATAAACTTTATTATATTTAGGAATGATTGAATTAAAATAATTACTAAACTCTATTATTGTATCCCAAGGCTTTTCTGATTTATAATCAAATCCAATTATTTCAAAACTGTCATCCAAAAATTCCCTATAGCGATTTTATTCTTCTGCGGTACCATCCTTACCATGAACATATATAACAACATTTTTCATTTTAATTTACCTCTATAAATTCTAATTTGTCACTCTCTGCTTCCACAAAAGCCTTCCATCCAAACGATGGAAGGCTTTAAAGAATTCACCTAAATTCAACAACTCCCTGTTGAACCTATTATTTCAGCTTTTTAGTATCAAAATAGTATCACCAAGGCAGTTTTCACGCTTTCAAGTCTATAGAACCCTGCGTTTTCAATGGTTCTATAACAGAAACTTTTTTGTATCTGTTATTCCCACTCTTCATATAAAGCCTGCTACCAATTACAAAATAAGCATTTACGGGACTTTCATTTGCACCCATTCTATAATTTTGCAGTTTTTATATGTGTTTTTTTATCAAAATACTTCAAAAGTACTTCATGATACTGCAAATGAAATATCTTTGATTATTCTATTCTGTTTATCTTATCAAGTATATACTCAATCCATAGTTTGTTCTCAATAGTCCTCTGACCATCTACATTGCAAACTGTTATATTATCTGTTTTTTCGATTATAAGCCGTTCTACGATTTCTTCTTCTGAGGTATTCCTACCTACTATTATTACTTTTTTGTCATCATCATTAACCAATGTTCTAATGATGCCGTTAATGTGCTCATCATCTTTATTAAATCCGAAGCCTACTATAACAATATAGTCAGCTTCTTTCCAATCTCTATATAAATCTACATATTCACAAGATTTGAAAATAGAAGTCATAGGTTTTGTTCCACTTTGAGTAAACAGTAACGGAACAATAAATCTGCCACCCAAATTCTCTTTTGTATCTATTTTATTTAAATATGGATCATACCACTGAGCCACAGAACCGTTTAAATAGGTAATGTCTTCCTTAAGTTTTTCTATAATTATCTTATTATAATTTGTTGTCGCAATCTTAGCGACTTCTATCCTCGATTTTTCAATGCTATCCTTCAAATCATCATAGTATCCTATATTAGTTATATTCAACAGAAGATTCTGCTCTATATAATTTTTGACAGTCAACAAAAATATAGATATCTTACAAAACTTTGCCCACTCATTTTTAGGACAATACAAATAATGCCAATTAGAATCAATTAAAGATTTATAATCTAATACCGATGAAAAAATATCTTCTAGTATATACTTCGCAAAATATACTATTTTTGACTGATCATCTAAAGACTCCATATTTGCACTTTTAAAATTATCATATAAATACTCTACCCCAATCACTCCTGCTGATTGATAATTTAACCTTAGGACCTCTCCTATATCATCAAATAAATCAATTTCCTCGTCTTTTTTCTTAAAAAGATTGTCATTAATATTTTTAACCAAACTGGACCCTAATGCACCAATTTGCAGTTGTAAAATTGAAACAATAATTTTTTTAAGTTCTGATTGCAGATTGCTGCGCAGTTCTTTCCCTTTATAAATTAATAAGAGCGCAGAAAAATAATGACTCTTAAAGATCTTATTTCCTTCATTCAAGGCTGGATTAAATGATACACTATTATTTAATTGACAATCGCTTACCTTTCTTTTCAAGATATTATATATTATTTCATCTATGTTCCCTATATGGTTTTTTCCTTTTTCAGCATAAGAGTCAAAAGCGTTCAAATTGCTAATGATATATTCACGTTTGTGTTCAAGAGTATCTTTTACTATATTCTCAATTACAGATTTTCCATATGTACTTACGCTTCTTGTTTCATAATCCTCTGGCAACCAATTTCCTGCATACTTAGTTGTATTATCTATGGAATCCCTCATTTCAATAAATTCTTTTTTACTAATAGATACATCTTGTCTAAAAATATCTAAAGCAAACTTTCCACCTGTGGGTAGACCATAACAAATCTCTGCTCCTGCACCAAATAAAAACCCTATTTTTGCCATAAATCCTCCTATTTTCTAATCCTTAGGTGATATCATTAAATATCATCCAACCAAAAATTCAAAAAATACCTTCCACTTTCATCACATCATTTCATTACCTTTTCAAGCAAAGATTTATAGCTATCTACAACATCATAGACCACATTCCCATTGCTGATTGCCTTAAAGTGTTCTCTTGCGCAGTGGATTTTGGATTCTTCAATAAGACGAAGCTGCATTGAGTTCATAGAACCTTTCGTTTCTGCAATGAAGTAAATATGTTTGATATTGCCCTCGTAAAATGCTATTGCCCAGTCTGGATTATACTTTCCAACTGGAGTACTAATATAAAAACCATCAGGAAGTTTCACATAGACTGCAACATCCTTATTCGTGTCAAGTTCAGTCGCAAAGGACTGCTCATTCGTTGAATCATAAACGAGATGGTCATAGAGATGCTTCTTTGCCTTCATCGCATTATGCCCAAGACGTCCTTTAATGGTCAGATCTGTAAACACAGTAGTATCATACTTCTCGTCCATTACATCATAGGTAATATGCTCAATAATAGCCGTCGCCTTTTCATCATTGATAAGCCCTGCTGCTTTTATAATAAACTCTTCCGGATTAAGCTTAAACTGATCAAATACATAAGCGTCTATTCCTTGAAGTATCTGAATAATTGCTTTTCTCGTAAGTCCAGTCTCATCTACTAATTTCCCTATCAAATCATATTTGATATTGGAGCTTGCAGATATTGTATGTTTATAATTCTCGATTTCTTCTTTGACAAAAGCAGCCCCGCTCATCAGCTCCTCTTTTGAACGAATTTGCTCCATTGCACCTGTTTCGACTTTAAAGTATATCTTGGAAACATTCAGCTTCTTATCCAAGGATGCGATCGCCTTCTGAACGAGTTCATCCGTGTCGAAGTCAACCACATAGACAGACTTGGAATTGATTTGAGACCACAGCGCCTTGAACTCTGGCATAGCGAGTTTATCCTCATCTACAGAAAGCTCAACATTATTTTTACGCGCATCTTCCGGCTGCATAGCTCTACTGTCATAGATAGAATCAATAATTGCAATGACGGACGGAGCCGAATCAGCTACTTCATCCGCAATTTTTATATCCCCATTTGCTTTGTCTTCATAATATTTATCTGTGAGAACACCTTTTTTATCGATATAGCCATTCACGATTAAATCAAAGTGAATTGCTCTGCCTGTATCTCCATCAACAACCTGCTCATTCCCCTTATCGTCCTTAATGACTTTCCCGATAAAAAGTTCTGCAGTAACAGCCTTGGGTCTATCCGCAACAGCCTCAGCAAGTTCGCTCTGAAGACCTTTCGCAAAACTGTCATAACTTTCGCTCGCAATGACCGTCAGTACATTCACATTGTGGACATCACCTCCAAGGACATTAGTATCCATACGCTCACCATCTTGATTTACACAAAGACGAAGCCCTCTACCCACTTCCTGCCTTTTACGCACATCACTGCTACTCTGCTTTAAAGTACAAATCTGGAATACGTTAGGGTTGTCCCATCCTTCACGAAGCGCAGAGTGTGAGAAGATAAAACGTACTGGAGACTTCTTCGGATTTCTATCAAGAAGAAGCTCTTTATTTTTCATAATAAGGTCGTATGCATCAACGTCATCGGTCGTTGTTTCTTTACGTGCAACCTTACTATCAATCATCTTTCCTTTTTTATCGATAGAGAAATAGCCTGCATGTGTCTTATCTGCAGAGATAGCAGAAAGGTACTTCATGTAGTCGTCTTCGCCCATACCAATTTGAAGATTACCAATGACATCCTTATATTCTTCCTCGAACATCTCGGCATAACTACCATTCATTGGCTGACCAGCTGCGTCGTACTGCTTGTACTTGGCAACTTCATCAATAAAGAACAGCGAAAGAACTTTAATGCCTTTATAGAACAATTCTCTTTCTCTCTGAATATGAGAAAGAATAGTTTCTCTAATCTGGATGCGGCGAAGCTGGTCTTCGCTTACTTTTCCAATTACATCACCTGCATAAAGTTTAATACCATTGATAAATTCTACAGAGTCGTCACGTCCATCAATTCTGGATACAACGAATCCTTGCTTATACTCTTCCATCTGACCGGAATTATCATAAAGGTTATACCCTTCTGAAACAGTACGAGTAATCTTTCTGATTCCGGTTGAACCCTTCGTATCAAACTGAATTGTCGCTGTAGGTGCAGCTTTAGAAAGATTGATGCTTTCTAAATAAATATAGCTTTCAGTCGCTGTGCTGCCGGATTCCGTGATCCCCTTCACAGCGATTTTCTTAACAAGGCGTTTATTGTAAGCCTCCATCGCATCTAGGCGATAAATCATATTATATATGCTATCGCTCTTGTGGGTCGCAGAATAACGAAGGGTCATTAAAGGATTAAACTGCTTTAAGTTTTCCTTTGTCTGCTTACCTTCTACAGACTGTGGCTCATCAATAATCAAAATTGGATTTGTCTTTGCGATAATATCAATTGGACGACGGGAACGAAACTCATCCAAATTCATATAAATACGTCTCGCATCCTTACCCTTGGCATTGAAAGCCTGAGAATTGATGATCATTACATTGATGGAGCTATCGGATGCAAATCTGTCGATTTCTGTAAGCTGGGAGGAGTTATAGATAAAGAAACGTATCTTCTTTCCATACTCCTCGGCAAAATGCTCCTGCGTAATCTGAAAGGATTTATACACCCCTTCACGGATAGCGATGCTTGGTACGACAACGATAAACTTACTCCATCCGTAGTGCTTGTTCAGCTCATACATTGTCTTGATATAAGTATAGGTTTTTCCGACACCGGTCTCCATTTCAATCGTCAGATTATATCTACCTTCCAGTTTATGAGAAGGCTCAATTTGATGCACTCTCTGTAATTTTTGTATATGATCCAAAATAATATGATCATTCAGTTCCGGAATGATTTTCTGATTGCTCCAGCCGGTAAAATCCTCTTCTTCTGAAATGGTTTGCTGATATACTCCAGAACCCTTATCCATCATATAGGAAGGTGTTAAATAAGGCTGTCCAGCAAAAACATCAACTACAGCTTTGGCAGCATCCGCTTGGAATTTCTGATGTTTAAATTGTAGTTTCATAACCGCCCTCCTTAAATGACTTTTACTCTTGTATCCGGTGCTAAAAGTTTAAACATTTCTCCTACATTGATTTTCGAAGGACTGTCCGCAAAACTACTATCACGGAACACCGCCCGAAGGGGCTGTTTCTTGGCGATTTCCTTGATTACGCTATCAGGAACGTTCTCATCGAAGCATGCAATAAGGTCTCCATCGTTATAATTATGAACTGTGCATCCCTCTATCAGTTCTAAGCTATAAGGCAGTGATAAAGGAAGTCCCCACTCAAGAAGGCAGCCAAACAACAGGTCAAGGTCATTACGGTCGGATTTAACATTGGATTCAAGCATTGAAAGCAAGTCCTGACTGTATTCTGCCGGGCTGTAGTAAACATCGTTCATGTTACTATCAGCTACTTTAAACACTCTGAATCCTGTATCCAAATCCTGTGTTGTCAACGGATTTTCGTCTTTAATTTTTCTTCCGGCGCGTCTTATTCTCTCCTTACCAATTTCACAAATATTATGATACCCTGCTTTATATGCTGCAGATTTAGAGTCGCAAGAAGCAGGAATCTGTGCAAGAATAAACTTTCTTTCTCCCATGTCCTCAGAATTCAACTGCATAATAGCGTGGGCCGATGTTGCAGAACCAGAAAAGAAGTCTAAAATAATATCATCTTTTTCAGTAAACAACTTTATAATATCGTGCATCAAATATAAAGATTTTGGGAAATCAAATGTTTTAACTCCTAACAAATCATCCAATATCTTTGTTCCAAAGTGAAATCCGTGGTACTTTTTATTTATCCAATGAGTTTTGATTACTTGGTCTTCTCTCAATTTTTCATAGATATATATTTTGCTGGATTCTTTCTGTGCTAAGATATCGCCTGCTGCAATTCTGTCAGCGCAAGTCTCTTTTGTTGTTTTCCAAGTTCTCTCAACACCGGTTTCTGTAATAGGATATACTGGAACTGCATCGGCTAACTCATCAACACTGACCTTACTTAAATCCTTTGCTGCCCAAATCGGATACCAAAAATCCGGTTTAGCTTCTCTTGTTGCATATTTACCATCCGCAAGTCGAATGAAATTTTTCAAACGATAAGCTCCATTTTCATCGCGCATATCAAACAGCGCAACTTGCTCATCATCAAGTGCCACCTTACGAATTCTGGCCTTTCTGTCGTCTTTTATGTATAGAAGCATAAATTCATTGCTAGGCCCGATATATTTTGCTTGATTTCTTCCTTCAGGCTTATGAACAACAGAAATAATGCCTATTCTATTTGAAAAACCAAATATTTCGTCGCATATTTCACCAAGATTGAAAAGTTCATTATGGTCAATCGCTATTGCAAAAAATCCGTCATCCGCCATTAAATTTTTAGCTACCTTAATACGGGAATACATCATACTAAGCCAATCTGAATGAAAACGTCCATTGCTTTCTGTGTTAGTAAACAGATAATTTCCATCTTCATCCATTCCAATTTCTTCGTCATATTCATCCTGAGATACACTGTAATCATTTTTATAAAGAATATTATTTCCAGTATTATATGGAGGGTCAATGTACACAAGTTTGATTTTACCAAGGTAACTCTCTTGCAAAAGCTTTAGCACCTCTAGATTGTCACCTTCAATATACAGATTTTCTGTAGTATACCAATCAACACTTTCATTAGGATATGGACGCAAGGTCTTTCTAATAGGACTATTGGCATCAATAATAGCACTCTTCTTGCCAACCCAGCTAAGTTCGTAAGCCTCTTCGCCCTCAATCGCTTCTCCTAATAAAGTCTGTCTAAGCAATTCAAAATTAATTGCTTTCTTAAGTTTCCCGTTTTCATCAACAGTTTCTGTTATACACTCAGGAAATATCTTTTCAATTTTTTCAATATTTCGAGCTGATACATCAACTGATTCCATTCTCATTTTGTCCATTTAAAGAACCTCCAATTCCTTCTTTAGCTTCTTTAGCTCAGTATTCATTTGCATCTGTTTATTAAGCTGCTTTTCCTTACGGATTTTCGCTTGAAGTGCTTCTATTCGCTTCTGCAATTGCTGCTCCAGCTCATCACGAGCAACAGACGCTTTCAGGCTTTCACCGGCAGTTTCTGTTTTTAACTTATCACCGGCAATCTGACGCACGAAGTTTTCATAAACTGCATCAACATTCAAGCCTTCCAACTTTAATGGAAGCTCGTCCTCAGCTAACCATTCTGTGTGGTAATATCCGTTTACTTTAAAAGCCTTATTGCCAGATGCTACAGCCTCTTTGTATCCAATCCACGCTTGATACTTACCTTTATATTCTAGCAAAAACAGAATATGATATGGAATTTCCTTATCAATCTGTCTTAAAAGACTATCATCGAGTACCGGACTGCTTAATCGAACCTCAAACACCTCCAGTTCCGTTACATCGGTTCCGGCGGCAAGATTTGTTGTGGATATTGCAATCTTATTTTTCCAGTATATTGTATTTACCTGCTCGACAAATATCTTTTTCAATGCCGGTGAGATGTCCAGATTCTCATAGAATTTCTGTTTTGGAATTCTCTTATTAAATTCTGTAGTTTTTGGCAATCCTATCATCGTTTTACCACCGCAACTTATTTTACAACTAAGAAACAAATTAACTCGAAGTCATCTAATCCCGATACTGCAGACATTAGTGCAGAAGTCCCTCCTGCTGTGAACAGGCTGTCGATATCGCTTTCTTCTTTGGAATCAATAATGGAGTTGATGGCTTCACCGAGAAGTTCTGACATCCCGATCATATTTTTCCCATCGTCCGTTTCCTCATTAAAGCATTTGCAAAGTTCTTTTATAGGTTCTTTCTTTCCCCTACAAAGAAGTCTGATATCATCCAACATTTCTTTCGGATTCAGATAGTCACAAATCACATCTCCATCATTTCCGATATAAACCATGTAGAACGGATGGATTCTGTTTTGGTTGTCTATGTTTACACTGTTATTTATATTTTTGAGCACGAATACAACACCTTCTGGAAGCTCTTCTGTAGCAGGTACCACAGCATGCATTCCCTTCGGCTTTTTGTCCATATCCCCGTTGTTCTTCACATACTCCAGTAGGTCAAGTCTGAATTCGTTAAGCCCTAAGTCCATGATGGAAATTCCTGTGGACATATCTTCAATATCAACCACCTCTTCCTGCAGGCGTTTCAACTGCTGTTTACGATATTCGAGATCTCCCTTCTCCTCCGGATTGATAAGATCATCATCGCCCGTAGAGGTCATGATGGAAATTTTCATCCTTGTCTCGACGCGAGCCTTGAGATTGATATACTCATCCAAATCCAGATCCGGCCAAAAGTTTACCAACTGGATGTATTCATTTTTACTACCGATACGATCAATTCGACCAAAACGCTGAATGATACGCACTGGATTCCAGTGAATATCATAATTAACCAGATAATCGCAATCCTGAAGGTTCTGACCTTCTGAAATACAATCTGTTGCAATCAAAACATCGATTTCAGTTTTACTCCCCGGCATCAAAACATCTCTGTCCTTTGAAATCGGCGAAAAACAAGTGAGTACATTGTTCAGAGTTGCTCTAAAACCCTTAATCGTTGTTCTTCCATCAATGGTACCGGTAATAACCGCGGTATCAAGCCCATACTTCTTTTTAATAAAGTCGCTCACATGCTCATACAAGTACTCAGCGGTATCAGAGAAAGCTGAGAAAACAAGCACTTTTTGATTACTCGGATTGATAGGATTTTCAATTTTCTCGGATATCAGTTTCAAGAGTTCCTGTAGCTTACTATCATGCTCCGGTGTAATATCCGATACCATAAGTGTCAATAGTTCAAGTGTCTCAGCATCAGCCATAAGTTCGGTACGCCAAGTTTTATAGTCCATGTCAGCAAGCTCAATCTTTACTTTCTTGCCGACAGTAAAATACTCCGTATTGCTATCATCCATGTCCCATTCAGAATCGGATGCCTCATACATGTCAATATCAGCTTTGCCATACTTTTCAAAACGATTTATAGCCTCAATTGTACTATCTATAAGAGTCTTCATCCGATGGAGTGTAAGACGAAATGAATTGACCGAGCTTTCCAGTCTTTTCAAAAGATTAATGCTCATCAGTCTCTTGATTCCTTCTTCACGACCGGTCTGGGTAAGGTTATCACCCTTGTTATGAGTAAGGTCCATATACTTCTGCAACTTGCTTGGGAAGATATAGTTTGAAGGAGTGTAAATACAAAGAGACAGCATCATTAACTGTTCATAAATCTGATTATAGTTAATGGCTGAATTCAAATCTGTGAGCTGAGGTCTAAGAGAAATCGGCTTTCTTCTTTCTGGGAACTTACCAATTTCTGCTGTGTCGTAGTATTTTTCAATGTGCTTTCTGGATCGCGCAATTGTAACGCTGTCGAGTAATTCAAAGAAATCAAAGTCCAGTGTACGAAGTAGTGCATTTGTTGTTCTGCTTTCTATTTCCAACTTGCTCCAAGCATTAAATGCTTTCTGCGCCTGTCTAAAGATTTCCTCAATGGTCTTATTTGTATCCAGTTTTTTATTGATTGTTTCAGAATCCCCTTCATAAGCAATAGCAAGCTGATTTTTCAAATCTACAAATCGATTATTTACCGGTGTAGCTGATAGCATCAGAACCTTTGTTTTAACCCCGGCTCTAATAATCTTATCCATTAGCTTCATATATCGATTTTCCTTCGTATTAGCATGCGTGCCTGTTCCATTACGGAAGTTATGAGATTCATCTATCACTACAAGATCGTAGTTCCCCCAGTTCAATCGATCCAAATCTAATCCATTAAAATAACCATGGTTTCTGGATAAATCGGTGTGAAATAAAACATCATAATTGAGACGATCGTCTGCGATAGGATTATTAACATAATTATCTTTATACGTATTCCAGTTTTCAGCTAGTTTCTTGGGACAAAGAACAAGAACACTCTTATTTCTGTTTTCGTAGTACTTCATAACAGCAAGGGCTGTGAAGGTCTTACCCAGACCCACACTATCTGCTAGAATACAGCCATTGTATCTTTCCAGCTTATTGATGATGGCAAGCACCGCATCTCGCTGAAAATCGTATAGAATACTCCAGATTTTACTCTGTTTAAAGCCGGTTGCCTCATTGGGAAGCTCATCTTCTGAGATGTCCTCAAGAAATTCACTAAACACATGATATAGTGTCATAAAATAAATGAACTCCGGCGAGTTTTCATTGTATGCAGTTGTAATGTTTTCAATAACAACATCTGTTACGTCTTGCAACTTTCTTTTGTCATTCCATAGAATTTCAAATAACTGGATATAAGAATCAGAAAAAGGAGCTTCCAGTCGATTTACCATGTTATAGCTGTTGTTACCACGTTCACATCCAATATCAACGGTTGTGAAGCCGTTCATTGGCATATAGGCAACCTGCTTATCTTTATCTGACACAGTAATAAAGCCTCCCATATTTTCACCAGTAGTATTCGATTTGAAAGTAGCCTTTCTTCTTATCCATTCCGCACATTCTTTGGCAATGGCTTTTTGTGTCATTTCATTCCTAAGCTTTAATTCAAACTCTGTACCATATAGACTGTTTTCTCGGCTGAGCCTTGGTATATAAAATTCTCTTTTCTGTTTTTCTGCTTTTTCTGTAATGAAAGTAGGTGATGTGAATATAAAACGGCACTCATCGACCTGTTCCAACTGTTGCTTCAGTTCCTTATAGGCATACATAGAAAAGCATGCTGCTGCAATCGACATTTTACTACCTTTGCCGATGGTAGATATCATATCATCACGTACTATTTCATTAAGATTATCAATCACTTTCATTTCCGCTTGCTTATCCTCTCTATAGCTATTTCCTTGCTTTATTTGACTTCCTCTTCAAATTCCATAATATCATCTAAGCTACAATCCAATGACTTGCAAATCTTCCCCAGGACTTCCACAGTAACATTCTCATTTTTATTGAGCTTATTAATCGTGTATGTACTGACCCCAGCAAGTTCTGCCAATTCCTTCTTCTTCATATTCCTGTCGAGCAGAATATGCCATAATTTTTTATAATTAGCTTTCATGATGAACCTACCTTACACGAATATATAAAAACCTTTTACATTATAACATAATTTCAAACCAAAACATAGCGATAACTCTATTAAAATCAAAAATATTGAACTGAAATTCCTCAAAAAAGAATGCACATGACAAATTTTCATTCACCATGTGCAACACTCTTATCGTTCCATATCCTTTGTTCGAGAATTTGATTTTATTTCCTGAGATTTATCCGATTCTCTTTTTATCTGCTGAAGAATACTTTTTTTAGGCTCCTCCTTTCGTCCAAGATACTGATCGATGTTTGCTTTAAGCTTCCCAAGTTCGCTACGCTTCTCCTGTAACTTATCGTGTTCTTCTGCAAGTTCTTTCTGTATGTCGTATAAGTTCTTAGAATGTTGATTAAGTTTTTTAAAGATCTACTTTCCATCACCTCGTTTTAAGCCTTCCAATATCTCTTTCTTTAGATGTGGAAACTGTTTTATAAAAATCTCTACTTCCGAAAAAGCTTCCTGATAGGCTTCCACATCTTTTCGATTCATCATCATATAGATTTTGTCATTTGGATTTTTTCTGTATCCATCGTAATGAGCTTTTTTATTGATGCAGGTTTGCAGATACTTTGTAATTTCCTTGATTCGTTTCTGTTCAAACTCCTTATCTCTAAACTCTTTTCTGATCTGATTTGCTTGGGATGATAATCTCTTAATCTCAGACTCCAACTCCGTCATCGAATGAAATCCCTTATCTCGAATTGCTATCATCGTACCTGCTGCGGTCGTCATATTATGTTTCGTAGCCAAACGCTCATATCCTTTGCTTGACTTCACTTTTTCATTGTTCTTGATGTCGATGATATTGCCAAGTTCTTTGTCTTTATTCAGGATTCGCTCCTTAATTCTTTCCTCAGTATAGTTAGCTCCAATAGTCTTTGCTCTGGTAAATCTCTGCTGATTTTTAGTCCTGAAAGCTATATGCTTGCCAATCTTAATTTCATAACCGCAGCCTTCCATTTTAGATAAAAAATCCTGCCAGTTGATTGACTGCTTTATAGTTCTATCAATGTCAAACTGAAGTCTTGATTTATAGCTACTGCCTTTTTTATCCTCATTCCAATCATGCCAACTTACAAATTTTCTTCGCTTAATTTCGTTGATTTCCCTTTGTGTTTCTTGGTCGATAACAGATAAATTATGCTCTTTACACAGCTTGTCACTTTGATTTCGTATATTCATATAGGAGCCGTAATAGGAACGATAAACCTTACCTTCATCTACATCGATCGAATTAAAAATGATGTGATTGTGGATATGGTCTTTGTCGATATGCGTTACTAAGACATATTCATATTTCCTGCCTAAAACCTTTTCGCAAAGTTCAATTCCCACTTGATGAGCTTCGTGGGAGCTCACTTCTTCCGGCACGAAGGATTGGATCAGATGATGAGCTAAAGTCTTGGTTCTTGAGCCAAATTGTTTCTTTGTAAGTTCAAACTCTTTATGAGCATTTTCTCTGCTGCAAAGATGTGTGGTAACATAGATTTCATCATCGGTTTTATCGCCATTACAGATGTAGTCTATCGCTTTTTTCAGCGTGGTCTTGATTGGATGTATCTTCGTAACCGCCATCAGCTGATCACCTCATTGATGATATAATCCGAAACTTTTTCTCGAAGATCGGACAAGAAAAGAAGTTCACCTTGCAAGGCTTTCTTGATGCTTTCAATATCATCTTTGCAGATAATTCCTGTGCTGTTTACCGCTTTGGCTATCTGATTTAGATTCGCCGAATTACGACTGATAAGGGTGGAAAGCTCTCTCAGTTCTTTTCGAAACTCACCGGATAAATCAATGCTGATGATTCTATTCTTGAAAATACTGTCTCTATAAAACTCTCTTTTACTCTTGAAATTGGTCAATGCAAATCTTCGATTGAGTTCCTTCATCTCTTCTTCGTTCACCATAAAGTGAACGGTACAGTTGTTTTTACGATTAACTACCTTTGACATTTTTCATTACTCCTTTCTTCTTCGGGGTCTTAGGGTTCTCCCTAAAATTGGTTAAGCTGAATTCCCAGCTTACAAGCCTACTTTTTGGACTGTGGTCAAAAAGTATATGCTTGCTATCTCTCTGAACATACTCTTTTTATTAAAATGAACTCTACTCCCTTATGACTATCACAGAAGAATAGGGGCATCCGTAGCCAAGACGGATAACTCTCATTCTGCCTAATTTTTGTTTTATAGAAGTTTGAAAGTTATCGCTACCACTACCACACTACCTTTGAAGTCGATAGCAAAGTAGCGGTAGCAAACTTTTTCAAAACTCTTAGAATGGTATCTCCGAGTCTTCTACTTCCACAAAGTCTGTAGTTATCGTTCTTTTGTAGAATTTTTTGCTGACTCGAACCACTCCATCAATCCTTACCTTCTTGCTTTTCAAATTTGCTTCTAAGATCCATTCTCCTGCCATCTCATTTGCCATCAGTTCTGAAAAGACTTTTTCATTCGTTTCCGGGTACTTACTTGTAAATTCTGCGGAACAAAGAAGATTCGGAGTATCAGATTTTGTTGTTTTCCATTCCATAAAGTCAGGAAGTTTTGGACATGTCTGTTTTCACTTTTATGCGTTTGAATGACAAGGCTCAGATCATTTCTCAATTCTTTCGGCAAATAGAAATCGTGCAGTTTATGTTCGTAAATATATACGGCTTCTGCAATAGCTCCTTCGAAATCACTCCTTACCATTTCCTCATGTTCTTCTCTTGTGATAGTTTCCAATACAGGAAATTTTTCAGGATCATACATGAGCGGCATTTGTATTTTGTCCATATCCACTTTTACCGGCAAATATCTTCGCTCTCCTGAAAAATCCCCTAAGAAAGTAGCATCATTTGTGGTCGCAATTAAGATGCAATTTCGTTTTACATCTCTTGAAAACCTTTCATACGGAAGTCTTACTGTGCTTGTTCTTGCAGAAATAAAGAGCTTCGCTTCATCGGCACTCTTTGCATTTCTAAGTGCCACAAATTCCTCCAGTTCTACTACGACTTTCCCCACCAAATTGCTGACTGCATCCTTGCCTTTGATGTTATTGAGCGAACAATACCATTCCGGAAATAATGCCAACTTTTAAATAAAAGATGTCTTTCCCACACCTTGAGAACCTGTTAAGACCATCAGCTCATCAAACTTACAACTCGGATGAAATACCCGTTTTACCATACCTACCAAGATATGTTTCATTATCCAAGAATTCAGCTCCGTTTTTTCCGCTCCAAGGTATTTTGAAAGCAATTTTGAAATGTGTTCCTTGCCGACATAAGTCAAGGATTTCATATACATTGCAGGCAAATTTATCGTTCTTTTATGTGTGACAAAAGTGATTGCATCTTCCATACGACTTTTAGAATATTTGATTCCAAACTCTCTCTCGATTTCAACACCGAGGATATTCGTCATATGGTCATTCCATTTTCGAATTTCAAAATCAGAATTTTTTTCACCCCTCAGTGCAGATCTGAGGAAGATTTCTTTCATCATTTCTGCGTTTCCGTGTGTAAAGCTGTTTAGGAAAACAAGGAGTGCAAAATCATCTTTGCTTGGATCTCCGCTTGTGTTCGATCCTTCAAACAAAGCCTTCGCCCTCGCATTATGTCTGCACATTATCTCTATAACTTTGTTGCAATAAGGAACTAGGTCATCCATCACTTGATACTTTCTAATCGCTTCTTTAATGCTATCCTTCGGAGCAAATAATTTATAGTATTTATCCAGTTCCTTTTGCTTTGGCTTGATTGTTCTGACAGTCATACTCCCAAACTTTCGGATATTTCCTGTCATCGCAATGCACCTGTTTTCCTGATACATCTCCACTTTTTCGATTTGATTATTGAAGTTTTTTGCAATCACACCCTTAGCAAAGATATGAACACCTCTCCCGGATTGTGAGACTTCTCGATAGGTGTCATTGAAATCATTTAGAAAATCTCCAAAGCTGTCATCAACTCGATCTAAGTCGATACAAACAAATGGATCATCTTTGCTTAGTGCAAAAGACAATCCATATACTGCTATTTTCTATCTTATTGACCTAAAGGTCAATAAGCATCCCTCGCTTTCAGCTCGGTGAATTTTTAACTGCTGTTTCAAAATCCGTCCAATGCTTTCTATCGTTCCAACCATCTGATTTTAATGTGATTGGGCTGATAGGTATTTTAGAAATTTTTTCTTTTCCCCATTTGTCCACTTTTACAATTCTCTTAAACCACAGCCATTGCTTATATTGCCTTAATTCAAGTGGAATATTTTGTAGATAGTTCTCCTTGTTTATCATGGTAACCTCCTAAAATTTTTATTGAAAACGGAAGTACAACCTGATAAAATAATCTTGTCAGGGATGAAATACCAAGTTGTACTTTCATCTTGCCTTTGGTCTTTTGGCTAAAGGCTTTTATTTTGCATAAGCTCTATAATGCTGCTTAATTCCTCTACAAGCACAGAATCCAATTCTTTTTTCTTCAGCACACTTTTGATCATCATTTCAATTTCGACCAATCGCTCTTCAATTTTTTTAATCGCAATTGTACTACCAAGAAACTGAACATTTGAAAATAAAAGGGACTGTATAATAAAATCCTGTTTTAATAAGCCGCTCATTGCAACTCTATTTTCAAATAGTCTCCGCTCCTAGTCGCTCATCCTAAAAGCAATCGTATTTGCTCTTTTTCTGTTCTTCTCTTTTTTCTTGAGCTTATCTAAACGCTCCTTCTCAGTTCTCTTAGCCATTTGTCGCATTATCTCTCTTGATGACTTGCTTCTAAACATTTTCTATAACCTACTCCAACATTCCTCTCATTTCTTGCTGTTTATTAGGGAACATATGGGCATATCTGAAAGTGATTTCTGATGAATCGTGCCCGACCCTGTTACCAATATCCACAACACTGAATCCTTTTTCTATCAGCAGTGATATTGCAGAATGCCTTAACGCATGAACCTTTATCTTTTTCACTCCAGTAGCCTTACATCCTCTTTTCATATCGTGATGTAAAAATGATTTGCTGAAAGTAAATACCCTATCTTCTTTCCCAACTCCATAAGTGCAAGCGATTAAGTTCTGAGCCTCTTCCATAACAGTCTTGGGCATTGAAACTACTCTTACCGCTTTTGGAGTCTTAGGCGTTGTGATAATATCTTTTTGGTCAATTCTCTGATAAGACTTGTTGATATTGATTGTATTATCATCAAAGTTGAAGTCTTTTAATGTCAATGCCAACATTTCTCCTAATCTGAGTCCTCCCCAAAAGAGAATTCTAAATGCCAAGCTTGAATGGGGCTTATCTTCAATAGCTACTATGAATTGATTGAATTCTTCTACTGTCCAAAATTCAACTTCTTCGCTCTCCTCTTTTCCCCATATTCCCAACCGTTCTTGCCGGGTTTTTGGGAAGATTATAGAATCTACAGGCATGATTGAATATAGCACTCAATTGATTGTGTATAGTTTTGAGATAGGTCATGCTGTAGCTTCTACCTTCATCATCTCTCTCATCTAATAAAATATTTTGCCAAGCGGTTATCATAGCCGGAGTAATCTCATTGATTCTCTTTTTATCAAAGAATGGCAAGATATGAAAACTAAATATCTGATCTTTTGTTCTAACTGTGTTTATCTTGAATCGCTTCTCACAGTATTCTAAATACAGCTTGTAAAACTCATCAAATCTCATATCTAATTCATGTGATTCTCTTAGCTTAAACTGGCTTTCCCAATTCTGTGCCTCTTTTTTAGTAGCAAATCCTCGTTTCGTTTTACTTCTGGATTTTCCACTCCAATCCTTATATTTAAAACTGGAATACCAAGTATTTCTTTCTTTATCTTTATAAGCCGGCATTATCATCTAACCCTTTCCATAAAATCTCTCTTCAAAATAGTCCTTATTGATTTTTCCTTGTAAGACGTAAAATCCTTTTTCTTTCAGTTCCATATTAAGACTTCTTATAATCTCGTAAGCTTTTGCCTGAGAAACTTGTAGAATTTTTTGTACGTCTTTTGCATTCAACATTGTAATCTGGGACAATTCGTCCTCCTTTCTATCGATATTGACTATTTTTCTATCTCTTGACATTATATTGCCATACCTCTTTTTGTTTATCAAGAGATTATATTGAGTTTTTTGTTATTTTGTGTTATAATTTATTGGTATGATTGAGAAAAGGAGGTTTTTGCATTGTTTTCATATAACGATATTATCAACTCAAAATTACTACAGAGTTCTTTTTATACTCTGAGTCAAAATAAAGAGAGCATCTATTTTGAATACTTACCAACGGATTTCAGCGAAATGATTGAACAGAATATGATTTATGAAAGTGATGAGTTCTCTTTACTCCTAAACTTGTTCGGTTTAGATGTTACATCAGAAAAACTTCCTTTTTCAGAGATTAGAAAACTACTCTTTATTGAAAAAGAAGAGGAAGAAACGGGTGAATTGGATTTGGATGAGAGCGACTTTGATTTGACAAATGACACCAAGAATTTTATTAGTTCTTACTTGAAGTTATTCAATGAGCTTACAGAGGTATATCCTATTTTATATATCTTGTTTGGCGATGTTTGGACAATTCTTCGGTATTTGGTCTGTAAAGAAGGTTTGTACGACGGAAAATATAAAATTGACTTTGATTCAGCAAGCACCGCTTATGTAAATCTTTATAACGATATCTTCTATATACTCACACACAGAGAACAAATGAGGCAGGAGCTTCTTGAAATTTTTAATATCTCTTCTGAGTATAAAGTAAAACTGCCAACATCCGAAATCGCATTGATTTATCAAGCTTACAATCAAAATAGGGGATATGATCTTATTTTAAATGAGCTGAATCCCTATATAAGAGACACCAATAATCAATTAATGACCTCATGGGAAGATATCATAAAAATCCTTCCAAACAAATTAAATGAGGATCTATCCTTTCCTATCTGTGATAGTTTGACGAAATTTGTAAAGCAGATGGTCCAGGTCTTGATTCATAAGGAACAGACTCTTCGTAAATGCAAAAACTGTGATAGATATTTCGTTGCAAGATACTCAAGCCTTGCGGAATACTGTACAAGAAAAGTTACCGGCACTAAGCAGGCGTGCCAAGAATATGCCAGCAAAAAAATATACAAGAAAAAACAAGCTGAAAACCCTTTGTATCAAGTATTTACAACTTACTATAATAGAATTTATGGAAGAATAAGACGCGGAAGCTTAGATAAAGATACAACTCTACTTGACGACATTAAATTACTTCACCAAGAGTTTTCTTCTAAATATAATACCTCAAATGATAGTGAGTCTAAAGAAAAAATTATTGAGTCATTTATCATAGAGGCAGATAAATTGCTCAGTTAGGAGGATTAGACGGATGCACAATGAAATTATTATTTATAAAAATGGTGAATTAGAACTTCCTGTAGAAGTAACGCCGGATAAAGAAACTGTTTGGTTAAATAGAAACCAACTGGCAACTTTATTCGAACGTGATGTAAAGACTATAGGTAAACATATCAATAATGCACTTAAAGAAGAATTGGATAGTTCAACTGTCGCAAAATTTGCGACAGTTCAAAAGGAAGGTGCCAGAGAAGTAAAAAGGTCTGTCGAATACTACAATCTCGACATGATTATCTCAGTCGGATATAGAGTAAAATCAGCACGAGGAGTTGAATTTAGACGCTGGGCTAATAAAATTTTAAAAGACTATATTGTGCAAGGGTACGCAGTCAACGAAAGAAGATTAGCTGCTCTGAACAGAGTAGTAGAAATACAGTCAAATATCATAGCAGGTGTACTTGATCTTGATGCCGAAAAGGTTCTTGAAGTCGTGAAGAGATATTCACTCGCATTAGATATGCTTGATGATTATGATCACCAAACTATCACCAAACCAAAATTAAGTTCCGGTGAAGTATATAAACTCACTTATGAGGAATGCAGAAATCTAATCTCTAAAATGTCCTATTCGGAAACATCTGATATATTTGGAAAAGAAAAAGGAAAAGGCGTATTAAAGGGAATCATCGACTCCATCTATCAAAGTGCTTTTGGAGAAGAGGCTTATCCGTCAATAGAAGAAAAAGCAGCAAACCTTCTTTACTTCATCATCAAAGATCATCCTTTTGTAGATGGATGCAAAAGAATTGCAGCTACAACATTTTTATATTTCTTGGATATGAACCAAGTTCTCTATAAAAACAACAAGAAAATACTATCAGACAGCACCTTAGTTGCCCTAACTCTTCTTATCGCAGAATCAAAACCACAGGAAAAAGAAATCATGATTAACATCGTAATGAATTTCTTAACATGGTAAATTGTACTTTCTTAAACCATTTACGCAGATAAAAAAAGCCAGCAGAATTTTACACTCTGTTGGCTTAATTATTTTCTCTTAAAAGTGGCTTACCACTTTTTTTCTTATGAAAAAGTACTTCAAAAATACTTCAGCTAACCACCTGAAACCTGAGAATAATCAGTAATATCAATGATTCTGATGAGTGCTTAGGCTACTCCCACTCTATTGTTTTCTAAATTGATAAGGTTTGATATAGTTTAAAATTAAGGATTTAAATTAGTTATTTTTATAAGAATTTATTAGAATTAATTTCTTTTGTTTGCAAATTGTTTGCAGAGTTGAAATTATTGTGTAGCAAAAACACAACATTTTTTGTATAATAGTATTAGTAATAAAAAGGTGGTGATATAGTGAGATTAGCTGTTAGACTAGCAATAGAAACACGAAATAGTATCGATGCTCTTAAAAAAGAAATAAAAGCAACTGGAGAATTTGATAATCTTCATCTTACTAATGGATTTGTCGTGAATCAAGCTTATTTAGATTCGAAAAAAATTACTGCTGAAAAAAACTGGGATAAAATATTAAAATTTGGGTCTCAAGTTGAAGAACGAAGTGCCCCAAAAACTCGAACTGATTTACAAGTAAATCAAACTACTATTGATGGCATTGCTGAGTTAAAAAAGATTTTACCTCTATATACAGAAACAAGTTATGTAACCACTTCATTTGTTATCAGAATGATAGTGAGGGGTTCTCTTTTAGTGCGTCATGGAAAAATTTAGGCTTCAAGCCTATTTTTTTTATTCCAACTTTATGTGTTGACAAAACACGACACTTATCCTATAATAGTGTCGTGAAGTAATTACAACACTTAAAAATATATAAAGGAGAACTAACAATGATTAGACCAATTTTGAATGCAGAAGAGACGATAAAAGGAGCGAAAATCCTTGTCAATCAAAAACCTTATTTTCTTTATGTAGAAGAAAATGGTAAGCGAGTAAAAACAGAAACAGTTGCTGGCTACACGTATGAGTGCGTAGCCATTGAAAAACAGTTTGAACGTTTTAATGTAAAGATTGAACACTCTAAACCTCTTTTCCAAGATTCTAAAGCAATTCCTCAGAACTGTTTAGTTGAATTTATTGGGTTGACAGGTAGTGCCTATGTGGCTGGAGATAGTTACAAGTATATAGCGTGTTCTTTCAAAGCAGAGGGGATTGAGGTGGTAGATGATGAATAATAGAAATTACAAAATGATAACAATCTTTACTAAGCCCCCTATTCTTTTAAGGAAAAGAATTTTTCAAATTATGTTGTTTGGACTGATTTTCGTTTTATTTGGGCAGTTTCTTATGAAATCGGATTATTTAATTATGAGCTTATTTCTTTCGATACTACTTCTTCTATACATGGGATATACTTTTTACAAATACAAAGTTAGTTTAGACTATAAAATCAAGGAATTTATTGTTCATAATAATCTATATAATAGTGAAATATCAGCAGAAGTTGGCTACTTAGTTACTGATGAGCAAATCCTTATTCTTTTCAAAAAGAATGCAGATTTATTCACAGATCAAGCAAATCAATTTAAAAGTCATTTTCAGGCTATGCTGAATTTACCATTGCAAGATATTGAAAATAATAATACCCACTGCGTGTACATATTTGACCGCTTTCCCGATAATAGGTTAGATTTTTCTTCCAGAGAAGTATTAAATAACACTATTCAACTAACAGAAAAGATTTCGTGGAAATTCTCAAACCCCTGTCATCTCATTATATGTGGGGCATCAAATTCTGGTAAGATCTACCTTGCAAGTATGTTAATACTTGATTATTTAAGGATAAAAGGTAAAGGTGGAGGTTGTGATATATATGTATGTGACCCGAAATCGGCAGATTTAGCTATCATTTGTCAAAGAATAGACTTGAAGAAATATGGAAAGGTGCAAAATCTTGCTGTATCAGATAATGAAATAGCACGAGTACTAAGAGAAGTTAATTCCGAAATGGAGCGTAGGTATTCTGAATGGTTTACTGATGACGAACATTCTTTTGGCAAAACTTGGAAAGATATCGACAATGCTAAACCTTTAGTGGTTATCATTGATGAATTTTCGGCTGTCCTATCTGTTGCTAATCCTAAAGTTGCAAAAGAAATTACTGGGTACTTTAATAACCTGCTTCTAAAAGGGCGTATGGTGGGAATAGAGATAGTGTTGATTATGCAACGACCAGATATATCTTCTAATTCAAATAATGGATTAACCGGGCAGCAAAGAGACCAATTTGGAGTGCGTATCGGTATGGGGAATATGACCAATGATGGTCGCAGAATGCTTTTCGGAAATAGTAATACTGAATTTCAAACTGTAAAAGAAATAGGCGCGGGTCATATCATGATTGACAGTAAACATATAGAACCAGTTTACTTTGAAGCACCGTTGATACAAAAAAATAGTAGTGATTATCTGGATTGTCTAGTTTTTAATTAAACAATAAGAGAATTTTGAAGAATCAAAAGCGAGGTTTTCGTATGGACGATAGCAAAGATTTTTCAATTCAACCTGAAGATTTTGTAACTGTTACAATCATGAATGATTTATTATATGAGGTGCAGTATTTACAGAAATCAAATAGACAAAATAATATATTGAAGATTGATTCTGAGCGTTATGTTATTAAATCGACAGGAGAGATTAAATATTACGAACACACAACAACAAGAAATCAGAGTGAGAACTCTCTAAAACAGACAATGAAGAAATTAAGGTATTTAATAAATGCAAATTTTTCAGGGCGTAAAAATGAACTTTGGGCAACTTTAACATTTAGAGATACCAAAATAGCTAAGCAACCTAAAAGTATTTACAAGGAATTCAATAAATTTATTAAGAGATTAAATTACAAGTATAAAGAAAAACTAGATTATATCGCCATTTTAGAGCCACATGGAGTAAACAGCAAAGATATTTCTGAATGGCACGGTTTTCACATCTTCATTTATTATTAAAGAGTTATTCTGCCAATCTTTACATGCCATGCCAAGAGTTTGAACAGATATGGGGACTTGGCTTTTGTAGAATTGAAAGATTAAAAAACATAGATAACATAGGTGCATACCTATCAGCATATCTAACTAATGCGGAATTTTCGGATATTGATTCTCAGAAAAAAAAATATATAAAAGGAAGTCGATTATGGCTTTATCCTAAAGGAATTAGAATATATCGAAAAAGCAAGGGCATTAAGTACCCTAAGAGAATCAAAATGCCTTATCAATCGGCAAGAGATCTGATAGGAATTGAACCACATTATAATAAAATTTATAAAATTGAAAACGAGAACTTTGAAAATATTATTATTTTTGAACAATATAACAAAAAAAGGAGGTAAGCAGTATGCAAACCATCACAAAACATGAACTTCAAAAAATGGGATTCGGTCCGTCACAATCGGCTGATATAGTTCGAAGAGCAAAAATTTATCTTGTGAACAAAGGTTATGGATATTATTCTTCAAAACGTTTAGGGCGAGTTCCTTTGTCATCTGTAGAGCATATACTCGGATTTCCTATTGATACAAAGGAATTAGAGGAGAAACATCATCATGCCTAAAATTCCTCACGTGTATCAAGATAAGAAATCAGGATTGTGGTATTTTGTGGCTAGTCTAGGTTATGATGAACATGGCAAACGAATTCAGTATTGGGGGAGAGGTTTTAAAACCCAATTAGAAGCAAAAAAGGGATATGAATCCTATATGAACGATTTCTCGGATTCAGCAGTAAAGAAAAATTCTACTATGTCATATAGGGAGTTTTATGAAACGTATTTCAAACCGGATTATAAGCAGTCAGTTAAACCACAAACTTTTGATAGTAGATTATGTTCAATGGAGATACACTTAAAATATTTCTTTAACCGTAAATTAAAAGATATATCTGCTCCAATGGTTAAGAAGTGGCAAAATAATCTTTCATCTAATTATTCATCTGGTTATGTAAGATCTATACATGGACTATTTCAAAAGAGTTTAGACCTTGCAGTAAAACTAGGATTATTACAAAAAAATATCGCTAAACAAGTATGGAACGTAAAGAAAGTAAGGCAAAAAGTGGACTTCTGGACAAAAGAAGAAGCCGAAAAGGTCTTCTCAACCTTCGATATAGAAGATTATTATGATAGATTTGCTTTTACTCTCATATATTCGCTGTTCATGACAGGCCTTAGAATTGGAGAGGCTCAAGCTCTACAATGGGAAGATGTTGACTTTATTGAGAAAACTTTAGAAGTTAATAAGAATATGTATTATAAAACATCTAATGAATTTTATATAACTGAGCCAAAAACATTAGCTAGTAACAGAGTTATAGCCCTTGATGATATGACAATAAATTATTTGAATGAATGGAAAGCTATTCAAAGAAAAAATATTGTAACTGATTTTGTATTCTCCTATAACGGATTACCAACAAATAAAAGTGCTACAAGTCACATTATCACACGCCATGCTAAACTTGCAGGAGTGCATAGAATTAAAACTCATGCATTAAGACACTCACACGCTAGTCTATTAATTTCTATAGCAGAGAATGCCTTAGTAATTCGTGACAGACTAGGACATGAAGATATTAAAACAACTCTAGGAACTTATGGACATTTATATCCGAATATGAATAGGAAAGTTGCTAATAAACTGAATAATATTTTGAATTTTGATAATGGCAATGTAAAAAGAGGAAAAGTTTATAATCAGTTTCTGAAGAAAAAAGTATAAAAAATGTTATAATAGAATATATATAGTAAGAAAGGAGAATTACAATTGTTACCTAAAAAAATTATCACACCTAAAGTACCACCTATCAAAATTCAAGGAATAAAAACTAAATTAGTTCCATTTATTGCTGAATCAATAAAGTGGGATGGTCAAGGAACATACTTTGAACCATTTATGGGTTCTGGTGTAGTAGGTTTTAATTTAGAGCCCCAGAAGGCTATTTTTAGTGATACCAATCCCTATATCATTCAATTTTACAAAGATATTCAATCAAAGAAGATTACTGCTCAAACAGTTAGGACTTTTTTAGAAAATGAAGCAACTAAATTATCTAGTACACCGGCTGATAAGACATCTTATTACTATGAAGTTAGAGATAGATTTAATAAAGAACATAGCTCTTTAGATTTTTTATTTTTACAACGTTCCAATTTTAATGGAATGATACGTTTTAATAATAAAGGGAATTATAATGTTCCTTTTGGACGAAAACCAGAGAGATTTCAAAAAGCATTGATTACAAAAATTGTAAATCAAGTTTCATGGGTTGAAAAAATAATGGAGGGCAAAGATTGGGAATTTATCTGTATGCCTTTCACTAAAGCATTTGAGATGATGGGAGAAAATGACTTTGTTTATTTAGACCCTCCGTATATTGATCGTTATGATGGATATTATGATTCTTGGAGTGAAGAATATGCGGTATTACTCGCAGAACTTACTCAAAAAGGAAAAGCTGGATACGCCTTTAGTATGTGGTACGAAAATCAGTACAGAAAAAATACTCACATGGAAAAATGGACGCATGGGAAGTTGTTGACTACTGAACATTTTTATCACTTAGGAGCAAAGGAATCTAATCGAAATAAAATGATAGAAGCCCTAGTAATAAGTGAATCTAATTTGAACTTAAATGAAGTGCATCCTAAACAAGAGCAAATTATTCTTTTTGAAATGTAAAAAATAGAGCCGACTGCTCTATTTTTTATTAAATGTTTCATCGTACTGAGATAGATAATCTGAATATAATTTTTTTAATTCTAGTGATTTAGGTTTATCTGTTTTAGAAAGCCAATCAATGTAAGTATCAATGTTGTTATATAATGATTGCTTCATCTCTTCACTATCAGTATATCTTGGATGGTTTACCCAATAATCGTGAAAAATATCTTTTCCTAAAATAGAAAATGGTCCAGCACCGTATACAAAAGGTTTTATAGAGGCAGAAGTAATTGTTCCGATATTATCGGTATTTCCACTACCTTTCTTATCACCACATATTCTATATTTTTCTTGAACAAATGTTTCTATATTTTTATAGGCAGGAATTATAGAATCTAAACTCTCAAAAGTAACTTTTCCAGTAGTTGGTTTCGGCTCTCGAGTATAGACAACACCTAAAATATAATGACCGTCATAATCAAAATAATTACCTACAATATTCTTTGTTCCGTTTCTCATAAAACTTGTAAAACTACCTCCAGTAAAGCCAAATTTTGCTTTTTCACTTCTTCTGTACGTTGTTTTTATATCAATTGCTATTTTTCTTCCATTAGGTTTTACAAAATAAAAGTCAGGGTACACTGTTTGCTGTTCTGATTCATGTAATGTATACCCTAATTCTTTTACAGAATTATTTAATGCTTCCAAAGTTATAACTTCAAAAAGTCTTCCAATAATTTTTGAATCATTACCAAAAGTATATATTTCTTTCTTTTTATTGATAAAACCAACAAGTTCCCATTCATTTTCATTTTTAGGTAAATATTTAGTAATAGTATCAATTATTTTATCTGTATATGGTAACATGTTCTTCTCCTTTTGTTTGCAAATTGTTTGCGATTATTTAATTAAAGGCTCTGAAACATTTATTTCAAAGCCTTTTTATTGTAATATCCGTTATTCCCACTCTTTTGCTACTTAGCATTATATCAAATAAAATATTGAATTTAAAGCATTTTTATTTACAAATATATACTAAATTCAACAAAATAATAATGAGGTGTGGTCAGAGCGTGGTCAGTATTTGTGCAACTTTGATAATTGTTTTTACTTGTTTTGTATTAGTATATCATTTACTAAAATTTCAGTAAAGATATTTTTTGTAATGAGGTAGATCGTGTGTGTCATCATACTCTCTCCGAACCCTCACTTACTTAAATCAATAAAAACGGTCTCTTAATTAGAAGTATACTCTTTTTTTCCTTTTTAAAAATAAATATTTAAAGTTTCTTCTATGTTTAGTACAACCTTTTTTTGTAATCAGTTGAGGATTTTTCTTCGTTGGAGTATTTATATATTTAGTATAACCTTAGTTATTTTATTATACCCTGCAAATATTTAAAATGCTTAAGTCGAATTAATTATTAAAACTAATTGTAATTTATTTTAACCATCACAATTTTATTTTTGCGGAAGTATTATGGAAAAAAATGAAAAATTTTACTTTACTATTCTTGATATTTTGTGGTAAAATAACTAAAAGCTATTTATTATATTAATGAAAGAAGTGATTATATTGAAAGATAGTGAATATTTAATTCCAACAGCTGAAGAACATAGCTTAAGTACTTATAATGCTCTTTGTCATAGAATATTTACTAATCCAGATAATACACAAAAAATTTTTTATAATAATATATTGCTTAAAATCAATGACGTTTACGATATCATAGAAAGAGTGAATAGAAAATTCTCATTACACAATAATACAGAGTTTTCAATAACAATAGGTGTTAAATTCGATGATAGGGAATACATTGAATTTTCTGGATATGAAAGTTTTAAACATCATGATTGGAATGAAAATAAGTCTATATTAAACATGACTATAACGTGGGATGCACTTTTAAAAATACCAAATTATGAGATACCACAGAGACACAGGCTTATACTAAAAATGTCCAATAGTATGAGACCCGAGGAGATTCTTAAAATAATATTCTCTGGAGAAATTGATGATATGGAAGAATTAGATAAAAAATTTTTCCCCATAGTGGTAAGAGCTGAGTATATATCTCAAAGAATAGGTCAAGAATTAATATCCATAGTTGAAGAATGGGTAAAAAATAATGAGCAACCAACAATTAACCCAAAATACATAAATTATCTTAAACAGAAAAAATATATTATTTCTAAAGCTATTGAATTGATAAGTACTTTGTTAGCATTTTTAGCTTTGGCAACAATATTTTTAAATTTTATAGATTCTGTTGATTTTAATAATTTAGGTCAAATTAGTAAAGAAAATTTAAAATTATTATCTCTATACAATATTACGATTATAGCTGTATTAGGTTTTATAAGTAGAATATCCTATCATTTTGCAACTAAAATTTATGACTTGTTAAGAGATTATGGGTTTGGGTATATGTTTAATATAACAAAAGGAGATAAAAAATTAATTGATAGACTAAAAAAGCAAGAACAACATTCAAATGTTAGGTTGGTAGTTAATTTTTTATTTGCATTAATTTTTAATGTGATTTGTTCGATAATTGCTACAGGAATATTTCCTTATATATTCCATAAGTAGTTATTGTAAAATAAGGGAGAGATTTGTATGAAAAAATTCATTCATTCATTCATTCATTATATATTAAGCTTCATTAAATATGAGTTTGATGAAATGAAAAATAATAATTCATATGAAAAAAGATTTATAGAAAAAACATATAAATATTTTTAGAATTATAACAACCGGTTCAACTTGCGGTTTATTTTCACTAAGGCTATAACAATTAAACCCACCAAGCTCTTTGGTGGGTTTTGTATTTAAATCAAAATTATACTAAAAAATTATTTATATATTTTTTAACATTTCATATAATCTAACTGCTATACTTGCTACTTTGGAAATAGAGAGATAGTACACATATAAAACATTATTATTCTAAGGGGCAAGGCTCTCCGATAAGGAGTGCCGAAGCCCCGTTCTTATTTGCAAACAAAAAAGCATACTCTATGCAAATAGGGTATGCTTTTATCATTTTTGAAATATAATTTACTTATTTTCTTTCATATAGCTCACTGCTATATCTATTATCATTGATAATATATCTTCATCTAATGATACATTTACTTTTTCTTGTATTTCTTTTACTGCTTTTTTCATTGCCTCTGCTTTTTTCTCTTTGCTTGTCATATGTGTATTTTCTAAGCCAACGACAATTGACATTAATATATCCGCTATTTTTTGAAGTTTTACATCTTTAAAGCTCATTTTTGCAAGCAGTAAAGCAAGTTTCAGTTCTGTAATATAATCTAATTTTATCTTGTTTTTATTCATAAAAAATACTGTAATTGAAAAGCTTATAGCTATAATTATTGCTATCATTGCATCTGTATTAAACATATACGTTATCTCCTTTCCGCTAATTTAGCCATCATAACCCACAATGCCCAATTGCTTTTATCAATATTCTTTATATGCACATCAGGACTATTTAATAGCTTTAATTCAGCTAACTTATTAATAGCCTGTACAGCATACTCTTTTTCTTTTTCACTCATAGTTTTAACTTCTCCTTTCTTGTCTAATACATCTGTATCAATCTTTTCTTTATATCTAAGCACACAATCCCAACCGCCACGATGATAATTTTTATATTGAGATATATTAATCTCATAGCCAGTTTGGTCGCCAGGTCTTCCGCCTGTAGCTCGTCCAAGTTCATTGATACTTGCCTGTACTATTAGACCATTGCCAATATATACAGCGACATGGTGTACTTCATTAAGTAAGACATCACCTCTTACTAAGCCTGCACCTGTACTTAGATTAACAATGTTTCTCACATCTTTAAATCCGCAACTTATAAATGCACTTTTCATATTACCTGTATAAGTAGCACCGTATTTAGATTTGACAGGAAATCCTGCCTTTTCAAATGCCGTTATTGTTAAACTGCTACAATCATAATCGCCTTTTTCTCCCCATCTGTATTCCTGGTCATATCCAGCTTTATTATCTATTGCTGTTTTTATCATAAATTGTACTGCTTTCTCAACTCTACTCAACTTTTCTCAACTCCTTCCAAATAGGAAAACATTAGAAAAACATTGAAATTACTTGTCCGGATAAATTTCTTCCCTGATTTTATACTCCATTTCTAAAATCTTCTTGTCCTAATTCTACATTGTCCATACGATTTATTATCTGCTCTCTAATCTTGCCTTTTTGTCTATTTTCAAGTCCTGATTTTGCTATTAATGCAGTTAAGACAGGAGCAGAGAAGATAACTGCTCTGTCTAATGTATGACTTGCAAGGTTAGAATCATTTAATTTTACACTTAGATATAAACAAATAAAAAACACTATAAATACAAGTAACATAATTGCAAACATTAATTTTTTACTTGTTTCAATATATTTTTTATCTTTTTTTATTTCCTGTTCTTGTCTTAGTTTTTCAATGATTTTCTTTTCATCTTTGCTTAAGTTCAATTGCTGTCACTCCTAACTCTGCAAGTTTCTTCTATATTGTCAAGCCTATGATGAGCAGACTTAACAGCTTGCTCATTTATTGTCACTCTCCTATCTATTGCATCTACTTTGTTGTCTATATCTTTAATTGTATTGTTTATTTTATCAACATCTATAGCTATATAATCAAGTGATTTCTTAATCTCTATATGTCTTTCAGCTTGCTTTTCTCTGTCGTTTGCTACTTGCCTTTGTCTTTCCTCATTGTCTTTTTTGTTGTCTTTTAAAATCTTTGATACAGTAGCATAAACTCCTATTAACGCCACTGTAATTGAAAATAAAACTTCTATTGATATTTGCATATTTCACCACCTTTTTAAAATTAAAGGCAATAAAAAAAGACCTATTAAGTCTCTTAATATCACCTTGTTTTCTTATTCTTTTTCGAGAATATCACATAACTCTTGATATTCTTCACTTGTTATTCTATCTTTTACTAAAAAAATATCTAACTTTGTTTTGAAATTTTCTATTTTTTCAGCGTTCTTTTTCTTATCTTTAGCAAGTTTTGTAGCAGTTATTTTTAAATATTCAAATAATTTTATCATTTTTACATCTCCTCATTTATTAGTTTTTCAAATTCTTCATTTACAATCGTTTCTGCCATTTCTTCTATTTTCTTTTGCATCTCTAATTTTTCTTTATCTTCAATGATATTGTTTTTATCATCATATGCAAGTTTATTCATATCACAATACTCTGATACTTCTACTATTTCAAAATCAATAGTATCAGTAGTGTGTAATGCTTGAGCATTTAATATGTGTTTTTTGCCTTGCTCGTCGATCTTGTAATTTATTAATGCTTTCAATTTAATCACTCTCCTTTACTTAAATATTAGTAGTTGCAATTCTTTTCCAAGGCGACCAACTTCCCCATACACATTTTCTATAACACACACAATCCATATTCCAGCTATACCACATTTGGAAACAAACAGTTTCATTACCAGTTACGTTACCAGGACTAAATACATGTAATATGCCGTCATCAGAATATGGTAAATTAGCGGTTTGTTGATAACTACAATAATATATTTTCCCGTTTTCTAAGGCAACATTTGCATCTACGATAGTATTTTTATTAGCGGGTTCAACTGAACGCATATCATTCCAAGCACCCCAAGCATTACCTGTAGAATTTCGTATATACATTGTAGAAAAGTAACCACCTTCAAATGGTATTGCTATTTGTGTTCCGTAACCTACAGCATTACTATGTTTAAAATACTTAATGCGAACCCAATTCACTTGTAACCCAAGTTGTATACCTAAATTCGTGTCAGTTTCATAATTATTTGGATATGCGAAATTGTTTAAAACATCAATACTTACTGAATTAAATGAAAATACCTCAACTTTATTATTCAACTGTTGTCTAAGTTGTTGATTTTCTTCAACAACATTTTTGAGATATGTCTCTATTTCTTCCAAACGCTTATTAAACACTTCCGCACTTGCTCTATCAGATGGTTTAAATTTTGTTATTTCAATCATAGTACACTTCCTTTCCTAATACTAAGTACGAATTATCTAATTGTAATACTGCCACTCTATCACCACTTGTAGGTGAATACGATTCAAGACAAGGGTAAGTTCTATCACTTACTTTATCGTCTATATCAAACTTTATGCGAAACGGCTTAACGCTTGTAACTGTTCCTATTAGTTTTCTATACATTAATCAATCTCCTTAATGAATGCTCCATTGTTCCACCCACATTACAATCATCTATCTTCCAATATGTCTCAATAAATTTATCATTAATCTTATAAGTTTTTACATTGAGTTTTACACAATTCAAAAAACCATGTCCTATGTTTATTCCTGTCTTTAAAGTAATATTCTTATATATATTACTTGCTGATACTGCGTCCTTTTGAGCTATATCATATAGCGTCTGATAGTCAAGCACATCATCTACAGTTTTAAAATCAACAATCTCACGACCACGATTTACTGTGCTTGATAAGCTGTTAGGATTATTGTTGATATACACAGCTCTAAGCGGCGCTATCTGACTGTTGTTAGTAGCCCTCACAAATACATTAGGTATATTGAAAAGGTCAATTTCTTCTTGAGTATCTTCAAGTATTAGGCATCCGTCACTGTCCGAAATGTCGTTGTATTCAATGTCGATTTTTCTGTTTTCAGGCAAAATATAAGGACGAGTTACAAAGTATCCGTCCTTATCTGAATATAAGCTTTCATAATTTATAATTTTTAAAAGATAGTTAATGACATCAAGTCTTGATGTACCTATCTCAAAATCTGCATCAGCCTTTGTTACATAAGATTGTAGTTGTATCTTGTGCTTTGCTCCTTGCAACTGCTTTATCGCTTCATCTATAATGTTACTACCTGCTTTGATTGTAAGTCTTTCCTTAAGTTTGTTTTCTTCAAGAATCAATAACTTGTCAAAACACTCAATTTCACGACTATAAGAACCATAAACCTTTCGTGAATTTGATATTAAAAGCGTTGCCAATGTATCTTCTACATCATTTATTTTACAAGATATCTGTATCAAATCATTGTTAAAGTCAATATCTTCGCTATTTTCAATTGTAAGATTTGCGGAGTATTTGAGTTTTGCAAGGCTATCATGAGATATTGAGCACTTTACCACCTTTAAAAGACGCTTTATATTTTCTTTTTTATCAAGTAGTCTATATTTGAATTTGATTATTCTCATGACGTAATCCACTCCCAACCTACCATATCCTTTTCGCCATTTAAAATCCACGTAGCATCAATTAACACTTCTTTTAGCGTCTTATCTCCGTCACTGCTTTCATAAGCTTCAACTTTATTTTCGACTTCAATAAGTTCAAATGACACTTTTACCCATGTTGGTATCCTAAAAATGTACTCTTGTTTAAGATTTGATATACCGCAAAATAAAGCCTTACCCCTATTATCTCTGTAAAAAAGAGTTTTTTTAGAGTTATATAAAGATAAAAGTAGGTCAAAATCTGCTAACTGCATTTCAAAAGTAAAACTGCCTTTCATATATTCAGTTGAGCCGTCATCTTCTACTATCATCTTTTTACTGCCAAGATACTTAACAAATGTCCTATTTCTAACTATTTCAAAGCCTGTAGCGTAGTTGAATTTAAGATTTGTTTTTTGTGATGTATCTTCTGCATCGCATAGTAAAAACCCTTTTATGTCAACTGATATACTTTTAATATCACTTTCAGTGACAGCATCATGTTTAGATTTTGATATTATCTTATATCTCAATTCAATATTGCCCGGTATATAGTAATCAATAAATGTACCATTTGAGCCTAAACCCTTGGCTACAAGTTTGAATTTGCCTTTTCCATCAGCTCTCCATATCTGATTTTCTTTAAAATCTGTATCTATTTCGCTATGAAAATTAATCAATACGGAGTGATTAGTTTGATTTGCATTGATAGTAAATGTAGCCGGAGCAAGTGTTGTAAAAGATACAAATATATCTTTACTTGCATAATCAGACCACAATTCATATTGATTTTTTGTTCTGATTTTTAATATATAAGTTGTGTTATTTTCAAGGTTTGCAGTTGTACTATAAGTTGAAATATCATTTTCGACGATATTGCTATCTTCAATCAGTGTATCAGCCTTATATATCAATACCTGATAAGCCCTTTGCTTACCATCAGGATTCCATACAAAAATAGGTTTTGAAGTATTGTAATTACTTTTTTCTTCAAATGTAGGCGGTTTAGGCTTAGAGATAGTTTCAAAGACAGCTTCTCTTGTATCCTGTACCTCTTCGCCGTAAACGGTATTATATACATACAGTATCAACTTTATACTGCCTACACTGAGATAGTTTTCAGGTAATGTTAGATTGTTTTCGTTTGTACCTGTAAATTGTCCTTTTTGCACATTATTTTCAAGAATTTGTAGCATCCATTTCTTTTGATTTATTGATGACCAAGCTATCTCTATAGGAAATGAACTATTTCTTACACTTCCGTTAGGCTCTAAGCCTAATATCTGTACCTTTGGATTATTAGTTACATTATAGCTTTCTATATGGACAACTTCTGTATATCCATCTGATACAGTTAGCTTAAAGTCAATTAAGCCATTATATATAGTATTTGCAGGAATTGTTACTATCTTAAGAGTTGTACCTGTATAAGTTTTTATAACTTTATTATCACTGATTAATTCGAGTTTATACGTTGCTTGAGTTTCACATTCCCACGACACATTTATATCAGCAAGAGGATTTATAGTGCCTGTAGGCTTGAATTGTGATATCTTAACCGTCGGCTGTTTTAGTGTTATACTTGTCTTTTCACTTGCCCAAGCACTTGATGAAAGGTTACCGTTATCTGAATATAAGACTTTGACAGTTATATCTACTTTTTGACCGTCAGCGAATGTATTAGCCGGGATAGTATGCATTGTTTCTGTATTGCCTGTTTTAGTATAGATAGTATTACCGCCTGTAACTGCTGTTATCTCATACTTTTCCTGTCTTTCACTTTGCCAAGTTACTACAATATCTTTCCTTGGTGCAGATGAATCTATATTAAGATTAGATATAGTAGGTAGTACTGTGTCCTTTAATTTAGCTGTACATTCATAAGTTATATATAAATGTCCATAAAGCGTGCTACCGTTATATCTGAAAGGTCTTAACCCGTTTATTCCATTTCTTTGATATTCACTGTTTGCACCTTCCAATTTTAAGTCAAGATATGATTTTGTTTTTCTTGTAAAGTAAAATCTGACACTTTGTATATTCCCTGCGACTATATAACCCTCAATTTTATCATAGCCTTGTAAACCTGACGCTGAAAGATGTATAGTAAGGTCAGTGATTTCATATTTTGTATTATCTCTTAGCTTTTCAACTCTTGTATCGAAAGTATCTTTTTCTCCGTCAAATCTCAAGACACCTGCATATTGTTCCATATCATATCACCCCTTGCCTTGATATAGTCCTTTGAATATACGGCATATTTTTTGTATCTTGCCTTAATGCTCTTATTTCTTGCAACAACGCAATCAAAACATCTGTATTGCCTGTTTTTTCAATAGCTTTTGCCATTATTCCGTCGAGTTTATCAATCGGCAACACTGCCTCTTTTCCCGCCTCGCCGACACCTATTACAGACGGAGAGTCAAATATACCCCCTTGAGCATACCATTTGATACCCGCTGATATTTTAGGTACTTGTGGCGGATTTAATGAGAATTTACCGCTTATACTAATGTCTGGTAAAGGTATTTTAGGTCGTTCAATGTTAGGAAATTTAAGAGGCTTTTTAAGAAATCCTGTTATTTTATCCCAAATACTTTTAAAAAAATCAAATATACCTTGAAATTTATCACTTGCATTATTTTTCAAAGCCTCTAATCCGCTAACAAATTTATCTTTTACATTACCCGCAAATTCTGACGCTCCGCTTTTCCATTCATTTACAGTATTTTTTATATTTTCTTTTGTATCATTTGCCCAATTTACTGCGCCGTCTTTTAACTCTCCCAAACCTTTACCAATATTACTAACTGCACCTGAAACCGCACCTTTAATATTGTCCCAATCTTTTACAACTCCATACACAATTAAGCCTACTGCTACCAATGCGGCGACTACTAATGCAATCGGGCCTAATAAGGATGTAAAAGACATTCCTAAAAATGTTATTCCACCTGCTCCTGCTGTTGCTGAAGCACCAGTTGCTACTGCTCCTGCTCCAAATATTGCCATTTTGCCAGTAAGAAATGCTAATCCTAATGACATTTGACCGATTGTAGTTAGCACAGGTGCTAATACAGCTAATAATCCACCCACAGCCAATACTACTGTAACGATAGTGGGATCTAATTTTGAGATTGCCTTTGCTATTTCACCTATAAAATTAACAATGCTATCCATGTGCGGAAGTAATGCTTCAGCAACTTTTGCCCCAAAAATACTCCCTATGCCATTTATTAGTCCTTTCATTGTATCTATCTTGTCATTAAAGGCATTTGCTTTGTCTAATGTTTCTTGATC
The DNA here is from genome assembly GCF_000238095.2 of Peptoanaerobacter stomatis. NCBI lineage: Bacteria > Bacillati > Bacillota > Clostridia > Peptostreptococcales > Filifactoraceae > Peptoanaerobacter > Peptoanaerobacter stomatis. Next base: position 869,224 of record NZ_JH815225.1, read on the forward strand.
CAGCACTATCCCAAACTCTTTAGCTTGTTGAGTATATTTTTTTAAATCTTCAGTACCGCCTAAGATTAAAGGATTGAGTTCTTGTGCTGATTTTCCAAATAATTTCATAGCAAGAGCGTCTCTCTCGGCTTCGTTAGGTATCTTAGATAGTGCATTAATCACATCGTAAAAAACATCATTGCTATCTCTTAAATGCCCTGTATTGTCCGTAAAAGACACTCCAAGTTGTCTAAAAGCTTCTATCTGATCCTTACTCCCAGCTTTAGCATTAGCCATATTTTTAGTTAGTTTTGCCAAAGCTCCTGCCATAGTTCCAGTAGATACGTCAATAAGGTCTTCTGCATACTTGAAAGCCTGTAGCTCTTGCGTTGATAGTCCTGTAACTTTTGCTAATGTGTTTAGGTCATCAGCTGATACTCCAGCTTTTACTCCAAGAGCAACCATTCCTGCTGTCGCCACTCCAGCTACTGCTGATAATGCTGTTAGCTGACTACCTAAATCTTTTAATTTATTTCCTGCACTTTCAAATGTTGAGCTTATTTGTCCGAATGTTGTATTTACTTTGTTTGATTGTTCTTCAAAGTTTTTCAACTGCTCTTGAGCCTCTACAATCTCTCTTTGAAGTCGCCTGTAGTCCTCTTGATTTATTTCAATCCCTTGTGACATCTTTTCTTGTGCGTCTCTTTCAGCATTTTTCAAAACTTCCAACTTATTTTTAGTTTCTTCAACTGTTTTTGCTAAAAGCTGTTGTTTTTGTCTTAAAAGGTCAGTATTTTTAGGATCTAATTTCAAAGCTTTATCAACATATTTTAATTCATTTTGTAACTTACTTGTCTCTTTATTGACTTCCTTTAATGCTCTTTGAAGTGGCAGTGTATCTCCTCCTATCTCAATAGATATACCTCTTATGTCTCCGGCCATTTACTTGCCCTCCTTTCCTGATTTTTTGCATTAAAAAACCACTCTGTTTGAGTGGTTTTCATTACCTGTTATTATGCTCTTGCTTTATCTAACGCATCATATAAATTATTTATCTTATCATCAAGTAATATGGAATAATCATCCATCATCATTACAAGTGGAAATATTCTTTGAGCTTCATACTTTAACATATTAGAATCATCATCTTTGCACAACACTTTATTGAAAAACCCTATTAATTCACTAACTAAGAACTTTACTTTTTCACTTTCAGATGATATTCTTCCTATTTCATCTACTATTTCAAGTTGTGTCATCTTAAGCTACCTCCACTTCTATTGTATATGATACTTTATATGTTTTACCGTCTTTACTTATCACACTTGGATAACTATTATCTTCTAACCAATTTTGAATTTTAAAAATAACACTTTCTTTATATTGATATTCTGTTCCTACATGCCCATTTCTTTCAAAACTTGTTAATTCTCGTTCATCATTTTCAATATCAACCTTTGATATTATTGCACCTATAGCTTTAGCATGTGGATTACCGTTTTTGGATAATACACCTAATTTCTTTGCTATTGCTGTTTTATCATATAATCTTTGCTCCTGTTCCACTCTTTCCATAGGTATTTCAAGTCCGACTTTTCCATAAAGTTGGTTTAACATATATACTTGATACTCAGGTTTCATTCCGGCTTTTTCAAGTACAGGAAGTATAGTTCTTGCAGCATTATTTATAGATGATAATTTCTCCTGTTTCTTCTTAGGTGTTTGATACTCTCCTGTCTTTCTTATTGATGGTAGGACTTCACTTGTTACCCATTTCTTGAATTTCTTAGCGTTAGGTAGTTTACTTGATAAAATTAAAGAGTATAGTCCACTTTCATTTATTACTATCATTTCACGTCTTTGACCTGATGCGGTGAAACACCTTGTCAGCTTATCATCTTCATCAACGTGTCTTTTTATTGCGTCTACTGTATCTTTGTATCCTAATCTTTCAGCAATATCTTTTCCAACAAACCAAGGTTCATTATCTATTGTTAAAACTCTTACTTGTCCAAATTCTTTATTTTCAAATATTTTTAGTTCATTATTCATTGTTTTCCTCCTCCAAAAAATAAATTCTTGAAAGAAGTTTTTCCTTGTGATACAATATAATAAAGAAAAAACTTTCTTTCTTGGAAGATTACTAATTGTCTTGGTCGGCGACAGTAATCTTCTATTTTTTTAACTCGATATCAATTTTATCATTGAGCCATTTAGTTTTTGTTATATTTTTTTGTTTTAATTGTTTTTCAAATTCTTCTAATTTCTCTCTTTCAATTAAAACTCCAAAATCCTTTAACTTTTTTCTTCGTTCTTTGAAATATTCAGCTCTACTTTTCTGCAAAATTAAAACCTCCTTTCTTGTATCTGAATACATTATATTTGTATCTGGATACTTTGTCAAGAGATTTTTTAAAAATTTTAGCCGACCACTAAAATTGCATTAAAAAAGACACCTTTTACAGTGTCTTTAAAAGTATATTTTATTTATTTTAAACCTAATTGTGCTTTTGATATCACCTTACCACCTTGAAACATCACATTTGCATTACTTATATTATCCGCTCCGTACCACATATACATTTCTGTTTTTAAATCTCCGCTTTTTATTCCTAATTCTTCAAGTCCTTTTAATTCCATATCTGCTTGAGATAGTAATTCTCCCTGAGAGCCTATTATTTTTACAACCTCATCATATGTCATTCCTGTTTGAATTTTATTAAATTCATCAAGTGTTATTTTTTCGCTTGGTGTTATAAATCTGTTACCACTAAACATACCTATCAAAGCCAAAATTATAAAAGCAGGTAAAATAAATTTAGTATAATTTATTTTCTTTTTCTCTATTTGTGGGATAGGATAAGGTACTCTGTTTTGCTTTTTAGACTGTTTTATTTTTTCTTTTTCTAAAAAATCAGATATTTCTTTTTCTCTTTCCGCTGTTTCATCAGTATTAGTAATCACAAAATTTATCAAACCTAAATTTAATTCTCTTTCTTTCAATAAATCAAATACGTGATTTTTTATATAATACTCCTTTGTAAAATTATAATTTTCAAAAAACAGAAAACTATGTCTAATCAAATCTAAACGTTCAGTATTTCTCGGATATATCTTCCCAATTATATTATTTTCAAATAATATATTTACACCTACAGCATCTTTTTGTAATTGTACTTCAAGAATAATTTGCTTTTCTACTTCATCTATATTTTTAATATATTCTCTTAATACGTCATTTATAAAATCTGAATTAAGATTATTAATATATATAGGCATTGTTTCTTTCTTTAATACTTCTTGAGTTATTAAAACAGGTTTTTCAAAACCATTTTCAATTATATCAACAAACCTTTCAGCCTGTTTAATATGTGTTTTAATATTGAATCTTAGATATCCAAGACAAGCATTTTCGCTTCCAAACATTAAAAAATTTTCTTGTATCTCTGCCCTTTCTATCTCTGATGTTTCCCATTTTTTTGTTATCTGATTACTCTTACCATAGTTATATATTAATTCAATACTATTTTCGTCAGCGTAAAACAATGTATTGTCTATGCCCAAAAATCTTATAGTAAAAGTTTTTTTCTTAGTTTCATAGTTAATAGCAGAATTATAATTATATTCGTTAAAGGCATAATCGTTATAATCATATCTTTGACTTTTATTCCTTTTAGATTTTGCTCCTGAACCTAATGTACTCGTATATGATACCCCTGTGCCCGGCACCCCTACTGTGCCTGTAACTCTTCCTTTTGAGTTCATAGTTACTCCTGCTCCTTTAGTACCTGCACTCAAACTTAAACCAGTCTTGCCTACATTTAATTTAACTCCTGAACCTAATTTTATACTTTTTCTAAAGCGAGTTCCCATAAGATTATCCCCCTTAGTATGATATTAAGATAACTATATCAAACTAAGAAAATATTTTCAATACTTTTAAGTCAAATCTTTTATACTTCCCCAAACTTCTGTTTCTTCACCATCTCCTGTGTATTGGTCGTTTTGCTCAACGAAGATATCAACGAGTTGTCCGACTGTGAGTCCGTCAAGGTCTTTAATAGCGATATTCCTTGCGAGGCAACTTGCGATAAGTCTTGACGTAGTGAGAGTATCTTCTCCTTTGTATTCTGCATCCATATCTTCGTTTTTTTTTGAAAATTCACAGAGAAAAAAGTGCCTAATAGTAATTCAAAAACAACAGGCATTATCTCATCAAGTGGGAAATTTTCAAAACTGTCAAGCCAAGTATCAGGATCGGGTATATCTTTATCAGCGTTTTTTGCTAATGCCCATATAAGATTAAACACGTCTATAAGTTGCACTCCCTTTATGTTGTGTATAGCGTCTGAGATACTGCTATCTATCATCTTATCGAATATAGGCATTATAGTTGGTATGAAGTCTTTTCCTGTCTGAGCGTTATATATTTTTAAAAAAGAGGCTGTAGCTCTCAGCCTCACAGGTTTATCATCAATTATTATCGTTTTTTCCATTTGTTTTTACTCCTTATATGCCAGGTGCAACGGCGATTGTAGGTGCGGTAGTGAAAAGATTTTTATAATTAGTGTTTTCAGAAGCTACCTCGACAAGTCCTATTTGTTTACCCGATACTTCAATGCCTGTAAAAGTCAATGATATTGTTTCTGTCATTACTTTAGGCTTTCCCGGCTCGAGTGTTTCCCATTCTTTTTTTATTGCTCCGGGAACGCAATTAAACATTATATACCTTGTATCTTCCTTATCGCCTTTTTCTTGAAACAGTAAGGTAATAGGCTTAGCCTGTACCCCTTTTATCTCTATAAGTTCTCCATTTGAGCCGTTAGCATATCCAAGCACATTCTTTTTAAATTCATCAGTGAATTTTGCGATATTAAGGTCAAGAGTATCACCGCTTGAAAGGTTGAATGTATGGTATTCGGAATCATCAGCTATAAAAGTTGTTGTTTCAGTTTTTAAATCTCTGCCAAGTTTTACCGCACCTGGCAAAGCTACAGGCACTGCCCATTCAATTACACCGCCTGTTTTTTCTGTGCCTATCGAATAATGCACTAATTTAAGACCGTAAGCTACTTTATTTTTATTTGCCATTTTTCTTAGCTCCTTTCTTTTCTTTAACTTCTTCTTTTATTTCTTCTTCATCAATTAATTCAACAAGAGGGATTTTTAATCCATCTTTTTCATAGTCTATAAGTTGCTTTGCTCTTTCTTCTGTCACTTCAAACACATCTCCTATGCATCTGAATATATTTTCTTTCAGATCAGTAAATCCTACTATAGTCTTTACTATTTTCATATTTAACCTCCTTGTACTGTTACAAAATAAATAACTTGATATAATTGTTCTTCTTCAATATAAATTTCGCTTGATTCCCAAGGTATATCATATTCATCAAAGACTTCTTCTATTTTTTCTTGTGTATCAAAGTCTTTTTTATTTGTGTACAATTCTATTTGATAATTTGTATATTTTTCATAAACTTTATTATCTGCAAAAGTATTATCAGTATCTACAGCTAAATAAACCAAATAGGGTGGCTTTGGTGGTGTTTTAAATGAATGATATCTGATTGGAAATCCTAAGCTTTTTAATATATTAATTAAATTTTTTCTTGTCATATATTACGCTCAACCTCCTGTATAAACATTCTATTTGCTTCTTGCTCAATTGGTGCAACAAATCTTTTACCTTGCACTCTTCCACCATTTTTCTTAGCATGCCCATATTCTAATAGGTGAGTTAGTCTATAATGTGGAGCCTTTACATAAACTATATTTCCTTTTGAAAACAAGCCATGCACTTTTTTACTACTCCAGGCTTTAGCATATTTCCCTGTCTTTTTTGGTGATGCTGCTTTTAACTTAGATACAGTTTCTTTTGCTGTTTTATCTGATGCTTCTTCAAGAACTTTTCTTGCATGTTCTGAATACTCTTCTAATATGTTTTGTATTTCATTACTAATATCCATATTAAACACCTACTTTTTGAGATAAGGTAAGTTCAATTTCATCTACTCCAGTTTGATAAGTTTTCAATATATCGTATGATTTACCTTTATAAATAGCTTTGTCTTCACCATTATATTCAAAACTATGAACAATAACTATATAACCAAGCTTAAATCCTTGTGCTCCTGCTTTATAAAATTCATCTCTGTTTACTGATTTTTCTCTACAAAGTATTGATTTTTCTATTTCTGTTTCTTGCTCAATTAAATTATCATCAGTTGTTATTTCTTTTGATATTAGTATAATCTCATTATTATATCCAAACATAACAGCACCTACTTATTATGCACTAATAAATTATGCATTCTAAATTGTAAATCTCTTGGCATTGCACCATCTTTGTCTCTACTTAAATATCTCCAAGCACAATAATCAGCTATGAATAAAACATGATTATCATTTTTTGATTCTAATTTTAAACCTTTTTCATCTTCAAGTTCTTTTATTGTGGCTTTTATGATTGCAGAAATATAGGCATCTCTTACATTTGTTGAGATGCCTAATCTATATTTAGTTAAATCTAAAAGGATTTTTTCATCCATTTATATCAACTCCTATAATCCAGGATTAGCTGTATCAGGTGCAAATGTTACTGTTTTTGTTGGTGCTACATTTTTTATATTAAAATGAACAAATGCTTCTCCTATAATTGGAGTACCATCATATCTTGCTGTGCCTTTAAATACTGTTTGGTCTTGTATAAATCTAACTTCTTTTGATTCACCAAGAGATATTCCTTTTCTTTCAGCAAGTAAATATCCTTTAAAATACCCACCAATAACATCTCCATCTGGAACAAATTCAAGTATTATTATATCTCCACCTATTATAGGCATAGTTTTTTGTGCTGATGCAACTAAGGCTCCTGCTGCATTAAATGCTATAGATTTTTGTAAGAATATTGTTGCTGTATTTGAATTCATTACCCAAGTTTTTTGAGAATCTGGTATATAATTTGGTTTAGCTGCTGATGCAATTCCAATTATATCAGAAAAGAAAACTTCTGCTGTGCTTGCACCTGCTGGGTCATATTGCTTTACATTTGTAATTGATAGATTTACCCAAGGTCTATCAGTAGTAATCCAAGTATCTGGTTTAGATGCTTGATGTAATCTTGTAACTATTCCTGTAGCCATTTTTTTACCAGTTCCATATAATATACCCTTATCAAGAGCATATCCTATAGCTTGACCTAAAGCATCTATTATTTCATTAGCCAAATCTATATCAGAATCTTCCAATGTAGCATTACATATTGCCATAAATCCACCAATTTTATATCCATCAACCTCTGTCATATGGAATTGTAATTCTAATTCATTTAATGTGCCACAAGCTTCCATCCACACACCTTCTGGTACAGCACCAGCAATTAAAGCTCTTGCTTTTCCGGATGTTGGTTTCTTATATACTCTATTTATTAATTTAGAATATCTATGGATTTCATCTCTTATTAATCCAATCATTACTGTTGGAATAGTAAGTTCAGCACCTACAATTGATTTGTCTTTTCTTGATATCAATGAACGTACTTGTGTAAGCAAATCCTTTACATCATCTCTTTGAACAAGATCGTGAATTTTATCTCTTGTAAATATCATATTATTTTCTCTCCTTTGTATTACTGTTGTTTTGTTATCTTTTCTTTGTGGATCTTGTTTGTCTATTTCTTCAAGCTCTGAATCTATTTCATTTATTTTTGATTGTAAATTCTGCTTTTTATCTTCAAGTTCTTTTTTATCATTTTCAAACTTTTCTACTTCTTCCTCAACAAGTTTTGTTTCATCTTCTGCCTTAGCTTCTTTTATTGCTTCCTCAAGTTCTTTTTCTCTTGTTTGTATTTGTTCATCTTGAGTTCTCAAAGAATTCAACTCATTTTGTAAATTTGTTTTTTTATTGATTAACATTAGTTTCCTTAGTGCCATTTTTAAGCCTCCTTAATAAATTTTCTTTTATTATATTTAATTTTTTACTTTCATATTGTTCTAAATCTTGTTTTCTTGCCTGTACGCTTGTTTGAGGATAGGCTGGAAATGTACAAACAGATATTTCTCTTAAATCCACATCTTTTAGAGTTATAAGAGTTGAGCCATCGCTATTTGTTAAATATTCTTCATCATTTATGATAAAACCAAAAGAGCACTGGTCTATATCACCTCTTTGCACTCTACTGTAAAGGTCCATTGCTGCTCTATCATTTTCATTTACTTTTATCTTTCCATATAGACCTTTATCATCAATTATTATTTCAAGTGTATTTGATTTTGTCCTACCAAGAACGAGGGTATCATCATGGTTTATTAATGCTCTTACATCCCCAATACTTTTAAAAGCACTATTTGCTATTTGCTCATTAACTCCTGGCCATAATTCAGTAGGGGAGTTAAATACTGCAAAATATCCCTCTATTACTTTTTCACCCTCTGTTTCTGTTCGTATTTCTAAATTTTGAGATTTACTCATCCTTAGCATTATTATCACCTCCTTGAAGTAATTTTAATTGGTCCCCAAGCTTGTCTTGTGGAATATAATTTTCAAGAGCCAAAAGTTCTTCCATGTCTTCTCTTGGACTCATACCAAGCCAATTTCTTAACTCATTTCTGCTCATGGCCATAAGCTTAACCATTTCACCACCAGCACCTACCATTTCAGTTAATGAGTAATTGTATAATGAGCGTGGATTGAATTTAAAATATAAGTTAGGACTGTATAATAATTTTTTTGTCAATTCTTGTTCTATTACTTGTGCTATAGGTAATATAGTTGTATCAACAAAGTTGTTATACTCATCTTTATTAAATTCTCCTACCCCTAAGAAAAAAGCTGGTACTCCTATAAGTCCAGCTATTGTTTGTTTATCTAATTTAACAGTATCAGTTATAGCCAAATCTTGTAATGATAAAGGTTTTAATGTATCTACTTTTATCATATCTGCTGGAATAACCCAAGGTTTGCCAGCTTGACTATCCGATATATATCTTTTTAATATTTTTTCTCTACCATCTTCTGATGCAAATTCATCTGTCATAGCATCTACTGATATTATCACGGATGGTTTCCATTTATCAGACATAAACCCTTTTTTAGTTTTTGTAGCTTGTGCTAATGTTTCTACTAAATCTTTAAGCTCAACTGTAAAGCCTTTACCTTTCCAAGGTTCATTACTTGCTGGATTATAAGCAAAGTGTAATACATCATCATTTGTATAATCCTTACCATTTATATTTACAGTATATGGCTTATCATTTACTAAAATATTGACTACACCAGGCTGTATGGGAATTAAATCATCAATTAATCCTGCACTGTCTATTTTAGGAAATACAATACTATTTCCTTTTCCCTCTAAAAGCATTGTTGATACTATCCAGTATATAAAATTTTTCCTTGTCATATATGAGCAGGGATTTACATCTAATTTTCTTGATAGTTCATTTTTTATTCTATTATCACCTTTTTCACCATTTTCCATAAGGTATATGGTCATTGATGATATGAGATTTGCTATTTTATGAACACAAGTTCTTATTTCTGGATTTGTATCAAGTCTTTGATATCCACTTATACATAAAGTATCATATGCATCTGTAGTTAAAAACCATGGATGAATTGGTTCAGCTCTTGCTTTTGATTTTAGTTTTTGAAAAAAATTCATTTAATTTCCTCCTTTTAGCCAATCATTTGCTTTTTGACTTTTCTCTTTACTTTTTATTAATCTGACAGTTGCAAAAATATCAGCATCAAATAGATCTATCCTTTGTTTATATTCTGTTTTTTCATATTGAATTGCATCATCTGTTTTATCTATAGCTCTAACATTTTTTACACAATATTCATATGCTTGTGAGCCTAAATAATAGAATTTACCATCAATTGATTTTTTCTCTATTCTTTTAAATCCTTGTGATTTATTAAGATATAACTGTGGCTCATCAACTACAGAAAAACCTGCTTTTTTCATTCCTGTATAAAATTCTTCTGCAAATTTCCTATCATATCCTACTTGACTTATTTTAAAGCCTAATTTTTTCATATATAAAAACCAATTTATCAAATCTGAATAATTTATAGTTGGAGTATTACACATTGTTAGCCAGCCATCATCTTTCCAACCAAAAAGTGGAATATTATCCTCTTCTGCTTTTCTTGCTGCTTGTGTGATAGGGAAAAATGCATGTGTAATAGATATATCTATGTCTTTATATTCTCCATGTAAGGCTGTTGCTGATAAATCATAAAGTTTAGAACAATCACATCCACCAGTCCATTTAATTTTTAGACTTGCTAAATATTTTAATTTTTTATCTAAATCCCAATTAGGATTTATTTTTAATTCTTTTTCTGATTGTGTATTTGAGTATCTAAATACATCTATATCAAAATATGCATTCATAGCAGCAGTATATATATTTAATTCTTTACTGAAAAAATCTTTTCTTTGTTGTGGGTCATTTTGTGCTTGTCTTGCTGAATTTAAAATATCTTCTGGTCTTATTGTTATGTTGTAATTAGGATTTGCTTTTTCATGCTCTATTGGATTAAGATAATCAACATTGCCTTTTTCATCTTTATCAGCACATGCAATAAACACATAGTATTCTTCATCAGTAACAGTCTTATCAAGTATTTTCATACAGTATTGTAATCTGTTATAACAAAATGAATTCATATTATCTCCAGCTGTAGTTATACCTATCATAAGCTTATTTGTATATGCTTTCATTGCCTCTTTGATAATATTGTATTGCTTAGGTGATTTGTATGCATGTAGTTCATCAGCTATCCCAACATTACAGTTTAATGAGTCTTGTCTATCCGGATTTGCTGCTAAGGCTTTTATATAAATACTTCCATCACCTAAATCACCAGTAATGCTATGTTCTTGATTGTTATCTAAAATTCTAAAATTATCTTTTTCTCCAAGCTGGCCAAGATTAAAAAGTATAAAATTAAATGATTGCAAAGATTGTTCAAGTGCCGCACCAACTATATATATTTTACTTCCTGATTTTCTATTAAGTAGTGCTAATGCCCAAGATAAAGCAGCAACAAATCTTGTTTTTCCATTTTTACGTGGTATGAATATAAAAGCCTCTTTATACCTTCGTATTTTTGTACCTGCTTTATAAAATCCAAGTAGATTATAGATTATAAATTTTTGCCAAGGTTCCAATAAAAAAGGCTCACCTTGTAGTGGTGTGCCATCTAATTTTTCTCCTTGATCATGTACAAAAGTTTTTTCTATGATTGCTATAACTGTTTCAGCATCTTTAACTTTAAAATCATAATCTTTATTATTCAAATCATCTAAAAATCTTTGACATCCTTGTATTTGCTCTTTGTTTGCGAGTTTTTTCCCAGTTATAATGTCATTTGCATATTGTTTTACTAAATCAAAATTCTTTTTCATTCTAAACTACCCAATATGTCAGCAAGTTTTGATTTGCTTTTATTTTCTGTTGTTATTGACTCTAAACCTTTTGGATTTAGTCCAAGATTTGTAGAATAAGTAGCAATATCTTTTCTAAGAGTTTCTAAAGTAGCAACTATTGATGATTTTTTCTCTCCACCTGCTGCGGTAAAAGATACACATTGATAGTTAGATTTTTTATATTTTTCAAGAGTTATTTCATAATGAAAAATTAAATCTGATAGTATTTCAATATTTAAATCATATTCTTTTTTATAAACTCCCAAACCTTTCATATCTTCTATAATTTTCAATTTTATATTTTCATCTTTTACTGGCTTTTTTGGTCTTGCCACTTTTTATCCTCCTTCCTAAAAAAGATTTAAAAAACTCGCTCTATTGGAAAAAGTTACCCCCACCCGGTCCCCAAAGACCCTGGAGGGAACTCAGGAAGAGGGGGGATACTTCCTGCTCCTCAAATCCAATCCCTTGTCGCTCAACTCATTTGTAACCCTGTTATGCATTTTATTATGACAATCACCACATAAACTAATTAAATTGTGGCTATCTAATCTTTTTGTCTTATCTTCTGAAATAGGTATTATATGGTGTACTGTATCTGCCTTAGTGCTTTTTCCATATCTCTTACATTCCTGACAAAGATATTCATCTCGTCTAAGAATTTTCTTTTGTTTATTCTTCCATGCTGTTGATTTATAAAAATTCATATCATTCACTCCAATGAAAAAACCGCTATGTAATCACATAACGGTTTTAGTTAGATTATTTGTTTTTGTTAATATCCTGCAAAGCTAAGTTGATTAGATAGTTACTTACACTTCTGTTCTCCTGCTTTGCTTTTTCTTCAATCATCTTTTTAGTTTCTTCGTCAACTCTTATTTGTATGGTTGTATTTTTCATCTTACTATTACCAAATATAAACCAGCAACTACAACAAATAATCTAAATAATTCAAACAACAACTTAAATATAGATTTTTTCATATTTGACGAAATGGACAATTTATGCTAATATATTCTTAGTAGAAAGGGGATTTCTCCCCTTTAGCTACTGCTTAAAAATCATTCTTATCACTGCGATAAGCGTTCCGATTTCTAAGGCTAACTCTGTAAGTGTTCGTACCACTTTGCAGAGTTTTTTTATTTTTTCTTCTAACTTGTCCATCTCCCCCTCCTTTCTATAAAACTATTATATCATAAATGTAATTACATTGTCAATACTTTTTTGAAATTTTATTTATTTTTCAATAAAAAAGAACCCTGTTAAGAGTTCTTTGTATTCTATAGCTGATTAAGGTCTAATTGTGCAAACTGCTTCTAAACTTCCAGTATTTTTCTCATTTATATCCTCTATAAGTTTATTTATATCATTACATAATTTATAAACTATATCATCATTGATATTTAAAGGTTTATCATAAAAATCAAAGCTTTCACTATAAATGTCATTACTTCCTAAATTAATCGGCAAGACTGGTCCAGAATGATAACAACCATATGACTTTGAAAAAAATATTCGAACATTTTTCTTCTTATTTTCTAAAATAAAAACGAAATATTTCGAGACAGTTGTTAATTCTCTTATTATTTTTTCATCAGTAATAAGGATCCAATCTTTTAATTTACTCAATTTGTTAAAATCAAATTCTTTATCAGAAATTATATATATACTCCTCATATAATATTCCTCCCTCTGTAATTATTTTTTTATCTACCCATATTATAGCAAAAAAGCCTTGAGATTGAAAGATTAGTTTGTAAATAACTGTTAAAATAATTTAGTTCAATCTATATAATATTTAAAAACAATAAAAAAATTTCTCAGTATATAACAAATACTTAAAATAAAATTAATGAAAAATGCATATATTATTGTATTAATAAATATATCCATGATTTTTGTCATATTTATAGTAGCTATACAACTTAAACAAACACATAGAACAGATAATAGTATAGTAAATGCTGAAATATAAAAAACCCTTTTTAATATATTATAAGATAGTATATCATTATTATGTGTTTGCAGGTTAGTTTTTTTTATTTCTATTTCCATTTTTACTTGTTTTATTTTATCAATTAAAATAGTTAATAAATTAAAAAGAAAGCCTATTTCTATGGCATTTATACTTATTAAAACATTTATTTCATCTAAAGTTAATTTATGCCTTAAGGCTATTGCAACTCCCATTATAAAAGGAATAACATAAAAAATCATTATATATGCTATTTTTTGAAAATGGTCAAATTTATCAAAAATATATTTTAAAAAATTAGTAAATTTAAAAATGTTTAATGAACTCACATTGCTTAGAAATAAAATTGTGGAAATCCCTATTACTAAGACCATTAAGAAATAATATATATTCGGGCTCATTAGTATCACTCTTTTCTATTGAAATTTAAACATCTCCAAATAAATTTTATTCCAGTTTTTTATACTTTCTAAATTAACTGTACCATCATTATCAAATTCCAAATCTTCATCTGATAAATCCATGCTAAATCTTGAAGTATTATTTATATTGGACAGTTTTATTACCTTTTTCTTATTATTAAGTGCAATTTCCGTTTTAATGTCATCTGGTGTATCTTCAAAAACAGACACGTAAGTAAACTTTTGATTTGGTGTAAAGATATCTTTTATATTCTCTAAAGTATTTTTTTCTTCTTTTATAGAATAACTAAGAGTTCTTGTTATATCTTTCATTGTGTCGTCAATATTAGAATCGGATTCTTTTTTCTTATTTGTTTCTAATTCATCCGCCTCATCTTTAGGTATTCCTCTTTTTATAAAACTTATTTTTTCAACTGGGCTTTTTAAGATAGCTTCATACCATGAATATGGCATAAGTCTCTCAAAATTAATTTTAGCTGGATATATAATCTCTTCCTCTTCATTTCTCAAAGAAAACTTATCTTTTATTTGATCTGAAATAAACTTTTTAAAAGGATCTGTCATGTTTAAATGAATTTTATGATGTATACCTAAAATTATATAATCCAATCCATCTATAAAGCAAATAGAATAATAAAACTTAACAAATTCAGTATCATCAAAATTCTTTATCGTTGAATTATTACCATCTTTAGAAACTATAGTAGAAGTTTCCCCATAATATCCAGTATCCATAAATCCGTATAATATTATTGCATTTTTTGATGATATTAAAGTTTCTTCCATTTCTATGTTATTAACTCTACAACATCTTTTACTTATCTCAAAATTCGATATATTATTTTTTAAAAATTCTAATGATTCTTCAAAAAAATTAATATTGCTTCTCTCTTTATTTTTATATAAAATTTCTCTAATATATTTCATTTTATTTTTCTCTCTTTTAGGAGTTTTTATATTAATTCTATATACACTAAATTTATGATTTTCCATCTTAAAACCTCCATCAAAATTATTTTTTATCTACAAGTATTATAATAAAAAAGACTCCAATTAAGAAGTCTTTTTTATTATAATATTAAATTTTAATGGAGTCATATCTAATCAAGCAGATGCTTAGGTGTTTTATTCTCTGCATATTGAGATATTTTTTCTTTTTCTTCTTTTCTTATTCTCTCTGCAAAATCAGTTATTTTATTACATAACCACATATATGCTGTTGTTCCTTCACTGTAATCTGCTTCCGCATACATATTTACTCTTCCATCTATTCTCATTTGTTCTACTTGTTTCATTGCTTTCATATCTCCTTTGGGATAGATTGCAAATGTTGCACCTTTATTTTTATTTACAACGGAAAATGCTGGAATATCACTTGGTCCATCAGCTACATATACCATATTTATAAAATGCACTCTTCTGTGTTCCTCTGGTATTTTAGTGTTTACTTCTACTCCCTCATGATGATTTACACCTTTATTTATTTCAAATAATGCCCTTGTCTTGCTTGTATTATCTATTGTATAACCAATTTCACTTATTATTTTATTTCCATTTCCATCTTCTGCTTCAATTAACTCACAACCCCAAACACCTTCTACATATTCCATAACATTAGAACCTTTTATAATTTGTGTTAAACCTGTACTAACTATGTAATGTTCTACCTTTATATCATATTCTTTATATATATCATTTTCTTCTATGAGTGTTTTGGTTTTCTTGAATATTTCAGGTATTCCAGAATAAAATTTTAATTTTTTTCCAAAACCTTTGAGCATTTCATTATTCAAACCCTTAAACTTTTCTTCTTTTGTATATTTTATAAGCTGATTTAAATAAATTGTGTCTGGATTTACTTTTATTCCTTGCTCTTTTTTATATTTTTCAGGTAATTCATTAACTTCTTTCCAAAATTCACTCCCATTTATGTTGAAATGGCTAAAAATAGGGTCTTGCATATATCCATCAACTAATGTTTTGTCAAAATCCCAAACTATAGCTATTATATTTGCCATTAAAAATCACTCCTAAAAATAATGTTAGTTATATTATATCAAAATAATTGAATATAAAATATATTTTTTATTAATTTTGTTAAGTAAATTTTTTCATTGGCAGGAGTAAAAGGACTTGAACCTTTACTGACGATTTTGGAGACCGTTATGCTACCATTACATCATACTCCTAAATTAAGATACCGATGAAGATATCTTAATTAAATATATTTTTCTTTGGAGGTTTTATGCCTAATTTTCTCATTGGATTTTGCAAATAAGTAGGTTTTGTATATACACTAATTTATTCAGCTATTAAAAGCTACAACATCAACTTTTTACAACCTTTGCTTATTTGCAAAATTTCACAATAACATAATATCACATAACTATGGGTCATTGTGGGTCAACTTTTAAAATTTTTTCAAAAGCCTTTCTTTTCGTTCTTTTTACTGTACTGTAACTCCTATTTATTTTTACAGCTATCTCCTCATTATTCATTTCCTCAAAGAAATACATTTGAATTATCAGATATTCCTCACCAAATAATATTTTTTTAAGCTGCTTATTTAAGTATTCTTTTTTATCACACAACTCATCAATATCAGCTGTTATCTCTCTTTCAAGGTCAATTATCTTATCAACTGTATTGGTAAAATCACATTTTAAAACCCCTGACAGCTTTTCCTTTGAATAATCAATTCCCTGTAAGGTCTTATAATACCTTCTGACTTGTGCTAATTCTCTTTCCTTTGCATCAATAGTTCTTGATAATTGCCTTATATTAAATAGATCTTCTTTTATACTCAAGCACTCACCTCATTTAATTTTTTAAGAATAGAATTAAAAATCATATACTTAAACTTTAAATCTCCAAGCTCTTTATTTATAGCATCAATAAACATTTCATAATAATTATCTCTTGTAACTATTGTTTTTACTCCTTTGTATTTTGTTTGTGATAGATTTTATTTTTACTCATTTTCTTCAAACTCCTTAACAGCATCATTTAACAGCTGTTCATATTTTTGTATCTGTAATTCTATTTTTTCATTTTGATTTTCTAATTTTTCTTTCAAGTGTGGATTTTTCCACGCTAAATATTTGTTTTTGTCTATATCTGAATATAAACTATATATTTTATCTTGTACTGCTTTTTTTATTAATTCTTTATTCATATGCATTACCTCTAATCAATATCATCTGTTTTTAAACCTAACAGCTTGTGTTATAAATTTCATTGCTTATTGCCATAGTACACCTCTATGAAGTCATAATCTTTACCATATATGACCTTGAATAACTTTCTTTTGATGATATACTCTTTTGTCTTGTAGCCTTTTACATCTTCTGCTATCCATCGTTGTTTTTTATTGTCATAGTATACGAAATCGGCTTTGTATGTTACTGCTCTCTCGTCTTTTTGTTTCTTTATTAGCTCAAAAGGTTTTTGTAATCTTAAATCGCTTATTTCTCCTGCTTTTTCTAATAGCTTAAGCTCTAAGTATCTTTTAGCTTCTTTCTTGCTGTCAAACTTTATATCATCAATTACTACTTTTTGATTTGAATACTTGTTATATCTATACATCCATATCTCCTTTTGTTTTTAGAAACCTATAACTTCATAAACTTCTCCATTAATATCTTTTATATCTTTATTTTCTTTTAATCTTCCACTTACATATCCTTTATTTCTCTTTAAAAATATTGAAGCTTGAGCCATAGACCTAAATTGAAATATATTTCCATTATTTTTTAATGTTATTTTTTCCTGATAAGCTAAATCATTATTAAATGCATGTTTCACATTATCTGCCAAACTTAGCCATTCCAAATTATCTATTCTATTATCAAACCTATTACCGTTTTTATGATTAACTGTCATATTATCATTTTTGCCATAAAATGTAGCACAAACAAGCCTTGCCACTAAGTAGTCTATAGCTTTTTTATTTTTCCATAAAGTAACCTTGTATCCGCTCTTGTCTGGTATCTTTGTTTTATTTTTTAATATTCTACCTCTCCACATTCTTGTACCGTGTCTTGTAGATTGCGTTATTTTGTTATCTACCGTTCTTATTCTACCTAATGTTGATGCTTGATATATCCCTTCATAATCAGGTATATCTTTCCATTTTTCATTAGGTAAGCAATATATATCAAAATCAAACATTGTAAAATCCTTTCTCAAAATGGTGTTTCATCGTCATTAACAGCTCTATATCCCGCATCGTCCAAATCACTAAAATCATCTTCACTTTGATTATCTTGATTTCCTTGTTGTTTCTTATCTCCATAGTCTATGAACTTCACTTCTTCGGCAATTATCTCTACCGAGTATCTTTTTACTCCGTCCTTGTCTGTATAGTTGTTGTTTTGTAATCTGCCTCTTATTGCAACCATTCTGCCTTTTGCAAGATAATTGGCACAAGTCTCCGCTCTTTTTCCCCATACAACTATGTTGAAAAAATCAGCAGTAACTTCAGCGTCTTTTGCGGCAAATGCTCTGTCAACAGCTATTGAAAATCTCGTTACAGCATTACCTGTAGATGCAATATACCTAAGCTCAGGGTCTCTTATTAATCTTCCAATCATAATAACTGTATTCATTGTAATTTCAATCCTTTCATCATTTCGCTTATGTTAGCGATATGTTATATTTATTCGTTTTCAATCCTTTCATACTGTTTTATAGTTTTAACGTCTTATAAGCCGATTTAAGGCGTTTTTTATTTTTAGTATAGTTTTATATTAAAAATGAATTAACTCTTGTTTTAGGTATCAAATTTTTAATTCTACGCATATTTAACTTTGTTTATTCAATCTAAAATTTGCTACGTTATTCATATTCAAAATATATCTATCATCTGTCATCTGTACAATCCTGCTCGCTAAAGACTCATCAATTGTAAGTAAATCGTCAATGCTTTTTTCTGTAGTGAACATTGTTATTTTTTTGTTGTAGTATCTATGATTTATAATCTCAATCATATACGTTAGCTTTGCACTTGATATATCACTATTTGATTTACTTTTGAATAAATCATCTATAAGCAATACGTCAACACTTATACACTTGCTAATTTCTTGATTGTATTGCATATAGTCCATTGAAAATTGTGATAATTTCCTGACTAATTCCAAGTAATTTACATACAATCCAGTTTTTCCATATTGCAAAAAGTTATTAAGTGTTGATATAGCTAAATGTGTCTTGCCTGCTCCTGATTGCCCATAAAAAAGCATTCCATATGCTGTACTTACAGGATTTGGATTTGTGCATTCTCTATAAAATCCAACTGCTTTTTCTTTTGCCTCTCCTTGTTCTTTTGTGCCAACAATATAATTTGCAAATGTGCATCGTCTATATATTTCTGACAAGTCACTTTTTTCTATATTCTTTTGATTTTCCTTAGCAATTTGACATTCACAACGTTTTGAATATTCGTATATTTCATCTCCATAGCCTCGTTTTTTATAAAATATAAATCCCTCATCGTGGCATATATCACATTGATAAACCTTTTTTGGTCTTTCTTGATTAGATAACGTCGGAATAGTCTGCGTATTTCCAACTGTCTGGGTTTTCTGGCTTTGAGTCGTATTTTGATGTGTAAGGTTGTTTTGGTTTGTCTGTTGTTCCTGCATTAGCTTCTCCTTTCTTGCTATAGTCTTGATAATTGTTATTGTCTTTAAGTTCGTATATAGATTGCCAACAATGTTCAATACTTTGGTCTAATATCTTGATTTTGGTGTTATAATCTTTTGCATACTCATTTAACTTATTTAGGATTTGATTTAATGCTCTTGTGGTTAGTGGCTTTTTAATTGTCTTTCTCATAACTATAAAATCATATATAGCTTTTTTAAGTTCTTCATTTTCTGTATAATCATCTATAAGCAAATCAAACTCACTTTTCTTTTTTTCTTTTTTATTATTTGTATTATTAAATGTATTATTAAATAATGTATTATTCTCTTTATCATTTTCTAAATAGGGGTATTCGCATTTTCTAAATAGGGGGTTATCATTTTCTAAAGGGGTATCAGAGTCAACTTTTACTAACTTAAGATTAGTTTTTAACACTCTCTCTTTAATCGCTTCTCCCTCTCTTTTTATATATACAGAAATATAACCTTTTTCTTTTAAAGAGTTGATGATTTGTGAACAACGTCCCTTACTAACTCCAAAAAATTCGCTAAAATGTTTATTAGTCGCAAAGCAACCTTTTTCATTATCCAAGCTATTTATTTCAACCAAGAATAATTTTTCAATAATCGTTAAATCTTCTGCCAACCATATCTCAGCAGGTATCCATATTCCTTTAAAAGCTCTTTGTACTAATTCCATTTCCTTACCCATCTTTCAGTTTCTAATTATTTAAATAAAATATATATCAAAATTATCTTCTTCCCAGTTTTCAACTCGTATTATTTTAGCTTCGTTTAATTCAACTATAGCTTTTAATACGTTGTTGTAAGGGATATTTAAATTCTTGCTTATTTTATGTGCATCAACTGTTATCTTCTTGTCTTTTGTTAAAATCGTTGTTAGCTCTGAATATACAAGCTTACTTATATTACTTAACGATTTGTTATATCTCACATTGGCAGGTATAACCGCATAGTAACTTCTGTTTATTTGCTCGTTCATCTTCTCCCCCTAAGCATTTGCTCATATCCATATATATCAATACCGACTTCATAAGCGTAATTGATAAGGCACTCTATAAAGTCTGTCATTTCTTTTTTATCAAACTTTGACGTACCATAATAACAACGATATAACACTGTTTTAATGCCTTTACTACTCACTCTGTCCTCTATATCTTCAACATATCTGAATACTTTTAATAACTCTTTTTTAGCTTCTTCCACTGTCTCGATATATACAGTTTTAATTTTAGCTTGTTTTATTAAGCTTATATAAATACTCATCTCATCAGACATATATCCGTTTATCTTTTTGTCTATTTGTGATATTATCTCCCAGATATATTTATTTTGTTGTAAAGTTCTTTTGCTTTTTATGTCTTCAATTTTGATTAAATACTCTTTGTCTTTTTCTATGTCTGTTTTTATTTTTTTAATATCACAATTGTTAGATAATGTTATTGTGATATTACGTTCTACAATGTCGTTAATTTTAGCTACAACATCCATTTTGCACCTTGCTAATAATTTATTATTAAATATAATCTTTTGTTAAATCGCTTTTAAATACGTTTTAAAGCTATATGATTTTATAATCAAGTTATTGCAATGTTTTTATAAGCCTCTTAAATATTTCATAATTGTTGCATATTCGGCAGGTGTAAATTCTTCTAATTTTTTACCTTTTTTATTTTCAATGTCTGTTATTCTTACTCTTTTGATTTCTGCAAGTGTTCTTATCTCATCAGCTTGAGTTTGTACTATTTTTGCTCCTGTATTATTTGCTGAATTTGTTTTTTCTTGCTTTTTATCTTGATGTTGTTTAAGAGCTGTTGAATATCTTATATTATCTTTTTCATCTTTTATTTCTAATGTGCTTATATTTCCGCTTTCATCATAGGCAATTTTAGAAACGTACAGTTTTGTATATACATTATTTTTATTGTTACTTTTTTTGATTTCTCCATCTAAGGCTTTTATCCATATAAAGGGTGCTGTATATAGTTCTCTACCTATACCTATATTTGTACATGCTCTTTTAAAACTGTCGCTTGCTTGTCCTTTTTCTTTTTCGCTAAAACTCTCTACACCTACGTCTTGTTTGTTTATCCATGTATTAGTTTCTCTATCCAGTATAGATACTGTGCAAAATAGGTTTCCGTTTATTAGCTCATGTTTTCTTTGCCAACCGAATATTCCAAATGTTTCGTCAAGAATACGCATATCTGCTCTTGCATCTTTATACAGGAGAACGCAATAGCCGTTCTCCTTGATACTTAATAACCTTACTTCTATTTCTTCAGCTTTTAATTTTCTGATAGTCATCTGTTTATCTCCTATCTTATCCTTAGACTTTCACTTTGTTTAAGTGATACGTCTTTGATTTCAAGTCCGTTTTTGATTGCGTCTAACAGTTTTTTTCTGTCTAATTTTCTTTCTGTAATATAATATTCATTAGGTATATAGTTTTCTGTAGCTACATTTAGTGACGGTGCGTTTTTTTGTATATTGAAGCTGAAATACTCTGTCTTGAATTTCTTTTTGTCCAAATTTATCATTGTATCTTCTAAGTATTTTTTAAGGCTTAATTTCTTGTTTTCTAATGCTTTTCTTTTCGTGCTGAATTCTTCTTCTATCTTTTTAAACTTGTCTATATCTGCATCTATATCTTTTATAAGCCAAGCGATATTTTCTGCTTTTTCTTCTATTTCATCATTGATTTGTTCAAGTGCCAAGCTCATATCTTCTTGTGTTGTCTGTTCACTATCTATCAGCATTAATATGTTGTTATATATTTCTTTTAATTCGTATAATTTCATATTTAAAACTCTCCCTCACTCATTCCTATATGCTCATATTCGCTTATAGGTCGCATATATATCATTTGTTCTTTTAATTCGTCTATCTCTTCTTTCAGACTTTCATTTTTTATCTTTAAATCATCTATTTCGTTGTCTTTATCGCTTATTATTGTTTCAAGTAAATCTATATGCTTTTCATAATCTGTTAAAAGATTGTTTATATTTGCTTTTATATTACTTTCATACGCTTTGTATCCGCTGTTACTATATTGCATATTTATCTCCTTGTTGCATTTTGTTTTTAATTGTGCTATTATTTATTCAATTGATTATTTTTGTTTGCTCTTATCAGAAATTGCCGTTTCTGTAAGAGCTTTTTTATTTACCTGCAAGTTAATCACCTCCTTTTAAACTCTTCTATTAATTCAAGTTGTCTTTGCCATTTCTTTTGTTTTTTTCGTTTTTGTATTAATTTTTTTATAAATGTAAGCATTTTATCATTCCTCTCCCTAACGATTTTCTGATTTTTATTAATCTTAATATTCTTAATATTTTCATAGTTTCACCTCTTATATCTCATATATCTGTAAGCCCAGTACGTTTATAGCGTCAAGCTCTTTTGAATTTATCTTCTTTACTCCTATAACCTCTTTTATTTTTTCTTTTAGTAATGCTATACTTTTTTCATCAGCTCTTACTACAGCTCTTGCCTCTATGCCTCTAATAGATAGATATATAAGATAATCTTCTTTGTCGTCTAAATGTGTATCTATACTATCCTCTCTTAATTTTGCGTGCTTTTCAAAATATGCCAACCATACCTCTGTAGTTTTCATATTTCTTCCTCCTTTTTAAATACTTTGTCGAGCTCATATAGATCATCCCATACAGCATCTACTTCGTCTTTATGTTCATCATCTTCGATTTCGTCTTGATATGACTCAATAGCCATAGTCAAGATATCAAGCTCTCTTTTTGTAAGTGATATAGTTACTTCTTTTACTTTCATCTTGCTATCTCCTATATTCCGTATATTTCAAAAAATCTGTCTCTTGGTATCCTTGCATTTTTAATAATATTAACTAATAACCCTCTTCTTTTTAACTCCAGATTTGCCTCATTGATATATTTAGTTGCTGATGTACTACAGCAACCCATTATTTCAGCTACATGACTTGGAGTTAATATGATTGGGTAATCTTCTTTTGTCTTAACACTTACCTTATCATCCATACACTCTGCTCCTTTCTTCGTTTAATTTGCTTATAGTAAATTATTTTTGCATTTTATTTGCTAATTGTGAATTTTTCAGGCAAAAAAATATCATCATTTTTTAAATGTAAAATATTTACTATCTTATTTACAATAGCTTTTGGTATATGCCTATTTCCATTTTCATACATATTATAAGCACCTATAGAAATTTTTAATTTTTCAGCCATCTGCTCTTGTGTATATCCTAATTGTTCCCTTTTTTCTTTCAGTTTATTTTCCAAGCTTTTCACTCCTTTCGTTTGATTATGTATATATAATAATTCACAAATTGTAAATTGTCAATAGCTTTTTAAAAAATATTTTTCGTTTTGTGAATTTATATTTTCAAATTGTAAATTTTTTTGTATACTATATTTACATAATGTGAATTTATAATTATTTAACGGGTAAGGAGGCAATTATGAGTAGTTTTGGAAACAGATTAAAAACATTAAGAGAAAATCATAATTTATCTCAAAAAGAATTTGCTAATATATTAAATATAGCCAACTCAACATTATCTCAATATGAGAGTGATAAACGTGTTCCAAGTGATGAAGTAAAACTGCAAATAGCCAAATATTTTAACGTAACAACAGACTACCTTTTGGGAAACGAAACAAAAAATAAAGAACAAAATTCACAAGATAAAGACGAAAAAGACATAGCAAAATCAATGAAAAAAATCAAAGAACAACTCAAAGATGAGCAAGGCTTAATGTTTGACGGTGAACCCTTAGATGATACTACAATAGAACTACTCCTTGAAGAATTGGAAAGACAAGAAAGATTAGTGAAAAAGATAAACAAAAAGTACACACCTAAAAAGTATTTAAAATAAAGGTGGTATAATATGAGAAAAGAGAAACAGGCAGTAATAGAGCTAATAAAAAAATACAAAACAACAAATGTATACGAATTATGCGATTGTTTAAATATAGATGTATCATTTTCAAATATAGGACAGCTCAGAGGCTTTTATAGATATTTAAAACGCAACTATTTCATAGTAATAAACAAAAATCTATCAGAAAAAAGAAGAGAATTCGTATGTGCTCATGAATTAGGTCACCTCATATTACATAAAGATGAAAACAGAATTTTAATGGACACAAATATACATATACCAAACCGCTTAGAAAACGAAGCAAATAGATTCGCAATATATTTAGTATTTGAAAGCTTAGAAAAATGGCAATTACGAGATTATACTAACAATGAGTTAAGTCATATAACAGGCATACCGTTAAAACATCTTAACGAGCTTAATTTTTAATAATTTTAATTATATAAAAAAAGGAGAAATTAAAATGAAAAAATTATTAACAGCTCTATTATCAGCAACGCTATTATTTACATCATTACCCACATTACACAATACATATGCGGAAGTATCAAAAACTATCACTAAAGAGATAGATTTAACAAAGCAATATGAAGTAACAAATATATTTGATGGAGATACAATAGCAATAAAAATTGATGGAGAAGAACAACGTATAAGATTATTACAAATAGACACACCTGAAGTAAATCACAAAGATATTAAAAAAAGCATACCTATGGCTCTGAAAGCCACAGAGTTTACATCTAACTTTGTAAAAGACAAAAAAATAACATTAGAATTTGACAAAGAACAAAAAGACCAATATGGCAGATGGTTAGCATATGTATATGTAGACGGTAAATGCTTAAATGAAGAACTTGTAAAAAATGGATTTGCTAAAGTTGTAAAATATGGAGAAAATACAAAAAAATATGATGATTATAAAAAAATAGAAAAAGAGTTAAGAGAAAAGAAAATAGGCATTTGGAAAGACATAAAAGCAAACTATCCAAGCAATAATAAATCACAACAAAACACTAAGCAACAATCAAATACGCAAAAAACTACACAAGCAAATAATACAAAAGCTGTTACAAAAACAGATAATGCTTCTAATACAAATACAGCACAAGGCAAGATAAAAGGCAATAAAAAAACTAAAGTATATCACGTTCCGAGTGGAGCTTATTATAACAAAGTATCTGATGAAAACGCAGTATATTTCGATACGGAAGAAGACGCAAAAAAAGCAGGCTATAGAGCTTCAGAAAGATAAGTAGCAACTCATATATTAAAAGCTATAATATAATATTTTAATTAAATAAATTTTTAATATATAAAGGAGAACTTATGGATTATAAAGATATAAATAATAAGCAAGCGTTTGATAAATTTAAAATCGGAGTATTAGAAAACTTAAGCAATTATATAAATGATTTAGAAACCAATGATTATAAAAAATCTGTTATATTGACATATTGGTTAAAAGATTATACGAACTATTTAAAAAATGAGAGTAAATTTAATCCAATATACATTCCAAAATTTAAAAGAGGTTCTATAGTTGAAATAAATATGGGTTTTAACATAGGCTCTGAATATGGCGGTGTGCACTACGGAATTGTTTTAAATAAAAAAGATACAAAAGAAAATCCAAATCTTACAATAATTCCAATGTCTTCAAAAAACACAAACATTCATAAAACAGAAGTAGATTTAGGAAATGAATTTTATAATATTGTTAATCAAAAAATCGATCTTTTATCAACTCAATGTGATAATTATATAGCAGACTTGGAAAGCAAACTAAAAATTCTTGATATGAAGGATTTTAATTCATTAGAAGATTATAATAGTTTTGTAAATGAAATAGAAAGTAAAATATCATTAACACATATTAAAGTTAAAGAATTAAATAAATGTAGAAATAAAATAATTCACTTAAAGCAAGGAGGAATTGCATTAATTTCCCAAATAACAACAATAAGTAAAATGAGAGTAAAAGATCCTTTAAATCAAAAAGAACCACTTTATGATATACAACTGTCCAATAAAACTATGGAGCAAATAGATAAAAAGATTACACAACTATTCATAAAAGAATATTGACATTTTATTAATTAAATGATAAAATATAGGAACAATACGATTAGGAAACTAAGTCGTAGTTAAACTTAATTTACAAGTTGCTATCGAGGCAACACTAAATCAAGAAAACCCTATACTTTATGTATAGGGTTTTTTTCAGTTACTTAAAAAACCCGAAAGATTTGTTGAAAGCCTAAAAAAGGCATAAAAAAGGATAACCCTAGGCACATAGGAATTCTCAGTATTTCTACCTACCCCTTAATAATTTTAATAGTATAAATATACGAATTGATAAAACTTTGTGTTTTTGTGGAAGGTGTATTTATACGTCTTCAACTTTTTTATCTACAAATATAATATTGATATTCTAATACACAATCAGGAGGTGATACAAAATGAATATCCAAAAAGATAAAAACGGAAAGTATTATTTCAAGATAAGCTTAGGCTCTAATCCAATAACCGGCAAAAGACAACAAACCACAAGACGAGGATTTAAGACAAAAAAAGAAGCTGAGATAGAATATACTAAATTAAAAAGTAGTTATCATAAAGGCATATTAATCTATAATGAAACCACTATCTTCGGAGAATTTTATGATACATTTATGGCTTGGTATAGCACACAAGTAAAAGAAACTACATTTCATAACAGAAAAACCATAGCTGATGTTCATATATTAGGATATTTTAAAAACGCTGAACTGAAAAAAATAACTCCGATGAGCATAAATAATTGGCAGGATAAGCTAATACAAAAAGGGTATTCTAAACGATATGTAAAAGGCATTCATGTGTTTTTGCATCAGATTTTTGAAAGAGCTGTAAGGCTCAATATAATTAATAGCAATCCTGCGGAGATTGCAGGGAATGTAAAAACAGAAAACACAAAAATAGAGTTTTGGACATTGGAAGATTTTAATAAATTTCAGGAAGTAAATCCAAGAAAAGATCTAAGACAACAGATAATGTATTACGCCATTCACTTCTTATTTTTTACAGGATTGAGAATTGGAGAATTTACAGGACTATCACCTAAAGATTTTAATAATAATCTTATTGATATTAATAAAAATCTAATTTATAAAACACAGGATGAATATTATTATTCTACTTTAAAAACAAAATCATCTTATCGCATAATTGACTTAGATGATAACACTATAAAACTAACTAAGGAATGGCAGGAATTACAGGCGTTATTTTTAGTAAAAGATGATATTAACTTTCTATTTACTGATAACTACTATCCTATGACAAAAACATATTTTTCTAAATTTATAGATAAATATGCAAAAATCGCAGGAGTACCTCGAATAAAAGTTCACGGTTTAAGGCACTCCCACGCTTCTTATTTGATTAGTTTAGGTGTAGATATATTGACAGTATCTAAAAGACTCGGACACGCTTCTACTGTTGAAACTTTAAAAACTTATGGACATTTATATCCAAACGCAAATGAAAAGTTAATTTCAGCAATAAATAACAACGTGGTCAAAACGTGGTCAACATAGTTTTTTATATATCATAAACCTTGCAATTTCAATCATTTTATCATTCGACAACTACTCCCACTCGATTGTTGCTGGAGGTTTACTTGTTACATCATACACTACTCTATTTATTCCTTTTACTTCATTTACTATCCTTGATGATATTTTTTGCAATGCGTCATATGGCATCGGGTAAAATTCAGCTGTCATTCCATCTGTTGATGTTACTGCTCTTAGTCCAATCGCATAGCTATATGTTCTTTCATCTCCCATTACTCCAACTGTTTTTATATCAGGGAGTATAGCAAATGCCTGCCAGATTTTTTTAGTAAGTCCGAAATTATCCAATTCTTCTCTATATATATGATCTGCTAATCTTAATATATCACATTTCTCTTTTGTTACTTCTCCTAATACTCTTATACCAAGTCCGGGACCAGGGAAAGGATGTCTGAATATCATTTTTTCCGGAATACCTAATTCCAAACCTACTCTTCTTACTTCGTCTTTAAATAATTCTCTTAGTGGCTCTATTAAAGTAAGTTTCATATCTTCTGGAAGCCCACCTACATTGTGATGAGATTTTATTACACTTGCGTCTTTTGTTCCACTTTCTATTACATCAGGATATATTGTGCCTTGTACTAAATAATCTATATTCCCTAATTTTCTTGCCTCTTCTTCAAATATTCTTATAAATTCTTCACCTATTATTTTTCTCTTTCTTTCAGGATCAGTTACTCCTTTTAATGCATCATAAAATTTTTGACTTGCATCTATTTTTATAAGATTTATATCAAATGTTTCTCTAAATACTTTTTCTACTTGTTCAGCTTCTTTATATCTAAGTAAGCCATGGTCTACAAATATGCAAGTAAGATTTGAACCTATCGCTTTGTTTACGAGTACTGCTGCAACTGATGAGTCAACTCCGCCACTTAACGCACATATTACTTTTTTATCTCCTACTAATTTTTTTATCTGTTCTACTTTATCATCTATGAATGATGTTGATGTAAAACTTG
Source organism: Peptoanaerobacter stomatis (assembly GCF_000238095.2). Lineage (NCBI taxonomy): Bacteria > Bacillati > Bacillota > Clostridia > Peptostreptococcales > Filifactoraceae > Peptoanaerobacter > Peptoanaerobacter stomatis. The sequence continues at coordinate 898,178 of NZ_JH815225.1, forward strand.
GAGATAGATGACATACTTCATATAAAAAGTTCTTTATTATTGTAAATCCGTCTACAGTATGCTCTACTTCCGGATGAAATTGCAGACAATAAACTTGCATATCATGGTTTTCCATAGAGGCTATTTTACAATTTTTTGTACTTGCTGATATGGAAAATCCTTTAGGCAACTCAACTATATGGTCTGTATGTGACATCCAACATATATTTGATTTGCTTATATTTTTAAACAGACTACTGTTTGCATAGTCTATCGTAGTTTTTCCATATTCTCTGTTTTCTGCTTTTTCTACTTTTCCGCCTGTTTTTTTTGCTACCAATTGTGCTCCATAGCATATTGCAAGAATAGGTATACCTAATTTGAATATTTCATCGCTTATATCAGGACTGCCTTCTTCATTAACGCTTGCTGGTCCACCTGTGAATATTATTCCCTTAGGCTGAATAACTTTTATTCTGTCAAGAGCTTTATCATAAGGAACTATTTCACAATATACATTAGCTTCTCTTACTCTTCTTGCTATAAGTTGGTTGTATTGTCCACCAAAATCTACTATAATGGCTGTTTCGTTTTTCATGTATTCCTCCACTTTTATACTAATTTTTTATTTAAAACAAATAATACTAATATTAAATAGACATACAACAAAAATGCTGAACAGATATGTATTTGATTATGGGTACTTTTGCTGCGATAGTGTTAACAATTCACTTAATCAAACACATTTAAAAGCATTTTTTATATTTTAATGTTATATGTTATTTTAAATAGGTTTTAGTATCATATGAAAACTTATTTTAAAAAATACACAATAAAAATATTATATCTGTTTGTAATCGCTTATTATTTAATTTGAATATTATAAATTATCTTTGTCAAAAATATCTTTTTTATATATTATACTATCTTTAGCAACTTAAAAAAAACAGTAAATGTCCTAATAAGCACAAGACAATATCGAAAAGATATAATTTATCAGCATCAAATATTTATCTTAAACACTTCTTTTCCTGATTTTATCATATTAACTACAATCGGCTCTTCATCAAAAGTTTTAAAAGCGATTATATCTGCAATATTACCTTCTTTTATTTCTCCTCTGTCTTCTATTCCAAGTGCATCTGCAGGATTTTTTGTAGCAGTTTTCACTGCATCTTTCAATCCTATTTTGTCTGCCATTTTATTTAGACATATCAGCAATTCACTCGGTTCTCTATCTGAGGAAATTATAACTTTTCCATCTGATAAGTACTCATCTGTACATTTTTCCAAGGCTTTTGATGTATTTATCAGCTTGAAATATATATCTTTTGATATGTTTTCTTTACAATTTTCGCTCGTAAGTGTTATTATGTCTGTTGTGTCTTTAAACTCTTTATAAATTTTATCTGCGGATTTGTACTCCGATGTGCACACTTTTACTCCTCTAAAATGGGCGTACTTGATTAGATATGCAAGCTCGTCTATATTCGATTCTCCTCTTAATTCTCTTATTCTTTCAATCACTTTGTCTGCTTTTTCTTCTGTGAGGTTCAACTCGTCTTGCAAAAAACTTTGCATATATAAGTCTTTATAAAGGTTGTTATTCTTATAATTTGTCAGCAAATCATAAGATACAAAATCAAGCAAATTTTCATCCAACATAAGTTTCACATCGTCCATAGTTTTCACAGAGTGTATTTGGAATTTTAAATGCGTCTTGTTGTCAATCAGTGAAATAGGAGAATTATTGTAATCTTTTATAAATTGCATTATCTCCATAGTTTTCCCTTTTTCGTGCTCACTTTTGATGTTTTTCTCCGAGAGATTTATACCATGGTATAATGTGCTTACGCCTCCTGCTGCATAAGAATATTCTATAACTCTAAGTTTATTTGTAAATCTTAGTGTGTTCATATCATATAAATCATTTTTATTCATATTATTGCTGTTTATATTGATAATTCCTGCCATAATAGTTGTTCCACTAAGATCCGTCAAATATTTTTCTTCTTCCTTTGTGATAGATTTATCTATTGATTGTATATAATTGTCCTGTATTTTTATATATCCCGAAAAAATTTTATCGGGCAATACTATCTTGTCTGAATAAATGACTAACATTGTTCCTCCAATCAATATTAATAATTTTATATGTGCAGATAAAAATTTATTGTAATACAGATTTATCTGAAAATCTTCTCCCCATTATGTCTATTATATCATCCTGAGAGCTTTCTATTTTTATGCTTATTCCATATTTGTCTTTAAAATAGTTATAGTTTCTCTTTTTATTTCCAAGTATTTTGGAAATATATTTTTTAGGTGATTTTATAACTACTGTCTTTTGAGCAAAATTTTCTTCCAACAATATCTGCTCAATTTTATCTCTATAAATCTTGTTTAAAACCAATTCTCCAAATGCACTGTGAAATGGACCTGCAACTACGTCTTTGTCAAAATTTATATTATCTGTAGCTTGTAATCCTATGCGTATTACATTTATGCCTGAATTTTCAAATTTTTTGTACATATATGCTGACAAATCTATCGCTTCATCAAGCTCCATTGCCTTATATATTCCCTGTCTGTACATATGCTCAAGCTGTGTATCTTTTATGACTAATACAGGATATATCCTTGCAATATCAGGTTTTATTGATATTACTTTTTCTATTGTATTATACAATTTTTCTTTTGTGTCATTTGGAAGACCTATCATTATCTGCAATCCCAAAGAAATATTTGCCTGTTTTATAAGCTGAGATGCTTTAAACACCTGCTCGCTGTTATGTCCTCGATTGCTAAAAAAAAGAACTTCATCGTCTAAAGATTGTACTCCAAGTTCTACTGTGTCTACTTTATATTTTAATAATCTGTCTATAATTTTTTCGTCTATTGCATCCGGTCTTGTTGACAATTTTATTTTTATGTCTCTACTTAACTTTTTCCTTAGGTTATCAGCGAGCGATAAGCATATCTCCTGTACTTCACCTTCTATTGCTGTGAAGCTCCCTCCGAAAAAAGCTATTTCTGCTATATCTTTTTCATCAATCGTTGATATATCTCTAATTATGTCTTTTTCTATAGCAGCATAGTCAAGATTGGTTGTCTTGCCCGATATTTTGACTTGATTACAAAAAACACAATCATTTGGACAACCATAGTGAGGTATAAATACAGATGCTGTTTTTTTCAATCAAATCATTCCTTTTTTAATCATAAAAATTTATATGGTTTCATCATAATCAATCTGCTGTCATCTTTAATCAAAAATTGACGGTTATATTGGATAAATTGTAAAAAATTAATTTACTGCTAAATAAATATTTAAAACAGTTAGCATTAAATAACTATATAGGTTAAAGCATAATGTCAAATTTTTTTAACTTCATGCTTTAGCTTATAAATTATCATTTGGTTTGGAAAGTGCATCTTGAGCAGCATTTTGCTCAGCCTCTTTTTTGCTGTTCCCTTGTCCTTTTCCTATCAATTTGTTATCACAATAAACGCATATAGTAAATTTTCTGTCATGGTCCGGACCTTCTACATCGACCACTTCATATTTCAAAACTCTACCTTTTACTTTTTGAATCTCTTCTTGTAGTTTGCTTTTATAATCACTGTCTTTTTTGTGTTTAATAGCTGATACAATAGTATCTTCAAGCCATAATATCACATATTTAGAAACTGTTTCTAAATCAGAATCCAAATATATAGCGGCAATTATCGCCTCAGTTGCATCTGCCAATATAGAAGTTCTTTTTTTCCCTCCGGAGTTTTGCTCTCCCTTACCTAGCCTTATATAATCACCAATTTTAAGTTTATTAGCAACATTTATAAGTGATTTTTCACATACACAGCTTGCTCTTATTTTTGTGAGCTCACCCTCTTTTAAATTACTCTTGTAATTAAATATATAGTTGCTCACTACAAGACTTAATATAGAATCTCCCAAAAATTCAAGCCTTTCATTATCTCTTGAATTTTTATTTTCATTGACATACGAACTGTGTGTAAGTGCAGTTTTTATAAGCCCCTTATTTTCAAAGACATAACCTATATTTTTCTCTATCCCGCTAAAAAATGCTTTGTCCGATTTCACCGTCCACCTACTTAATAAAATAAATTTTAAATACAAAAATTTATACAAAATCTCTTTATAATTATAGCATATTTTTTAAAAATAATGTATCAAAATGTTAATATTAAATTTTTTATGGTATAAATAAAAAATGTATTTTATATTAAAATTTATTTGAATATAAATAACAAAAACTATATTTTAAAATAAATTTAATAAATATAAACCCATTTTTTGATTTATATTTATTCATAAACAATCAGACATTATTGAACTTTTTTTTATCTATATAGATATATGTTTTTATTTTTAATATTAAAACTACAATCTTCATTTGATATATTTTATGTTTAGTATATGCTCAGATTGTTTATCAGTAAATTTTTATATTATTATCATTTTATAGATAGGAGATTTATTCATGAAAAAAATAAGAATGTTCGTAGCATCATGGTGTCCACATTGCAATAACGCAAAAGCTTGGTTAAAAGAACTGCTAAATGAAAACGAAGAATACAAAAACTTGCCTATTGAGCAAATCGATATAGATTACGAAAAAGAAAAACTTGTAGACGTTGACTTTTACTATGTACCTACTTTTTATGTAGAAAATGAAAAAGTTTTTGAAGGAGTACCAAGCAAAGAAATAGTTAAGCGTGTACTTGATGAAGCTATGTAACAATTATTTTAACTCACTACAATCTATTTCTTTTATAAAAAATATAGAGTTATACTTATTTTTGATTAAATGATTTACGATTGCTCATTCACACATAAAAATATAAAAGTTTTTTTACAATTAATATAGCAAATCCACTTATTAAAGCATCTTTTTAGGTTTACAACATAATTGCACACTTAAAAAATAATGACTTCCGACTTATATTTTACAAATATCCTCATTACTTTATTAAGCTGATTTGCTGTAAAAATATAAAACAAAACTACACAAAAACAGTGTATTATGAAAAAGGAGATAATAACAATGGAAAAAAGAACAGTAACTATGGCTGGAAACCCTGTAACTTTATTAGGTAAAGAGGCAAAAGTAGGCGAAAAAGCTGAAAACTTTAATTTGACAAAACAAGATTTATCAAACTATAATTTTGATGAATCAAAAGGAAAAATAAGAATAATATCAGTTGTTCCATCTATTGATACAGGTGTATGTGAATTACAAACTATCGACTTCAATCAAAGAGCATCTCAACTTAAAGACGTTGAAATCATAACTATAAGCCTTGATTTACCATTTGCACAAAGCAGATTTTGTGCAGCAAAAGGAATAGATAATATAGTAGTTGCATCAGATTATAAAGATAGAGAATTCGGACTTAAATACGGATTTTTAATAGATGAATTAAAACTACTTGCAAGAGGAATAGTAGTAGTTGACAGAGATGACACTATAAGATATGTTGAATATGTAAGCGAAGTTACAAACCATGTTGACTATGATAAAGCCATAGAAGAAGCTAAAAAACTTATATAATTAAAATCAAAATATTCAAATCTGTGTCTGAAAAGTATAATTTATCATTGATATTTTATAAATATCCATACTTTTCAGGCATTTTTATACTAAATCTTATTTTTTATTTTAAAGAAATCTAATCAAAAAATCATTTTATTTCACTTTAAATAAAAAACAACTTTATCGAGGAAAATTAAAATGTCAAAAATATTATCCTTGCAAGATATAAAAAATTACATACCTATAAGAAAAGATGAATCACATAAAGGTAATTACGGGAAAATACTTATATTAGGTGGTAGCAGAAGATTTACAGGTGCCCCTTGTATATGTGCATCAGCTTGTATGCGTTCAGGTAGCGGACTTGTTACGCTTGCTGTTGAAAATAATATATTTCCTATAATATCGCAAAAACTTAATGAAGTTATGGTGCTTGATATAGAAAATTATAAAGATGATTTTGAAACTCTTGTAAAAACTGCTGATTGTATAGCCATAGGCTGTGGAATGGAAAAAAGAAAATACACACTTGACAAGCTTATATACTGTTTGAACAATTCCTCCTGCCCGATAGTTGTAGATGCTGACGGTATCAACGTGTTATCTGAAAATATGGATATATTTGAAAATTATAAAAATAAAATCATACTCACCCCTCATGAAGGTGAATTTTCAAGATTAAGCAAATTAGACATAAACCGAATACAAAAAGATAAAGAAAAAATTGCAACGGATTTTGCAAAAAAATACAATGTAATATTGGTCTTAAAAGGAAAAGAGACTGTAATAACTGACGGAAATATCACATATATAAGCAATATAGGTGTTCCTGCAATGGCAACCGGCGGTATGGGCGATTGCCTTACAGGAATGATTACATCTTTCATAGGACAAAAAATATCCGTCTTAAATGCCGTTTCGTCAGCAGTTTATTTGCATTCATATATAGCAAGAAACCTTTCAAAAAATATGTATAGTGTTCTTGCAAGTGATATAATACAAAATATACCATATACTATAAATAATATAATATATTCTTAAAAACATATATTTTTCTACTTAGATAATAAATCTATATTCCTATAAATATCCTTTATCATTTCAAAAGCCGCTTTTATAGGAATATTTTTATTTTTAGCCAATTTTTTTGCACTTTCATATTCAGGATATATATATTCTTCATCTTCAAAATTTACTATTTTAAGATATAATTCCATATCTTCATAATAAACTTTTTCTGCTCTTCTACTCAATATATCCCTTTGCACTTCATATTTTCTCACACCTATTGTAGTAGTATTTCTAAATATTATTTTTTCTATCTCTTTCTCATACTCTTTATCGCATATTACTGATAATTTATATGCCGGACGATTTTTTTTCATAAATATAGGTGTAAAAAATGTATCCAGAACCATATCATTTAACTGCTCCATAACATATCCAAGTACTTCCGCCGAAGTATCATCTACATTGGTTTCTATGACTTCTATTGTTTTTTTTTATCCGTTTCTATCTCCATAACTCTCAATATATTAGTTGTGTTTGCAAAATCTTTGTTTCCTGCACCTAAGCCTATTTTTTTGATTGTAAAGTCTTCAAGCTTATAACCTCTATTAAAATTAGCTACAATAGCTGCACCTGTAGGTGTGATATGCTCTCCCATATCATCTATTATATTTAATTTTAGATTATGAGCATTCACTATGTTGAGTACAGCAGGTACAGGTACCGGCATCATACCATGAGCACATTTTTGATAACCTTTCCCATCGTATAAATCTGAAAAGTATATTTCTTCAACATTCAAGTCATCTAACAACACACTGACGCCTACTATATCTATTATGGAATCTATAGCACCTACTTCATGAAAATGTACTTCATTTTTGTCTATATTATGTGCTTTAGATTCGCTATTTGCAATAATATCGAATATTTTTTTAGCATTATTTTTTATATTGTAATTAAAATCTCCTCTGTCAATTATTTCATATACATCTTTTAAATTTCTATGTTCATGTGAATGTTCATGATGATGATTATGGTCATGGTGATGCTCATGTTCATCGTGATGATGATAGTCATGGTGGTGCTCATGTTCATCGTGGTGATGATGGTCATGGTGGTGCTCATGTTCATCGTGATGGTGATGGTGATGATGTTCTAAAAGTCCGCCATGATCATGTTCTTTGTGTAAATGTTCATGATGATGCTCATCGTGGTGGTTATGTCCTTCTTCATCTGAATGATTATGTAATTCCACATCAAAGTTATAAGCATCTATTCCATTTTTCTTAGTTCTTGAAAAACTTAGTTCATACCCTGTTATATTTAACGATTTTATAGCATTTTCAAGTTTTTCTCTGCTTGCCCCCAAATCCAATAATGCGCCGATAGTCATATCGCCTGATATCCCTGAATACATTTCAAAATAAAGTTTCATTATTTTCTCCTTATAATATGATAATTTTTAACCACATGTAAAATTCTAATACTAATTTCTAATATTGTAGAAATTTCATTTTTTAACTCCAATATATTAGTTTAAAACAAAAATTCCATTTAATTAATTCTATAGTCCTTCTATACAACCGCTGTCTATGAGCTCTTGAACAACAGTTTTTGATATACCTGTTCTGTTTTTCAAATCTTCTATTGATATGAACTCTCTTATCCTGCCTTCTTGATAGATTTTTTCTGCAACTACGTCTCCCAAGCCTTGTATTGCTAAAAATGGTGGTATCAAATCTCCGTTTTCATCAAGTTTAAATTTTTTTGCATCGGATTTATATAAATCTACTTTTTTCAGTTTTATACCTCTTTGATACATTTCATATGCTACTTCAAGCACGCTGAGCAGACCTTGTTCTTTTGTCGTTGCACTTTTTCCGAGCATATTTATTTCTTTTATCTTTTTCAATATTTCATCTTTGCCTTTGGATATTATATTAGCATTAAAATCAAGCACTTTTGTTGTAAAATATGTTGCATAAAATGCTGAAGGATAATGTATCTTGTAATACGCTATTCTGAATGAAAGCATAACATAGGCTGCGGCATGGGCTTTTGGAAACATATACTGTATTTTTTTACAGGAGTCTATATACCACTCAGGTACTTTGTTATCCACCATATCTTTTTCGTATTCTTCTGTGAGTCCTTTACCTTTTCTTACATTTTCCATTATTTTAAATGATGTCTTTGGTTTTAGTCCTTTTAATATAAGATAATTCATTATATCGTCTCTTGTACATATTACTTCTTTTAAGGTAGCTATATTATTTCTTACCAAATCTTGTGCATTGCCTACCCATACGAGTGTTCCGTGAGAAAGCCCTGATATTCTTATAAGCTCTCCAAGTGTAGTCGGGTTTGTATCTATAAGCATCTGTCTTACAAATTTTGTACCGAATTCAGGTATTCCGAGTGTCCCTGTTATACAATCAATTTCTTCTAAGCTGCAACCAAGTGATTTTGTTCCTGAAAATAATTCCATGGTTTCTTTATCGTCTAGCGGAGCGTCTGTACCGTTGGTGTTTGTAAATTCTTCGAGTTGTTTTATAATTGACGGACCGTCGTGTCCGAGTATGTCAAGCTTTAATATTCTACCGCTTATTGAGTGGTAGTCGAAGTGTGTTGTGAGTGTTCCTGATTTTTTATCATTTGCAGGATATTGTATCGGAGAAAAGTCATATATATCTTTATAATCCGGTACTACCATTACACCACCGGGATGTTGACCTGATGTTCTCTTTACGCCTACACAATAATTTTGCAAAATTTCTATATATGGGATAGAAAATTTTTCATTATATGTTTCTTCGTATTTTTTTATAAAGCCGAATGCTGTTTTGTCCGCAACTGTACCTATTGTTCCTGCTCTATACACATAATCTTCTCCGAAAAGCTCTTGGGTGTATTTATGTGCATTTGGTTGATATTCTCCTGCGAAGTTAAGGTCTATATCTGGTTCTTTGTCTCCTTCAAATCCCAAAAATGTTTCAAATGGTATATCAAATCCGTCTTTTATATATTTTTCGCTACAAACAGGGCAATTTTTATCAGGCATATCTGCTCCTGTTGCGTATGAGCCGTCTGTTATAAATTCGCTATGTTTACATTTTGGACATATATAATGTGGCGGAAGTGCGTTTACTTCTGTAATATCACTCATATATGCAGCAAGTGATGAACCGACTGATCCTCTTGAGCCTACGAGATAGCCGTCTGACAATGATTTTGTAACTAATTTTTGAGCTATTATATACATAACTGCATAACCGTTTGTTATTATGGAGTTAAGTTCTTTTTCAAGTCTTTTTTCTACTATTTCGGGTAAATTATCTGAGTATATTCTTTTTGCTTTTTTATAGCACATATCTCTAAGTTCAACGTCCGAGCCTTCTATAATAGGCGGAAATGTTCCGTCAGGTACAGGCATTACTTCTTCAATCATTTCTGCTATTTTATTTGTGTTTTCTATTACTATTTTTCTTGCAATATCTTCTCCAAGGTATGAGAATTCTTCAAGCATTTCGTCTGTTGTTCTTAGTTGCAGGTCGTCGTTTGCATTTTCATCACGTTTTTTTATAGAGGCTTTTAAAATTTTTCTGTATAACTGTTCTTTTTCATCAAGATAATGCGAGTTTGATGATGCTATAACTATTTTATTTTTCCTTTGTGCTATATCTAATATTTTTTTGTTTATATCTTTTATTTCGTCAAAATCTTTTACTCTTCCTTCTATTATAAGTCCTCGCATTGTAGTTGCAGGATTTATCTCTATATAGTCATAAAAATCTACTAAATTTTCTATTTCTTCTATGGAATTATTGCTAAGTATTGCTGAAAATATGTCACTTTCATAAAATCCTGAGCCTATGAGGAGATTTTCTCTTAATGCTTTTAATTCAGATTTTGGTAAAGTAGGTGTAGTTCCTTGCAAGTATTTTATATGTGCAAGCGAAACCAATTTATATAAATCTTTTATACCTGCTTGATTTTTTGCAATTACTACTGCATTTGTAGGTCTTATCTTACTTACGTCTATGCTTTTTATCTTGTTGTTTATATCGTTGAAATCCTCTATATCCATATTTTTGAGTTTTTCTATGAATTTCAAAAATATATGTGCTGTAGCTGTGGCGTCATCTACTGCTCTATGGTGATTTTCAAGTGAAATATCAAGCTCTTTGGCAATAGTGTTAAGCTTGTGATTTTTAAGCTCTGTCATTATAAGCCTTGACAATACAAGCGTATCTATTGCGTCAAAATCATAGTTCAATTTTTGCTCAAATGACTTTTCTCTGATAAAACCTGTATCAAAATCCGAGTTATGTGCAACAAGTACACTTCCGCTACAAAATTCCAAGAAATTCGGCAACACTTCTTCTATAAAGGGTTTATCTGCAACAAGCTCGTCTGTTATGCCTGTGAGTTTTTGTATCTTTTCGGGTATCGGTCTTTTAGGATTTATAAGCTGTGAAAATGTGCCTACTATCTCACAATTTTTTATTTTTACAGCCCCTATTTCCGTAATCGCATCATTTTTATTGGAAAAACCTGTTGTTTCTATATCGAACACAACATATTCATCATTAAAACCTGCTGTTTTTCTTACCTTTATATGCTCTTGTGTGTCTTCAGTTATATAAAATTCACAGCCGTATATAGGTTTTATACCTTGTTTGTTGGCAACTTCCATAATTTCAGGATAGGCTTGTACAACTGCATGGTCTGCTATGCCTATCGCTGTATGTCCATAGCCTTTTATTCTTTTAATCAACTCTTTTACAGAGGTTAAACCGTCCATTTGCGACATGGTAGTATGTGCATGCAATTCTACCATTTTTTCAGGTGACAAATCTTTTTTTACTATTTTTATAAGTTCTTGACTTTTTTGTACGTTCAGCATAAAGTCTTTTTTGTACTGGTCGTATTCCACTTTGCCTGATGCTTTTATATACTGACCGTTTGACAACATATCGCTGTCGCCATTTTTTTCATTTATAAGCCTTTTACAATAAATAGCGTCCGTATCATCACCTATTATAAAAGTTATCATGGTTTTGTTGTTCTTCAAAACTTTCGTTTCTACATTGAATACTTCACCTGTTATTATAACATTGTCAAATTCACCTTTTATCTGTGATATAGGCACACTTTCACCTTTTATTTCCACTTTTTTAGGTGCATCTTGAGTTTTTTGTTTCATCGTATATATATTATTTTCATCTATCGTATATCTTTCTATTATATCTACGTCATATAAATTCAGATAATCCTTAATCTCTGCTTCTTTTTTGATAAGAACTTCTTCTTTTATAGGCTCCTCTGATGATACATATATTTCTAATTTTTTTTCATCTATATTATATTTTATATTTTTTAAATTTATATAGCTTGGAAAAATATGTTTCATATGATATCTTCCTTTGTTTTAATTAATTTTAACTTAAAATCATATAGAATTTCATATTTATTATGATTATTTCTTTTGACTATTATATCATAATTAAATATTTTTTAATATTCATTATCTCCTCCTTTTCCAATACTTACATTATAGGCATTATTTTAATCATAAACTTTCAGCATTTTAAGCAATCTATTTATAAATCATTTTAATTATGATATTTTGAAAAAATAAATTATCTATAAATGAATAATAGCATTAATGCTGACATTTAATTATAACAATCACTCATAGAATAACAGAAAAATATCATGCTGTATTTTCATAAGAACTTATCCATAATTTAATATTATGTGAATAAAAATACCACTATTTCCATTAAAATAATAGCATTAATTTATAATCTTATCTTAACATAATCTATATACTAAAAATAGTACATAAAAAACTGCTCTAATAAACAATAGAGCAGTTTAAAAATCAAAATAATAATTATTATATGCATCTTGTATATCTTTTTTTAAAATATCTACCAATTCCTGTGGTTGTGTAATCCTGACATGAAGTGCATATTGCAATGCCCATCTTCTCATAGCATTTTTATTGATATTTACAACAGCAACAATTTCATCTTCTGTTTCATTTCTAAATTCTATGTTTTTCCCAAACCAATCTATAAGCTCTGATACTATATATTTTTTAGCTTGCATCTCTACTCTTATACTCTCTCCTGCAAACATATAGATATGCTCTGCCATATGTTTTTGCATATTAAGTCCGTCTTTGTAATCTTTTACCTTTTTTATAGATTTTCTTTTTTCTTTTAGTATTTTTATATTCGATATTTTATCCACTCTGTAATTAGACATATTATCATATTTATCATAATTGCATATAAGATAATATCTTCCGTTTGCTACTGCCATTTGGTATGGATTGACTATATATTCTTTTTCTATTCCATCATTGTTCTTCTTAGGATTAAGCTTCTTATCCATTCCATAATCATTATAGTAAAATGATACTTTTTTATTCTTGCTTATTGCTTCATCTAAAATTTCTATTATATAAAACAATTCTTTGTTTTGAATACTATTATCAGATATAGATCCTATATACTGTACTTTTGATTTGAAATATTTATTTGACAGATTTTCAATTTTTTCTATTAATTTTTTTTGGTGAGTATGTGGCATATTTTTTGATGATAATACGCCATCTATCAATAATCTTAGTTCTACATCTGTAAAACCACTATTAAGATAAAAATCTGATAATAGGATGGTTTCTTCTTCATTACCATTTTTATCTACTATATTTCTTACTTTTTCGCTATATTCAATATCATATCCAAAATCAATCAAATTCATTATATTACGTTTTATAGCTCTTCTATCTGCAACCATTTCATACTTAGACTTCAGTATATCCGCTATATCTTTTTGACTTAGTCTATGATCTTCATCTGAATATTTTTTCAAAATATCCAATATATTCATTATAATCAGTTTTTTAGCTTGAATAGCAAACACCTCGATTTTTAATTTATTATATATCCGTCAATATATTACAATATTTTTTCTTAATTATAACTTTATTGATAGTAAAGCACTTTTTACATCAGTAAATATTTCTTTGTAATTTGACATATCATACTCTATTTTAGCTACAGTCATATATCTTCCTCTTCTAAATGAAGTTTTATTAAAACTTTTTTTCCATTTTTCATTTAAATTTTCAAGCACTTTTTTATAAATTATATCTCTATTGTTTTTCAATTTTTCTATATATCCTTTATTATCCTTATGTCTATTGTATTCGGCAATATCCTTTGTTACCTTATATTTTACGGCAAGTTCGTTATCTTCTATTTGTAAATATATTTCATCATAAAAATCTTTATCAATACCAATATAGTGTCCGTCATTTTTCTTAAATATGGAGTAGCAAAAAAACATAAATCCTCCTTTTACGTTATTCACAAATCCCCATTTAGAATCTTCCTCTTTTAAAAAATTTTCTTTTAAATCTTTGAAAAATCCTCTGTAAGATTCGCTAAACCATTCACTGATATCCAATGTTTTGTATGAATTGACTTTTGTATCTATATCTTCAAGATACTCTATATAATCTAAGAATATCTGACTATTATTATTATTTTTATATTTGTTAAGTATTTCAAGTATATCATTTCTCTTAAATTCTATATCAACATCTTTTTCATCTTCAGATTGCTCAATAATTTTATAGAAAACACAAATTATATCCTCATCATTATCTAATTTTTCACTTTTAATTAGACCGCTCTTATATCTGTTTATTTGGTCATTATGCGTATCTGCAAACGTTTTGTCTTCTATTATAACATAATATTTTTTTTCATGTTTTTTATCACTCAATATAATAAGGACATCTATTTTATTATATTGTTTTTTTATCTCTACTTCCATGTCTTCATTGAACTCTATTCCTTTTGTCTTCAAAATCTTGTTTACAAACTCTACTGCACAATTATATATTTGCTCATTGTCGTTTCTACATTCTTTTATAAGGTGTGCTACTAAATAACAAATAAAAGCATCTTGTGAAAGCTCACTTGTTGCATAATAAAATAAATTAGTTTTTCTAAGTTCATTTGACATATTAATTTCTCCTTAAATATTATAATTTTTTATAAAATTAGTAATATAGTAATATATTTATTTTTACCATATTATATTATATTATATATATATATTCAACACATTTCAAGTTATATTATGAGATAAAAATTGTTTCATACAATCATCTTAGTATAATATAAAGTCAAACAGAGCTAATATTACTGCACACTCTAATTTATCTTTTAAAACATTATATTCCAAAGTGTTAACTTTTTTCCAGTTAACATCAATAACTATATACTTACCTTGTTCTATTATTCTGTCTATAATCCATCTTAATATATTCACATCATGATATGTTAGATATGGGATATCCCCGTCTATTATATCTATTTTAAAGTCTTTTATTGCTACAGCAATGCCATCTGTAAATGTCGATACGGCGTCGTATTTTATTTCTGTTAATTCCTTTCCCATTTTGTCTATATAGCCATATTTACCATCTTTTTTTACTATAATGGCATCTTCTCTAAATACTGATGTTAAATAATCGATATAATTACAATCCCAATATGATTCTAAAAATAAACTTAAAATATCTTGTGTATAATTTTTTACTTGTTTATTATTTTCAGATAGTAATCTAATACATCCTAATGAATATTCAATATAATCATATTTTATCTCTGTAATTTCTTTACCTGTCTTATCTATAAAACCAATTTTTTCTCCTTTCGATACTACTAATATTTCTTCTTTTAAAGTAATAATTTTATCATATACAAATTCCGTTAACTCTGTGCCTAATTTATCTATGAATCCCCATTTTCCTTTTTTCTTTACAAATATTAAATCATTTCTAAAATCAATATCTATACCATCATACTTTATATCTATTATATTATTTCCTTTTTTATCTATTAGCCCAAATCTATTATATTTTTCTACTATTGCTAAGCCTTCTTTAAAATCATATACATAATCATATTTTAATTCTATTATCTCTCTTCCTTTTTTGTCTATGAATCCCCATTTATAGCCTTTATTTACTACTGCTAAGCCTTCTTTAAAATACCCTACATAATCATATTTTAACTTTATTATCTCATTTCCTTTTTTATCTATAAATCCCCATTTTTCATCTTTTTGTACTGCCGCCAAACCTTCTTTAAAACATAATACTTCATCATATTTTAACTCTACTATCTCGTTTCCTCTTTTATCTATGAATCCCCATTTTTCATCTTTTTGTACTTCTGCCAAACCTTCTTGAAAA